>JAVBJZ010000052.1:0-25053 GCA_031546725.1 Azospirillum sp.
CCTTGGATGGGAGACTGGTTGATGACGTCATGCACTTTCCTCCATGCTCAACTGAAACTTTCACGCACCGGCCTCGCGGCTGGTGAGGAGGAGTAAGCGCTGATCATGGTAAACCAAATCTTAAATTTGCCCGGGGTCACAGCTTTGTCGCCGAGGCCATCCCATCCCTGTCACAATGACCGTGCAGGAGGCTTCGCAGGGCGGTCGGACGGCGCTATGCTGGGGGGCATGGACTTCACCGACACCCAGCTTCATCGCTATTCGCGTCACATCATCCTGCCGGACATCGGCGGGACGGGGCAGACGAGGCTGTTGCGCTCCAAGGTTCTGGTGGTGGGCGCCGGTGGGCTGGGCTCGCCACTGCTGCTGTACCTCGCCGCCGCCGGGGTGGGAACCATTGGGGTTGTCGATGACGATGCGGTCGACCTCTCCAACCTGCAACGGCAGGTGATCCACGACGAGTCGATGCTGGGCGTCGCCAAGGTAGAAAGCGCGGCTGCGCGCATCCACGCGCTGAACCCCGATGTGACGGTTGAGACCTATAAGACGCGCATCACCAAGGACAACGCGCCGGATCTCATCGAGCGTTACGATGTGGTCGCGGATGGGTCCGACAATTTCGCGACCCGCTTCTTGTTGAACGACGCCTGCTTCTTCGCCAAAAAGACGCTGGTTTCAGCGGCGATCCTGCGCTTTGACGGGCAGGTTTCCACCTTCAAGGCGCATCTCGGTGGACCGAACCCCTGCTACCGCTGCATCTTTCCCGAACCACCGCCGCGCGGGCTCGTGCCGTCCTGTTCGGAAGGCGGGGTGCTGGGAGCGTTGGCCGGCGTGGTCGGCTCGCTTCAGGCGACCGAGGTGCTGAAGGAAGTCTTGGGCATCGGCGAGAGCCTGTCGGGCAGCCTGCTTATGCTCGACACGCTGAACGCCGGCTATCACCGCATTACGGTCAAACCCGATCCGGCCTGCCCGCTGTGCGGCGCGGCGCGGACCATTCATGACCTGAGCAACCATCTCTGAACAAGCATTGGGGGACGATCATGCAGGGACCCGACAGCCTGTCGATCGTGATCTTCTCCGGCGGCTTCGACCGGGTGCATTACGCGCTGGTGATGGCAAGCGCCGCCGCTGCGACGAACCGCAGGGTGACGCTGTTCTTCACCGGGCGGGCGGTGCGCGCCCTGATGCACGAATCGGAATCCGACGGGCTGGGCTGGTGCAATTTGGACGCCGCTGACGACGGAAGCCAGCCGGCGGAACGGGACCGTTTCTTTGACGCGCAGGGTCTGGCGACGTTTGAGGAACTGCTGGCGGCATGTATCGCCCTGGGCGTCACGGTGATGGCGTGCGAGATGGGGCTGAAGGCGCTGGGCTTGCCGCCGGAGGCGGGCTTGCGGTCGGATGTGCCGGTGCAGCGCGTCGGCGTCGTGACGTTCCTGAACGAGGTGTCGGCAAACGGAGCGACGCTGTTCGTTTGAGCTCTCCGGTATAAAATCGTCAGCGCATATGGGTGAAGGTCGTGTCACCGCTGCCGGTCAGCCGGTTGATCAAATCGCCGATGCCCCCCGACGATGCCGGGCGATCACGAACCGGCGTGACGGCTGGGGCAATGCCGGTAGGAGAAACGCCGCCGGCCACCACAGAGGCTGAGGCCGGTGGGGGGACGATATCCAGGCCGGGGAGAGGCTTCGCCGGGCGACCGGCATGCGCGTCGATCATGAAGTCATGCCACAGCTTGGCCGGCAGGCTGCCGCCGGTGACCCGTTTCATTTCCTCGTTGTTGTCGTTGCCCAGCCAGACGCCGGTCACCAGATCGGCGGTGAACCCCATGAACCAGGCGTCGTGATAGTCCTGGGTGGTGCCTGTCTTGCCGGCGGCTGGCCGGTCGAGCCGCGCCGCCTTGCCGGTGCCCACCTCGATCACCCCGGTCATCATGCGCACGAGCTGCGCCACCTCCACCGGATTGACGGCGGGGGTCGCGTTAACCTCTTGCCGCTGGTACAGCACGGCGCCGTTGCGATCGGTGATTTCGAGAATGCCGTAGGGCGTCACCGGCACGCCCCGGTTGACAAGGCCGGCATAGGCGCGCGTCAATTCCAGGGGCGTCACCTCACTGGTGCCCAGGGCCAGCGATAGATCCTTGCCCAGCGGCGAGGTGATGCCGAATTGCGCCGCGACCCGGCGGACGGGTTCGACGCCGACGCTTTGGATCAACCGCACCGTGCCGGTGTTGGAGGAATGCGCCAGGGCCGTCGCCAGTGTGATCGCCCCCTGATACTTGTTTTCATAATTGCTGGGCGACCAAGTCCCGATGTGGACGGGTGCATCGTCGATCACGCTCTCCGGGCTCCAGCCGGCCCGCAGCGCGGCGAGATAGACGAAAGGCTTGAACGACGATCCAGGTTGCCGGTGCGCCTTGGTGGCGCGGTTGAATTCGCTGGCGTCGTAGTCCCGGCCACCGATCAGCGCGCGCACCCCGCCATCCGGGCTCATCGCGACCAAAGCGGCCTGATTGACGTTCTGTCTGGCGCCGGGGCCGCTCAGGAGTTCCTGCACGCGGTTTTCTGCGGTGCGCTGGGAACGCAGGTCCAGCGTCGTCCTTATCATGATGTCGCCACGATCGCTGCCGATGAGGCCTTTGGCCTGTTCGGTCACCCAATCCGCGAAGTAGCGGCCATCGCCGCCCGGTTTGCGCTTTGGGGCCGGCGGGGTGTTGCGGGCCGTTTCCAGTTCCTGTGCGGTGGCGAAGCCGCCCGCCAGCATGGCGCTCAGCACCACCCTGGCGCGCTCCGCCGCCTCGTCGGGGTTGGAACTGGGCGCATAGCGCGACGGCGCCTTGAGCAGACCGGCGATCGTCGCCGCCTCCCGCAGGTTCACCTCGGTGGCGGGTTTGCCGAAATAGGTCCGCGCCGCGGCGTCCACGCCGAAGGTGCCCGCGCCGAGATAGACGCGGTTGAGATAGGCGGTGAAGATCTGGTCCTTGGTGAAGCGATGCTCCAGCCACAGCGCCAGCATGGCTTCCTGGATCTTGCGCTTCATGGAGCGCTCGGACGACAAGAACAGATTCTTGGCGAGCTGCTGCGTGATGGTCGAGCCACCCTGCACCATGCGGCCCGCGCGCCAATTGGTATAAATAGCGCGCGCCAAACCGATCAGATCGATACCGAAATGAGAATAGAAGCGGCGATCCTCGATGGCCAGCACGGCGTTGGGGAGGTAAGCCGGCAGTTGTTTCACATCCAGCACGGTGCCGTGCAAATCACCAAAGCGGGCGAATTCGGAGCCATCGGCGGCGAGCATGACGACGGAGGGGCGGCGCTCGGCCTGCGCCACCGTGCTGATATCCGGCAGATCATAGGCGAAGTAGGACAATCCCACGCCCGCCGCAATGCCACACCAGATCACGATCACCAGCCCCCAACTCACCAGGATACGCAACCATGAGCGGGGTCGCTTCGCTGGCTTCGTCTGGGGTTTTTGCGATGGCTTCGAGCGGCGGGCGGGCGGGCTGGCTGGCCGGCGCCGGGCTTCTTGTGGCTGAGCCTCCCGGCGCAAAGCCTCCCAATACTGGGTGTCTGAATCCGGGGTTTGCCGAGGCGAGGCCTCTCGGCGCTGAGCCTCTCGAAGCTGGGCTTCCCGGAGTTGGGTTTCTCGTTGCTGGGCTTCCCGGCGCTGGGCTTCCTGAAACTGGGCCTCCCGGAGTTGGGCTTCTCGTTGTTGGGCCTCCCAGAATTGCTCTTCTCGAATCCTGGTCTCTTGTTGCGGGGCCTTCTTTGGTTCAGTTCTCTGTTTTCGAGCGCCGTGTTGTTGAGATTCCCGGTAGAGAGCCTCCCAATATTGGGTGTCCGAACCCAGCGGCTCTTGTTGCAGAACCTCCCGGCGCAGAGCCTCTTGCGGCTGGGTCTGCTGAACGTGCGGGGTCTGGACGGTCTCTCGATGAAGGATTTCCGGGAGTTTCAGCCACTGCGGCTTTTTGAGAAATTTTGGCTTGGGAAAAGGCGTCGGCTCGTCCTCCTCTTTCGAGTGGACAGGCTTTGGTCCCGCAAACAGTTGATTTGACCGGTTGTCCGACGTCACGGTGCTGCAGCAGCCTCTGATCAGCCCGCCCGGTTTTCCGGCGGTGCACAAGGGTGATATACGGTGCGCCAGCCCTGCACGGAAGAGGTAGAGGGGTATTTGCCCCGGCTGCGTGGCGAAAAGGTGACGTATTCAGCCACCGGTCAGCCCATGCTTGCGCAAGCAGCCACGAAGCTGATGGTAGGTGAGGCCAAGGTCCTGCGCCGTGCGGCGCTGGTTGTGCCGGTTACGCTCCAGCGCGGCTTTGAGCAGGCCGGCCTCGAAAGCCCGTACGCAGTCAAGGAAACCGCCCTCCAGGATGGGCGCAGGGGATTGCGCATTTTCCATTTGGGCCAAGGGGTGGGCCAAGGAGTGGGCCACGGGACGGGATGAGGAGCGGAATGGATCGAGCACGATAACGTCCACGGGCGCCCCCGAGTCGCTGGCGGCGACGGAGCGCTCCACCGCGTTACGCAGCTCACGCACGTTTCCTGGCCATCCATGGCCAAGAAGGGCATCCACGGCGCGCGGGGTGAAGCCGGGAAACAGCGGACGGCCCAGTTCACGGATCATGCCCAGGGCGAAGTGTTCGGCCAGCACCATGATGTCTTCCCGCCTCTCCCGCAGGGGGGGCAGAGCGATGACGTCGAAGGCCAGACGGTCCAGCAAATCGGCGCGGAAGCGGCCAGAATCGGCCAATGCGGGCAGATCGGCGTTGGTGGCGGCCAGTACGCGCGCATCCACCGTCTGCGTCCGACCACCGACGCGCTCGATCTCGCCATATTCCACGGCGCGCAGCAGCTTTTCCTGCACGGCGGGACTGGATGTGGCGATTTCGTCAAGGAACAAGGTTCCTCCGTCCGCCTGCTCGATCCGACCGGTGTGGCGGCGCGTGGCGCCGGTGAACGCCCCGGCCTCATGGCCGAAGAGTTCGGAATCCAGGAGCGTCTCAGGCAGAGCCGCGCAGTTCACCTTGATGAAAGCCTTGTCCCAACGCCGCGAAAGATAATGCAGGCGCGCGGCCACCAGCTCCTTCCCCGTGCCGCGCTCACCGATCACCAGGATGGGCCGTTCCAACGGGGCCACGCGGGAAACATGCGCGAGCGTCGCCAGGAACGCGGGGGAATGGCCGATCAAGGGGGGTGGGGAGAAAGGCGGCATGGCGAAATTCGCTATGAAGTGGCGAAAAAAGCGAAGATATCGTCAAAGCACGTAAGCCTTACCCAAGCCCCACGCAAGGGAGAGGGCGGATTCTCTGGATTTTCCCGTGTGGCACACCGCTTGCTTTGATGGGGGTCAACAAGCCTCGATCAAAGGATTCCAAGCATCATGAGTGTTTTCTCGCGCCTGACCGACATCATCCAGTCCAACCTCAACGCCCTTCTCGACCGGGCCGAGGAACCGGAAAAGCTGATCCGCCTGATCATCCAGGAAATGGAAGACACCCTCGTCGAGGTGCGATCCTCGACGGTGAAGATCATCGCCGAGAAGAAGGAGATCGAGCGCCGCAGCACCGACCTCATCCACGAGTGCGGCGAATGGGAGCGCAAGGCTGAAATCGCGCTGGTTCGCAACCGCGAGGACCTCGCCAAGGGCGCTCTCATGGCCAAGACCAGGGCGGCGGAGCAGGTTGAGACACTGGCGCGGCAATTGGAGCTGGTCGATGAGGCGTTGTCGAAGGCCAATGATGACATCGCCCATCTTCAGGCCAAGCTGACCGACGCCAAAACCCGCGAAAAGGCGCTGGTGGCGCGCACGCAGACCGCCGTTAACCGCGTCAAGGTGCGGGAGACGCTGCATGATGACCGCATCAACGCCGCCTTGTCGCGCTTTGAACAGGTTGAGCGAAACCTCGATGAGCTGGAAGGCCGGGTCGAGGTCTATGATATGGGACGCAAGAAATCGATGGGTGAAGAAATCGCCGAGCTCGAGTCCGCTCATAAAATCGATGAGGAGCTGGCCGCGCTGAAGGCGCGCATCGCTGGCCGGATATCACAGTGAAGCAAAGGCTGATTGCATCATGAGTTTATTCGGCTTCGTGGTGGCGATCCTCTTTGTCACCGTTGTCCTGCCGGTGTGGATCATCTTTCATTACCTGACGAAGTGGCGCACCCAGCGCGGTTTGTCGGCTCAGGATGAGCGCCTGCTGGCGGAGCTGTGGGACATCGCCAACCGCCTGGAAACCCGCATCCACACGCTCGAGCGCGTGCTCGACGCTGAAGCGCCGGGCTGGCGCAACAAAGTCTAAATGAAAGGCATGAAATGACCCGCCCTTCACCGTTCGACTCACCAAACCCGCACCGCCTTTACCGCAACCCGCGCCGTGGCTATATCGCGGGCGTGTGCGCCGGGCTCGCCGATTATTTCGGAATACGACCGTTTTTGGTTCGCCTGGCGGTGGTGATCGGGCTGTTTTTCTTCAGTCCGCTGCTGCTGATCGCTTACATCATCGCCGCCCTGGCCTTGCCCGCGCGTCCCGAGCAGCTTTACCGCACGCAGGAGGATGAACAGTTCTGGCGGGCCATGGCGACAAAACCGGATCGCTCCCTGGCCGGTCTGGCGCAGCGCTTTCGTATTTTTGAAAAGCGCACGGCGGGACTGGAGGCGTACATCGCCTCGAAGGACTATGAACTCAACCGCGCCTTCCGCGATCTGGAGCGGTAAGGCTTTTATCCCTGTGTCGCCGCAGCCGGGATCCCCGCCTGAAGAGCGCGCCGTCAACGGACGGCGCGCCTCATGGGTAGCGCACGGCGAGGCAGAGATCGTTGCTTGGTGCTGCGCTCAGCCGTTTCATCACGGCGGGCAGAGCGGCGAAGGGGGTCTCGCTGGTGATCAGCGCGTCCAGCCGCGCGTCGGTCAGCAGGGACAGCGCGAACGCCAGCCGGTCGCGGTGGCTGCGTCGCGGACGCATAGAGGCCGCTACGCTGCCAACCTGGCTGGAAATAAGGCGCAGACGCCGGGGATGGAACGCCCCTCCCAAGGGAATGGACACCATTGCGCGGCCATACCAGCTCGCTTCGATAATGGTCCCCTCAAAACCGGCGAGGGTCAACGCTGTGGTCAGCCCCTCGGCGTTGCCGGAAGTGTGCACCAGCAGATCCCGCTCGCCGGTCGCGTCTTCGGGCCGCGCGAAGGGAATGCCGAGCTGGGTGGCGATGGTGGCGCGGCTGGGGTTCACGTCAACCAATTGGACGTCCGCTCCCGGCATTTGGGCGAGAAGAAACGCCGCCAGACACCCCACCGTCCCACCGCCAACCACCGTGGCGCGGACACCGACCGGCGGCAGAGCATCCCATAAGAGGTTGACGGCGGTTTCCATGATGCCGGCCAGCACGGCGCGTCGTTCTGGCACGCCGTCAGGCAGGGGAAAAAGGTCGGTGGCTGGAACGCGCAGGCGGGTCTGGTGCGGGTGCAGACAGAAGACGGGCTGCCCCGCCTGCGGTCCATCCTCGATCACGCCGACGAGATTGTAGCCGTACTTCACCGGGCCGGGAAAATCCCCGTCTTGATGCGGACAGCGCATCACTTCGTGCAGTTCTGGCGGCACGAGGCCATGAAAAACCAGGCTTTCGGTGCCCCGGCTGACGCCGCTGTACAGCGCCCGCACGGTCACCTCATCCCCATCGGGGGTCCCACCGAGCAAAGCTGGGCGGATTTCACCCCGACCGGGTTCCACGGTCCAGAAAGCCTGCGCTGGCAAAGCCTCAGGCATGCAGCGCGCAATCGAACAGGACGTCATGGCCAAAGGTGAAGCAGCGCGTCTGCGGTCGCAGAGCGTCGTCCATGCTCAAGGCGGCGGGCAGCGTCACGCCGCGCCGTCCAGCGCCGAGAAACAACGGCGCCACCGTCACCTGCAGCCGGTCCAGGATGTTCGCTTCCAGGAAGCGTGACACGGTTACCCCACCCCCCTCGACGAAGACAAAGGTCAGGCCGCGCGCCGCCAACGCCGCCAGCACGTCCATAGGCCGCAGGCGACCCTGCTCGGTCGAGGGCAGCCGTATCGCCTCGGCTTGCCCGTGCCGTGGGCCGCCGGGGGCGTCCTGGCTGCACACCACCACGGTCTCTGCGGCGCCGTCACAGAACAGGCCCAGCGTGGAGGGAAGGCGCCGCCTGGGGTCGAGAATCACGCGCACGGGGTTTTTTCCGTCGCAGTGGCGCACGGTGAGCTGCGGGTCGTCGGCGGCCACCGTGCCGGCCCCGACCAGCACAGCGTCGGCCAGCGCGCGCAGGCGATGGTTGTGCCGCATGTCATGTTCACCGGTCACCCAGCGCGAAGCGCCGGTGCAGGTCGCCACGCAACCGTCGAGGCTCTGCCCCAAATGCGCCACCACATAGGACCGGCCAGCCGCAGCGGCCACCAGCGGCAGGTAGAGGTCGCACAACGCCACACCCTCGGCGCACAGCGCGCGCGGGCAGGACCAGCGACCATCGGCGGCCAGATGAAGCAGCTCATCGCCGATGATGCCGGCGGCGCCGATCCTTGTCCGCCGCGCGATGGCGTGAAGCGCCAGAATGGCGCGCCAGACGCGGTCTGGGTCGGGGTGTCCGGGGTGGTCATGTCCGGGGCGGTTGTACAAGCTCATGATGACCCTTATATGGGCGATCAGCACAGCGTCAGCCAGCGCGCGGAAGCCGTAACCAATTGATCGAAATCGAAGATCAACGCGGGAGCCTCGATTGAAAGGGTCATACGGGCGACGCCTTCAGGCGCTGATCGTATGACAAAAGAGCGCTCTGGAAAGCAGGGGGCTGTGGCTCATTGTGGCGCGACAGTTTTGCTTTTCCGCTTCTGGGGCGTTAGGGTTCCAGGGCGGTGCTTTGACCCGGTTCTTTAATGAAGATGTACGCTGACTTGCACTCTGAATCTCCCCCCCCTTTTGACGCGGTCGTGATGCGCTCTGTCGATCGCATCCTGGCGGCGTTGCGCCGTGGCGAGGCTGTGGCCGTGGCTGGCGACGATGGCGGTGTTGCGCTGGCAATGGCGGTCGAGACCGTGGGGGCGGAGGCGCTGGATCAGTTGAAGCGGTTGGCGGGAGGGACGGAGCCGCAGTTGGCGGTGACACACCGGCGGGCGCTGATGCTGGGCGTGGCGCCGGGGGGAACGCAGCCTGATGGCGCTCAACTCCATAGCGCCGGGCCCGATAACGCCGGAGCCGTAACCCTGTCGCTGCCCGGTGGTCTCACGGTTGAGGGCATGACGGCGCTGGTTGATCCTGAGCAACGCCCCGATGGCTCCCTGCCCGCCGGGCTGAACGCCACCGTGGCCTGCGCCCGATCGCGTGAGGCGGCGGCTGTCGACCTGACCAAGCTGGCCCGCTTGCTGCCAGCCGCGGCGGTGGTGGCGGTGCGGGTGACGCCCGGCGGGCTGGCGGCATGGGCGAAGCGCCACGATATCCTGCATGTGCGGGCGCGCGATGTCGCTGACTACCGCACGCATGTGGTGCGCACGCTGCGCCAGGTTGCGGATGCGCGGGTTCCGCTGGATGGGGCGGAAGACACCCGCGTCGTCGCCTTCCGCCCGGCGGATGGGGGGCCGGAGTATTTGGCCATCGTCATCGGCGAGCCGAACCCGGAAGAACCTGTTCTGACACGCCTGCATTCCGAATGCTTCACCGGCGATTTGCTCGGCAGCCTGCGGTGCGATTGCGGTGATCAGCTGCGCGGCGCCATTGCCGAGATCGCCCGGCGCGGCAACGGTGTGCTGCTGTACCTGGCGCAGGAAGGGCGGGGTATCGGTCTGGTCAACAAGCTGCGCGCCTACCGCATTCAAGACCGCGGTTTCGACACGGTGGACGCTAACGAAATCCTGGGCTTCGAAGCGGATGAACGGGTCTATCTGCCGGCGGCGGAGATGCTGCGCCAGTTGGGTTTCCGCGCGGTGCGGCTGATGACCAACAACCCGGACAAGCTGCGCCAACTCGCCCGCTGGGGCATCGAGGTGGTCGAGCGCGTGCCGCATATCTTTCCGGCCAACGGCCATAATGAGGCTTACCTGCGCACCAAGGCCGAACGCAGCGGGCATATGTTCTGAAAATCCGGGCCAAAGGATCTGGGCAGGAATCGCTCGGCGCCCGGCAGGAGTTGCCCAGGATGGTGATGAACAAGCGAAGGTTGCCGATCAGCCGTTCAGGAAATCAGCCATCCAGCTCTGGCATGCTGATTGCATCAATTCCAAACGCCCCAATCAGCCGGAAGCGCCCAGACCATGGCTAACACCGCAATGCCCCTTGATGCTTCCACCAGCTATTCGGGCGCAACCTATTCGGCTGCCACACGGTCAACCGCTGCACAGCCGGCCCCGCTCAGCCCGATCATCCGCAGTCCGACGGAAGAGCCGTACAACGCAAAAGGGGAGATGTCCTTCAGTGACTTCCTGGACATCATCAACCCGCTGCAACACATCCCGATCGTCAGCTCGATCTACCGTGCGGTTTCCGGCGACACCATCAAGCCGGCCTCGCAGGTGATTGGCGGGATACTCTATGGCGGGGTGGTCGGCGGTGCGACGTCAATCGCCAGCGCCATCATCGCCCAAGCCAACGGTGGGAGCATCGAAGATAAGGTGATGACGGCGATGGGCGGCGCGTCTGAAAAGCCGGGCGCCGAGCCGGGCGCGGAAAAACCAGACGTGATCACCGTGGCCCAGGCCGAGGCGGCGCACACGGCGTCGCAACCGCAGCCCGCCTCACAGGCAGCCCCTCAAGCAGCGGCGGCGGCCCCCGCCGCGCTGGCCGCTTCCCAGGCTCCGGCCACTCCGGCGCAGCGCCTGGTGGACTCGCTGACGCCCCATCCCAGCAAGATGCCGGCGCGTGACACCATGGTCGCCAGCTCGGTGCAGGCCAAGCAGACGATGAAGATGGCCATGCATGAGCGACAAGCGGAGCGCGCCGCTGGAGTGGCTCCGCCCGCCGCCTCATCTCCTGCTCCAGAGGCGGCGCCGGCCCTCACTCCGGCAAGCGCCGGCGTGGAGACGCCGGAGGCGTTTCCCAACACGATGATGCGCAATCTGGCGAAGTATGAGGCGGCGAAGAAGTCCCTCAACCAGACGCCGCCAAACATCCGCATCGCCGGCTGATACTCCGATGGAGATCACCGTGTTCCCGGACGGTCGCCTGACGTGGCCGGGAGGGAGCTTTTCTTGTGCGCTCGGTCGCTGCGGGGTGAAAGCCGATAAGCGCGAAGGCGACGGCGCCACGCCAGCGGGACTGTATCCTCTGCGCCGTGTGTTGTGGCGCGCCGATCGCCTGGACCGACCGGAGACGGGCTTGCCCACCGCCCCCATCGCCATGACCGATGGGTGGTGCGACGACCCGGCCGACCAGGCTTACAACCGCCCGATCACCTGTCCCTACCCCGCCAGCCACGAAGAACTGTGGCGTGCGGATGGAGTCTATGACGTGATCGTCGTGTTGGGGCACAACGACGATCCGGTTGCGCCTGGGTTGGGAAGCGCCGTGTTCATGCACGTCACGCGCCCGGATGGGGCGCCGACCGCCGGTTGCGTGGCGCTGCCCCTGCCCGACCTGCTGCGCTTGCTGAAGGAGTGTGGACCTGACACTCTATTGCGGGTGGTTGCGGTATAAGGTCTGAAGCCGGATTACTCGACAAAGCTTGCGCGCGCGCCAAAGATGGCTGTGCCGACGCGCACAGAGGTGGCGTTGAAATGGACGGCGGTGTCATAATCGCCGCTCATCCCCATGCTGATCTCGCAAAGGCCGTTGCGTCTGGCCATTTCGCTGAGCAGGGCGAAATGCATGGCGGGTTCCTCATCCAGCGGCGGGATGCACATCAACCCGGTGAGCGGCAAGGCGTATACGTCACGGCAGGCCGCGACGAACGCGTCGACATCGGCTGGCAGGATACCCGCCTTCTGCGCTTCCTCCCCGGTGTTCACCTCGATCAAGCAGCGCGGGCGGCGGCCGGTCTTCGCCATCTCGGCGGCCAGCGCTTCGGCCAGCTTTGGGCGATCCACCGTCTCGATCACGTCGAACAAGGCCACGGCGTCCTTCACCTTGTTGGTCTGGAGCGGGCCGATGAGGTGCAATTCAAGGTCGGGGTGAGCCTGCTTCAAGGCGGGGAACTTGGCCTTGGCCTCCTGCACCCGGTTTTCACCGAACACGCGCTGCCCGGCGGCGATGGCCTGGATGATGGCTTCAACGCCGTGGGTCTTGGAAACAGCCACCAGAGTCACTGCCCCCGGCTCACGTCCGCTGGCGGCGCAGGAATCCGCGATGGTGCGGCGCACCTCGTTCAGACGGTCGGCGATGGTTTCGGCGCTCATGGCAGGCTCCCGGTTGATCGGCGGATGTATACACCGATGGGTATGGCGTGCTAGAGCAGATAGAGATCGGTCGAAAGCCGAACACAAGTTTTCAAGGAGACACGCGGATGCGTGGTTGGATTCTCTCCGCTTTGCTGGCTACGGCGCTCGCCTCACCGGCGTTGGCGCAGCAGCAAGGACAGTCGGAATCGCCGCACAGGGTCCGTATGGCCAAGGGGTCGCCGATTGCGAAGATCCTCTTTGCCGCGCCGCCGTTGATTCTGGAGGATGACGGGACTTACGCCGATGTCATCCGGCGGATTGGTAAAGAAGTGTCGCACGAGTGCGGCGCGGTCGAGAGCTATGGCTGGGACTTCAAGGGCCAAGACCACGAACAGCAGCAAAAACAGGCGGAGGCCGTCTATAACAGCACCACCCAGGCGCTGGAAAAGGCTGGATACACGCTTGAGGAGAAGAAGGCGGCGTCTGTTGTTGATCCAGAAACGCTGGTGTTCACCGCCGGGCGTAAGGAAAACGCGATGCTCCTGCTCTGGTCGCCGTTGCAGGACGCGACGATTTTGCTGATTTGCGACACCACCAGCGCCGCCAAAAGCCCTTCGGGCAAGGCGGCGCAGGGTAAAAAATAGAAGCGGTATCTCTATACCGTTTCCCACAGGCGAGGAGGGATAATGCAGGGCGCGGGCCCTATGGGAAGCAGCAGGCTTGCAATTCTGAGACGGGGGCCCCACGTTGCTTGGGTCATTCTGCTTCGGACGGACACGGCCTGCTACGCCCCCTGGGCACGAGACCGCTGCGATTCCTGGACACAGTCTGATGTGCTCTACATCGGGTAGAGCGCCACCCGCATCATTAGGAGGACAGCGATGCCCGTCGGCACCGTCAAGTGGTTCAACGGAACCAAAGGCTATGGGTTTATTCAGCCGGATAACGGCGGACCGGACGTTTTTGTCCATATCTCTGCTGTCGAGCGGGCCGGTTTGCGCGGCTTGAACGAGGGTCAGAAGGTCTCTTACGAGGAGCAGCGCGATCCCAAGCGTGGCAAGACCTCGGCTGAGAACCTTAAGGCTGTCTAAGCTTTCAAGCTTTTGTCGGTCAGGGGGGCGTCGGTGTCCGGCGCCCCCTTTTTACTGAGACGGTGTTCCAGATGGCTAAAAAGAAACGTCCTGTCGATAACGGTTTTGTGCTGTTCGATGTGCTCTACCAAGACGGGGCCCGCACATCGAATCGCAAGATTCCCGAGTCGCTGGTGGGGGGACTCGACGGCGAAGGTCCGATTCGCAGCTTCATCGAGGAGCAGGATCGTAAGATCGCCGAAATGTCCGGCAACCCACGCGGTCCGATCAAATCGATCATGCGGTCGCCGGGATAAAGGGGAAACCTATCCCAGCGGATACTCTCCAAGCGCCTTGTACACGGCGGCCTCCTTGCCAAGCAGGCTGCGGTAGAGCGTGAAATGGTCGATCCGCATCGGCCCGGCGCGGAACAACCCGCGCTCTTCCAAGAATCTGCCGATGCGGTCCTTAGGCGCGTTCTTGAGCCGCGCCAGCGTCACATGCGGCGAAAATTTACGCTCCTCCGGCTCCAGACCGCAGCGCACCAGAGCTGACTCCACCTTGCCTTGAAGACGCGCCAGGGCTGGCGTGCGCTCCACCCCCGCCCACAGCACCCGCGCGCGGCGGTTGGACCCATAAACCCCGACCCCGTTCAGCAGCAGATCGAAACCAGACGCTTCAAGCCCGGCCAGCGCTGCATCGATATCGGCGGTGATGTCGTCGGGAACGTTGCCAATGAAGCGCAACGTCAAATGCATGTTGGATGGATCGGTCCAGTGAGCGCCAGGCACCCCACCGCCCAACTCGGCCAGCCGGTCACGGATGTCGTCGGAAAAATCGAGCGCCACGAAAAGTCGAATCATCGCGATCACGAAAGCCCGGTTTCGCCCAAAAAATCCTACAACGATGCCGTGGCTGGGGGTAGTGCGTAATCAGATAATTTTCCGCATCTCTTGCAGGAAGTTATTGATCATAACCGGGTGTGCATGATTATATGTTTGTAGTTCACGAATAAAATGATGGAAATAGAAGCTATGTCAACACTGGTGGTGACCGCAGAGCAAGCCCTCTGCAATATCGTGCGTTTCGGCGAAGAGCTAGAAAGCAGCGCCGACCTTCAGAGTCGGCTAGCCTATGCTCGCGGGTGGTACATCCACAGGACCGAGTATGGAAAATTGCATTACGGACCATCGAAGTTCTGTGGCTACCAGGATATGAACGCCCAGGAATATATGAACGACGACCCACGCGATGGTCGCCGGACCGAAAAGCAGCTTGCGCAGTGGTTTACAGAGGTTCCCAAGGATAGCGCGCTCTATGAGGATCTGACGGCTGGGCTCACTGCCTTTCTGGCCGCGTACGGCAAAGCGCCCAGTACCAAAATGCGGATTAATGTTACGACCGTATTCTATGAGGCACACATAGCTGAAGGGAAAGCGCCGCTCGATCGAACTGTTGCGGACTTGATGATCGCGGTGGCGAAGCGTTTGCCCAAGGCCGAGCGTGATAGGGTGCGTGCGGCCTTATGAACCCACAAAGGGAGCTTTTCCAAGCAGAGCTAGAGCAGATCGCGTCCGGCTTAAAAGCCGAATACGTGAATCTGCTCGTCAAATCAAAGCATTAGAGCGGTTTTGCTTCAGATTTAAGAAAAAGCCCCTCTAATTATTTAATTCAACGTGCAAGTTTAGCAAGATTTTTTAGATAAAATATAATTTGCTTTAATGCAAACGAACAGGGTGGGTGATGCCCGCCCCGTTCGCTTGTCTTAACAAGAAGTTTTACGACACAAACTCTACCACGGCAGCGAATCATGCGCCGCCAGGACCGCCATGGTGACCATGTCATTCGGCGTAGCGCCCATCGAGACGATCTGCACGGGCTTATCCATACCGATCAGCAAGGGACCGAACACGGTGCTGCGGGTCATCTTGTGCATCAGCTTGGCCGCGATGTTGGCGGCGTGCAGGGTCGGCATCACCAGCACGTTGGCCGGTTCGGACAGACGGCAAAACGGATAAACCCGTTTCATCAAGGCATAATCCAGCGCCACGTCAGCCGACATCTCGCCGTCGTACTCAAAGTCAACCCGGCGCTGGTCGAGGATCGCCACCGCATCCTGCACACGCTTCACGTCCTGGTCGCTCCGGCTCTGGCCGAAGTTGGAATAGGAAACCAGCGCCACGCGCGGTTCATGCCCCATCTGGCGCGCTTTGGCGGCGGCTTGGATGGCGATATCGGCCAGCATCTCGGCTTTCGGCGTCTCGTTCACCGTGGTGTCGGCGATGAAAACCGTGCGGGCGCGGTTGACCAGAACCGTCAGGCCGAACACCCGCTCGCCCGGCTTTGGATCGAAGACGCGGGTGACCGCCTCGAAGCAGGCGTGGAAGGGGTGATTGAGACCCGTCACCATCGCATGCGCGCCGCCTTGCGCCACCATAAGCGCGGCGAAGACGTTGCGATCCCTGTCCACCAGGCGCTGGCAATCGCTGTACAGCACGCCCTTGCGCTGCAAGCGGCGGTACAGGAAGTCGGTGTAGCGGCGGTTGGCCTCGGATGAATGCCCGTGGATTTCCAAGTCGCCCACCCGGTGCGACCCCACAGAGGCCAGATGCTCCTTGATGACCTCTTCACGACCGATCAGGACCGGCGTGCCATAGCCGGCGGCGCGGAAGGCCAGGGCGGCTCTGATCGTTCGCTCATCCTCCCCTTCGGCGAAGACGACGCGGCGCGGGTTGCTGCGCACCTTGTCAAAAATGAGCTCTAGCGCGTCCGCTGTCGGATCGAGCCGGTTGCGCAGCGTCGTGCGGTAACCGGCCATATCGACGATGGGTTTGCGCGCGACGCCACTTTCGATGGCGGCTTGCGCCACGGCGCAGGGCACGGTGACGATCAGGCGCGGGTCGAACGGCACGGGAATGATGTACTCCGGGCCATAGCGCAGGCGCCGACCGGCGTAGGCGGCGTCCACCTCGTCAGGCACATCCTCACGCGCCAGGGCGGCCAGAGCCTTGGCGGCGGCGACCTTCATCGCCTCATTGATCGTGGTGGCGCGCACATCCAGAGCGCCGCGGAAAATATACGGAAAGCCCAGGACATTGTTGATCTGGTTCGGGTAATCCGAGCGGCCCGTGGCGATGATGACATCCGGGCGGACGGCCTTGGCTTCTTCCGGGGTGATTTCCGGGTCGGGATTGGCCAGCGCGAAGATGATCGGCTTATCGGCCATCGTCTTGACCATGGCCTGAGTCATGGCGCCTTTCGCTGACAGGCCGATGAACACGTCACAGCCGGAAACCGCCTCTTCCAGCGTGCGCTTGTCGGTTTCCGCCGCGAAGGCGGACTTCCACTGGTTCATGCCTTCCGTGCGCCCACGGTAGACCACGCCCTTGGTGTCGCACAGAATGATGTTCTCGCGCGGCAGCCCCATATCGCAGAACAATTGGGCGCAGGCGATGCCCGCCGCGCCCGCGCCGTTCACCACCAGCCTGGTGGTCTTCAACGAGCGCCCGGTGATGTCGCAGGCGTTGATCAGGCCAGCGGCGGCGATGATGGCGGTGCCGTGCTGGTCATCATGAAAGACCGGGATGCTCATCAACGCGCGCAACCGTTCTTCGATGATGAAGCAATCCGGCGCCTTGATGTCCTCCAGGTTGATTCCCCCGAAAGAGGGTCCCAGGAAGCGCACGGCGTTGATAAACTCCTCGACGTCCTTGGTGTCGACCTCCAGATCGATACCGTCGACATCGGCGAAGCGCTTGAAGAGGACGGCCTTGCCCTCCATCACCGGCTTGCTGGCCAGCGCGCCCAGATCACCGAGCCCCAGCACCGCCGTGCCGTTGGAGATGACCGCCACGATGTTGCCCTTGGCCGTGTAGTCATAGGCGAGCGACGGGTCCTCGGCGATGCGCAGACACGGTGCGGCCACACCCGGCGAATAGGCCAAGGCCAAGTCGCGCTGGGTGGTCAGCGGCTTGGTGGCGGTAATCTCCAGTTTGCCGGGGCGGCCGGTGGCGTGCAGCAAAAGGGCTTCTTCATCGGTGACGCGCTTGGTGTCGGTTTCGGCCATCGGGTGGGCATCCTCGGGGGCTGGCGGCGTGTTGTTTCTTATGTGCCGGGAGTAAGGTCCCGACGGTTACAGGCAAATGATCTCAACGTTAACCTGCCAGCGTGGGGCACGACGCACAAGCACGATTCAATCCTTAATAGCTGCTCTGCGCCGTATACGGAGAAGGCATTGTAGTTCTTTGATTTCATGGGCCGATTCACACGACCGGCTCTGGGACATACCTTGGCTCAAGGAGGGATCATGGCCATCAACCTCATGCTCAACGGTCGGAGCTTCAGTGTGGATGCCGACCCGGACACGCCGCTTTTGTGGGTGATCCGCGAATCCGCCGGGCTTACCGGCGCCAAGTTCGGCTGCGGTCAGGCGCTGTGCGGCGCCTGCACCGTGCACATCGAGGGGGAGGCGGTGCGCTCCTGCTCTGTTCCCATCAGCGAGGTCGCCAACCGCAACGTCACCACCATCGAGGGGGTGCAGGGCAAGGTCGCTCAGGCGGTGCAGGCGGCGTGGCGGCGTCTGGATGTCGTCCAGTGCGGCTATTGCCAGCCCGGGCAGATCATGACGGCGGTGGCGCTCCTGACGACCACGCCGAAGCCGTCGGATCAGGACATCGACGGGGCCATGCAAGGCAATTTGTGCCGTTGCGCCACCTATCACCGTATTCGCGCCGCCATCCACGCGGCGGCCAAGGCGCTGGAGGCCTGACATGCAGCCTGGATTTACTCTTAGTCGCCGCGATGCGCTCAAGGCCGCCGCCGCGGTCGGCCTGGTCGTTGGCTTCCACTGGTCCGGCGGCGCGGCGCGCGCGGCGCCGGTCGCTGAGAAGAACGATGTCTTTACGCCCAACGCCTTCATCCGCGTTGCGCCGGACAACACCGTCACCGTGCTGATCAAGCATCTGGAAATGGGGCAAGGCACCTACACCGGCCTAACCACCATTGTCGCCGAGGAATTGGACGCTGACTGGGCGCAGATGCGCGCCGAGCACGCGCCGTCCGACCCACGGCTCTACAACAATCTGCACTGGGGTGCGGCGCAGGGCACCGGCGGCTCCAGCAGCATCGCCAATTCCTGGGAGCAACTCCGCAAGGCGGGTGCTGCGGCGCGGGCTATGCTGGTGCGGGCGGCGGCGGAAAAATGGGGGGCGCCGACGCAAGAAATCACCGTCTCCAAGGGTATTGTCAGGCATGCCGCAAGCAACCGCAGCGCCAGCTTCGGCGCATTGGCGGAGGCGGCGTCCAAGCTTCCCCCACCCACCGAGCCGGTGTTGAAGGACCCCAAGGATTTCACCCTGGTGGGCCAACAGCGTGCGCCGCGCCTCGATTCAGAAGACAAGACGACCGGCAAGGCGATCTACGCCATGGATTTCACGCTGCCCGGCGCGTTGGTGGCGCTGGTCCGCCGCCCGCCGGTCTTCGGCGCCACAATGAAGAGCTTCGACGCCACCGCGGCGAAGAAGGTGCGCGGTGTGGTGGATGTGGTGGCGATCGCGCGTGGCGTCGCCGTGTTGGCCACGGGTTTCTGGGCGGCGCACAAGGGACGTGAGGCGCTGGAGGTCACCTGGGATGAAAGCGGCGCGGAGCTGCGTGGATCGGACACGCTGTTCCAGATGTATAAGGGGCTCGCCAAGACGCCGGGCAAGCCCGTGCGCCGCGATGGTGACGCCGACGCGACGCTGGCGAAGGCGGCGCGGGTCGTACGGGCGGAGTACACGGTTCCCTATCTGGCGCACACCCCCATGGAACCGCTGAACTGCGTCGTCAAGCTGGCGGCGGACGGCGGCGCCGACATCTGGGCCGGCGACCAATCCCAAACAGGCGACCAGGTCAACGCGGCGGCGGTGCTTGGCGTCAGCCCGCAGCAGGTGCGCATCCACACGCTCTACGCCGGTGGCAGCTTTGGCCGTCGCGCCAACGCGGAGTCCGATTACATCGTCGAGGCGGTGTCCATCGCCAAGGCGACAGGGGGAAAAGCGCCGATCAAGCTGATCTGGACGCGCGAGGATGACATCCAAGGCGGTCGCTACCGCCCCATGTACCACCATTCCCTGGAGGCGGGGCTGGATGAGCATGGCGCGCTCATCGCCTGGAAACACCGGCTCGTCGGCCAATCGCTCCTCATCGGCACGCCTTTTGAAAGCATGATGGTCAAGGACGGCGTCGACGCCACATCGGTGGAAGGGGCGTCCACCCTGCCCTATCAGATTCCCAATCTTCTGGTGGAATTGCACACCGTGCCGGTGGGTGTGCCGGTTCTGTGGTGGCGCTCGGTGGGAAGCTCACACAATGGCTTCGCCACGGAGGTGTTTATCGATGAATTGGCGCACGCGGCGGGACAGGACCCCTATCGCTTCCGCCGGCAGCTGCTGAGCCAGCATCCCCGGCATCTGGCCGTGCTGGATCTGGCGGCTTCGATGGCCGGCTGGGACACGCCGCCGCCGGCGGGCAAGGCGCGCGGCATCGCGGTGCACGAATCCTTCAACTCGGTGGTGGCCCAGGTCGTTGAAGTGTCCATGCAAGGCAAACGCCTGAAGGTCGAACGGGTAGTGTGCGCCGTGGATTGCGGCATCGCCATCAACCCCGATGTGGTGCGCGCGCAGATGGAAGGCGGCATCGGCTTTGGGCTAGGGGCGGCGCTGGCCGAAGAGATCACCTTGTCGCAGGGACGGGTGCAGCAGTCGAATTTCCATGACTACACGCCGTTGCGCATCGACCATATGCCCGCCGTGGAGGTGCACATCGTTCCCTCCGCCGCGCCCCCCACGGGTGTCGGCGAACCCGGCGTGCCGCCCATCGCCCCCGCGGTGTCCAACGCGCTGTTTGCGCTGACCGGCAACCGCGTGCGTAACCTGCCCTTCGCACTACACGGGGTGGAGGTTTAGCCTTGTCAACAGTTTCTCTCCCGGGAAAACCGGAAGAGAGACTGTTAAAAAAGGATAGTTACGCTTCAGAAATAAATTTTTCGTACTGCTCGGTCAGAGCGCCCGCCGCGGCTTCGGCAAGGCGCCGCCCATGCTCCGGCCTGGCCAGCGACGGGTTGGAGCCGATGCGCCCATCGGGGTAGCGGCGGCGGAAGTCGCGCGCGTCATTGAAGCTGCCGCTTGGCGCCACCGGTGGGGTCATCGCGACGGTCTTGATGGCGTCGGGATAGGCGAACTGGGTAACCGAGACCTCGGACGGCGTGGCGTGCGAGCCCTCGGCATCGGGGTAGAGTTCTTTGGACAGGCGACCGACGGGATCGTTTTCCCACCAGTTGGACAGGGCGCAACGCAAATCAGGGGCGTTGCCCCCCTTTTGCGCACGGATTTCCGCATAAATCTCATAAAAGGCGGCGCGCACGCTAGCGACATTGCCGCCATGGCCATTGACGAAGAAGAACCTCTCAAACCCATGCTCGGCCAGCGAAAGCACATAGTCACGAATTACGGCGATCAGCGTTGAGGGCCGCAAGGTCATGGAGCCGGGAAATTCCATGTGGTGCACGGCCATGCCGACGGCGATGGTGGGGGCGACCATCGCCCCAGCCGCCTCACCCACGCGCTTGCCGATCACCTCGGCGCAGATCGCGTCGGTGCCGATCAAACCGTTCGGCCCATGCTGCTCGGTGGAGCCGATAGGCATAATGATGCCCTTGGATGTCTTCAGATAGGCCTCGACCTCGGGCCACGTGTGCAGGTGAAGAAGCACGGGTCTTGTTCCTTGTCAGATTTACGCGATCAGGATGATAGGGCCAGGATGATAGGGCGGGGAGGCGCTTTCTCCAACCCTTCAGGGCGCTTGTCTGCTTTCGATAAGCACGGATTGCGCCAATTGACGCGGTGAGTCTTTCCATCCACACTGATCCTTATGAGCGCCTCAGCGATCCTAAAGCTTCAGAAGGTCGGCTTCACTGCGGAACAGGTGGAGGCCCTGGCCGACTTCATGGACACACAGGCGGCCAGCAAGGCGGATTTGGAACGGGCTGCGTCTGGTCTGAAGGCAGATCTTGCGGAGACGAAGGCCGAACTGAAAGCAGAGATAGCTGAGATAAGAACTGAACTTAAAGTAGAAATAGCCGAGACAAGAACTGAACTAAAGGCCGATATTGCCGCTGTGAGAGCTGATGTTGTTGGCGTGAAGGCCGAACTACGCCTTGTTGAGAATGGCCTCCGGGCTGAGATGAAGCAGATTGAACAACGCATGGTCATCAAGCTGGGTGGGATGATGATTATTGCTGTGGGTGTGCTCTTAACGGCTATTCGGTACCTGCCAGTCCATCCATGACCGCTGGTGGTGTATCTTGACGACGTAAGGCTGAGCACGCAGCCAGGATGTTCGTTGAGGCTCTCTCACCATACGCTTAGCATCCCCTGCACACCGGGCTGGTATGCATGGTTGTGGCCGCCTACACTCGCGCATTGCTTGCAAGAGGGGCACGGGCGGCGTGGTTGCACGGATCAATACGGTTGCCTTCCAGGGCATCGATGTCATGGACATCGATGTCCAGGTTCAGATGTCCAGCGGCATCGTCGCTTTCACCATCGTCGGTCTGCCCGACAAGGCGGTGGGAGAAAGCCGGGAGCGGGTGCGGGCGGCGTTGCACGCGCTTGGCCTCTCGCTGCCGGCCAAACGCATCACCGTCAACCTTGCTCCGGCGGATGTCCTGAAAGAGGGCTCGCATTTCGACCTTCCCATCGCGCTTGGTCTGCTGACCGTCATGGGCGTGTTGCCGGATGAAGAAATGATGCGTTATTCGGCGCTGGGCGAACTGGCGTTGGATGGGGCGTTGACTCCGGTGGCCGGGGTGTTGCCGGCGGCGATCAACGCGCTGGCCTGTGAGCGCGGATTGATCTGCCCGGCGGCGTGCGGTGGTGAGGCGGCCTGGGCGGGGGAAGAGTTGGAGGTGTTGGCGCCGTCCACGCTCCTGGCCTTGATCAATCATTTCAAGGGCACGCAGGTTCTGACCCCGCCGAAGCCGCGCATCCAGGAGGAGGAAGCGCAGTCCCTCGATTTGCGCGATGTCAAGGGCAACGAGACGGCGAAACGCGCGCTGGAGGTCGCGGCGGCGGGCTCGCACAATCTCTTGATGATTGGTCCGCCGGGATCGGGAAAATCGATGCTGGCGGCGCGGTTGCCGGGCTTGCTGCCGCCGCTGGACGCCGCCGAGGCGCTGGAGGTCTCGATGATCCACAGCGTCAGCGGTCTGCTGGAGGGGGGGCGGTTGCTGCGCCGGCGACCGTTCCGTGACCCACATCAATCCGCGTCGCTGCCCGCGCTGGTGGGCGGGGGCCCCCGCGCCAAGCCGGGGGAGATCTCGTTGGCGCATCTGGGGGTGCTGTTCCTGGATGAACTGCCGGAATTTCCGCGCCCGGTGCTGGAGGCGTTGCGTCAACCGCTGGAAAGCGGCAAGGCGGTGGTGTCGCGCGCCAGCGCGCATGTGACTTATCCGGCGCGTGTGCAGCTTGTGGCGGCGATGAACCCGTGCCGCTGCGGTCACCTGGATGACCCCGCGCTGGCCTGCGCGCGGGCGCCAAAATGCGCGGCGGAGTATCAGTCAAAGATCTCCGGTCCGCTGTTCGACCGCATCGATTTGCACATCGACGTGCCAGCCGTCACCCCCGCCGATCTCAGCCTGCCGCCGCCGGCTGAAGGCAGCGCCGAGGTGGCGGCCCGCGTCGCGGTGGCCCGCGCCATCCAGACGGAACGTTATGCCGCCTTCTCTTCCGGCAATGGCCGGCCACTACGAACCAACGCCGAGGTCGATGGCGAATTGCTGGAGACGGTGGCCGCCCTCGACCAATCCGGTCGTGCGCTGCTGACCGAGGCGGCGGAGCGGATGAAACTCTCCGCCCGTGGCTACCACCGGGTGATGCGCGTCGCCCGCACGCTGGCCGATCTTGATGGCGGCGGCGGGGTGCGCCGCGTGCACATCGCCGAAGCCCTCAGCTATCGGCGGCTTGCGCCGGGGCGCTGACGGATTCAGGCGCGGGGTGGTTTTCCTTGGGCGATGAAACGTCCAGAACAGCGGGCGGAAGAGCCGGGCAGCGCACCGTCGAAGGGCCGGTGACAACGTCGAAATCGAAATCCACCATGACAGACCTCTGGGTTCATGAGGCCGCTTCGACGTTCTGGCGGGGGATTCGGAACGATGGTCCCAGAAAACACAAAAGCCGCCTTGGGTCGGGCGGCTTCGGGTTTGCACTGAGTATGCGCGACCTAGACCGCCGGTTTGTACCAGCGGTACCAAAATCGCGCCGTGGGAAGGGCGCGGGTGATGAATCGCACACGGATCATGGTCCGCAGGCTATCCGTAGCGCGGCGTTGGCACAAGTTTTTTTGCTGAGAAGTAACCAAATCCGTAGCTCGCACGGATTGTTGTTATCGGCCCGGTCTGGCATCGGGCTGGTGATTTATAATCCCTCTACTATGCGCCATCGGGAGATCGAGAATGTTGTTCAAGATCAGGACAGCGTCGCAAGCCTGTGAAAACGAGGTCACCCCCCGGGAGTTCACCCTGTCGCGGCGCACACTCGTTGCGGGCGCCGCCGCGGTCCTGGCGACCAGCGGCGTTCCACTCTTCCCCAGTTCCGCCAGCGCGGCGACGTTTCAGGTGAAGACGACGATCCGTCCCGAGGATCAGAAGCTGGATGAGGTTACGCCGCTGAAAGCGGTGAGCAATTACAACAACTTCACCGAGTTCGGCCCCGGAAAGACCGATCCGGCCAGGAACGCCGGAACCCTGCCCCTTCGTCCGTGGGCGGTCGTCATTGATGGCGAGGTGGCCAAGCCGATGACCTTCGCCCTTGAGGATCTGCTTGCCCTGCCGCTTGAAGAGCGAATCTACCGGCATCGCTGTGTCGAAGGCTGGTCGATGGTCATCCCCTGGGTTGGTTTTCCCCTGAGCGCGCTGCTGAAGCGCGCGGAGCCGACCGGAAGCGCCAAATATGTCGCCTTCCAGACTCTGCACGACCCCAAGCATATGCCGGGACAACGGTTGCCGGTGCTCGAATGGCCGTACAAGGAAGGACTGCGCCTTGACGAAGCCATGAACCCCTTGGCCATCATGGGGGTTGGCATGTACGGCGAGGTCATGCCCAACCAGAACGGCGCGCCGATCCGGTTGGTGACGCCGTGGAAATACGGCTACAAGTCGATCAAATCCGTGGTTCGCATCACGCTGACGCGCGAGCAGCCGCCCACCATATGGAACATCGCCCAGCCGGATGAGTATGGTTTCTACGCAAACGTCAACCCAGAGGTCGATCACCCGCGCTGGAGCCAGGCGACCGAGCGGCGTGTCGGTGAATTCTTCCGGCGCAAGACGAAGATGTTCAACGGCTATGCCGAAGAGGTCGCCTCGCTTTACACCGGCATGAACCTCCAGGTGAATTACTGATGGCGCGTGGAGCAAACAGCATCAATACGATGCTTATTTCGTCGCGCTGGGCAAAGCCGGTGGTGTTCATAGCGGCGCTTATGCCCATGGTCTGGACCTTCTGGCTGGCCGCCACGGACGGGCTGGGGGCGGAGCCCGTGGCCGAGGCCGTTCGGCAGAGTGGGTTATGGGCGCTGCGTTTCTTGTTGCTGGCGCTGGCGGTGACGCCGTTGCGCCGGCTGACCGGC
>JAVBJZ010000010.1:0-15526 GCA_031546725.1 Azospirillum sp.
CCTTGGATGGGAGACTGGTTGATGACGTCATGCACTTTCCTCCATGCTCAACTGAAACTTTCACGCACCGGCCTCGCGGCTGGTGAGGAGGAGTAAGCGCTGATCATGGTAAACCAAATCTTAAATTTGCCCGGGGTCACAAGTTTGTCGCCGGGACCATAGGCAAGCTCCGCACAACATTCCTTTCCCGCTACCTTTCGTTGTTGTACAATCATGCTGTACAACAATAATTAAGAGAGGCTGGAATCATGCGCCTGCATCATGTCCTTGGGACCGCCTTTGCCATCACCGCGTTTTTGACCAGCGCCGCACAGGCAACGGACGCCCTGCCATCCTTTACTGTGGATAAGACCCAGACATCGGTGTCCGGTCTGTCATCCGGCGCCTTCATGGCGGTGCAATTCCATACCGCCTACTCGTCTGAGGTCATGGGCGCCGGCATCGTCGCCGGTGGCCCGTATAATTGTGTCTTCTCCAATTTTGGCGGCATCAGCACCTGCATGCAGGGCATACCCAACGCTGGCGCTTCCTACGCAAGCGCGCAGACCTTCGCGTGGTCGGGACAGATCGATGGCCTCGATCACATCAAGAACAGCCGCGTCTACATCTTTCATGGCACGAAAGACAGCACGGTCGGGCAATTCGCCGTAGAGGCCACGCGCGCCTATTACCGAATCATCGGCGTACCGGATCAACAAATCCAATACGTCGACTCCGTCCCGTCCGGTCACGCCTTCATCACGCCGGATTTCGGCAATGCATGCGGCAAGACGGATAGCCCCTACGTCAATCATTGCTCCGTGAAAAATCAGAACTACGATCAGGCCAGCGCTATTTTGACGCATATCTACGGGGCATTGAAACCACCCGCAGACATGCCCACGGGACGTCTGGTCGCCTTTGATCAGAAAGTTTTCAGTGAAGAAAGCTCCATGATGGGCCCGGTCGGTTACCTCTATGTGCCGCAATCCTGCGCTCAAGGAGCCACTTGCCGTATTCATGTCGCTTTCCATGGCTGCATGCAGACGCCGGCGGACATCGGCGACGCCTATTACAGCAAAACCGGCTACAACCGTTGGGCTGACACGAACAACATGCTTATTCTCTACCCGCAGGCGCCATCCAATGTCTCCTCCAACCCCCAGCATTGCTGGGATTGGTGGGGCTACACGGGACCGGCCTTTGCGCTGAAAACGTCGGCGCAGATGAGCGCAGTCAAAAGGATGATCGATCACCTCTCCAAGTAGTCACCCCCTCGTTCCTTCTCCCTGGCAGGCCGCGACCAACATCTTTGTCGATATACGGTGGCGGATGGGGACGGTCGCGTGCTGTCAACACCTTGACGTATGAAAAAGCAAGGTAGCGAGGCGATGGAATCTCGAATCAGCAAAGCCGATTGGGTGGAGGAGGCGCTCGGCGTGCTGGGTGAACATGGTGTCGATGGGGTGAAGGTGGAGTTTCTGGCCCGCCGCTTGAAAGTCACCAAAGGTGGCTTCTATTGGCACTTCAAGGACCGGCCGGAACTTCTGGCGGCGATGCTGGAGATGTGGCGCTTCCGCCGCATCGAGGCCATTCGCCGCCACACCCACGATACCGGCAAGAGCCCCCGGGAACGTATCGAGAGCCTTATCCGTCTCTATATCGAAAACATCAATCCCAAGGGTGTCGCCATTGAATTGGCGATTCGCGACTGGGCGCGGCGCGGTGGTCAAGCCGCAGCGGCTGTGGCCGACGTGGACACCAACCGCCTGGAACTGGTGGCCGGCTTGTTCCGCGAGATCGGCCTGGGCACGCAAGCGGCGCAAGCCCGTTCTTTCCTGGTGTATGCTTTTCTGTTCGGCCAGGTGCTGCTCATCCTGAACAGCGGCGAAGAGGAGCGCCGCCGTCTGATAAGCGATTGCGTGCAAGTGTTGCTGACATAACGACAAGAGGGGCCTTGCGGCCCCTCCCCTCGTCGTTTCCAACGAAGCGATCAACCCTTGAGAATGCTGCGACCGGCAAACCGTGAGGCGACACCGAGCTGCTCCTCGATGCGGATGAGCTGGTTGTACTTGGCCAAACGGTCTGAACGGCTGAGCGAACCGGTCTTGATCTGACCGCAGTTGGTCGCCACCGCCAGATCGGCGATGATCGAATCCTCCGTCTCACCCGAACGGTGCGACAGCACCGCCGTGTAGCCGGCCTTGTGGGCCATATCGACCGCTTCCAGCGTCTCGGACAGCGTGCCGATCTGGTTGACCTTGACCAGAATCGAGTTCGCCACGCCCTTCTTGATGCCATCAGCCAGACGCTTGGGGTTGGTCACGAACAAATCATCGCCAACCAACTGCACCTTATGGCCGATAGCGTCGGTCAACGCCTTCCAACCGTCCCAGTCGTCTTCCGCCATGCCGTCTTCGATCGAGATGATCGGGTAGCGCCCCGCCAGATCGGCCCAGTATTTCACCATCTCTTCGCTGGAAAGCGACTTGCCTTCGCCGGCCAGTTCATACTTGCCGTTCTTGAAAAACTCGGTGGAGGCGGCGTCAAGCGCCAGCATGACGTCATCGCCGGGCGCGTAACCCGCCGCCTCGATGGCCTGCATGACAAAGCCCAGCGCCGCGTCGGTGGAAGCCAGATTGGGGGCGAAACCGCCCTCGTCGCCGACGTTGGTGTTGTGTCCGGCGTCCTTGAGCTTCTTCTTCAGCGCGTGGAAGATCTCCGCGCCCATGCGGATGGCGTCGGCCCCGGTGGTGGCCCCCACCGGCATGATCATGAATTCCTGGATGTCGATCGGGTTGTCGGCGTGCGCGCCGCCATTGATGATGTTCATCATCGGCACTGGCAACAGCGAGGCGAAGGCCCCGCCGACATAGCGATACAACGGCAGTTGAACCTCATCAGCGGCGGCTTTGGCGACGGCGAGGCTGACGCCGAGGATGGCGTTGGCGCCGAGGCGAGCCTTGTTGGGGGTCCCGTCGAGTTCGATCATCGCCAGATCGATGGCGCGCTGGTCAAGGGCGTCAAGGCCGGTGAGGGCGTCGAAAATCTCACCATTGACCGCCTCGACGGCCATAAGCACGCCCTTGCCGCCGAAACGGCTTGCATCCCCATCACGCAATTCGACGGCTTCATGCGCGCCGGTCGAAGCACCCGAGGGCACCGCAGCGCGGCCAAAGGCGCCGGACTCCAAGATGACGTCGACTTCGACGGTCGGGTTGCCGCGACTGTCCAGAATCTCACGGGCGTGGATGTCGTTGATGGCACTCATGGGGCTGGTTCTCCGCTTCTTCGGGCTCTTGAGAGAGGGTTAAAGGTCGCGTGCGTGAATCGGCGCGTCAAATCAAAGAATTGCAGCGAATTCCGGTCAAAACCGAACGGGAATCCGCTGTAATCATGCGCGGAGTCTTGATAGACCCTGGGATCGAGGCTGGCAAGATCGTCATACCCCCCCTTCTGGTGGGGTGCGACGCTTTGCGCATTTCAGAGTCCTTTGGCCAGCCGGTCGAACGCCTGAAGCCGCGCCAGCAAGGCCGGCATTTCCGTCAGCGGGACCATGTTGGGCCCGTCGGACGGCGCATCATCGGGATTCTCATGCGTCTCCATAAACACCGCCGCCACCCCGACGGCGATGGCGGCGCGCGCCAGCACCGGCACGAACGCGCGCTGGCCGCCCGACGTCGTCCCTTGCCCACCCGGCTGCTGCACCGAATGGGTGGCGTCGAACACCACCGGGAAGCCGGTTTCCGCCATGATCGGCAAGGACCGCATATCGCTGACCAGGGTGTTGTAGCCAAAGCTGGCGCCGCGCTCGCACAGCAGCACCCGATCGTTGCCGGACTCCGTTAGCTTGTTGACGACGTTCTTCATGTCCCAGGGCGCCAGAAACTGACCTTTCTTGACATTCACCGCCCGGCCCGTCTTCGCCGCAGCGATCAGCAAATCGGTCTGGCGGCACAGGAAGGCCGGGATTTGCAGCACATCCACGGCTTGAGCGACGGGGGCGCACTGATCCACCTCGTGCACATCGGTAATGACCGGGCAGCCAAAACGCTCCCGCACCTCGGCGAAGATCGGCAGCGCCTTGTCCATCCCCATCCCGCGCGCCGTGCTGATCGACGTGCGGTTGGCCTTATCAAAGGACGATTTGTAGATCAGGCCGACGCCCAGTTTGGCGCACATCTCCGCCAGCGCCGCCGCCGTCTCGAGCGCATGCGCGCGGCTTTCCATCTGGCAGGGGCCGGCGATCAACACGAAGGGCCGGTCATTGGCGACGGTGAGAGCGCCGATCTGGACGGCGCGCGGCGTGGTCATGATGTGAACTCCAAAACACAAGCTTTGCACATAACGGCCCTTAGGTGAACGCTGAACCAAGCGCCGGTGCGGCCTTCACCCTCCCAGATACCGCTTGAAGAAGGCAGCCGTGCATCCGTTGGCCCCGTTCGCCGCGACCTTGTCATAATGCTCGCCATCAACACGGACGAAGGTATGATCGACGCCGGAATAGACATGCAGCGTGATACACGGGTTGGATGAAACCATCGCGACGATCGTTGCGTGCGCCGTCGGTAGCACGAATTCATCTTTCTCGGCTACATGCATCAACAGTAGCTTGGTGATCTTGTCCGACTCACTCCACAGCTTCTCCAGCCCAACATCATAATATTCTGATACTGGCGTCCGCTGCCGAACGCGCAGCCATCAGGAAGGCCAGCCGTCCCCCCCAGTCAAGTACCCCACCGTGCCCGAACAGCCTGGCTGCTGCCGCAACCATCCCAGCGTCGCCGTCAGGCCTTCGATTGCCTTTCCAGATCCATGTCGTTTTAGGCTTTTTTCGTTCCGAAAATGGTTGTTCCACACGCTAGCTCGAAGTTTTTTTCCTCAGAGAGCTGCGTTACGAAATCTCGATTGAGATATGTCATGGGGGAGTTCCGAAGGTCTGAAATCTTCATATTGAGGAACTCATCCCGAGCCTCACCACTCAGTCCATCAACCCAGCTGTTAACGATCCATGTTAAGCCCCAAATAGGCAGCGTATAGAACCGAACTTCGTGGCGATTAATGTCGATCATTGACTCAAAGAGGTTTTGCACCCCTTGCTTCGTCATGTTGTAGTAGTGGTTCGGATAGCCATGCATTGGCTGCAAAAATGGAACGCAGCAGAGTAAATCGCCGCCAGGCTTGAGAACTCTGGATATTTCGCGTGCACACTGGAATGGATCTTTGACGTGCTCAAGCACGGCCAGTGAAAACACTGCATCAAAACTGTTGTCTTTGAATGGTAGTTTCTCACCAACACCCCGCACATCGGTAGTTTCGTAATCAGCAATTTCGAAGTTCACGACATTCCCATAATAGATGGGTCTTCGTCCAGCGCCACAGTCTAAAATCAGACCGTCTTTATGTTTTCTAATGAGATCAAGACCTTCTTGTCTATAGTTGTTGCTTGAGACAAGATCGGTGTGGACGATATTGCACAAAGCTCTCAAGTCTTCTGTCAGATAGTCAACAAAGCCTGCCGACTCAATCATCGCCATGTCGTCGCGAAGGATGTGTCGGAATCTTTCCCGCTTCAGTGATTTCGCCTTCTCCAGAAATCTCATGTTTTTCTGGTTACGGCCTTCGCTTCGGCCAAATGTAACAAAGTGGGTCCATGCTGACTCGCATGTGCCGTCTTGTACAGCCTTGGCTACATCGGGATTGGCCAAAAGGTACCCAGCCGCATCAAAGTTATCCGCATTGGACAACTCATTCAGTACAAATTCGTCCATAATGTTAAAGCCTTGTTGCTTGTTTTTTCGCGTGAATCGGCAACGGATTGGTAGATTGTAGGGGTGACCATTGCGATGGAGATACAACTCCATCTAATCCACGGCCATTTCGCGGCTCCGACCCCGACCGGTAGCCGACTGGCAGCACCAGTTAGGTGATAGGCCCAATGACCGGGACGCTTAGAGCGGATTCCGCTTCAGCCTGAACCGGAATCCGTCTAGCCCCCACTCTTTCAGATGCTGCTTGAAGCCAGATACTGCTTGAAGAAAGCGGCTGTGCGTGCGTGGGCCTCATCCGCCGCCGCCTGATCATAATGCTCCCCACCGATGCGGGCGAAGGCATGATTGACGCCGGGGTAGACATGCAGCGTGATGCGCGGGTTGGATGGAACCGTCGCCACGATTTCCGCGAGCGCCTCGGGCGGGACAAATTTGTCTTTCTCGGCCACATGCATCAACAATGGCTTGGTGATTTTGTCCACCTCACCCAGCAGTTTCTCCAGCCCGACGCCGTAATAGCTGACATTGGCGTCCGCCGCCGAACGCGCCGCCACCAGGAAGGACAGACGCCCGCCCAGACAATACCCCACCGTGCCCACCGTGCCCGAGCAATCCGGCTGCTGGCGCATCCACCCCAACGTCGCCGTCAGGTCTTCGATCGCCTTATCCTGGTCCAAGCCGTTCAGAAGCTCGAATGCGCGGTTCCATTCTTCCTGGCTTTTGTCGGTGAGCTGCACACCCGGTTCCTGCCGCCAAAACAGATCGGGGCAGACCGCCATGAAGCCCTGCGCGGCGAAGCCGTCGCACAGGCTGCGCATGAACCCGTTAACGCCAAAGATTTCCTGGATAACGATGATTCCCGGCACGGGGCCCGCTAAGACCTGGGCGGGTTTGGCGAGATAGGCGGTGAAACGACCGCCATCCGCAGCGTCAATGATAACCTCGGTCATGGTTCCTCCCTGGTGGGTTTTTGGGGGTGCGCGCGTCGGATCGGGACCACCGGAGGAAAAGCTGGGGAGTCGGGGTGGGAGAGACAACATCTCCCACCGCCGGTCGCATCACACCAGCCGGCTCTGTTCGATGGCCGCCTTGATGAAAGAGGTGAACAAGGGGTGCGGGTCAAAGGGCTTGGATTTCAGCTCCGGGTGGAACTGCACGCCAATGAACCAGGGATGGTCAGGAATCTCGACGATTTCTGGCAATTCACCATCGGGCGACAGGCCGGAGAACAACACCCCAACCTTTTCCAACCGCTCCTTGTAGTAGACATTGACCTCGTAACGGTGGCGGTGGCGCTCGACGATATCGGTGACGCCATACACCTCGGCCACCTTCGTGCCCGGCTGCAATTTGGCCGGGTAGGCGCCCAAGCGCATGGTGCCGCCGAGGTCCGTGCCCTCGCTGCGTTTTTCAAGCTGATTGCCACGCATCCACTCGGTCATCAGGCCAACCACCGGGTTTCCGGGCCGGCCCAGCTCGGTCGAGCCGGCGTCGATGATCCCCGCCATGTTGCGGGCCGCCTCGATCACCGCCATCTGCATGCCAAAGCAGATGCCGAAATACGGCACCTTGCGCTCACGCGCGAACTTCGCCGCACGGATCTTGCCTTCAGTCCCGCGCAAGCCAAAGCCGCCGGGCACCAAGATGCCGTGGCAATGCTCCAGACGCTGAACGGCGCCATCGGTCTCGAAGATTTCCGAATCGATCCAGTCCAGCTTGACCTTGACGTTGTTGGCGATGCCGCCATGAGTCAGTGCCTCCGCCAGCGATTTGTAGCTGTCCAGGAGGCTGATGTATTTGCCGACCACGGCGATGGTCACTTCGCCCTGCGGTTTGCGCACCCGCTCCGCGATGGTGGTCCAGCGCGACAGATCCAGATCACCCTTCACCGGCAAGCCGAAATAGTGCAGGACCTGATCGTCGAAACCTTCCTCGTGGTAGCTGATCGGCACCTGATAGATGTTGTCCACATCGAGCGCCGCGATAACCCGCTCGGGGCGGATGTTGCAGAACAAGGCGATCTTCTTGCGCTCGTTCACCGGAATCGGGCGGTCGGCGCGGCACAGCAGGATGTTGGCCTGGATGCCAACCCCCAACAGTTCCTTCACCGAATGCTGGGTGGGCTTGGTCTTCAGCTCGCCGGCGGTGGGGATGTAGGGCAAGAGCGTCAGATGCACGAACAGCGCCCGTTCCGGCCCAACCTCGTTGTTGAACTGGCGGATCGCCTCGAGGAAGGGCAGCGATTCGATGTCGCCCACCGTGCCGCCGATCTCACACAGGATGAAATCCTCATCCGTCACGTCGGCGCGGATGAATTCCTTGATCTGGTCGGTGATGTGCGGAATCACCTGCACGGTGGCGCCCAGATAATCGCCCCGCCGCTCCTTGGCGATCACCGTCGAGTAGATGCGGCCGGTGGTGACATTGTCGCTCTTGCGCGCGGCCACGCCGGTAAAGCGCTCGTAATGGCCAAGATCAAGGTCGGTTTCGGCCCCGTCATCGGTGACATAGACCTCACCGTGCTGGTACGGGCTCATGGTGCCGGGATCCACGTTCAGATACGGGTCCAGCTTACGCAGCCGGACCTTGTACCCGCGCGCCTGCAACAAGGCGCCCAACGCCGCCGAGGCAAGTCCCTTGCCCAGCGAGGAAACGACACCACCAGTGATAAAGATGTACCGCGTCATGTTCGTCCGAAGACCCCAAGCCTGAACTATTTCCACGTGCAGAAGGCAAAAACAGCCTCAACGGAAAGAGGCGGCTTCAAGGGGCCGCCTCTTTTAAGACACCGACGCCGCTTTCAGTCGCCCCTTTCAACACCGGGCGAACTCTTACTGAGCGACGGGCGGCGCCGGTTGCGCCGGAGCGGCGGGCGCAGCCGGCGCCGGAGCCGATTGCCCCGGCGGCAGCGTGTCGATGATCGATGTCGGCCGCGACGGACCGGTCGCCATGATCGCCAGAATGATGCTGGTGGTCATGAAGGCCGCCGCGAGGATCGACGTGGTCCGGGTTAACAGATTGGCCGCGCCACGCGCGGTTGTCATACCGCCCATCGTGCCACCGCCGATCCCAAGACCGCCGCCTTCCGAGCGTTGGATGAGGATGATGCCCACCATCGTGACGGCAATCAGCAGGTGGATGACCAGAATCACCGCATGCATGAACGAAAATCCCTATACCCATACCGAGAACGCGCCACGAGTCCATATCATCGGGCCCGGGCGCGCAATTCTTCGATGTTTTAACCCGCATCCTCCGGGGATGCTAGCGGCAACTGGTGGCGATGGCCCAGAAATCATCCGCCTTGAGCGAAGCGCCGCCGACCAGCGCACCATCGACATTCTCAACGCCCAACAATTCCGCGGCGTTGTCTGGCTTGACCGAGCCGCCGTAGAGGATGCGCACCGCGTCGGCGTCGCCCAGGCGTTCGCGCAACGCGTTGCGGATGAAGGCGTGCATGTCCGCCACATCCTGCGTCGTCGCCACCTTGCCCGTCCCGATGGCCCACACCGGCTCATAGGCGATGACGGTGTTCGCGGCGGTGGCCCCCTCCGGCAGCGAGCCGGCGACCTGCCGGCCAACCACGTCTTGCGCCTTACCGGCCTCGCGCTCGACCCAGGTTTCACCGACGCAGACGAGGGCGACCAATCCCTCCTGATGCGCGGCGGCGGCCTTGGACGCCACAGTCGCGTCGGTTTCGCCGTGATCCTGGCGGCGTTCGGAATGGCCAACGATGACGTAGCGGCACCCGGCGTCTTTCAGCATGGCCGGGCTGGTGTCGCCGGTGTGCGCGCCCTTTGATTTGGCGGCGCAATCCTGCCCGCCGAGCGCCAGCGGCGTGTCCTTGACAGCCTCGCCGACCGGAAAAAGAAGCGGGAACGGCGGGCAAATCAGCATGTCGAAACGGACATTCCCCGCCCCCTTCAGGCGTCCGGCAAGGTCCGACGCGAGCTGGAGCCCGTCAGCCTTGAGCCCATTCATCTTCCAGTTCCCGGCGATCAGCGTGCGGCGTACGGGCATGGCGTCTTAATTCCCTGGCTGAGGAGGAGAGCGTCGGACTGTGCCCGATATCGTCTGACCGAACAAGCTTCGGCCCCCCAGAAAATATAACCGGGAAAACATAGCGGAGAAACATAACCGGGAAAACACGGTTGCCGTGCCCCCCTACCCTTTCTATGATGCATGATCCGGTCGATCCGATCGATTTCCAGCGCTTTGTCGGGCCCCATGCTTCAGTTCATCCGCAACACCGCCGGCTCTTGGGTTGTCAAGATCCTGTTCATCCTCCTCATCGCCAGCTTCGGCGTCTGGGGCATCGGTGACGTTGTTCGCCGCTCCAGCGCCCCCAGTGACGTGGTGGCCAAGGTCGGCCCGATCGACATCACCCGCGGCGAGCTGGACCAGGAGTTCCGCCGGCAGATGGAACGCCTGCGCCCGATGCTCGGCGGCGCGATTTCGACCGAGCAGGCTCTCCAGCTCGGCCTGCCCACCCAGGCGGTGTCCACGCTGGCGCAGCGCACGCTCTATGATCTGGCCGCCAAGCACGCCGGCCTGGTGGTGAGCAACGACACCATCCGCCAGCGGATTGCCGACGAACCGGCGTTCCGCGCCCCGAATGGCCAGTTCGACCGTAACCGCTTCGCCACCGTGCTGCGCGAAATCGGCCTGTCCGAGCAAGGCTACGCGGCGCTGATGCGGCGCGAGATCGCGCGCGGCGTGATCGCCTCGTCGATCGGCGCCGGCGTGGCGCCGCCGAAGCCGCTGGTGGAGGCGTTGTATCGCCGCCGCGAGGAAAAGCGGGTGGCTGAAGTCATCAGCATCCCGAACGCCAGCGTCAAGGGCGTGGACACCCCGGATGAGGCGGCGCAGCTGCGCTATTACGAGGACCATCAGGCGCGTTTCACCGCGCCGGAATACCGCGCCTTGACCTCTTTCGAGCTGACCAAGGACGCCGTCGCCAAGGACATCGAAATCAGCGACGAGCAGATCCGCGCCGCCTATGCCGAGCGCGCCAGCGACTATATCGTGCCCGAGCGTCGCACGATCGCCATGGTTTTGGTGAGTGACGAGGCCACGGCCACGGCCATCGCCGACGCCGCCCGCGCAGGCGCGCCGCTCGCCGACGCCGCCAAGACGCACGGCGCGGAAGCCATGACCTTGGACAACATCCGCAAGGCTGAATTGCCGGAAGTCGGCGAGGACGCCTTCGCCCTCGCCCCCGGCGCGATCAGCGCCCCGATCAAAAGCCCGCTGGGCTGGCATGTTCTGGCGCCCCTCTCCGTGCAGCCCGCTTTCGAGAAGAGCCTTGACGAGGTCCGCCAACCGCTGCTGGCTCAGCTCAAGCTCGAAGCCGCAGACAATCAAATCTACAAGGTCTCGAATCAGGTCGGGGATCAGCTTGCCGGCGGCGCCACGCTGGAAGAGGTGGCGCAGAGTCGCGGGCTGACCATCGCCAAGATTGCGGCTGTGGATGGTACGGGCAAGGCCCCGGATGGTTCGCCGGTGACCGGCGGCGTGGAGCAGGAGCAAATGGTGCAGGCCGCCTTCGCTCTGGCGCAGGGGGGCTCGAGCAACATCGTTGAAGGCAAGAATGGCGGGTATTTCGCTGTCCGCGTCGATTTGGTCACCCCCGCTACGCCAAGGCCCTTGGCTGAAGTGCAAGGCGAGGTGATCGCCGGTTGGCAAGAGGATGAGCGCGCCCGCAAGGCCGCCGAACAGGCCAAGGCGATCGCTGACGCGCTGAAAGCCGATGGAGAAGCCAGCGCCCAGGCGGTGGCCACGGCGGTTGGAGCCGACTTCGCCGTAACCGATCCCTTCACCCGCACCGCACGGAACGTCACGGGCCTGACCCCGGATCTGATCGCCCGCCTGTTTGAAGAAAAACCAGGCGATGTGGTGATCGGCAACGCAGACAGCGCCATCCAGCGCGTCGCCCGTTTGCGTGACATTATCGCCGCCGATCCCACCGCCAAGGACGCCAACCTCACGACGGTGGAACAGAGTGTCGCGCGCGGCCTGGAGAGCGATCTGATGAACCAGTTCGCCCAGGCTCTGCAAAAGGAATACCCGATCACGGTGTATCAGGACCGGATCGCCCAGATATACGCAGCCTCCCCATGAAAATTCTGCCTGATATCAGCGCCTTCACCGCCGCGTACGAAGCCGGGCGGCCACAGGTGGTGTGGACGGCGTTGGTCAGCGACCTGGAAACCCCGGTGTCCGCCTATCTCAAGCTGGCGGACGGACGCCCCTTTGGTTTCCTGCTGGAATCGGCGGAGCGTGGGCACGGTTCACGCCGTGACCGCTATTCGGTGATTGGCTTCAAACCCGATGTGGTCTGGCGCTGCCGCCGTGGCGTGGCGGAAATCAACCGCCGGGCGTTGTCCGATGCCGCCGCTTACGAAGCGGTCGAACAAGAACCGCTCGACTCGTTGCGCGCGTTGATCGCGCAAAGCCGGATCGACCTGCCAGACACCCTGCCGCCCATGGCGGCGGGCCTGTTCGGTTATCTCGGCTACGACATGGTGCGGTTGATGGAGCGGCTGCCGGATGACAACCCGGATGAGCTGAACATCCCCGACGCCATCATGACGCGACCGAGCATCGTCGCCATCTTCGACAGCCATACGGATTCGGTGACGCTGGTGACGCCGGTCTGGCCGGAATCCGGCGTTGACGCCCCAGCCGCCTTCAATCGCGCCCGTGAACGGCTGACGGACGCCGTGGCCGATCTTGGGCGGCCCCTTCCCTTTCGCCGCGAACCCCGCACCGACAACGCCCTGCCGCTTACCCCCACCAGCAACACGACGCAGGCGGAATTCCACGCCATCGTCGAGCGGGCCAAAGAATACATTCGCGCCGGCGATGTCTTCCAGGTGGTGCCGTCGCAACGGCTGCGGGTTCCGTTCAAGCTGTCGCCGCTGGCCCTCTACCGCGCGTTGCGCCGCCTCAACCCTTCGCCCTTCCTGTTCCATCTGGACTTTGGCGAATTGGCGATCGTCGGCTCCAGTCCTGAGATTCTCGTGCGTCTGCGCGACGGCAAGATCACCATCCGCCCGCTTGCCGGCACCCGCCGGCGCGGCGCTTCGCCCGAAGAGGATGAAGCATTGGCGGCGGATTTGCTGGCCGATCCCAAGGAATTGGCGGAGCATCTCATGCTTCTCGACCTGGGCCGCAACGATGCCGGGCGCATGGCGAAAGTCGGCACGGTGCGCGTGACGCAGCAGATGCATGTCGAGTATTACAGCCACGTCATGCACATCGTCTCCACGGTGGAAGGCGAGCTGGACCCGGCGCATTCGGCCCTCGACGCGCTGATCGCCGGCTTTCCGGCGGGTACGGTGTCGGGCGCGCCCAAGGTCCGCGCCATGGCTATCATCGATGAGCTGGAAAAGGCCCGGCGCGGCGTCTACGCCGGGTGCATCGGCTATTTCGGCGCGTCGGGCGCTATGGACACCTGCATCGCCTTGCGCACCTCGGTGATCAAGGACGGCATGCTCTATGTTCAAGCGGGGGCGGGCATCGTCGCCGACAGCGACTCGGAATCCGAGTATCAGGAGACCGTCAACAAGGCCATGGCCCTGATCCGAGCGGCGGAAGAGGCTCTGCGCGCCGCCAACCAGCACTGAGGATTGGAGAGCGCCTCAAGCGGAACATAACCGCTGCGAGCGGCAAAAAACCGCATCGCGTTTGGATGCTATCGCCATCATGATACCCGCCGCCTGTCCAACACGAGAGCGCATGGCCTATGATGTTCTTTCCGGTTGCCTGCCTCTCGTGGTCGGGTTTTTAAAGGATGGCTCGTCACGCTAAGGCGCGATCGCAAACGAAGCTTGAACCGGCGCCTCAGCCGAAACGCTCCCGTTCCGTGGTCACTCTGCTGGTGGGAGGGTCCATTCCTCTCCTGCTCGCCCTTCCTTTCCTGACCACCTGCGGGAGCGAGGAAATCCCTCCCGACAGAGTGAACGTCGATCTGTCCAGGGGAGCCTGCTCTCTCCTGTTCATCTGCGAGCCGACGGTCTATTCATCGCTTGAAGCGTGCTCACGCGACACCTCTGTTGAAAATTGCGAGGCCGCCGCCGCTGTCGCTCTCAGAGAGCATGAAGCCCGCGCGCCCCGTTTTTCCAGCCTCAGCGCCTGTGAAGAGGAAATAGGCGAAGGAGGCTGCACCCAGGCGACCGACAGTTCCCATGGTCAGAACACGCTTTTCATCCCCATGCTTGTTGGCTTCATGGCCACCCACAACTTTATAAGTTCCTATACGCGGCCCGTCTATTTCGACCGGAACGGCTTCGTTCGCAGCGGCAGGATGCGGCTTGGGCAATTACCGGAGGAAGAGCGCCGCAAAAGGGACGAGTACTTCAGCACCAACCACGCAAGTTCCGGTTCCTATTTCTTTAGCGGCGCGGACTCTTCCTCCCGAACCGCCAAACCGGCGACACTTCAAGGACGCCGCGCCGGCTTCGGAGCGACAAGCGCGTTGCGCGGCTTTTCGAGCAGTTGATCAGGCATGGAGCGAGTCCGCGCATCGCCCCGCCCGCACTGGGCGGAAAAGCTGGAGGAGATCGGCTTTCCCTTCCACACCGAGGCCGATGGCGCGCCTTACTGGGATGAAAGCGCCTATTGGCGCTTCTCCCTCGCCGAAATCGAGGAACTCGAAGCCGCCGCTGAGGAGGTTTACCGCTTGTGCGAAAGCGCGGTCGATCATGTGATCACGCGGCGGCTTTATGACAGGGTTGGCATCCCGCACGGGGCGGCGCCCGCTGTGGAGGCGAGCTGGGCGAAGCGCACCACACAGGATAAAGCGCTGTATGCGCGTTTCGACTTCGCCTGGGACGGCAAGGGCAGTCCGCCGAAAATGTTGGAGTTGAACGCGGAAACACCGACATCGCTGTACGAAACTGCGGTGGTGCAATGGTGCTGGCTCCAGGACTGTCATCCCGATGCTGACCAATTCAACAGTCTGGAAGAAGCGTTGGTAAGGCGCTGGGCCACCCGTATGGCGGTCGCACCGGGGTTGGCGAGCGGGAGAGAGGCCATCCATTTCGCCTGCCTGATGCCTCACCCCGAGGATGAGGCGACCCTTGCTTATCTGCAAGCGCTGGCGCTGAAGGCGGGTATGATCACCAAGGCCATCCCGATCCAGGAGATCCGCTACGACGACGCCACGAAGCGGTTCCTGGATGACACGGGCCACCCGATCCATCACCTGATGAAGCTGTACCCCTGGGACTGGCTGATCCAGGAGCACGCCGGCCCTGAACTCGTCAATGCGGCGGCGGAAGGGCGGATCAGCATCATCGAACCGGCCTGGAAGATGGTGATGGCGTCCAAGGGATTGCTGGCGCTCCTGTGGGAGCTGTTTCCAAACCACCCGAATCTGTTGCCCACCTTCACCACGCGGACCCGCTTCCCTGCTGGCGGCACGGTGGTGGCGAAGCCGCTGCTTGGCCGCGAGGGGCGCAACATCAGCATCGCCACTCTGGACGCCACCGGCGCCCCAATCGGATCGCCGATCGCCGACACCGAGGGGCCTTACGATGATTGCGGCTGGGTCTATCAGGCGTTCTCGCCCTTGGCGCAAGCCGAGGGCAACCACGCCGTCTTCGGTGTTTGGATGGCGGGCGGCACGGCGTGTGGCCTCGGCATCCGGGAAGACCGCAGCCTGATCACCGGCGACAACAGCCGTTTTATTCCCCACCTGGTCCGCTGACCCCCCTGCCGGCAGCCAGGGCAAGCGGAGAGCCGCTGGAATTACGCCGCTGCGCCCATGAAAT
>JAVBJZ010000113.1:0-25530 GCA_031546725.1 Azospirillum sp.
CTGCTCTCCCCCGCCGGCGATGCGGGGGATTTCATCTACCGCTCCTGCGGTCGTATGGTGCAGCGGCGCTTGGGCTTCCGCCCGGTGGGCAAGCGGGTGTCAGCCTGCCACCCCTCCCACGTCGTCGAACGCTCCCTGTCCGATCTGCGCAACTGTCTGGCGCAGCGTGACGCCATGAGCTTCCTGGTGAGCGGCGACCCGTTGCTGCCGGGTGCACGCTCCGTTGAACTGCTGTTGCCGCTTGCCGACGAAAATGGCCAGCCCGCCTTTGTGCTGGCCTACCGTCATCTGCCGGGAGCCTGAATGACCGGGTCTGAATGACCATGCACAGGAAGGCCAACCACAGCCCGGCCCCCCAGAAAAAGGCCGAAGGAGAGAGGGTGGATCTCTGGCCGGCGATGGTGTGGATCGCCGTTGGGGTCGGTATCTTCACCGCCACGCCGGCGCTGTTCGCCTGGTGGCGTGGCGTGATCTATTTCCTGATCGGAGCGCCGCTGCTGCTGTGGGTGACCGGCGCGGCCACCGCCCGCCTGCACGACACCATCATCGACATGGTCGGCGCGCTCTTTGCACGACACAACCGACTGACCATCACGCTGCTGCTGCTGTTGCTGGACAGCATGCGGGTCATCCTCGTGACCAAAGTGGTCCTGATCGCCGCCAACGGGATGATTCGGGTGCTGAACGGGGGATGATGGCGAGAGGCCCACTGACACGCGCCCCGAAAAGTTCGGGTCGCGGGTCAGTGGAACCGATCTCTACCCGTTGCGCTTGCTGTTCAAGCCAACCATCGACAGCAGCACTTCGCGCTTGCCCTGGTGGTTGGCGGTGGAGACGACACGCTCCTGCTCCATACGCTCGACCATGCGGGCGGCGCGGTTGTAGCCGATTTGCAATTGGCGCTGGATGAAGCTGACCGACACCTTGCCCTCGCGCACCACCAGATTGACCGCCTGCATGTACAGATCGTCACCCGAGGAGCCGGAGGAATCGTCATCCTCGTCGGCGACCAGATCCTCTTCCTCTTCGGTGATGGCGGTGACGTAGTTGGGATGCCCCTGCGCCTTGACGAAGTGGACGATCTCCTCGACCTCGGAATCCGAGACGAAAGGACCGTGCACGCGGGTGATGCGCCCACCGCCTTGCATATAGAGCATGTCGCCCTGACCCAGCAGTTGCTCCGCCCCGGCTTCGCCGAGGATGGTGCGGCTGTCGATCTTCGAGGTCACCTGAAAGCTGATGCGCGTCGGGAAGTTGGCCTTGATGGTGCCGGTGATGACATCCACCGAGGGACGCTGCGTCGCCATGATCAGATGGATGCCGGCGGCGCGCGCCATCTGCGCCAGACGCTGGATCGCCGCTTCGATGTCCTTGCCGGCCACCAGCATGAGGTCGGCCATCTCATCGACGATCACCACGATGTAAGGCAGCCTCACCGGCTCTTCCGGCGTCAAATCCAGCACGTTTTCCGGGTCGGTGGAGGAGACGCGGCGGGGCATCTTCTCCCCCTTGGCGATCAGCTCGACGATGCGGGCGTTGTACCCCTCGATATTGCGCACGCCCAGACGCGACATGGCCTCATAGCGGCTTTCCATCTCGCGCACGGCCCAGCGCAACGCCACCACCGCCTTCTTGGGATCGGTGACGACGGGGGTGAGCAGATGCGGGATGCCGTCATAGACCGACAGCTCCAGCATCTTCGGGTCAACCATGATGAAGCGGCAACTCTCCGGCGGCAGATGGTAGAGCAGCGACAGGATCATCGTGTTGATCGCCACCGACTTGCCCGAGCCGGTGGTGCCGGCCACCAGCAAATGCGGCATGCGGGCGAGATCGGCCACCACCGGCTGGCCGCTGATGTCCTTGCCCAGCGCGATGGGAAGATGCGCCGCGGTGGCGCGAAACGCCTCCGCATCGAACATTTCGCGCAAATAGACCATCTCGCGCACGGGATTCGGCAGTTCGACGCCGATGACGCTGCGGCCGGGCACGATGGCGATGCGGGTGGTGACCACGCTCATCGACCGGGCGATATCGTCGGTCAGGTTGATCACCGTGGCCGACTTGGTGCCCGGCGCCGGCTCGTATTCATAGAGCGTGACAACCGGCCCTGGCCGGACGTCCATGATCTCGCCACGCACACGGAAATTCTTCAGCACCGTCTCAAGCATGCGCGCGTTGCGGGCGAGCAATCCCTCATCATGCTGCATCTGCGGACGCGGCGGCGGCGATTGCAGCAAGCTGGTGGGCGGAAGCCGGTATGACCCGTCGTCGGAAATCACCAACTCCAAATCCGACGCCACGAGGATGGGGGCGATTTCATGCACGAAGGGTCCGGGGATTACTATTGGAGACTCGACCAGAGCCTCCTGTGCGGGCGCCTCCGGCTCATCCTCGTCCTCGATTTCCTCCTCGTCTTCAATCCCGTCTTCATCGTCGATCGCAAAATCGGCTTCGCTCTCAAGCACAGGGGTGGGCTCGGGAACAGACTCGGGGATGACGCTGGGGACGGGTTCGGGAATCGGCGCGGGAATCAGGTCTTCGGCGGCGCGGGTTTCATAGGCCCATTCCACGCCCGTCAGGAAGGCGAACCCGGCGATCACCGCCAGCGCCTCATCCGTGAGCTTGGTGGAGTACACGGTCCCGGCGCCCGGCGTTCCCGGCAAAACCTCCACATCCCACAAAGACCCACCATCGGCCTGGGTGTTGGGGATCAGGTTGAAGGGGCGACCGTTCAGCGCGCACCAAAGATTGAACTCATCGGCGGTGGCGATGCCGGATTGGGTGGTCGGGGCGATGAGATGAGGCATGCGCGGCTTCATGCCGTGGCTCCCGCTTGCGTGATGTCAATGATCGTGGCGTCAGGGATCGTGGCGTCAGGGATCGGGGTTGGCAGAGGGGACGAGGTGGGCATCTCATACGCGGCGACGAGCAGCTTATCGACGGTGACCCCGTCGCTGGACAGCGGCAGAACCAGGCGCTCGAACGTGCGCGCCACACCGTCGAAACTGCCGGTGTAAACGCGCCCGACGGGCTGCCGCCCGTTCAGGACACCCTGATATTCGCTGTGCAGGATGGCTCTCTGCTCGTCGGGAAGCGCGTCCAGCGTATGGCCAAGGCGCGAATGCCCCCACGCCGTTTCCAGCCCCTTGCCATAGTAAGAATAGACATAATTATCCTCTCCGAAGATTTCGAAGATGACAATATTGTCCTTCCACGGCCTCAGCTCCGCTGGGGTAATGGTGCTGGACACGGGCGGATTCCCGCCGGAACATTTGCTGAGCCAAAAGTCCAGCAGGTCGCCGAGGACCGGCATGGACAGCTCTGTTCTTTCCTTCATCATGGAGAGGTGCGGATTCCAGGCAAGCGCCATCAAGGGCATTCAAAAGATCCCCTGAACATACCCGGACAAGCCACCGCCTGCAACCCTGCCCCACCCCCGTCGCAGGGCAATCGCATAAAGAGATCACATTCTCATTGGAAGACTTAAGTCATTTATTTTTAACACATTCGTCATCCCCGCGGAAGCGGGGACCCAGGATTTCCAAGCAGTCCCTTCGCTGTGAAGTCTGGGTCCCCGCTTCCGCGGGGATGACGGTATTCCTAATGGGAGATATTATCTTCTAATGCGATTGCCCCACCCCCGCCGCTACATCCCTGTCGTCATACGGGGCAGCTCACCCCCGTTCCACCCAGGCCGCAATAGCCTTGGGGGTTCTTGGCCAGGTATTGCTGGTGGTAGGCTTCGGCGTAATAGAAGGGCGGCGCTTCGTGGATCTCGGTGGTGATGGCGCCATAGGCCGCCCCGGCCAACGCCTGTTCATAGGCGGCGCGCGAGGCTTCGGCGGCGTGCTGCTGCGCTGCGGAATGGGTGTGGATCACCGAACGGTACTGCGTCCCGACATCGTTGCCCTGGCGCATGCCCTGAGTGGGGTTGTGGCTTTCCCAGAAGACCGTCAGCAGCTCCTCATACCGCAGCAGTGTGGGGTCATAGACCACCCGCACCACCTCGGCATGGCCGGTTTGGCCGCTGCACACCTCCTCATAGGTCGGGTTGGGGGTGGGACCGCCCTGGTAGCCGACACAGGTCACCCACACGCCCGGCAATGACCAAAACTTGCGCTCGGCCCCCCAAAAGCAGCCGAGGCCGAAATCGGCTGTCTCCAGCCCGGCGGGAAAGGGGGGCGCCAGCGGATGGCCGTTGACGTGATGGTGATCCGGCACGGGCATCGCCTGCGGGCGACCGGGCAAGGCGTCTTGCGCCGAAGGGGGCGTGAGGGGTTTACGCAGGAATTGTGTCAGCATCGATTCGGCCTCCCGTCCGCTATGATTTGTTGAACCGAAGGTTGGGTCGCCAGACCTGAACGACAAGCCTTCCTTGGAACGCCCGACGCGCGCGCGGCGTTTATTGCGAAAGGTAAAGACTTCAGGAGAGCACGGCATGGACATCGATGATTCCGCCTATCGCCGCCTGGAAGAGGCCGCTCGGCGCGATGGTCACCTGCACCTCGATGATCTGGCGCGCATCCTGCCGCTGGACACCATGTCGATGACCGAAGTCACCGACGTGGTCGAACGGCTGGAGCGCTCGGGGATCGACGTGGATCTTTCCCCCCTGCTCGCCCGGCTGCGGCGGGATGCAGAGGCCGGCAACAGCGATGGCGTGGTCGATCTGGCCTCCCCCGCAGCCCCGGCGATCTCTTCACCACGCATGCACCCGACCACCCAGGCCGACATTGTCGCCATGGGTGAGACTCATCATCATGGCCACCATGGCCGCAAGCGAGCACCGATCTGGAACGTCAACGGGGTCGAGATGCTGCCGATGATGGCCATCGGCATTGCGGCGGTGGTGCTGATCGTGGCGCTGGGATAACGCTCCCCGGTTATCGCCCGGAAATTCGTTCAGATCCCCTCGCCCTGCGTATTGCTGTCTTCATGCGTCAATGTTGCGATGAAACGCCTCGTCCGCTCGTGCTGCGGCTGCGTGAAGATAGCGCGCGACGATCCCCTCTCGACGATCACGCCGCCGTCGAGAACGATCACCTCATGGGCGATTTTCAAGGCGAGCCGCAAATCATGCGTCGCCATGACCATGGTCGTTCCTTCGCGCGCCAATTGCGCCAGCACATCGATGACTTCGCCGGAAAGCTCCGGATCGAGCGCGGATGTCGGCTCGTCACACAAAAGCACCTTTGGCGAGGGTGCGAGCGCCCGCGCGATCGCCACGCGCTGCTGCTGGCCTCCCGACAGGGTCGAGGGCCAGACATCGGCCTTGTGGGCGAGCCCCACCTTTTCGAGGAGCATCATCGCCCGCGCCATCGCCTGCTCCTTCGGCCATTTCAGCACGGTGGTGAGGCCCTCCGTCACATTCTCGATCACGGTGCGGTGCGGGAAAAGCTGAAAGCTCTGAAACACCATGCCGGTATGGCGCCGCACACGGTGAATGTCCTTGGCGCCGACACGGCCGCCGGGGTGAAACGCCAGACTGTCGCCGGCGATATCGGCTGAGCCCGAGGTGGGAATTTCCAGCAGATTGATGCAGCGCAAAAGCGTGCTCTTGCCGCCGCCGGAAGGACCGACGAGCGCCATCACCGCGCCCTCCGCGACACTGAGCGAAACGTCGTTCAGAACGGTCAGATCGCCGAAACGCTTCACGATGTTCTTGAGTTCGACCATTGTCATGAGCGTGCCTCCAGGAATCCGCCGTAGCGATTGAGACGGTTCTCCAACCGCGCCTGGAGGGAGGACAGGACCGAACTCATCACAAGGTAGATCAACGCCGCTTCGACATAGAGAATCAGCGGCTCATAGGTGGTTGCGACGATGCGCTGCGCCGCCTGGAACATCTCCGGCACGGTGATGGCCGCGGCAAGCGAGGTGTCCTTGATCAGCGAGATGAAGCTGTTCGAAAGCGGCGGAACGGCGACGCGGGCGGCCTGCGGCAGGATGGTGCGGCGCATCGCCTGCCCCCAGCTCATGCCGATCGAATAGGCCGCCTCCCATTGCCCCTTGGGCGCCGACGCAATGGCCGCGCGCAGGATCTCCGAGCTATAGGCGCCGATGTTGAGCGTGAAACCGATCAGCGCCGCGGTGAAGGCGTCAAGGATGACGCCGACGCTCGGCAGGCCGTAGAAGATCAAGAACAGCTGAACGAGGAGCGGTGTGCCGCGAATGATCCATACATAGAATTTGATGACCGCGGCGAAGGGCGCCGGTGCGAACAAGCGGATGAGCGCCGCGCTCAGACCGACGGCCAGGCCGAGGGCGAAGGACAGCAGCGTCAGGGGAATGGTGAAAATCAACCCTGCCCAAAGGAGAGAGGGCAGCGATTCAAGCATCAGTGTCAGCCAATGGGTCAAAACCGATTCTCCCTGGTGAACCCGTATTTTGCACATAAAAAGGCAGGGACAAAAGCCCTGCCTTCTTAGAGCAGATCGTGTTCGGCCTGAAAGGCCGAGCGCGTGAATCTGCTCGTCAAATCAAATTTTTAGAGCGCAAATCGCGCCGGTCGTAAACGGGCGTTACTTGGAGACATCCTCACCGAAATACTTGTCGGCGATCTTCTTGTAGGTGCCGTCCGCCTTGATCGTCTCGAGCGCCTTGTTGATGGCGGCAAGGAGATCCGGCTCATTCTTGCGAATGATGATACCGGAAAAATCGGCGTTTTCCTGTTGCGCGGCAATCTTTACGTTGGCGTCGGGCTTGTGCTTCTTGAAGTCGAGGAACGACAGGCTGTCATTGACCGTCGCGTCCGCACGGCCATTGAGAACGAGTTGGATCGACTGGTCGAAACCATCGGTGCCGACGAGTTCAGCGCCCGCGTTCTGCGCGATCTTGCCGAAATTACTAGAAAGGGTCTGCGCCGATTTCTTGCCCTTCAGATCCGCGAAGGATTTGATCCCGGTATTGTCGCCCTTGACGACGAGAACGGCCTTGGATGCGACATAGGGCTCGGAGAAATCATACTTCTGCTTGCGCGCCTCGGTGATGCCGACTTGGTTGATGACGGCGTCGTAGCGGTTGGCGTCAAGACCGGCGATGAGCCCGTCCCACTTGCTCTCAAGGAACTGCGGCTTCACGCCGAGGTTCTTGGCGACCGCCTCGCCGATCTCGACGTCGAAGCCAACGAGCTTGCCGGACGCATCGTGATAGGAGAAGGGCACATAGGCGCCTTCCGTGCCGATCTTCAAGACGCCCGCCGCCTTGATCTTTTCAAGATTGGATTGCGCCTGCGCCTGCGCTGGCACAATGGCGAGAGCGCCGATGACGAGGAGCGATTTCAGCCAGTTCATGTGTTTCCCTCCATTATAATCATCCGATCGGAACATTTCACGCAACGGTGGTGCGGAGCGTGATGTTGGGATCAAGCCCCGCTTATCGTCCTGGACTATGACCCAAGGCTGTATGAATCAGGATCGCAGCGGTGGCGGCGACGTTCAGCGACTGCACGTGACCGGAGCCGGGTATCCGAACGACCGCGTCACAGGCGGCGAGCGTCGCCGCTGACAATCCCACCTCCTCGTTGCCGAGCACGAGGGCCAGAGGAGCCCGGTCGCCTGTTTGCCCGCTGTTGATGTGCAGGGTGGCGAGCGGCTGGGAGCGCTCCCCCAGCGCCGTGCCCACCACCCGATAGGCGCCTTTCAGCCGCTTGAGCGTGTTGGCGAAGCGCTCGGCCCGCCAAACCTCGATCCATTCAAAGCCGCCTTCGGCGATGCGGTAGCTGGCTTCGGATGGCAGGGCCTGGCCGGGATGATCGGAGACAATCAGCCGGGGCATGCCAAAGAACGCCGCGGTGCGGACAATGGCGCCGAGGTTGTGTGGATTCCCGACCCCGTCGAGGATCAACAGCGGCTGGCCATCCCTGGCCCAGCCCCTGGCCTCCTCGCTATCGAAGAGCGGGATGGGGCGCGGCTTTATCAGCGCCACCACACCGCCATGCATGGCCGTGCCGGCGACGCGCGCCAACTCCTCACCCTCCACCAGACGGTAAGGCCGGCGCAGCTGGGCGAGACGCTTGCAAAACTCCCCCACCTCGCCCTTCAACCGTTCGTCGAAGAACAGCCGTTCGACCTGTTCCGGGGCGCGCGCGAACAGCGCCGTCACCGCCGCCAATCCGGCGACACGGAACAGCGTCTTCGGTTCAGCATGCGGGTGTGAATGCGGGTGCGGTGGGGGAGATCCGGTCCGGCGGGCGGGCCCAGGCCTGCGTGGTGGGGAGGGTTTCGGCATGTCCCCTCAAGGTGCGGCGAAAAAAGATAAGGGACCCAATCGATTACCTCAAAACCCTCAGCCGCGCAACGACCGGCCATAGCGGTCCAATGATCAGGACCGCAGATAATCCGTCGAGCATGCTCCGGCGACGGTACGGTCAGCGCTTCGTTCCATCCGCACTCAGAGTCGCATCGAATGGAGCAGGCGAGGAAGGTGTTCCCTGAGGTAAATATTTGCGATACAATGTATCTCAGACAAAAGGAGGCCGTTATGGCTACGACGACAATGGTCCATGTCCGCATAGACGAACAAGTCAAGGCGCAAGCAACTGAGACGCTTGCCGCAATGGGCCTGTCTGTCTCTGATGCCGTGCGTGTGTTTTTGATGCGCGTGGTCGCCGAAAAGCAAATGCCTTTCGCGCTCAAAGCGCCGAACATCGAAACACGCACCGCGATGATCGAGGCCGACGAGATTGCACGGACACGCCACGCCCGCTTTGTGACAGAGACTGAACTGTTTGATGACCTCGAAAAGAACAGCGGCAAGTAAGCGCGCCCCGATACCGCGTGCGGCGGACTACACCAAGTCCTTTCTGAAAGATTGGGAGCGCCTATCGCGGGGAGGCCGGTATGATATGAACCGGCTCAAGCAAGCCATGTTGCTGCTAATCGCCAACGACGCCCCACTTGGGCCTGAATGGCTCGACCATCCATTGGAGGGCAACTGGGCCGGGCATCGGGAGTGCCATATTGGGGGTGATTTCCTATTGGCGTACAAGCTTGATGACAGCATCAAAGCAGGGTTCATTATCTTTGTCCGCGCCGGCACTCATGCCGAACTCTTTGAATAGGATAATATATGTACAAAAATCTGGAAGTAGCATCACTTGTTAATTCTATTATGAATAATAGAATTACATTCAGTAATCTTAATTATTATCATAAAATATGAGTATTTTCTATACTATCCAGCCTTTTAACCACACAAAATAATGATGATATCTTAAGCATACTATTTTTTGTTCCTTGAGCAGGCCCCAGCATGCGCACAAGGCGGCTTGACGAGAGTTATCCACCGATCTGTGGACAGAGGCGTGGATAAGCCTGTTGAACAGCGTGCACCTGCTATCCGCCAGCGCCCTGGCGCCAGAGGCGCCGAATCGCTCCCAGAAGAAGTAGCGCTCCCCACCCCAGCGCCTACCTCCGATGACAGATCAACACCAAAGCGTTCGTTTCCCATCTCTACGAGGGTTCCTCTCTACGGTGAATCAACGGGAGATCATGGGATGCCCCATTACCTGGTTACCGGGGGGTGCGGCTTTATCGGCTCTCACCTGACCGACAGCCTGCTGGCAGAGGGACACGCCGTCACGGTTCTCGACAATTTGTCAACCGGTCGTCTCGACCACATGCCGGCGCAGGCCAGGGTGATGATCGGGGATGTCGCCGATATGGACGCCGTACGCCGCGCCATGGACGGGGTCGATGGCGTTTTCCACCTCGCCGCCGTGGCCTCGGTGCCGCGCTCCACAAAGGATTGGGCCGAGACGCATCACACCAATAGCGGCGGCGCGGTCACCGTGTTCGATGTGGCGCGGACTATACACGGCGGCCTGCCCGTGCCGGTTGTCTACGCCTCCTCAGCGGCGGTGTATGGCGCCGTTCAGTCTTTCCCTTTGCGCGAGGATGCGGCGCCGCTGCCGGGTTCCGCCTATGGGGTGGACAAGCTGGGCTGCGAATTGCATGGCCGCATCGCCTGGGAGCTGCACGCTGTGCCGACCCTGGGGTTTCGCTTCTTCAACGTCTACGGACCGCGCCAGGACCCGCTATCCCCCTATTCCGGGGTGATCTCCATCTTCGCCCGCCGGGTGGCGCGCGGTGAAGAGGTGGAAATCTACGGTGATGGCGCGCAGGTGCGCGACTTCGTCTTTGTCGGCGACGTGGTTCGTCACCTGACGCTCGCCATGGCTCAGCACCGGCGGGGAGCCGGCGTCTACAATCTGTGCACGGGCCGGCCCACCTCGCTTCTCATGCTGCTGGAGGTGCTTGAAGATCTGTGCGGCAAACGGGTCCGCCGCATCCATCGACCGGCGCGTCCAGGCGATATCCGAAGGTCGATCGGCGACCCGTCAAAGGCGCGCGCCGCGTTCGGGATGGCGTGCCGCACCGGCCTGCTGGAGGGGCTGGCCACCACGATCGATTGGGCTGCCCGGTAAGGGTTACCGCAATCCGGTGGAACCGCCAGGCATTGGAAAGGGTTTTTCACAACGACGCTGGAATCCGCCCCATCCCCGCCTCCAACCAAAGGCACGGCCCCATGCCCATAACCCAAAACCTCGACGACGACGAGAACAGAGACGCGGTGTGGCATGTGTTCCGTCTGCATGAGCCAACCTTCGACGACATCACCCGAGGGGTGCTGATCGGTGTCGCCTGGTGCCTGGTCCTATGGGCGCCGATGCTCCTCGACGTGCTCTCGAAGCACTGACCGTTATGCCCGCCTCTCGCCGCTGATCAGCGGCGGCGGGAGCTTCCCTTTTGCGCAAGCGCCCCGTATTCCTTCCCCATACCGGAACGTATGGTTCCGGCGGCTGAGAAGGCGCGGGGCGCATGGGGGGAAGGTCGAACGGTTTACCACAACCATCATGGCGGCGGCGCCTGCTGAAGGCGCTGTTTCTGGTGCTGGTGGGTGTGACGCTGCTCTGGCGCCTGGGGATTCTGCCGACCGGCCCAAGCAGACACGCGCACAGGCACAAGGCGAAGCACGCCGCCTATCAGGCGCCTCCGGTTCCACCCAACGCCGAGCGCATCGAGGTCACTTCCGTGCAAGGGTGGCTGGCGCAGATTCCGGTGAAGCCCGAGAAGCCGCACGGCGGCTATAACCGGGAAGACTGGCCGCACTGGCTGGACCTTGACGGCAACTGCCGCGACACCCGCACCGAGGTTCTGATTCGCGACAGCCTCTCTCCCGTGCAGCTCTCATCCGATGGCTGTCGCGTGCTGCGTGGCCGCTGGCGCGACCTCTACACGGGCGAAGAATTCCAGGATCCGCACGCTATGGACATCGACCACCGCGTGGCGCTTGAGGAAGCGTATGACAGCGGCGGCTCCGCCTGGGATCGTGACCGGCGCAAGGCCTACGCCAACGACCTGTCCGATCCACGCACCCTGGTCCCGGTATCCGCCGCCGCCAACCGCGCCAAAGGCGCCAAGGGACCAGAAGCGTGGCTGCCGCCCGACCATCGACAGCTCTGCCGCTATGTCGCGGATTGGGTGGCGGTGAAGCTGCGCTGGCGACTCTCCATGGACAGACGCGAGCGCGCCACCATCGACACCGTGTTGAGCGGATGCCGCTCGCTATGACCTCTATCGGGCAGCCGCAAACGCCAGATGATGAAGCGCAATTCCACTGCTGGTGGCGACATTGAGAGAGTCGAAGCCAGCCGCCATAGGAATGCGCACCGTCCGCGTTTGCGCCAGGACGCTCGCCGGCAACCCCGGCCCTTCGGAGCCAAGCAGCAGCGCCGCTCGCTCGGGGCGGCGTAATCCGGCCAGCGCGCCCTCCCCCGCCGGGCTCAGCGCAAAGACCTCGAACCCCTGATCCGCCAGGAGCCCGACGGGATCGGCGGCAGGGTCCAATCGGATGAAGGGAACCAGCAGCGTCGCCCCGACCGAAACGCGGATGGCTTTGCGGTACAAAGGGTCGCAGCAGGTGGCGTCGAGCAACACCGCATCCGCGCCAAAGGCCGCCGCGTTGCGGAAGATCCCGCCCATGTTGTCATGGTTGCCGATGCCGTACAGCACGATCACCAGCGCCCGCGCTCCCAAACTTCCCAAAAGCTGTTCGGGCGTCGGCTCTGGCGCGCGCTGGCCAAGCGCCAGGATGCCACGGTGCAAGGGGAAACCGGCGATGGCGTCCAGAACCTCCTGCCCGGCGCTGTAGACGGGAATACCGTCGGGTAATTCCGCAAGCATCGGCATCAGCGGAGCCACCCGCTTCTCGGCCAGCAGCAGCGACACCGCCCGATGCCTCGCCGAGGCAAGCAGGCTGCGCAGCACCACAGCCCCTTCAGCCAGGAACTGCCCGTCTCGTCCGACAAGGTCACGCTCACGCACATCACGATAAGCGGCGATGCGCGGGTCCAGGGGATCAGCGATGGGGATGATCGACGGCACGCAACGGTCCCTTCAGCGTCGACTCTCCTTCGGTGGACAGCCAGTGGTCGATCATCCCCAGGCGGTCCCATCCCCAGAAGGGTTCACCATCGACGATGATGAAAGGGGAGCCGAAGACACCCCGTGCGATGGCCTTGCCGGTCTCATCGCGCAGCCGGTCTTTCACCGCTGGATCCTGCATCGCCTCGGCCAGCGCCACCGGATCGAGGCCAGTTTCTTCGGCCACCGCCATCACCATTTCGATGGGGCCGATGTCGCGCCCTTCACCCCAGTGCGCGTGGTAGAAAGCGCGGGCAAGATCCTTCGCTTTCTCCGGGTCCCGGTCGAACCGCCACCAATAAGCCCGTGTCGCCATCAACGGATTCACCGGCAAGGCAGGCGGCACCGTCAGGGGACAGCCCAGCAACCGGCCGATTCGCTTTACATCATGCAGCAAATAATCGCCGCGCAACGGCTGCTGCACATTGGCCTTCATGCCTGTGACTTTGAACACCGCGCCCAACAGGATCGGACGCCATGTCACGGTGCGCCCATGCTTCGCCGCCAGGGCGTCAAGGCTCAGACTGGCGAAATAGCCGTAGGGTGAGGCAAAATCGAAATAGAAATCGATGGATTCCGCCATTTCCGGCCCTTTCCCTGGGAGGTTCATTCCCGACGCATCAAGAGCCAAGCACCGCCAGCGCCGGGACGGACTTGAAGCTGTCCTGGGCCTTTTCCGTCGTCTTCATGCCGCACAGCGTTTGGGAGATGCGGTCCTTGGCGACAATCCCAGGCTTGCTTGCGCCTCCCAGGATATACGTCAGGGTCCGCTGCGCGGCATGGGCCGCGTTGGCGGTGGGGGTCGTCAGGGTGGGGCTGAAGTCGATGACAATCTCCAGCTCCGAGCCCCAGCCATAGCGCTCCTGCCGGTCAGCCGCAGCGCTCACCCGCGCGCTCGCCCGCGCCATCGCCACATCCCGCCAGGCGCCAACGGACAACGTCTTGCATTCATCCAGGAAGATGGCGACCGCCTTATCCGCCATCGCCTTGGTGATGGCCCCTGATTCAACGCTCACCGGGACGCCCGCCGTGTTATCCGTGCAGGCCGCCATGAAGAGCCCGAGGATGAGGGCCAAAGGGACGAGTCTGGGTGCAGGAGGCATACTGATGCTCTTTTGTCCGTGTGCGTCCGAACCTGCACCATCACCCGCACAAAAGAAAGCGCGCAAAACCCCAGGATAAGGCGTGGCCCCACCCCCACTCATGCTTTTTCCCGCGTGTCCGAAGGATAAAGGCTGAATGGGGATGGGACCTGTTGGCTTCACACGGGACAGAGCGCCTTTTCAGGGCACGGGCTGCTAGACCGGCGCGAAGGCCTGATCGACCGTTTCCAATAGTTCATTGAGGCGGGTTATATCCTTGGTTAGAAAAATTTTTGCACATTCTAAGCAATAATGGTGTTTGTCACCATCAACGGTAACGGCTAGCCTTTGCTGGCCCATCGCTATGCGATGTCTATCGTTGTGCCGGCAATTGTGTGACCTTGCTGCCGTCGTGATCTCCATGGGTAGAATAAGCGACTTTGGCCTAGGCATTGCGAAGCTCCTCCTCGAAAGCCCGGACGAGCTCCGGCAGCGCGGTGTGGGCCGCATCAAGCTGCTCGAGGGTAAAGTTTTGCCTGTCTGCGGCGGCGCCACCAACATACTTGTTGACCCGACAGTGCAGTTCCGCCACGGCCCAGGTGAAATTCCTGTCGTGGTGTCGGCGGTCCAAGGTGCGACCGCCGGGATTGATCCCAAGGCGCGCAAGGATTCCACCCATCTCATTTTTGACACGTTCGGTCAGTGATGCCCGTCTCGCTTCACGCCAGTCTTGGCGGGTCGTCCTTAGCCGCCGAATCTCTTGGGCAGCTTGGTCGGGTGTAATGCCCATATCGGCAAGCTGTTGGAGTAGCGCCGCCGCCTGCGGATCACCGATTGGTTCCAAATCCGTAGCGCAGACGCCCCGTTCTTCCAGGATTTCGACAGGTGCGATACCACTCACTCCGCCAAGTTCACGTTCGGCGACATTATCGGTGAATTCAACTTGTTCGACTTCAGGGAGCAGCTCAGAGAAATAGTCCTGGTCGGCCTGGCTGAATTGCCTGAAGTCGTCCCATCGACGGGCAATGTTTGCGCCAACGTGGAAGACGACGACGCCTTGGTTGATCGAATGGCCCGGCTGGTTTTGCTCCACGACCCTCATGATGCGACCGATAAACTGTACGAAGGGGCTCAGGTTTGCGAAGATGCTACCAACCATGGCCACGGCTAGGTACTTATGATCGAACCCTTCGCCCAACATCCTCGCCTGGACGATGACGTCCAACTCATGGTTGTCGAGTTTCTGGAAGACTTGATCGTTCGCCTGCCCCTCGCGCGAATGAACGTAATCGGCCCTCAAGCCACGCGCGCGGAAGGCCTCCGTGATCTGGATGCAGTGGTTGTAGTTTATCGCGGAAGCGATGATCTTCAGGCGCTGCTCACCGGTCTCTTGACGGAGCCGTCGCAGTTCCGCGATGGACTGGTCGATGATAGACGCAAGCGTCTCGTCGGACATCACGATACCGCGTCGGAATTCAGCGTTCATCTCGCCTATCCGGCGAACTTCATCGGCACCGATCACTCGCTCTTGGCCGTCCGAGCGGTCGACATACCGTAACTCGGTTGGCCTCAGCATCTTTGCCCTCAGGCGCTTGACGTAACCGGCTTCGATGGCGCGGAGAACGGGGAAGCTGTAAATTACTTGCCCTTCCATAAGCGCACCATCAGCGCGCACCGGCGTCGCACTGAAATTCACGATGCGGGCGTGCGGGAATCGTCGTTTGACCTGCTGCCAGCTGGCTGCTGTGTTGTGGTGAGCTTCATCCACCAGGATCAGATCGAAGAAATCCTGGGGCAACGCATCAAGCCAGCGGTTCTCTTCGCCGGCGATTTGCTGAATATTCGTCACCGTGAAGTCGGCATGGTGGATATCATCGTGGTTGACTCGGCCGGCCTCGACGATGGCCGTCTCAGGGTAGTCTTGCGCCGCATCAATTACGCGGCATCGGTCATAAAAATTTGTATCGCTGTTGGCCCGAAGGTCATTGCCGAGCTGCGCGCGAATCCGGGTGCCGGGCGCTATGACGAGCACCCTTTCTCCCTGGAGCGCATATGGCGACAGCGCAATAAGCCCAGACTTGCCGCAGCCGACAGGAAGTACGATCCCTACCTCTTGTTCAGCGTCGATTTGCTGATAGTGATCGCGGATCGCCGCCCAGCCTTCTCTTTGAGGGATGCGGAGTGCTTGATTACCTTCAATGATGGTCCGTTGACGGAACGGCATAGTGGTGTATCCTCCTACCTCCATACTCTATGTTCAATTGACAAAATTATCAAGCAGTCGCGCGAAAGTATACAGGGCGGATGTCTGGCACCCATACCTTCTGGGCAGTCGGAGCAAAGTTACTCGAAAGCCTGTAATTTGGTAAAAAAATCGTTAATCCGTTGATTGACCTCTGTATAGGCCTTATTAGGAAGGGCGACCGACACAGCGATCTTGTAGCAATGGATGGGATCATCAGGCCATTTCATCTTTCGGATGCATTGTATTTCTGCTATTCCGGCCTCAATCAAGGGGTAAGGACCAGCTACTTGGCAACGATCAGATGAAGTATGCTGGCGATTTAGATGCAATGACAAGCGTGGTATTCTAAGTATGGGCCACCTACACATGGCATGAACATCTTTGTTCAGTCGAACTGCCTGCGCTGATAATTGAATTTATGCATTATACTACCAAGAAATGAGAGTGTATAATGCTAACACTGTGAATTATTCTGGTAACCATCTAGAGATTTGGGGTGCTAAATGTTGTTCAAGATTAAACTTCTGTCAGAAGGCGACCGCGTCCTAAATGTATTTGATGAAAAAATTGCAATACTCCGCGCAAACGGTGAGGTAGATATCTATCAAATTTTAATCACAGGAAATGAATTGCCTCGAATTTCAGAAAATGTCTGGAGAATATCTTATGGGAACGGCGGAATTGAGATCACACCCAATAGAGCAGCCGAAGACAATGATGACAATGATGATTTCGAAATATCTATTCGTCAGCCTAAACTGAAGTAAAAAAAATGGCTTGTACAAAATGCGGTGAAATCGGTCATAACGCCAGGACATGTCCTCATTCTGAAATTCTTACTCAGAGTGTAGATAAACCTGGAGAATACGCTGTTTGGCAGCGCTATGCAGGAATGACGAAGGAGGAAGCGAAAGCATTCCGCCGGGAATCAGAAGATTTGCTGGATAAAATCGCACCCGGTGCATTTGGGGTTTCCGCTGCCGGCAAAGTAAGTGAGCTGCCACAAAGAATTAGGCAGGCGATAGACGCCTCAAGGGGGGCTCAACAAAAACAGGTTTCCGCGGGAGATTCTGATGACTCGGTCGGCAGCACACAGAAAAATTCAGAAATTAGCAAAAACTAGAGATGGTTTTGTTTGTTTTATATGTGGCGAGACTAAAAGTAGCGCCCAAGGTCATCATATGCTTCTGTGCAGTGAAGATGGTCCTGAATCTTTGGGCAATATTGTAACATTATGCATAGACTGCCACAGAGAATATCATTCTGGCAAGCTGCGCGTTAGCTTTTATTTACGTGAAATTAAGGCATAGGCTACAGTATATACAGAGATAGTAATCAACTGATTGTTGCTGCCTTGGGTTTTGTGGCAGGTGATGGCGTAGGCGTGCCACAGGTGCCCCAGGTACTGCAGCAGATCGGCGGAAAGCGCCGTGCGCCCGTCGCCTCCTATAGAGGATTCAAGCCCCTCTTCCACCTCGACTACCCGGCCAAGAGAGCCGTTGCGGAGGCCCAGCTCGTAGCCGTTGCGCGCTCACAGGACCGGCTCGCCGACAGAGAATCCACCGAACTGCGGCGAATCGCCGACCAAGTCATGAAAGGCGCATTCAGCGTTCAAACGCCAGCGAGGCCTTGCTTAATGGTGCCAACGACCTGGACATCGCCGACACTATTCATCAGGTCGATGACCGTCGAGCCGGCGGCTCACCGTCGCCCATAACAACGGTTTTCGTCCGGCATGGATTGTCCATTGTTACCGCGCCGCCTCCTGGCGATTCTAAGCCCCCCATAATTAAAGACGCAAAAATAAAAGACATAATATGAAAAATAGCGGAGGCCGGCAGGCCTCCGCCACATTTATCGACGCTCTGTTTTGGTGAGCCTCAGAAGGGAATTTCATCGTCCAAATCATCATGCCGGGGTGGGGCGCCACCACCGCTGGAGCGACCGCCGCCGTAGCCACCACCCGCGCCACCGCCGCCACCGTAACCACCACCGCCCGAACCGCCGCCGCCTTGGCCGCCACCCTGCTGGCCACCGGCACGCGGCTCATACCCGCCGCCGCCTTGATGAGCGCCGCCTTCTTCGCGTGCGCCACCCGTGAAGTCGAAATCGGCGACACGCACGGACAGACCGGCGCCGCGACCACCGTCACGCTTTTCATATTCGCGCAACGTCATCTCACCGGAAACGACCACGCTCTTGCCTTTGGTCATATGCGGGGCCAGCGACTCCGCGCGGCGCCCCCAAATCGAGCATTCGACCCATTGCGTTGTCTTGCGCTCGCCAAAGCCTACGTCGTTGGCGACACGGAAGCCCAGAACCTTCTCACCGCTCTGCGTGGTGCGAAGCTCACCATCCGCACCAAGCCGTCCTGTAAACGTCCATACATTCATAGCCCAGATCTCCTCAAGGCGCGTGTCCCGACATTCGCACCGGCCCGTTCAGCCATCCTGCGGCGGGATGACCAAATGTCGAGGGTTCCTGTTGCAGGGCCGGATTTGGCGCACATTTGTGGGTTGGCATACCGCCCGCCCGCACCACGACGAAGCATGGGCTTGGCTGTATGATCAACCGCCGCTTGGAATCTTCCCAAATCCCCGATCAGAGCCACGCACCCGCCCCGTCGTCAGGAACATTCCACGAACCGTTATACCAGAGCGCCGCGGCCAAGAAAACAGATTCCTGCACCCCCTTCCGGCGATGGCTCCTCCCTGCCACGATCTTGAGATGGCAATCCCAATGAAGTTTCCTCATATCTGGGCGATTCCCATCGGGATTGCCTCAGGCTTCCCTTTTCTCTGGCTTTGCGTTAAGAACGCCCCATGAACAAGTTCATCAGCGTCCGCGGCGCCCGCGAACATAATCTCAAGAACATCGACGTGGATCTTCCGCGCGATCGGCTTATCGTCATCACTGGCCTGTCCGGCTCGGGCAAGTCGTCGCTGGCGTTCGACACGATCTACGCGGAAGGCCAACGCCGCTATGTCGAGAGCCTGTCGGCCTACGCGCGCCAATTCCTGGAACTGATGCAAAAACCCGACGTCGAATCGATCGAGGGGCTGTCGCCGGCCATCTCCATCGAACAGAAGACGACGTCGAAGAATCCCCGCTCCACCGTTGGCACGGTGACGGAGATCTATGATTACATGCGCCTGCTGTGGGCGCGGGTCGGCGTTCCCTATTCCCCGGCCACCGGGCTGCCCATCGAAAGCCAGACCATCTCGCAGATGGTGGACCGCATCATGGCGATGCCGGAGGACACCCGCCTTTTGCTGCTGGCCCCCTTCGTGCGCGGCCGCAAGGGGGAGTATAAGAAAGAGATCCAGGACCTGCACAAGCGTGGGTTTCAGCGCGTGCGCGTCGATGGCGCGCTGTATGAGATCGACCAGGTCCCCGCTCTCAACAAAAAGCTCAAGCACGATATCGAGGTGGTCGTCGACCGCGTCGTCGTGCGCGAAGGTCTGGGCAGCCGCCTGGCGGATTCGCTGGAAACGGCGTTGAGCCTTGCCGACGGCATCGTGTTCGTCGAGGACGCCACCACCCACGAGCAGACCGTCTTTTCGCAGAAATTCGCCTGCCCCGTCTCGGGATTCACCATCCCGGAGATCGAACCACGGCTGTTTTCGTTCAACAACCCGTTCGGGGCCTGCCCGACCTGCGACGGCCTGGGCTCCAGGATCTACTTCGATCCGGTTCTGGTGGTGCCGGATGAGCGGTTGTCGCTGGCCAAGGGGGCTGTCGCGCCCTGGGCCGGATCCATCTACAAATATTACGATCAGGCGCTGGAAAGCCTCTGCCAGCACTTCCACACCAGCATGACCACTCCCTGGGAGGAACTGCCGGAAGCGGCGCGGGAAACCATCCTGTTCGGCTCGAAGGGTGAGCCCATCACCATGAGCTACGACGATGGGACGCGCAGCTACCAGACCAGCAAGGCTTTTGAAGGCGTCATCAACAATCTGGACCGCCGCTTCCGCGAGACCGACAGCGCCTGGTCGCGCGAAGAAATGTCCAAGTACCAATCCTCGCAGCCCTGCGATACCTGCAAGGGCGCCCGCCTGAAACCCGAGGCGCTGGCGGTCAAGATCGCCGGCAAGCACATCACCGAGGCGGCGGAGCTGTCCATCGCGCAGGCCGGTCGGTGGTTCGGCGGCCTCAACGAGCATTTGCGGCCGAAGGACCAGGAGATCGCCCACCGCATCTTGAAGGAAATCAACGAGCGCCTGGGCTTTCTCAACGCCGTGGGGCTGGATTACCTGACGCTCAGCCGTGGGTCCGGCTCGCTGTCGGGGGGGGAGAGCCAGCGCATCCGCCTGGCCTCGCAGATCGGTTCCGGCTTGACCGGCGTGCTGTATGTGCTGGATGAACCGTCCATCGGCCTGCACCAGCGGGACAATGACCGGCTGCTGGCCACGCTGAAACGCCTGCGCGACATCGGCAACACGGTCATCGTGGTCGAGCATGACGAAGACGCCATCCGCGCCGCTGATTATCTGGTGGACATGGGACCGGGGGCCGGCCAGCACGGCGGCGAGGTGATCGCCCAGGGCACGCCAATGGAGGTGCAAAGCCACCCCGACAGCCTCACCGCCGCCTATCTCAGCGGGGCGCGGGCCATCCCCATCCCGGCAAGCCGCCGCCCTGGCCGCGAGGGTCAAGTCCTGGAGGTGACGGGGTGCCGGGGCAATAATCTGCAAAATGTCACGGCGCGCGTGCCGCTGGGCACCTTCACCTGCGTCACCGGCGTGTCGGGGGGCGGCAAGTCCACCCTGGTGATCGAAACGCTGTACAAGGCCGTCGCCCGCCGCCTGATGGGAGCGCGTGAACATCCAGCCGACCACGATGCCCTCCATGGTCTGGAGCATCTGGACAAGGTCATCGACATCGACCAGTCGCCCATCGGGCGCACGCCGCGCTCCAACCCGGCGACCTACACCGGCGCCTTCACGCCGATCCGCGACTGGTTCGCCGGCCTGCCGGAGGCGAAGGCGCGCGGCTATGGTCCCGGCCGTTTCTCCTTCAACGTCAAGGGGGGCCGTTGCGAGGCCTGCCAGGGCGACGGCCTCATCAAGATCGAGATGCATTTCCTCCCGGACGTCTATGTCACCTGTGACGTCTGCCATGGCAAACGCTACAACCGCGAAACGCTGGAGATCCTTTACCGCGACAAATCCATCGCCGACGTGCTGGACATGTCGGTCGAAGAAGGGGCCGAGTTCTTCAAGGTGGTGCCTTCCATCCGCGACAAGATGGACACATTGCAGCGCGTCGGCCTCGGCTACATCCGCATCGGCCAGCCGGCGACCACCTTGTCCGGCGGTGAGGCGCAGCGTGTCAAATTATCGAAGGAGCTGAGCCGTCGCGCCACCGGCCGCACGCTCTATATTCTTGACGAGCCGACCACCGGCCTGCACTTCGCTGACATCGAGAAATTACTGGAAGTTCTGCACCTATTGGTTGATCAAGGCAACACGGTGTTGGTGATCGAGCATAATCTGGAGGTCATCAAGACCGCCGACTGGATCATCGACCTTGGTCCCGAAGGGGGAACCGGCGGCGGTGAGATCATCGCGGAAGGCGCCCCGGAGGACGTGGCCCGCGCGCCACGCAGCCACACGGGACGCTACCTTGCGCCACATCTCAAACAGCGGGCGGAAACGCGAAAGAGGGCATAGGCTCTCGCACCCATGCCGCCTATGCGGTGAAGCCAAGCCAGCGCTTAAGACCCATTGATGAGTACCCATCAATGGGGTTTGGTATAAGGGAAACAAATCCCGCAGTTTCGCGTTTTTGTTGCGTTGGCAATGAAACCGAAGGGATCCCCCATGAAGCCCGTCCTGATCCTGGTCTTTGCCGCGGGAATGGCCCTGCTCGCCGTCGGCTGCACTGAGGCTACGTATCAGACAGCCATGCCGCTGACCGCCACGATGCCGCCCACGGCGACAATCACCGTGGTGACGCCGCCCTCCAGCCCTCCCCCTGAATCCAGGGCGATAGCGGCCAGCGGCTCCTGATCCGCCGTTGAGAAACAAGTATTTGCCGGCACTCTTCATCCACTCCCCCTTATCGGAGGACATACCATGGCGCGCACTCTGACCCGTTTTGCTCTGGCGCTTGGCGTCACCCTGCTCGTCACCGCCTGTGGCTCGGACGATACGAAGTCGACCACCACCACGACCACCACCACCACGCCCAACGCCAGCCCAACCGTCATTACCCCAGTACCGGGCTCTGGCGCGACCATCGAGCGCAGCACGACCACCACCCGCAACTGATCCGCGCGATTAACCGGCGGCGCACGGTCCACAGCGGATTCCGGTTCAGGCTGAAGCGGAATCCGCTGTAAAACAGGAGGCATGCTCTTTGGCTTGACCCAATCCTGTGATTTTGGACCTTTCCCATGACTTCTCCTCGTCCCGTTCACGTCATCGGCGGCGGCCTCGCCGGGTCCGAGGCGGCGTGGCAACTGGCGTCTTCCGGCATCCCCGTCGTGCTGCACGAGATGCGCCCCTTGCGCGGAACCGAGGCGCACCAGACCGACCGGCTGGCCGAGCTGGTATGCTCGAACTCCTTCCGCTCCGATGACGCCGAATACAACGCCGTTGGCCTGCTGCATGAAGAAATGCGGCGTTGCGGTTCGTTGATCCTACGCTGCGCCGACGCGCATAAGGTGCCGGCGGGCGGCGCTTTGGCGATGGACCGCGACGCTTTCGCCAACGCCGTGACCGAGGCGGTGACCGGCCATCCGCTGATCACCCTGGCGCGCGGCGAGGTGGCGGGCCTGCCGCCGGAGGAGTGGGACAGCGTGGTGGTCGCCACCGGGCCCCTGACCTCCCCCGCCCTGGCCGAGGCGGTGCGGACCGTTACGGGTGAGGAGTCCCTGGCCTTCTTCGACGCCATCGCGCCGATCGTCTATCTGGAGAGCATCGACCTTTCCAAGGCGTGGTTCCAGTCGCGCTACGACAAGCCCGGTCCGGGCGGCACCGGCAAGGACTACATCAACTGCGCCTTCGACAAGCAGCCATACATCGCCTTCATCGAGGCGCTGATCGCCGCCGAAAAGGCCGATTTCAAGGAATGGGAGAAGGACACCCCCTATTTCGAGGGCTGCCTGCCCATCGAAGTGATGGCCAAGCGCGGCGCGGACACCCTGCGTTATGGGCCGATGAAGCCCGTGGGCCTCACCGACCCCCACAATGATCGCCGCCCCTACGCCGTGGTGCAACTGCGCCAGGACAACGCGCTGGGCACGCTCTACAACCTCGTCGGTTTCCAGACCAAGCTGAAACACAGTGAGCAAGCGCGGGTGTTCCGCATGATTCCCGGCCTGGAGAACGCCGAATTCGCCCGCCTGGGTGGCTTGCACCGCAACACGTTCCTCAACAGCCCCCGCCTGCTCGACCACACGCTGCGCTTGAAGGCGCTGCCACGGCTGCGTTTCGCCGGGCAGGTGACGGGCTGCGAGGGCTATGTGGAGAGCGCGTCCGTCGGCCTGCTGGCTGGCCGCTTCGCCGCGGCGGAACGGCTTGGGCAGGCGATGCCGCCACCGCCGGTCACCACGGCCTTGGGCGCGTTGCTCGGCCACATCACCGGCGGGGCGGAGGCGGAGATTTTCCAGCCCATGAACGTTAATTTCGGCCTGTTCCCGCCGGTGGATGACCGCATCCGCGGGCGGGAGCGCAAGCTGGCCTACACAAGCCGGGCGCTGAGCGATCTGAAAGGCTGGTTGGACGCCATGCCGACGGCATGACGGCGCATCGTCACGGGACAGGCTGCGCGCGCGGGCTGCGTGGACGCCAGATGGCCAGGCATTCGGCGGCGGTGGCGCCGGCGCCGATGGCGTACCAGCCGGAACGGTCATTGAAGCTCAGCGCGTAGCCGCCCCTCCCGTTCCGCTCGAAGCGGAAGATCGGGCGGTCGGCGCCGGGCAGCGTCACCAGAAGATGGTCGAAATCACGGCCGGACTGGCGAACGACCTCCGCCCAATGGCCAAGTTCTATCTTCGACTCGGCGACCGAATCGAAGGCCGCGATATCGCCCGGCGTGAAGCGGGCGCGGGAAAAAGCAACGATGGTCATGGCGGCAGGTTTATTTCTTCACAGACTCGGGAGGCGGCGTACGATGAACCCCGTCTGGTTGATCAGAGGTTAAGGTTTTTCCAAGGTCACAGGCCGGCGTCGAGGCGATGAGGAATGAGCGTTGCTTCGCGGTTTCAGCGCTATGCCGTTGCGCTTAGACCAGGAAAGTCTCCTTACGGCGTAGAAACTGCCGAGACTCAGTTGCACAAGGATAATTCCTGTGATATTCGACCGCTCGCTTTTTGCGACCGCTCGGGGCCGCCGCATAGGCATAGCGCTCTACTCAATCGGGCCCTGAGAAATTCACCGTCTACCGAACTCAATTCGAGGGATCAGGTGGCTTCCGAAGGCACAGGCGTTTCCCAGCTCTCTGGCCGTTACTCCACGGCGCTGTTCGAGCTTGCAGATGAAAACAAGGCGCTTGACCAGGTCGCGAGCGATCTGGCCGCGTTGAAACAACTCCTGGTCGAGAGCGCCGACCTTCGCCGCCTCGTCCAAAGCCCGGTGATCAGCCGTGGGGACCAGGGCCGCGCGATGGCGGCGGTCATGGACCGCGCCGGCTTGTCCGATCTTACCAAGCGCTTTATCGGGCTGGTGGCGAAGAACCGCCGGCTCTTCGCGCTGCAGGGTATGATCAACGGCTATCTGGCCGCGCTGGCGCGACGCCGGGGTGAGACCACCGCCTATGTGACGGCGGCCAAAGCGCTGTCGAAGGCGCAGGTCCAGGCCGTAACCGACACGCTGAAGCGGTCGGTCGGTTCCAAGGTGACGGTGGACGTTACCGTCGATCCCGCCCTGATCGGCGGCATGATCGTGAAATACGGCTCGCGCATGGTCGACACCTCGGTGCGCACCAAGCTCGATAAGTTGCAACTCGCCATGAAGACCTCAGGGGGACAAGTCTGATGGATATCCGCGCCGCAGAAATCTCTGCGATCCTCAAACAGCAGATCGCGAATTTCGGGACCGAGGCGGATGTCGCCGAGGTCGGCCAGGTTCTTTCCGTTGGTGACGGCGTCGCCCGCGTGCATGGCCTGGACAATGTGCGCGCCGGCGAGATGGTCGAGTTCCCGGGCGGCCTGAAAGGCATGGCGCTCAACCTTGAGACGGACAACGTCGGCGTCGTGATCTTCGGCAACGACCGCGACATCAAGGAAGGCGACACCGTCAAGCGTACGGGGACCATCGTTGACGTGCCGGTCGGTCGTGGCCTGCTGGGCCGCGTGGTCGATGGTCTCGGCAACCCGATCGACGGCAAGGGCCCGCTGGTCAATGTCGAGCGCAAGCGCGTTGAAGTGAAGGCCCCCGGCATCATTCCGCGCAAGTCGGTGCATGAGCCGATGCAGACCGGCTTGAAGGCCATCGACAGCCTGGTGCCCGTCGGTCGTGGTCAGCGCGAACTGATCATCGGCGATCGCCAGACCGGCAAGACCGCCGTTGTGCTCGACACCTTCATCAATCAAAAGTCGATCAACCAGGGCGACGACGAGAGCAAGAAGCTCTATTGCATCTATGTCGCCGTCGGTCAGAAGCGTTCGACGGTCGCGCAGATCGTCAAGACGCTGGAAGACACCGGCGCGATGGAATACTCGATCGTCGTTGCGGCGACCGCGTCGGAGCCAGCGCCGTTGCAGTTCCTGGCGCCGTACACCGGCTGCACGATGGGCGAGTATTTCCGTGACAACGGGATGCACGCG
>JAVBJZ010000069.1:0-51238 GCA_031546725.1 Azospirillum sp.
CTATGACAGCCGGGTGGTCGGCACGCTGGACGGCACGGTGGAGTATGTCGCCGCCGACCGCACCAGCGACCCGGCGTCGCGCCAGGATTATTTCCTCGCCCGCATCCGGCTGAACGACGCCACCGCCACCAGCGTGCACAACTTGGCCATCCGCCCCGGCATGCCGGTCGAAGCCCGCATCCTGCTCGGCGGCCGCACGCCGATGGACTACATCACTCAGCCCCTGTCGCAGTCCTATCTCAAGGCCTTCATTCAGCAGTAAAAAAGAAGGCGCAGCGGTTCTTGTTAAAAATTACAGCAGATTTTGGTTCATATTGAATCTAAATCTGCTGTAATAATCACTGCTGAATATGAAAAATCTTTCATGTAACCGTCTGTAACAAAATCTTTTACTGTCCCGCCAACCCCTTGAAAGTGCTTAGGAAAAAAGGTTTTTTGTACGATTTGCGCACTTCCGGCGTTCGTTGATACTTCACAATTTCGGCGCTATCATTTTCATGTCGAACCGGCGTTTTCTTCTAAGCCGGAAGAGATCGAATGTTCTTTTGTGAATGGAGAATTCCATGTCTGTCAGCGATATTTCCAGCTCCTCCGCCGCTGCTCAACAGCAATTCGCCGCGCGCCGCGCTCAGTACAAAGCGGATAGCAGCACGTCGAGCACAGGCCAGACGTCAAGCACAGACCAGACGGCGGGCACACAGAGTGTCCAGCACCAGCATCATCACCACCACAAGACCCAGAGCACAGCTCAAACCGGCACAGCACAGACCAGCACGGCGTCAACCAGCGCTTCCTCTGCGCTCAGCACGACCGGCAGCACGGGAAGCACTGTCAATATTACCGCCTGAAGTGGGTCTCTGGTAAACCCGCTCCCCCGGAAGGGGGGGAGCGGAGGGGAGTAACGGGTGAAGCCTAAAAGACCGCTTCGATTCCGGTGTTATTCCAGCCCTTCGAACAGCGCTGTCGAGAGGTAGCGTTCGGCGAAAGACGGCAGCACGACGACGATCAGCTTGCCTTCATTGGCAGGACGCGCACCCACTTCCAGCGCGGCTGCCAGAGCCGCTCCCGAAGAGATGCCAACCGGCACGCCTTCCAGGCGGGCCACCAAGCGCGCAATTTCAAAAGCCCGCTGGTTGGAGATGCCAACCACCTCATCGACCAGCGCCGTGTTCAGGATATCCGGCACGAAACCAGCGCCGATGCCTTGAATCTTGTGCGGGCCGGGTATGCCACCGGAGAGGACGGGGCTATCCTCCGGCTCCACAGCGATGGCCTGGAAGGATGGTTTTCTGGCCTTGATCACCTCGGCCACACCCGTCAGCGTGCCACCGGTGCCGACGCCGGAGATCAAGATGTCCGCCTTGCCGTCGGTGTCCCGCCAGATCTCCTCCGCCGTGGTGTTGCGGTGGATCTCTGGATTGGCGGGGTTCTTGAATTGCTGAGGCATATAGGTGTCCGGCCCTTCGGCCAGCATTTCCTCAGCGCGGCGAATGGCGCCCTTCATTCCCTCCGCCGCCGGGGTCAGAACCAGTTCAGCCCCCAAAAGCTTCAGCATCTTGCGCCGCTCGATCGACATGCTTTCCGGCATGGTCAAGATAAGCTTGTAGCCTTTGGCGGCGGCGACAAAAGCCAGCGCGATGCCGGTGTTGCCCGACGTCGGCTCGATCAGCGTGGTGCGACCGGGTGTGATCTTACCGGCACGTTCCGCTGCATCGATCATTGCGAAGCCGATACGATCCTTCACGCTGGCGAGCGGGTTAAAAAACTCCAGCTTGCCGACGATATCCGCCTTGACGCCCTTTTCCTCGGTGAGACGCTTCAGACGCACGAGCGGGGTGGCGCCGATGGTGTCGATGATGCTGTCATAGATCTTGCCGCGAAACTCAGCCATAATTCACGGCTCCTGCATGTGGTTTTTTGGATTTCACATATTGGGTGTGATATTAGGAGCTTTTATGGCCGGATCAAATGGTAAAATCGATCCGCTCTTCCGTTTCACTCTCCACGCCCGCAATTCGGGCGCGCAGGCAGAGATCTTCGATAGTGATGGAGTCAAGTTTCTGGATGAACTCATCTTGCAGTTCAGCCCACATCGGTCGCACCACTGTATGCCCAAGGACGGAGCCTGCCGGGTCTTCCGTGGGGTCGCTCGCTGTCTCCATCGAGCGCACCACCCGGACGATTTCACCCAGAGTGATGCGGCGGCGTTCGTGCGCCAGACGGTAGCCGCCGCGCGGCCCCCGCACACCCGCCAGGATGCCGTCACGCACAAGCTGTTGCAGCACCTGCTCCAGATAACGCTTGGGAATTCCCTGACGGCGGGTGATGGCGCCGGACTGCACGGGCTCGGTTCCGGTGTTGTAGGCGATGTCCAGCACCGCCTCGATAGCGAACATCAGTTTCTTGGGGATGCGCAGCATCACACGCTCCTCTGACTGGAACTCCCGGTCGAGCCGAAGCCGCCGGTACTGCGGGCCGTATCCGGCAACTGACTGGTCTCAGCCCAGGCGACGCGTTCATAACGCGCCACAACGAGCTGAGCGATGCGTTGCCCCCGCTCGACGGTGAAGGGCTCGCGTGCATGATTGACCAAGATGACGCCGATCTCACCGCGGTAGTCCGCATCGATGGTGCCCGGTGCGTTGAGCACCGTCACCCCATGCTTCAGCGCCAAGCCAGAGCGTGGACGGACCTGCGCCTCGGCGCCGGGGGGCAGCGCCAGGGTGATGCCGGTGGGGATCAACGCCCATCCACCAGGCGGCAACACGACCGGCAACGCCACCGCAGCGATGAGATCCAACCCGGCCGCGCCCTCGGTGGCGTAAGCCGGTAATTCCAGCCCTTCCGCGTGCGGCAGGCGGACGACGGGTATGGTGACAGGCATCACGGCGCGTTCTCTTTCAGATGGGTGGCGATGGATAAGGCCAGCCGGGCGGCGACCGCCTCCTTATCCAGGGTGGGCCAGTTTTCGACCGTGTCTTCAACCGTATGGCCGGAAACCATATGACCAGAGCGGATCAGATGAACGGTGTTGTCGCGGCCACCGAAGGTGGTGGTTCCCAGCGACACATCGTTGGCGACGATCCAGTCACAGCCCTTGCGCAGGCGCTTGGCGCGCGCGTACTCGATGACATTACCCGTTTCGGCTGCGAAACCAATTACCAAAGATGGCCTTCGCGGTGATTTGGACACGGTGGCGAGAATATCGGGGTTCTCGCACAATTCCAGGATCGGCGGAACACCGCCTTCCCGTTTCTTGAGCTTGCGGTCACCGGCGTCCTTGACCCGCCAGTCGGCGACGGCCGCAGCGAACACCGCCACATCCACGGGCGTATCCCCAGCCAGCACCGCCTCACAGGCGGACAGCATGGCGCGCGCGCTCTCGATGTGGCGAACGGTGCAGCCGGGCGGATCAGGCAACTGGGTCGGGCCAGTGATCAGCGTCACCTCGGCGCCCAGCCGGCATAGCGCGGTGGCGATGGCATGCCCTTGTTTACCGGACGAGCGGTTGGCGATGTAACGCACGGGGTCGATGGGCTCATGCGTTGGACCACTGGTAACCAGGACCTTGCGGCCAGTCAACGGTTTTGGCATGACAAGGCCGGTAAAATGCGCCGCAATGGCGTCGATGATCTCCATCGGCTCGGCCATGCGACCGGGACCATGCTCGTGACACGCCATTGCACCGTCGTTGGGGCCGATGCACAGCACGCCGCGCGCGGTGAGAAGGGTCATGTTCGCCTGGGTCGCCGGGTGCAGCCACATGCGCACGTTCATGGCGGGCGCCACCAGCACCGGCTTATCGGTGGCGAGCAACGCCGTGGTCGCCAGATCGTCGGCAATGCCAGCGGCCATGCGCGCCAGGATGTTGGCGGTGGCCGGCGCCACCACCATCAAATCGGCGCTGCGGGAGAGCTGGATATGACCCATTTCCGATTCATCGGTAAGCGACCACAGGTCCTGGTGCAGTTTGTCCTCGGTCAGCGCCTGCACCGACAGCGGCGTAACGAAGTTGGCGCCCGCACGGGTAAGGATAGCCCCCACCGAGCAGCCGCGCTCACGCAGACGACGGATGAGGTCCAGGCATTTGTAAGCGGCGATCCCGCCCCCAATGACAAGCAGAACCCGTTTACCGGTTAGAATGGAGTGGTCGGTCGACGACATTTTGAAAAAGCAACGCAGTTGGAAGTGTAGAATTTAGATATTCTATCGCAGCGCTTGCGACAAGCGCCCTGTTAAGGCCCCATTGCACAAACGGTAGCGTATGGAAAACAACGCATTTCTGTTGTTAAATTTGCTTTATTTTGCCCTCGACCGGTGAATTTGCACCATTGGCACAGTCTTTCGATGTCATTTGCGCCAATAAGGGCCAGGGATGCATGGCGCCAATACCACCATGGTCACGCTGAACCAAAGCCTCTGGCCGTTGGCCTTCCCGCCATGCCGCGTTATACTGATTCCATGATCGTATTATTCACGGATTTCGGGTTGACGGGGCCATACACCGGGCAAGTCAAAGCCGTGCTGGCGCGCGAAGCGCCGGGGGCGCCGGTCATCGATTTATTCGCCGATGCGCCCGCCTTCAACCCGCAGCTTTCCGCCTATTTGCTGGCCGCCTATGCGCGCGCGTTCCCGATAGGCAGCGTGTTCTTATGCGTCGTCGATCCAGGCGTGGGAACCGAACGCCAGGCGCTGTGGGTGCAGGCGGATGGCCGGACCTTCGTTGGCCCCGACAACGGCTTGTTTGAAGTGATCCGCCGGCGGGCGGTGGATTTCAAAGCGGCGGTCATCGATTGGCGACCGCCAAAACTATCCGCCACCTTCCATGGCCGTGACCTGTTCGCACCCGTCGCGGCGCGTTTGGCGCTGGGGCGGACACCGCTGTCCACGCCCGTGTCATCGGACGAGATTGCCCGCCTGGATTGGCCCGATGACTTGCCCAGCATTGTTTATGTGGATGGATACGGTAACGCAATGACCGGCGTTCGCGCGGATTCGCTCCCCAGCTCGGCTTTGCTGATCGTCAACGGCTATGAGATACGGCACAGCCGGGTTTTCGCCGACGCCAAGGAGAGTGAGGCGCTGTGGTACGCCAATTCCAACGGGCTGGTGGAGATCGCCGTCAACCGCGGTCACGCGGCTCGTGATCTGGAACTGGAATTGGGCATGGCCATAGAGATTGAGGTATAGCGTCACGCCCTTCCGGGATTTTAACGATGATCTTGCGCTCCAGCAGCGCCAGCATGGGGATATCGCTTGGCCGGTTGCCATAGCCCCACGTCTCGCCGAAGGGACCATGCGTCGACAGCCAGGCGCGAACCCGGTCCGCCTTGTCGGCGCGCACGCAATTGCCGGTGATCAGCTTCCCGGTAAGGCGCCCGTCCTGCACCTCCATGCCGGTGGCCAGCACATCCTCCACCTCGATGGGGCGCAGCAGGAACGGTATGTAGATGTCCAGCGCCCCCGTGGCGATCACCACGCGGCGCCCCGCACGCCGATGGGCGTTCAGCGCCTCGACGGTCGGGGAATACCATCGCAGCTTGGCCGCCACCCGCTCAGCCGCGGCGTGAGCCTCGCTGAGCGGTAGACCCCGCAGCGTGCGCTTCAGCAAAATCGCCTTGACCGAGCCACGAAAATCGACGCCGGGGGGAGGGCGTCCGCGCAAGCGCCGGTGGACCGCCGATTGGATGGCGTCAGCAAAAGCCAACCGGGTGCGGCGCTGTCCGATCACCTCAGCGATGAAGACGGGCAGGCTGTCGCCATGAATCAGCGTGCCGTCAAAATCGAAAAAGGCCACACCCTCACGCCGCTGCTCCGGTCGTTGCTCTGTTGAATCGTCCATATTGCCTTATGTCTGCTCGCCGGTGTCAGGCCCGCTCCGCCCAACCCAGGTAATTCACATCCAGGTCGCGTTGATTGAGACGGAAGGTGTCGGTGATGGGATTATAGGTCAAACCCGTCAGCTCCCGCACGGACAACCCATGCGCCCGCACCCCGCTGGCGATTTCAGAAGGGCGCAGGAACTTACGCCAGTCATGCGTGCCACGGGGCAGCCAGCGCAACAGATATTCGGCGCCAACGATGGCCAAAGCATAGGATTTGACCGTACGGTTCAGGGTCGCAAAGAACAGAACCCCACCGGGATTCAGCAGCGCCGCACAGGAAGCGAGGAACAAATCCACATCGGCCACATGTTCCAGCACCTCCATGGCCAGCACCGCGTCGAAGCGGCGCGGTTCCGCCGCCAGCGCCTCGGCGGTAGCAAAGCGATAGGTCAGGACGGCTCCGGTCTCGGCGGCGTGCGCCGCGGCCGTCTTCACATTGCGTTCAGAGGCGTCGATCCCCAGCACATCGGCGCCCATGCGGGCGATCGGTTCGGCCAGCAGGCCGCCGCCACAGCCGATATCCAGCACGCTCACCCCCTCCAGCGCCCGCGCCGTCTCGGGGTTGCGGCCCAGGCGACGGCACAGGGTGTCGCGGATATAGGCGAGACGGACCGGGTTGAACGCATGCAAGGGCCGAAACTTGCCTGTCGGGTCCCACCATTCGGCGGCCATGGCCGAGAAGCGGGCGATTTCATCCGAATCGACGGTCCCAACGGTCACGGTCATGGGGCTCGAGTCCTTTATGGTTTTTGGGCTGAAATACATGTGGGGCGAAACTTGCTTCACCCCGCGTGGACGGAGTATGGATACGCCGTCCCGCGCCGGCAACGGTGGAGCGGGAGATCGGCATGCCGGGTGAAAACCCTGGCGTCAAGATGTGGTGTGAGGCTATGGCGCGGATCGTCCTCAAATTCGGCGGCACGTCGGTTGGCGATGTCGACCGGATTAAGAACGTGGCTCGCAAGGTCGAGCAAGAGGTTAAGGCGGGTCACCAGGTGGCTGTCGTCGTGTCGGCAATGTCCGGCGTGACCAACCAGCTCGTCAAGCATTGCAACGATATCGACCCGCTGCACGATGTGCGCGAATACGACGCCGTCGTCGCGACGGGTGAGCAGGTGACCACGGGTCTCCTGGCGATCGCCTTGCAAGCCATCGGTATTCCTGCCCGTTCGTGGCATGGCTGGCAGCTTCCCATTCGTTCCGATGACACGCACGCCAAGGCGCGCATCGTCTCGATCGAGACCACCGAGATCGAGGCCCGCATCGCCGCCGGCGAAGTCGCTGTCGTCGCCGGCTTCCAGGGCGTCTCGGAGCAAGGCCGCGTGACGACGCTGGGCCGTGGCGGCTCCGACACCTCGGCGGTGGCGCTGGCCGCCGCGCTGAAGGCCGATCGCTGCGACATCTACACCGACGTGGACGGGGTCTACACCACCGATCCGCGTATCGTCTCGAAGGCCAGAAAGCTTTCCAAGATCACCTATGAGGAGATGTTGGAAATGGCCTCGCAAGGCGCCAAAGTCCTGCAAACCCGCTCGGTCGAGATGGCGATGAACCATCGCGTGCGCGTGCAGGTTCTCTCAAGCTTTGAGGAGGCGCCCGGCAGCGCCCTTCCCGGAACCCTGGTTGTTGACGAGGACGAGATCGTGGAAAAGGAAGTGGTGAGCGGCATCGCCTACAGCCGTGACGAAGCGAAGATCACGCTGGTTGGCGTGGCCGACCGGCCAGGCGTGGCGGCCAGCATCTTCGGTCCGTTGACCGACGCCGCCATCAACGTGGACATGATCGTGCAGAACGTGTCGGAAGACGGCTCGTCGACCGACCTGACCTTCACGGTCGGCAAGGCCGATGTCTCCCGCACCGTCAAGGTTCTGGAGGAGGCCCGCAGCACGTTGAACTACCAGCGTCTGGTGTCGGACGCCAATGTGGTGAAGGTGTCGGTGATCGGTGTCGGGATGCGCAGCCACGCCGGCGTGGCGCAGCGCATGTTCAGCGCCCTTGCCGACAAGGGAATCAACATCCAGGTCATTTCCACATCGGAAATCAAGATCTCGGTGCTGATCGCCGAAGAATACGCCGAGCTGGCGCTGCGCGCCCTGCATACGGTGTATGGCCTCGACGCCGCCTGAACGTTGACAAGGAGCCGTCCCATGACCGTCACCCCGGCACGGGCGCGGCTCGACCACTTGTGGGAGCGGGGCTGCGCCTTCCTCGGCTCGCAGACGGCCATCATGGGTGGCGCGATGACCTGGGTGTCAGAGCGCCATCTGGTGTCGGCCATCTCCAACGCTGGCGGCTTCGGCGTGCTGGCCTGCGGCTCGATGAAGCCGGACCAGCTCGCCGAAGAGATCGCGGCCACCCGGACGCTTACCGATAAGCCTTTTGGCGTCAACCTCATCAACCTGCATCCCGACCTGGAGCAATTGGCTGACGTCTGCCGCGAGCAGAATGTCAGTCATGTGGTGATCGCCGGCGGCCTGCCGTCCGGCCCGATCATCAAGCGGATCAAGGATGGCGGGGCCAAAGCCATGGCTTTCGCGCCGGCCCTGGTCGCCGCCAGACGGCTGATCCGGCATGGCGTCGACGCGCTGATCATCGAAGGGTCGGAGGCCGGCGGGCACATCGGTCCGGTCGCCACCTCGGTGCTGGCGCAGGAGATTTTGCCGGAGGTGCGCGCGGTGCCGGTGTTCGTCGCTGGCGGCATCGGGCGCGGTTCCGCCATCGTCTCGTGCCTGCAAGCCGGCGCGGCTGGCGTGCAGCTTGGCACGCGCTTCGTCTGCGCCAGCGAATCCATCGCGCATCCCAATTTCAAGCAGGCGTTCATTCGCGCCCAGGCGCGTGAGGCGCAGCCGTCGGTGCAGATCGACCCGCGCTTCCCGGTCATCCCCGTGCGCGCCATCAACAACGGCGGCACCCGGCGGTTCATGGACACGCAGCGCGCGCTTATCGGCAAAGTCGACCGTGGTGAGATAACCCGCGAGGCCGCCCAACTGGAGATTGAACATTTCTGGGCTGGCGCCTTGCGCTGCGCCGTGGTCGATGGTGACATCGAAAACGGATCGCTGATGGCCGGCCAGAGCGTCGGCATGGTGACCCGCGAACAACCGATGGCTGAGATCCTCGCCGAGCTGGTGGAGCAGGCGGAAACGGCGCTGATCGCGCGCAGCCTGGATGTGGCCCATTCGACACCAACCGGAGCAGAGCCAACCGGGGCGCCATAGCCACCCCTTATGGCGAGCGCCGGCGAAACAGGCAGGAACAGGCGTCCACAGACGCTCGCGCTGCTTGCATTTCCTTGCATTCCATGGCCCATCCATACGACCCTTGTCTTTGTGTGCGTCGGATGGAATCGAGTGAACCATGGATACGACAGACCGAGAGACAACCGCCGCCTCTGCCGCCGCCTCCGAGGGGACCGATTCCCGGCGTCTGCTCGCCGGCCTGCGCGACGTCATGGCCGGGGCCGGCACGGACCAGGACCGCCTCAATGAGATTGTCCGCCTGATCGCTGGCGAGATGAGAGCGGATGTCTGCTCGTGCTATGTCATGCGCGCCGGCGAAGTGCTGGAGCTGTTCGCCACCGAAGGTCTGAACAAATCCGCCATCCACAAGACGCGCCTGCGCGTCGGTGAGGGCATTGTCGGCGACATCGCGGCGCACGCCCGCGCCATGGCGCTGGAAGACGCGCCGTCGCACCCCAGTTTCGCCTACCGCCCGGAAACCGATGAGGATCCCTTCCAGTCGCTGGCCGGTGTGCCGATCCTGCGCGGCGGCAGGGTGCGTGGTGTATTGGTGCTGCAAAACAAGGAACAGCGCCATTACGCCGAAGAGGTCATAGAAACACTCCAGACCGTCGCCATGGTCGTGGCCGAGCTGGTCGCCGCCGGCGTGCTGGTCAGCGCGCAGGAAATCTCCACCCAAGGTGACCCGGTGCTGCTGCCGGCCCGCCTCAGCGGCGTGGCGCTCAACCCCGGCCTGGCGATGGGCTTCGCGGTTGTGCATCGACCGCAGATCACCATCCACCAGATGATCGCCGAGGATGAAGGGTGCGAGCAGGATCGCCTGTCGGAAGCGCTGGGCACCATGCACAGCGCCATCGACGATCTTCTGGCCGCCACAGCGCGGGCCGGGCTGGGTGAGCCGCGCGATATCCTGGAAACCTACCGGATGTTCGCCGAAGACCGTGGCTGGTTGGCCCGCATCCGCGAAGCGATCCGCATGGGACTGACCGCCGAAGCCGCCGTGCAGCAGGTGCAGAACGACACCCGCGCCCGCATGAGCCATCTGACGGACCCCTACATCCGCGAGCGGTTGCTCGATCTCGAGGATCTGACCAACCGGCTGCTGCTGCATCTGGCCGGCAAAAAATCCGAAGCCGACGGCGCCGAGCTGCCGGACGACATCGTGCTGGTGGCCCGCTCCCTGGGCCCGGCCGAGCTCTTGGACTATGAGCAGCACCGTCTGCGCGGAGTCATCGTCGAGGAGGGTTCACCCTCCAGCCACGTGTGCATCGTGGCGCGCGCGCTGGACATTCCCGTCGTCCAGATGCCGGATGTGCTGAACCGCATCGAGGCCGGCGACCCGCTGATCGTCGATGGCGACCATGCGACCATCTTCGTGCGCCCGGCTGAAGACATCCAGGACACCTTCACCGAAAGCATGACGCTGCGCGCCCAGCGCGAAGTGATGTATGCGCAGACGCGCTCGCTTCCCTCGGTGACGCGCGACGGCGTGCCGATCTCGATCCACCTCAATTGCGGCCTGCTCATCGATCTGCCGCATTTGCACGCCAGCGGGGTTGAAGGCGTCGGCCTGTACCGCACCGAGATCGCGTTCATGGCCCATGCCGCCTATCCGAGCGTCGATGCGCAGACTGAGCTGTACACCCGCATCTTCGACGAGGCCGGGGACAAGCCGGTGATCATCCGCACCCTGGACGTGGGCGGTGACAAGCTGCTGCCCTACATGGCGCCGAACGAGGAGGAGAACCCGGCGCTGGGCTGGCGCGCCATCCGCATCGGCCTCGATCATCCCTCGCTGCTGCGCCAGCAACTGCGCGCGCTGCTGGCGGCGGCGGCTGGCCGCCCCTTGTCGGTGATGTTTCCCATGGTCGCCGAGGTGGCTGAACTCGAGGCCGCCCGCCATCTGCTGAATCTGGAGCTGGAACGCCTGGACCGCCAGGGCCGCCCCCGGCCCAGCGCCTTGCGTGTGGGCACTATGATCGAAGTGCCGTCGCTGCTGTTCCAATTGCCGGCGCTGCTGCCTCGGGTGGATTTCGTCTCGGTCGGCTCCAACGACCTGACGCAGTACATGTTCGCCGCCGACCGTGGCAACGCGCGCACCACGAACCGCTATGACCCGCTGTCGCCGCCGATGATGTCCTTGCTGCGTCGGCTGGTCGAGGCCTGCAACGACGCCGATGTGTCGCTGTCGCTGTGCGGTGAGATGGCGGGCCGACCGCTCGACGCCATGGCGCTGATTGGCATCGGCTTTCGCACCTTGTCCATGGCGCCGCCATCGGTGGGGCCGGTGAAGACCATGCTGCGCTCGCTCGATGTGGCGGCGCTGCGCCAATACATGCAGGGACTTTACCAGCGCCCTGATCATACCCTGCGTTGGAAGCTGCGCGCCTTCGCCAAGGACCATGGTGTTTTGGTATGATACCGGCGGCGCTCAATCCTTTCATTGGGCGCCGCCGTTAAAACCCGACAGGTCAATGCGAGAGCATTGATTGAAAGGGTCAGATGGGCGACGCCTTCAGGCGCCGACCGTATGATCATCGTGGCGGCTGGGATTCAATACGGATTGCCGTCTGCGGCATTGTTTTGTTACTAAGACACAGGCTAAAAGTCGTGTACAACGACGGCCAACGCAGTTTTTCGCTGCCCGACGCTATGATGTGGCTGACCCCATGGGCGAACGTAAATATACGGTTTCCGACACTACCGCAGCCGAAAGGCCTGGCGCCGCTGATTCAGGCGCCGTCAACGTCGTGCTGCGCGAGGCGCGTGAACGCCTGGGTATTGAACTGCGCGATGCGGCGTCGATGCTGCGCATCCGCTATGTTTACCTCCAGGCGATCGAAGACGGCCGTTATGACGCGCTGCCGGGGGCGGCGTACGCCATCGGCTTCTTGCGTTCCTACGCCGAATTCCTGGGCCTCGATGGGGAGCAGATGCTGCGCCGCTATAAGGAAGAGGCGGCGGGGCGTCTGCGTAAGCCGGAACCTTACTATCTCCCGACCCCCGCCACGGGCGGCGGCGTGCCCGGCGGCACGATGCTGCTCGGCACGCTGGTGCTGGCCGGCGTCGTGTATGGAAGCTGGTATTATCTGTCGACGGTCAACCGCTCGGTCACCGACATGGTGCCGGTGCTGCCGGACCGGCTGGTGTCGTTGCTCGATCACCTGCCTTGGAACTCCAGCAGTGCGCCGCCCACGCCCGCCGCCGAGCCCGTTGAGCCCGCACCGGCGCCGGTGAGCCCCGCCGACGCTCCTGCTCCTGCCGCTCCGGTGGTGCAGAGCGAGGCATCGGCCATGCCGGCCACGCCTGCGTCACCGCCAGTGGCCACTCCGCCGCCGGCGCCCACGCCAGCCGTTTCATCCACCGCTCCGGCAGCGTCCGCTTCCGGCGTGCCCATCCCGTCACGGTCACCCCTGGCGCATCCCTCTTCGGCGGCTCCCGCTGCTGCTTCCACCGGGCAACCCGCGACCGCCCCTGCTGACGAGGATGAGGCTGATACGACGGCGCAAGCGCCGACGCCGCTGGTCACACCGCCACCCGCCGCCGTGGTTCCCCCCCCACCGCCAGTGACGACCGTCGCCAGCAGCGGCAAGTTCTACGGCAGCCAGAATACGAACGCCCGCTTCCAGATCCGCGCCAAGCAGGACAGTTGGATCCAGATCCGCGACTCATCGGACATCATCTTCACCCGCGTCCTGAAAACGGGTGACACCTACCGTGTCCCCGATCGGTCCGGTCTTCGGCTGCACACCGGCAACGCCGGGGGCCTGGTGCTCTTCACCGATGGGGTCGAGGGCGCGCCAATGGGCTCGGATGGTCAGGTGCTGCGTGGCGCGCCGCTTGATGGAACGACGAAACCAGGCCGCTGATACGACCCTCTCGTCGATCCTGGGTAATGAGATGGCCCTGGAGATGACTTGAACGTCCTGGTCGGCGTTCGCACCTCTGGCTTGTAGGCCGTGTAAGGCCCTTTTCTCGTGCAAGGCGCTTTTTATGACCCTGCGTTCCTATCGCCAGATCCAGCGCCGCCCTTCCCGGCAGATCCGCGTTGGCAAGGTTTTGGTCGGCGGCGGTGCGCCGATCTCGGTGCAGACCATGACCAACACGCCGACGGTGGACATAAAAGCCACCGTCGAGCAGATCAAAGCGGCTGAGCGCGCTGGCGTCGATCTCGTGCGGGTTTCCTGTCCTGACCAGGAATCGGCTCTGGCGCTGAAGGAGATCGTGCGGCAGGTGGAGGCGCCAGTGGTCGCCGACATCCACTTCCACTACAAGCGCGCCATCGAGGCGGCGCAGAGCGGAGCGGCCTGTCTGCGCATCAACCCCGGCAACATCGGTTCAGCCGAACGGGTCCGCGAGGTGGTGAAGGCGGCCAAGGATTACGGGTGCTCCATCCGCATCGGCGTCAACGCCGGTTCGCTGGAATCCGATCTCTTGGAAAAATACGGTGAGCCCTGCCCCGAGGCGATGGTGGAAAGCGCGCTCACCCACGCCAAGATCCTGGAAGACAATGACTTCCGCGAATTCAAGATTTCCGTGAAGGCGTCGGATGTCTTCCTCGCCGTCGCCGCCTACCAGGGCTTGGCCGAGGCCTGCGATTACCCTCTGCACATCGGCATCACCGAGGCCGGCGGTCGGCGCGCCGGCACGGTGAAGTCATCCGTCGGCCTTGGCATGCTGCTGTGGTCAGGCATCGGCGACACCATCCGCGTCTCGCTGTCGGCGGAACCCGAAGAAGAGGTTCTCGTTGGCTATGATTTGCTGAAGACGCTGGGTCTGCGGCGGCGCGGCGTTACGGTGATTTCGTGCCCGAGTTGCGCACGCCAGAATTTCAACGTCATCAAGACGGTGGAGATCCTCGAGCAGCGCTTGGCCCACATCACCGCGCCGCTGACGCTGTCGGTGATCGGCTGCGTGGTGAACGGTCCAGGAGAGGCGCGTGAAACCGACATCGGTCTGACCGGCGGTGGAAACGACACACACCAGATCTACCTTTCAGGCGTCACCGATCACCGCTTGAAGAACCAGGACATCGTCGACCACCTCGTCGGCTTGGTCGAAAAGAAGGCCGCCGAGATCGAAGCCGCGAACCAAGCCTCTCAACAGTAGGACACAGGTTTTTCGTCTGACAAAAGAGACTTAGTCTTACTGCGAGGCAATTGGGTTGGACCAATATTCATTTTATAAGATCTAAGTCTTCATTCTATAATATACCCGTCATCCCCGCGGAAGCGGGGACCCAGTGTTTTCAAGAATTTCCTTTGCCGTGAAGTCTGGGTCCCCGCTTCCGCGGGGATGACGACACTCCTAATAAGGAAGACTATTCCTTTCACCCGATTGCCCTAGCCTTTACTGGACCGACGCGTTGACCCGCTTCTACCTCGTCATCGGCGCCAGCCACCGGACCTGCTCGGGGTCCTTGCGGGACCGCCTCGCGACCGAAGAGGCCGAGACGCCGGCTATGCTCGCCCAGCTCAAGGCGGCGGGGTTCGAGCAAGCGCTGTGGCTGAGCACCTGCGACCGGGCTGAGGTGCACGCGGTCCATCCCCACCCGCTGGAGGCCGCCCTGGACGCCGCCGGGGTGATGGCGGAGCGTCTGGGCATCCCCACCGAGAGCCTGGCTGACCAGCTTTACACCTGCGTGGGCGATCGGGCGGTGCGGCATATCTTCGCCGTGGCCTCCTCATTGGACAGCCAGATCGTCGGTGAACCCGCTGTTCTCGGGCAAATCAAGGAAGCGCATCGGCACGCCATCGCCGCCGGTATGACCGGACCGGATTTGGAAGCGGTGCTCCAGGCCGCTTACGCCGCCGCCAAGCGGGTGCGCAGCGAAACCCCCATCGCCGAGGGCGCGACCTCCATCGTCGCGGCGGCGGTGCAGGTGGCGCGTGACCTGCATGGCGACCTGGGCGCTTGCCACGGCCTGCTGATCGGGCTGGGCGACATGGGGGCGTTGGTGCTGGATGGTTTGACGGAAGCCGGGTTGGGGCGTCTGACCGTGGCGGCCACCGTGGACCGCCGGGCTGAAACAGCGGCGCGGCGGCACGGCGGGCACTTCGCGCCATGGGCGGAGTTGGAATCGGCGTTGACCATGGCCGATATCGTGGTGACCGCGACGGGGTTGGGGCGCTATATCCTCTCCGGCGCGATGATGAAGGCGGCGCTGAAACGCCGGCGCTACCGGCCGGTGTTCTTGGTGGACACGGCCATCCCCACCGACGTCGATCCCCTGGTGGCGACGCTGGACGGGGCGTTCACCTATGACCTCGCCGATCTTGAGCGGGTGGCGCTGCAAGGGCGGGCCGGACGCGACGCCGCTGTGCAGGCGGCCCACGGCATCGTCGATTCGGCGGTGGCAAGCTTCGCCCGCGAGCGCGCGGAACGCGCCGCTGTGCCCGCCGTGGCCGCGCTGCGCGCCCATTTCGAGCAGGAGCGGCGGCGGATTCTGGCCGAGAACGCCGGACTGGACGCAGGGGCGGCGACGCGGTTGTTGATCAACCGTCTGCTACACCAACCGTCAGAAGTGTTGCGGGCGATGGCGGCGGATGGCGAGAGCCGGGGCGGGGCGCTGCCCGAACACGCGGCGGCGGAACGTCTGTTGTTCCGGCTGTTCCGGTTGGATGAGGATGGAAGTACGAAGAGCAAACCCTTAGTGTTCCGTCAGCCGTGATGTGCGGAGCGCGCGCAACCGGGCCGAGACCGAGGAAGAGCGACCGTGAACCTGGACGAAAAATTCAACAAAGTGCTGGCCCGTCACGACGAACTGCGCGATGCGCTGGCGGCGGGGACAGCCGATTCCGGCGCGTTCGCCAAGCTGTCCAAGGAATATTCCGACCTGGAGCCCATCGCCGCCGCTATTTCCGAGCTGAAAAAGGCCAGGACGGAGGCGGCTGACCTCGCCGCCATGATCGCCGATCCCACTGGCGACGCCGAGATGAAGGCGCTGGCGGAGGAGGAATTCCAGGATCTCGCCAAGCGCATCCCCGGCATCGAGCGGCAGGTCCAAATCTCCTTGCTGCCCAAGGATGAGGCGGATGAGAAGAACGCCATCCTCGAAGTGCGCGCCGGGACCGGCGGTGATGAGGCAGCCTTGTTCGCGGCGGAGCTGTTCGACATGTACCGCCGCTACGCAATGCTGCGCGGCTGGCGCTTTGAGACCATGGAGATCAGCGAATCGGCCATCGGCGGCTATAAAGAGGCCATCGCCAACATCACCGGGCGCGGGGTGTTCGCGCGCCTGAAGTTCGAATCAGGGGCGCACCGGGTGCAGCGCGTGCCGCAGACCGAAACGCAGGGGCGCATCCACACCTCCGCCGCCACGGTCGCCGTGCTGCCCGAAGCCGAAGAGGTTGATATCCACATTGATGAGAAGGATTTGCGAATCGACGTGTTTCGCTCATCCGGGCCGGGCGGTCAGTCGGTGAACACCACCGACAGCGCGGTGCGCATCACCCATCTGCCGACCGGCCTGGTGGTCATCCAGCAGGATGAAAAAAGCCAGCACAAGAACAAGGCCAAGGCGCTGAAGGTGCTGCGCGCGCGGTTGTATGAACAGGAGCGCTCCGCCAAGGCCGCCGTCCGTGCGGCGGACCGCAAGAGCCAGGTCGGTTCCGGCGACCGCTCCGAGCGCATCCGCACCTACAATTTCCCCCAGGGGCGCGTCACCGACCACCGCATCAATTTGACGCTCTATAAAATTGACAAGGTGATGGTGGGTGAGTCCCTGGATGAGCTGGTGGAAGCCCTCATCGCTGAAGACGAGGCGGCCCGGCTGGCGGAGCTGAGTTAAGGCGTATCTGTCAGCCCGAACTCATGGCGTAAGGCGCGGCTCACCGTCACGGCGAAGGTCTGTAGCATCGCCTCGTCAGCGCCGCCGTGCGCCGCCGCCGACATGCCAAGCAGCGAGACCATGGCAAAATCGGTGATCTCCTCGGCGCGCGCCGGTGAATGCGCCGCGACAAAATCCCGGATGGCGGTTCGGCCCGCCTGACGCATGGATGCTGTCAGCGCGCGCGCATCGGGATCCGTGCTGTTGCGCGTTCCTTCGATCACTAGGCAGCCCGCCGCCCCGTTACACCGCGGGTAGACACGCGCCGCCTGTAAGAGCATGCGCTCCAGCACCGCGCCAACGCCGCCGCCTTCAGCCTGCGCATGCGCGAAGAGGTTGGCTTCGCCCATCACATAGCGCTGGAGGACTCGCTCGAACAGGCCAGCCTTGCTGCCGAAAGCCGCGTAAAAGCTCGGGGGCTTGATGCCCAGCTCGCTGCTCAGCTCCGCCACCCCCACGGCGTCGTAGCCGCGTGCGTGGAACAGTTTCATCGCGGCCTCAACCGCCTGCTCCATGTCGAAGGACCGCGGCCGGCCACGGGTTCGGGAAATTTCTGTAGTGCTCACTAAAAATATCCTTGCGGGCGCCGTTCGGCCTGCATATTATGTAGCGACAACTACATAAACACAAGGGGCCGAGCATGGCTGGTTTTACGGGTAAGAACATCCTGATTCTCGGCGGCAGCAGGGGTATCGGCGCCGCAATCGTCCGGCGCTTCGCCAGCGATGGCGGTGCGGTCGCCTTCACCTACGCTGGGGCGGCGGACGCAGCCAAGGCATTGGCCACGGAGTCGGGAGCCGAGGCGATCCGCACCGACAGCGCCGACCGTGACGCGCTGGTGGCGACGGTCGCGGCGCGTGGCGCGCTCGACATTCTCGTCGTCAATGCCGGGACGTTGGTTATGGGTGACCCGCTCACGCTCGATCCCGACGCTGTCGACCGCATGATCGACATCAATGTTCGCGCCCCCTATCACGCGGCGGTTGAGGCGGCGCGCCGCATGAACGCCAACGGGCGCATCATCGTGATCGGCTCGGTCAACGGCGACCGCATGCCGTTTGCCGGCGCCGCCGCTTACGCGCTCACCAAATCGGCGGTGCAGGGCATGGTCCGCGGGTTGGCGCGCGACTTTGGCGATCGTGGCATCACCGTCAACGCCATCCAGCCGGGGCCGGTCGACAGCGACATGAACCCCGCCGATGGCCCGATGGCCGGGTTCATGCACAGCGTCATGGCCATCAAGCGGCACGCCCTGCCCAGCGAAATCGCCGAATTGACCGCCTTCGTCGCCGGGCCACACGGCGCGATGATCTCCGGCTCCCTGCAAACCATTGACGGTGGTTTCGGCGCCTGACGAGGCTGACTAAAGTCAGCGCTGGCGAAGCCAGCGCTGACGGCAAGGCCCCCATATTCGTTGTTACACTGCGCTTTCCCGCGCCGGCGGGCTTGGGGCTGCGTTAACCGGGGATGCTAATTGGGCGTCCACCACCGCGATGGCGGTCATGTTCAGCAGACCGCGCACGGTCACCGACGGCGTCACGATGTGCACCGGGCGCGCGGCGCCCAGCAGCATCGGCCCGACGTTTTGCGCATCGCTGAGGATCTTCAGCATGTTGAAGGCGATGTTGGCGGCGTCCAGCGTCGGCATGACCAACAGGTTCGCTTCACCTTTCAAGCGGGAGTCCGGCAGCACGCCCTTGCGAATAGCCTCCGACAGGGCGGCGTCGGCGTGCATCTCACCGTCCACCTCAAGATCCGGCAGGTCTTGCGCGACGATCTGGTAAGCCTGCCGCATCTTGCGCGCGCTCGGCGTGTCGGCGCTGCCGAAGTTCGAATGCGAGAGCAGCGCCACCTTGGGCTCGATGCCGAAACGCCGCACCTCCTCAGCCGCCAGGCGCACGATTTCCGCCACCTGCTCGGCGGTGGGGTCGGCGTTTACATAGGTGTCGCACAGGAAGTAGGTGCCCTTGGGCATGATCAGCAGGTTCATCGCCGCAGCGACCTTCACGCCCTTGCGCAGCCCCACCACGTCCATGACGTGGCCCAGATACTCATTGTACCGTCCCGATGTGCCGCAAATCAGCGCGTCAGCCTCACCGCGCTTGACCATCAGCGCGCCGAACACCGCCGGATGGGTGCGCATCACGTTCATGGCGTGCGCTGGGGACACGCCGCGCCGGCCCATCATGCGCCGGTAGATCTCGGCATAATTGTGGTAGCGCAGATCATGGATGACCTCGATCACCTCGACATCGACGCCGGGCTTGATGCGCAGGCCGAGCTGCTCGATCTTGCGTTCGATAATCTCGGTTCGACCGATCAGGACAGGCAGGGCGATCCCTTCGTCCAAGGCGCTTTGAGCGGCGCGCAGCACACGCTCATCCTCGCCTTCGGCGTAAACCACGCGCTTGGGCGCCAGCTTGGCGCGGTCCATCATCGGCTTCATAACGAGGCCGGAACGAAATACATATTGCGCCAACTGATCACGGTAAGCGCGGAAGTCGGTGATCGACCGCGTCGCCACACCGGATTCCATGGCCGCGCGCGCGACCGCCGACGACACTTCGACGATCAGGCGCGGATCGAAGGGCTTGGGCAGAATGTAATTGGCGCCAAAGCGCAGATTTTCACCGACATAGGCGGCCGCCACCACATCCGACGGCTCCGCCTGCGCCAGCCCGGCCACGGCGTGCGTAGCGGCGATCTTCATTTCTTCGTTGATGGTGGTGGCCCCAACATCCAGAGCGCCACGGAAAATGAAGGGAAAGCACAGGACGTTGTTGACCTGGTTCGGGTAATCCGAGCGGCCCGTGGCGATGATGGCGTCGGGACGCGCCGCGCGCGCCAGATCCGGCATGATTTCCGGGTCAGGGTTGGCCAGCGCCAGGATCAGCGGGGTGTCCGCCATCCGCTTGACCAGCTCGGGCGTCAGCACCTTGGGACCCGACAGACCAAGGAACAGATCGGCGCCGTCGATCACCTCATCCAGCGTGCGCGCGCTGGTTTCTTGTGCGTAGGCTTCCTTGAAGGGGTTCATCTCCTCGTTGCGGCCACGGTAGACAACGCCGATGCGATCAACCAGCCAGACATTCTCGCGCTTGACGCCAAGGCTGAGCAGCAGGTCCAGGCAGGCGATGCCGGCGGCGCCACCGCCCGTCGACACCACCTTGACCGCGCCGAGGTCCTTGCCAACCAGCTTCAGGCCATTGAGCACGGCTGCGCCCACCACGATGGCGGTGCCGTGCTGGTCGTCGTGGAAGACCGGGATCTTCATGCGCTGGCGCAAGCGTTGTTCCACCTCGAAACAGGCCGGGGCCGCGATGTCTTCCAGATTGATCGCGCCAAAGGTTGGCTCCAGGCGTGCGATGGTCTCAACCAGACCGTCGACATCCGTTTCCGCCAGCTCGATATCAAAGCAATCGATGCCGGCGAATTTTTTGAACAGGACAGCCTTGCCCTCCATCACCGGCTTGGCCGCCAGCGGACCGACATTGCCCAGACCCAGAACCGCCGTGCCGTTGGTGACGACCGCCACGAGATTGGCGCGGATGGTCAGCTCGGCCACCGTGCTTGGATCATTGTAAATGGCCATGCTGGCCGCCGCCACGCCCGGCGAATAAGCCAGCGCCAGATCACGCTGGTTCGCCATGGCCTTGGTGGGAACGATCTCCAGCTTACCGGGCTTGGGCCGCCGATGATAATCCAACGCCAAGAAATCGAGATCATTGGCCATGCCCGCGTACCCCTTTCACCTTATTTTTAGTCGGCAATACTTCTTACCGTATGCCTATCTGCGACGGTTATAGCGCATCCCATCCAGGGCACAAGACGAAGGCGAAGCGGGAAATGCTGCCTGCGTTTCGCGTGGGCGAACGTCACTCGCTTGCACGTTGCGCCACGGTAGCGGTATAATATACCCGAATTCGTGTGCCTTTATGGACATGAAAGGTGTGGGTGTCGATGATCCGTGGCAAAAGCTATGTCCGATTTCGACGGTGAGGCAGCCCTCATTCAAACATGGCCCTCATCCAAAACGGCCAAAGAGCCGCAACGAGCCCGGCATAATGGGCCAAAGCAACGGCGTCAGAGAACTCGGTCCTTCAACAACCGCAAATTATGAGAGGTTTTGACCGTGCTTGAAGCTTACCGCCAGCACGTCGCTGAACGCGCCGCGCTTGGGATCCCGCCGCTGCCGCTCTCCGCTACGCAAACCGAGGAACTGATCGGCCTCCTGCAAGCCCCGCCCAAGGGCGAGGAGCGCACGCTGGTCGATCTGATCACGCACCGCGTCCCCGCCGGCGTCGATGACGCCGCCAAGGTCAAAGCCGCCTTCCTGGCCAAGGTCGCCAAAGGCGAAACAGCCTGCGCCCTGATTTCCAGGGTCAAGGCGACGGACCTGCTGGGCACCATGCTCGGCGGCTTCAACATCAAGCCGCTGATCGAGCTGCTGGCCGACGCCGAATGCGGCGTCACGGCGGTGGCCAGCCTGAAATCCATGCTTTTGATGTTCGACTATTTCCACGACGTCAAGGAATTGGCCGACAAGGGCGACGCCAACGCCAAGGCGGTGCTGAAATCCTGGGCCGAGGCGGAGTGGTTCACCTCCCGCCCGGCGGTTCCCGCCAGCTTGATGCTGACCATCTTCAAGGTCTCGGGCGAAACCAACACCGACGATTTGTCGCCGGCCCCGGATGCCTGGTCCCGCCCGGATATCCCGCTGCACGCCCTGGCCATGCTGAAGAACCCGCGCCCCGGCATCCAGCCGGATGAGCCGGGTAACCGCGGCCCGATGAAGCAGTTGGTCAGTCTCAAGGACAAGGGCAATTTGATCGCCTATGTCGGCGACGTGGTTGGCACCGGCTCATCGCGCAAATCGGCCACCAACTCGGTGCTGTGGTGGACCGGCGAGGATATCCCTTACGTCCCGAACAAGCGTTTCGGCGGCGTCTGCCTGGGGTCCAAGATCGCCCCGATCTTCTACAACACCATGGAAGACGCCGGCGCTTTGCCCATCGAGCTGGACGTCTCTGAAATGGAGACGGGCGATGTCATCGAGTTGCGCCCGTATGAAGGCAAGGCGCTGAAGAACGGCGCGTTGATCGCCTCGTTCACCATCAAATCCGAAGTGATCTTCGATGAAGTGCGCGCCGGTGGCCGCATCCCGCTGATCGTCGGGCGTGGCCTGACCACACGGGCGCGCGAAGCGCTGGGCCTGCCCCCCTCAACCCTGTTTCGTCTGCCGGCGGCTGTGGCCGACAGCAGCAAGGGTTTCACGCTGGCGCAAAAGATGGTCGGGCGCGCCTGCGGCTTGCCTGAGGGCCAGGGTGTTCGTCCCGGCGCCTATTGTGAGCCACGGATGACCACGGTGGGGTCGCAGGACACCACCGGACCGATGACCCGTGACGAGCTGAAGGATCTGGCTTGCCTGGGCTTTTCGGCTGATCTGGTGATGCAGTCCTTCTGCCACACCGCCGCTTATCCAAAGCCGGTGGATGTGAAGACGCATCAGGAGCTTCCCAGCTTCATCGCCACGCGCGGCGGCGTCTCGCTGCGCCCCGGCGACGGCGTCATTCACTCCTGGCTCAACCGCCTGCTGCTGCCCGACACCGTCGGCACGGGCGGCGACAGCCACACCCGCTTCCCCATCGGCATCTCCTTCCCGGCGGGGTCGGGTCTGGTGGCCTTCGCCGCCGCCACCGGCGTCATGCCGCTGGACATGCCGGAAAGCGTGCTGGTGCGCTTCAAGGGGACGATGCAGCCGGGCGTCACGCTGCGCGATCTGGTCAACGCCATCCCGCTCTACGCCATCCGCCAGGGTTTGCTGACGGTCGAAAAGAAGGGCAAGAAGAACCTCTTCTCCGGGCGCATCCTGGAGATCGAGGGGCTGCCCAACCTCAAGGTCGAGCAGGCGTTCGAGCTGTCCGACGCCTCGGCGGAGCGTTCCGCCGCAGCCTGCACGGTGCGCCTGAACAAAGAACCGATCATCGAGTACATGCGCTCGAACGTCGCCTTGATGCGCTGGATGATCGCCAATTCCTATCAGGACGCCCGCACGCTCGGCCGCCGCATCGCCTCCATGGAGGCCTGGATCGCCAACCCGCAGCTTCTGCAACCCGATGCGGATGCGGAATACGCGGCGGTGATCGAGATCGATCTGGCCGACATCAAGGAACCGATCGTCGCCTGCCCGAACGACCCGGACGATGTGAAGTTTCTGTCCGAGGTCGCCGGCGACACCATCGATGAGGTGTTCATCGGTTCGTGCATGACCAACATCGGCCACTTCCGCGCCGCTGGTAAGATCCTGGACGGCAAGACGGACATCCCCACCCGCCTGTGGATCGCCCCACCGACGAAGATGGACGCCCGGATGTTGAGCGAAGAGGGTTACTACGGCGTGCTGGGCAAGTCGGGCGCGCGTATGGAGATGCCGGGCTGTTCGCTGTGCATGGGCAACCAGGCGCAGATTCGCAAGGGATCGACGGCCATGTCGACCTCAACCCGCAACTTTCCCAACCGCTTGGGCCTGGACACCCGCGTCTATCTCGGCTCAGCCGAGCTGGCCGCCGTGTGCGCGCTGTTGGGCAAGATCCCAAGCGTGGCCGAATACATGGAGCAGGTGACCGTCGTGAACCAGAAGGCTGACGACATCTACCGCTACATGAACTTCGACCAGATCCCGGCGTTTTCTGAGGTTGAAGTAGCCTGATCGTAAAGCATAAGCAGACGAAAAACCCTCGCCGGGAAACCGGCGGGGGTTTTTTCATTGCTGAGGATCAGCCCTTTACCGCCAACACCTCTGCGGTCAGCACCAGGACGCCGTCCTCATCGGCAAACAGCCGATCACCGGGAATGATGCGGATGCCGGCGATGGTCACGGCCAAGCCGGTTTGACCCTCGCCCCGGCGCTCGGATTTGCGGGGGGTGGCGGCCAGCGCCTTGATCCCCAGATCCAATCCGGCCAACTCGCGGGAATCGCGCACACAGCCGTGGATCACCACGCCTTCCCACTGATTCCGCACAGCGTCCTTGGCGATCATGTCACCCATCAGGGCGCAACGAAGGCTACCGCCGCCATCGACCACGAGAACCTTGCCCTTGCCGGGTGTCGCCAGGACTTCCTTGACCCGTGAATTGTCCTCGAAGCACTTGATGGTGACGACTTCACCGGAAAACCGCCGGCGCTTTCCGTAATCGCGAAAGACCGGATCAGCGACGCGGGCGGCGTCGAGAAAGCGGTCGTAAAGATCGCAGAGGCTCTCGGGCATGATTCACTCCGGAAATTGATGGCGTGCTCCGCCCCCACCCTGAAGCGGACCGGCAAAGCACGCAATGCGTTTTCCAAGAATGATTGAAGACCCGGAAAGCAACTCAGGCCACCAAGAATTCCCGCTCTTTGATCGCCGCATTGTTCCAGGGCAGCAGGTCCCGGCCATCATAGGCCAGACGCTGCGGTTCTCTGTAGCCGACCACCGCCGTGCCTTTGGCGGCAAGGCGGATGATGTCGCCGTCTTCCGGCACCAGGGCGCGCTCGACACCGCAGCCGCGGGCGAGACGGGCGTGCGCCTCCAGATGGGTGATGGTTCCGTGCACGGGCACGGCGAAGCGCGGTCGGACGAGACCGTACATGCGCCGCAAATCATCCCGCTTCGGGTGACCCGAAACATGGATCGGCGCATCCGCCGGGGTGATCACCTCCACCCCGATGGCGCGCAGATGTTTTTGCACGGCCCCGATGCCCTCTTCGTTGCCGGGAATGGCGCGGGCCGAGAAAATGGCCGTGTCGCCATCCCGCAACCACAGGTCACGGTGTTCGCCAAGGGCGATGCGGCTCAGCGCCGCGCGCTCCTCGCCCTGGCTGCCGGTGCACAGCATCACCATGCTGCGCCGGTCGGCCCAGGAGGCTTCTTGAACACTCATGAAGGCGGGAACATCGTCCAGATAGCCGCAGGCCCGCGCCGCCTTTTCCATACGCAGCATGGAACGGCCAGCCAGCACCACCTTGCGGTTGTTTGCCGCAGCGGCCTGAGCGACGGCTTTCATGCGCGCCACGTTGGAGGCGAAGCCGGTCACCGCGATGGCCCCCGGACGGTCGGCGAAGACCGCCATCAACCCGTCGCGGGCCGCAGCCTCGGAGCCGGTTGAGCCTTCGACATCCGCGTTGGTGCTGTCGCAAACCATGGCCAGCACGCCTTCATCACCCAGACGCCTTAGCGCGTTCACATCCGTGGTCTGCCCCAGCAGTGGTTCGGGATCGAACTTCCAGTCGCCGGTGTGCAGCACCGTGCCGGCTGGCGTGCGGATCGCCAGCGCCATCGGTTCGGGAATCGAATGGGTCACCGCGATGGTTTCAACCCGGAAGGGGCCCAGCGCCAGCGTGTCGCCGATGGTGAAGCTGTGCAAGCGCACCTTGTTCAGGCTGCCGGTTTCCTTCAGGCGCTCCCGCACGGTGTGGGCGGCGAAGGGGCTGGCGTAGATCGGGCATTGCAGGCGGGGCCACAGATGGTGGATAGCGCCGATATGATCTTCATGGCCGTGGGTGATGACCAGGCCCACCACGTCCTGCATCCGCTCTTCGATGAAGTGGGGGGCGGCCATGATGGAATCGATGCCCGGCGCGTCGTCACCCATGAAAGCCACGCCGGCATCCACGATCAGCCATTTTCCGGCATGACCGTACAGCGCCATGTTCATGCCGATGCGTGAGCAGCCGCCCAGCGGCAAAAACAGAATCTCATCATGGCCCGGCACTGGCCCAGGGGCTGGCCTATGGATTGGATTACGGCCACCACCATGTGCTGTGTTTTGTGCGTGCACGGGGCCTTTCGGAGCCATACGGCGCCGCTTCGGTTCAAACATCATACAGTCTTCAGTCTCTCATACAGTCGGCATTCAACGGCGCCGAGCGAGTGTGCATCGCCCGTTAGCGATGCGAATGGGAATGAATGGGAAAAAATCCCTGGGCATCATCAATGACGCCAGGATGTGGAGAAACGTGGATCCAAGGCCACAAAGCTTTAGATAAAGGCCTATACCATATCCACAAGCCACAATTGGATCTTTTCAGACAAACCTTGCCATTGGATGAAGCAAACTATCCGCTTTAGTAGCGTCCACGCAACGCCGCCCAGGCCAAGCGAACCGGACGCAACGGATGCGGCATCTGCACGCGCCCGGCCAATACATCATGATCCGCACGGGCCAGGGCGGTGAGAGTCATGTCCGCCAGCGTCGCGCCAAGCAGCGCGGGCGCCGCAGCCCGTGGCGCCTCCCGCCGCAGCGCCCGCGCCTTGCCCAGATGCTCACGCGCGGTATCGGCCACAGCCGCGATGACGGGCTTCAGCGCGGCGCCCGCCTTTCCTTCGATGACATCCCGCACCGCCACACCCTGCGCCTTTAAGAGGTCAGCCGGCAGCAGAACACGGTTTTGCCGGGCATGATAGGGCAGCGCGCGCAAGAGGCCGCTTAGGGCGTAGGCGATGGCGACGTGACGGCCAGCCTCGGCGGCGGCGGTGGCGCGCACGCCCAACACCTCCAGGCTCAAAAGCACCAGGGGAGCAGCGGTCGCCTGGGCATAGTTGACGAGGCAGGTCAGGGTGGCCGGTGGTTCATCTTCCAGATCGGCCTCACGGGCATCGATCAGGCGTTCGAAATGGGCGTGGGTCAGGCCATGGGCGGTGATGGCGGCGGCCACCGGCTGCACCACGGCGTGCTGCGGTATGGCGCCCTCGCCATAGGCTGTGGCGATGCTGTCGCGCCACCATTGCAGACGCATCATGCCGAGCATCGGTTCCCTGACCACCTCGCGCGTCTTCGCGATCTCGAGGTTGAAGGCGCATAAGGCGAACAGCGCCTCACGCCGCTCAGCCGGGGCGAAGAGGCAGGACAGGAAGCGGTCGTTGTCGTGTTTACGGACCTCCTGCCCACAATAAGAAAGGCTCGCAGATGATGAGCCGGGGGATGATAAGCCGGAGGATTTTTTTGTCATCGGAGGCGCCATCGGGAGGTTGGGGTTGGAAAATTAGGGGTGGATGCGTTCCAGAGATGGGCCAAGCTCCGCATGGGCGATTATATTGACGGGGGGGCATCGCGCCAACCCCGATTGGCAGCAGGAGCAGGCTCTACCGTCATGGCCGATTTCAACATCGCCCCGACCGCCGCCTCGAAGCCCGGCGCCTTCGCGCGCAAGAACGCCAGCGGCGAGAATTTTCCCGTAGCCTCACGCCTGCTGCCGCGCCATCTGCGGCCGCATGTGATCTCTTTTTACAAATTCGCCCGGCTTGCCGACGACATCGCCGATGATTCGGATCTTGAGACGGAAAGCAAGCTTGCCTATCTCGACGCGCTGGAACGCGCTCTCGGCTCTGGCCAGGCTACCCACGCTTACCTGAAACCGGCGCTGGATCTGCACGCCAGCTTCCAGACGACTGGCGTGTCCGACCGCCACGCCCGGCAGATGCTGCGCGCCTTCCGCCGTGACTCCGTGGGCGCCCGCTGCCACACCTGGAGCGATCTTCTGCTGTATTGCCGTTTCTCCGCCAACCCCGTTGGCCGCTTCCTGCTTGAGCTGCACGGTGAGGGGCCGGAGGCTGGCCCGGCGGCGGATGCTCTGTGCTCGGCGTTGCAGGTGCTCAATCATTTGCAGGATGTGCGGGAGGATTGGGTTCATCTTGGCCGATGCTACGTGCCGCTGAACTGGTTCGAGGAAGCCGGCATCAGCGCCGAACGCCTGGTTGAAACGGAATCCGACGCCGCGTTGCGCGGTATCTTCAACCGCCTGCTTGACCACACCGAATGGCTGATCGAGCGGGCCGGCACGCTGCCCGGCCTGATCCGTCACCGTGGCTTACGCATGGAAGCGGCGGTGATCGTCAGCCTCGCGGAATCTCTTGCGCAGCGGCTCCGGGTGCGCGATCCCTTGCGCAAGCGTGTCGAACTCGCGGCGCATCAAAAAATGTTCGCGCTGGCGAGGGGAATTGCGCGCGGGCTTGGAGCAGGCTAAGCGATGAACACACCGTTGTCCGACACCGCATCGCCAGAGGACACCATCGCGGCGGCGGGGACGGCGGCGGGGCGAACGGACAGCACCTTCTATTGGCCGATGCGGCTGTTGCCGCGCTCCAAGCGCACGGCCATGTTCGCCCTCTACGCCTTCTGCCGGCAGATCGACGACATCGTCGATGAACCGGGTGAATCCGCACCCAAGCGCCGCGCCCTGCACGCGTGGCGGCATGAACTGCGCGGCATCTACGCTGGCGGCGCGCCGTCCAATCCCCTGGCCATGGCCCTGAAAGGCGCGATCGAGCGCTATGGCCTGCCGCGCGCCGAGTTGGAGGCGGTCATCGACGGCATGGCGATGGATCTGTCCGACACCATGCGCGCCCCCGACTTGCATACGTTGAGTGTTTACTGCCGCCGGGTGGCCGGCGCCGTCGGGCTGTTGGCCATCCGCGTCTTCGACCGCGCCGAACCGGCCACGGAATCCTTCGCCATCGCCCTGGGTGAGGCGCTGCAACTGACCAACATCCTGCGCGATCTTGACGAAGACGCGCGGCTTGGCCGGCTTTACCTGCCGCGTGAGGTGCTGCTGAACGTCGGCATCAGCCAGATTGATCCGACTGCGGTGCTCGCCGACCCGACTCTGCACCTCGCCTGCGAGGCGCTGGCCTTGCGCGCCGAGGCCCGCTTCGCCGAAGCCGAACAGGCTCTGCTTCGCTGCCGGCGCAAACGCCTGTGGGCGGCTGAGGCGATGATGGTGCTGTACCGGCGCTTGCTGGCGCGTCTGAAGGCGCGCGGCTGGCGTGATTTGTCCCAGCGCGTGCGCATCAGGAAATACGAAGGCGCGTGGGTCGCGTTGCGCTGCATTCTCGGGCGACCGCCCGGCTATTCCCTATCCAGCTATTAAGAACCGGATGCCGTGAGCACAACCCACATCGCCGGCGCAGGGCTTGCCGGTCTCGCCTGCGCGTTGCGGCTTGCCGAGGCTGGACGGCGCGTCATCGTCTATGAGGCCGCCGCGCAGGCCGGTGGGCGTTGCCGCTCCTTTTACGATTCCACCCTCGACCGGGTGCTGGATAATGGCAGCCATCTGGTGCTCAGTGGCAATCGGGCGCTGTTGAGCTTCCTGGAGCGCACCGGGGCCCGCGACCGGCTGTGCGCGGTCCGACCGGCGGCCTTCCCCTTCCATGACCTATGCACGGGGGAGCGCTGGACACTGCGCCCCGGCGGCGCATGGCTCTTTGATCCGGCCCGCCGGGTTCCCGGCAGCCGGGCTGGCGACTATGCCGCCGCGCTGAAGCTGCTGGTGGCCAAACGCAACGCCAGCGTGGCGGATGTGTTGCCACCCGATGGGCCCCTGTACCGGCGGCTGTGGGCGCCTCTCACGGTGTCGGGGCTGAACATGCAGCCGGAACGCGCCTCGGCGCGCCTGTTCGCCGCCCTCCTGGCCAAGAGCCTGTTGCGGGGTGAGGCCGCGTGCCGACCGATGATCGCCCGTGACGGACTAAGCGACGCCTTTATTACCCCTGCGGTGGCGCGCCTGGAAGCGCTTGGCGTTTCGCTGCACCACAGAGCCCGCGTGAAAGGGGTCACTCTGACGGCGAAGCGTATCGTGGCCCTTAATGTGGCTGGCGCTCAAGTGGAGGTGGGGCCGCAGGATAATGTGGTTCTGGCGACGCCGCCGTGGCTGGCTACAACGCTGTTGCCCGACATTGATACGCCCATGGCAGGCCCAAGCATTGTCAACGCGCATTTCCGCTTGCCCGCGCCGGCCATTCTGCCGGGGAACCTGCCTTTCCTGGGGCTGATCGGTGGGATCGCGGAGTGGGTGTTTGCGCGCGGTGACGTGCTGTCGGTGACCGTCAGCGCCGCCAACCGCTTAGCCGAGCAGCCAACCGAGGGCATCGCCGCGCTCTTGTGGAACGACGTGGCGCGCTCTCTCAGCCTACCGAAAGCGCTCCCCCCTTTCCGCATTGTCAGGGAACGCCGCGCGACCTTCGATCAGAGCCCGGAAAATGTTGAAAAGCGCCCCCACACGCGCACACGCTGGAGGAATTTGACCCTGGCCGGGGACTGGACCGATACGGGCTTGCCGGCGACACTGGAAGGGGCGGTGCGGTCGGGGGAGCGGGCGGCGGCGGTTATCCTGCGCTAAAGAATTACTCCTTTTACGCGCTTTGGCTGTTTTTCGGTCTTCACTTTGGATGCCGGCGGACATATTTGAGCCTTATGGGGGCGCACCGCCGTCCACAGCGCCGGGCGCTCCGCCTGGGCTCAACCGAGAAGAGAGAAGCATCCCATGGCGTTTGAACTGCCGCCGCTCCCCTACGCGTATGACGCGCTGGAGCCCTTCATGTCGTCGCAGACCCTGCACCTGCACCATGACAAGCATCATCAGACCTATGTCACCAATCTGAACAATCTGACCAAGGACTCCCCGCTCGCCAGCGCCTCTCTCGAGGATGTCATCAAGCAGAGCGCCGGCGACCCCGCCAAGATGGCCATCTTCAACAACGCCGGGCAGGTGTGGAACCACACCTTCTACTGGCAGAGCATGAAGAAGAACGGTGGCGGCGCTCTGCCGGGCGAGTTGGAGAAGCGGATCGTCGCCGACTTCGGTTCGGTGGATAAGTTCAAGGAAGAATTCTCCCAGGCCGCCATCACGCAATTCGGTTCGGGCTGGGGATGGCTGGCTGTGGAAAACGGCACGCTGAAGGTCATGAAGACCGGCAACGCCGACACCCCGCTCGCCAAGGGCCATCACCCGCTGCTGACCGTCGATGTGTGGGAGCACGCCTACTACGTCGACTACCAGAACCGCCGCGCCGACTTTGTGAAGGCGTTCCTGGACAATCTGGTCAACTGGGACTTCGTGGCCGAGCGCCTGTCCAAGGCTCCGGTCTGATATTCCTCTTTAAGCCATAAAAAAACCCCAGCCCTGATGGGCTGGGGTTTTTTTATGCGGGTCAGATTCAGGGCCGGTTACGAACAGCCGGTGGTCGAGCCACAGCTGTCGCATTTGAGGCAGGTGCCGTTGCGCACCAAGGTCATGTTTCCGCACTCACCGCAGGGATCACCCTCGTAACCACGGGCGCGGGCTTCGCGCACCCGCTCGACGCGGTTGGATGAATACCCGCCGCCATAGGACGTGCCGACTACCACATTTGCACTGGCCACATTTGCACTGGCCACGCTTGGGCTGGTCGCCGCCAGTCCCGTAGTGCCGGTCGCCTGGGCGACGGCGGCGATCGCACGTTGCGCCTGTCCGCCATCGAGAACGCGCAGATTGTTGCGGACATAGCCGGTCGAGGCGACCTTGCGAACAAAATCCGACGGTTGGACGTCCGGCAAATCGGCCTGCTTGTCGCCGGCGCCCACCGTGAAGGGCAGCAAATCATCCGGCGTGGCGTGCGCCAGATCGTTGCGGCCAAGGTAGGAAATCGCCAGTTCGCGGAACAGATAGTCGACCACCGACGTCGCCATCTTGATGGCGTCGTTGCCCTGCACCGAACCCGACGGCTCGAAACGGGTGAAGGTGAACGCCTCGACGAATTCCTCCAGCGGCACGCCGTATTGCAGGCCGATGGACACCGCGATGGCGAAGTTGTTCATCAGCGAGCGGAAGGCGGCGCCTTCCTTGTGCATGTCGATGAAGATCTCGCCCAGACGGCCATCCTCATACTCGCCGGTGCGCAGATACACCTTGTGGCCGCCAACCATGGCCTTTTGCGTATAGCCCTTGCGGCGTTGCGGCAGTTTTTGACGCTCGGCGATCTTACGCTCGATAACCTTCTCGATGATCTTCTCGACGATACGCTCGGACACGATCTGGGTGCGCACGGCGTTCGGCGCCGCGACGATCTCCTCGACGTCCATCTCCGCATCATCCAGCAGCGAAGACGACAAAGGCTGGCTCAGCTTCGAGCCATCGCGGTACAGCGCGTTCGCCTTCAAGCCCATGCGCCAGGACAGCAGGTAAGCGTCCTTGCACTCCTCGATCGTCGCCACATTCGGCATGTTGATGGTCTTGGAGATCGCGCCGGAGATGAAGGGCTGCGCCGCCGCCATCATCGTGATGTGGCTGGCCCAGGACAGGAAGCGCTTGCCGGTGCGGCCGCAGGGGTTGGCGCAGTCGAACACCGCCAAATGCTCGTCCAGCAGATAGGGCGCGCCCTCCAGCGTCATCGCCCCACAGCAAAAGCTGTTGGCCTCGTCAATCTCGGCCCGCGAGAAGCCAAGCGCCACCAGCAGATCGAAGCCGGGAGCCTCAATCTGCTCCGCTGCGACGCCCAGCGCCTGGGTGATGAAATCCGCGCCCAGCGTCCATTTGTTGAACACGAACTTGATGTCGAAGGCGGCGCCCAGCGACAGCTCAAGCTTGGTCAGCGCCTCGGTGGTGAAGCCTTTGGCCCGCAGCGTCTCATGGTTGACACCCGGCGCGCCCTTCAGCGTGCCATGGCCAACCGCGTAACGCTCGATCGCCTCGATCTCTTCATCCGAATAGCCGAGGGTCTGCAAGGCCTCCGGCGCCAGACGATTGACGATCTTGAAATAGCCGCCGCCGGCCAGCTTCTTGAACTTCACCAGAGCGAAATCCGGCTCGATGCCCGTGGTGTCGCAATCCATGACCAAACCGATGGTGCCGGTGGGGGCGATCACCGTGGTCTGCGCGTTGCGGTAGCCGTATTTTTCGCCCAGGCTCAGCGCCATGTCCCAGGCGCGCTGCGCCGCTACGGCCAGTTCCTTATCCGGGCAGGCGGCGGCGGCGAACGGCACCGGCTCCACCGACAGCCCCTCGTATCCCTCGGTCTCACCGAAGGCGGCGCGGCGGTGGTTGCGGATGACCCGCAGCATGGAATCGCGACTCTTCTCAAAGCCTGGAAACGGCCCCAAGTCCCGCGCCATCTCCGCTGAGGTGGCGTAAGCGACACCCGTCATCACCGCCGTGATGGCGGCGCACAGCGAACGCCCTTCATCGGAATCGTAGGACAGGCCCGACGCCATCAGCAACCCGCCAAGATTGGCGTAGCCAAGGCCGAGAGTGCGGAATTCATAGCTGAGCTGGGCAATCTCCTTCGAGGGGAACTGCGCCATCAGCACGGAGATTTCCAGCACCACCGTCCACAAGCGGCAGGCATGCCCGAACGACTCGACATCGAAACCACCGTCGGGCTGACGGAAGGTCAACAGGTTCAACGACGCGAGATTGCACGCCGTGTTATCGAGGAACATGTACTCGGAACAGGGGTTCGACGCGTTGATGCGGCCGGACTCCGGGCAGGTGTGCCAGTCGTTGATGGTGGTGTCGAACTGTACGCCCGGATCCGCGCAGGCCCAGGCGGCGTAGCCGATCTTGTCCCAGAGATCACGGGCTTGCAGGGTCTTGGCGACCTTGCCATCGGTGCGGCGGATGAGGTCCCAAGAACCATCCTCAAGCACCGCCGCGAGGAATTTGTCCGAGACACGCACGGAGTTGTTCGAGTTCTGCCCGGCCACCGTCAGATAGGCTTCCGAATCCCAATCGGTGTCGTAGGTCTTGAAGTCGATGTGGGTGAAGCCCTGGCTGGCGAACTGCATCACACGCTGGATGTAGTTCTCTGAAACCTGCGCCTTACGGGCGACGACGATGGCGCGCCGCAGTTCGGGGTTTTCCTTCGGATCCGTGCCCTTCTGGCAGGCGGCCATCACCAGATTGAGGTGCTGCTGGCAGATCTTCGAGCCGGCGACCAAGGCGGCCACCTTCTGCTCTTCAACGGTTTTCCAGTCGATATAGGCTTCGATATCCGGGTGATCGAGATCGACGGTGATCATCTTGGCCGCACGCCGGGTCGTTCCACCCGATTTGATGGCCCCAGCGGCGCGGTCGCCGATTTTGAGGAAGCTCATCAAGCCCGAGGATTTTCCACCGCCCGACAGATTCTCACCCTCGCCGCGCAGGCGGGAGAAATTGGAGCCGGTGCCCGAGCCGTATTTGAACAGGCGCGCCTCGCGCACCCACAGATCCATGATGCCGCCATCGCCGACGAGGTCGTCGGACACCGACTGGATGAAGCAGGCGTGCGGTTGCGGGTGCTCATAGGCCGAAGCCGAGGAGGTGAGCAGGCCGGTCTTGAAATCGACGTAATAGTGGCCCTGGCTCGGACCATCGATGCCATAGGCCCAGTGCAGGCCCGTGTTGAACCATTGCGGGCTGTTTGGCGCCGCCATCTGCGAGGCGAGCATGAAGCGCATCTCGTCGTAGAAAGCGCTCGCGTCCTGCTCGGTCTCGAAATAGCCGCCCTTCCAGCCCCAATAGGTCCAGGTCCCGGCCAGACGATCGAAAACCTGCTTGGCCGAAGTCTCGCCACCGAATCGCTTCTCTTCCGGCATTTCGGCCAGCTTGGCCTCATCCGGCGCCTTACGCCACAGCCAGGAGGGAACAGTGTTCTCCTCAACCGGCTTGAGGGCGGCGGGAACGCCGGCCTTGCGGAAATACTTCTGCGCCAGAACATCGCTGGCGACCTGGCTCATGCCTTCGGGGACTTCGATGTCGGATTGGGAGAAGACGACGGAGCCGTTGGGGTTGCGGATTTCGCTGCCGGTGTGGCGGAAGCCGATGCCGGCATACGCGTCTTGACCTTCGCTCGTGAAACGTCGCTGAATCCGCATAATCCTACTGGCTCTCCCTTCTGTCGGTCCGGCCACGCCAACGCTGGGGGCCGGACTCTGTTTAGCGGCGGCGAAGCTACCACAAAGATGGGGCTAAGAAACTAGGCCTGGAGACTTATACCCGATTATCCACAACATATTGCGTTGCCTGTGAACAACGGCCCTGAATCACGGCGGTTCCCCCATCCATTCGTGGGGCCCCTCTTTCCCCGCACAGGCTTCGTATGACAATCGAATTACGCCCTCGATTCAGGGCGTATGTCTGGTTGCCAGGCTGGCGCGCTGCCGGCCCGATTCATCAAAGTTCGCCGGGTCCAGCCAGCGCTCGAACGCGGCTTTCAGCCGTGGCCACTCACCATCGGTGATGGAGAACCACGCGGTGTCCCGGCTGCGTCCCTTGTAGACGATGGCCTGCCGGAACAGCCCTTCATAGCGGAAGCCAAGCCGCTCCGCCGCAGCGCGGGATGGGGCGTTCAGCGAATCGCATTTCCATTCATAGCGTCGGTAACCAAGCTCATCGAAGGCCCGGCGCATCATCAAAAACATCGCTTCCGTGGCGGCGCGGGTGCGTTGCAGGCGAAGGGAAAAATTGATGTGTCCCACCTCGACCACCCCGTTTTGCCGATCGATGCGCATGAAAGCGGCGACACCGACGGCCCGGCCCGTCTCGGATTCGACAATGGCGTGAAACAGCGGGTCCTCATCGACCGCCACCGAGAGAAGCCAAGCCCGGTAATGGTCCGGGCTGTCAAACGGTCCGACGCTCAGATAGGTCCAATTGCGCCCTTCACGGTCTTCGGTGTTGGCGGCGAAGAGGTCATCGGCATGACGGGCGGGGTCCAGTGGCTCCACCCTGCACCAATGCCCGACCATCGGAGTGCGAGGCGGGTGAGGGCGGGAGGTCCATTCAGGCATCGGAAAGCCGATGGGTTGGCCCAGGGAATTGGTGCGGTCAGTCATGAGTATGCAAGTCCTGATAGACAAAAACACTGTTCATACTACAGCATCGGTCTTGGTCGGGCGACCGCGCATGGCTGCAAAAAGCCATGGCGCCGGCTCCCAGCATGAAGCCCTGATATCGTGGCTATCCAAGCCCACAGGATATGATAGGTTCCTTCATTCCCATTTGGGCGCATTCTTCCGGTACCGGGATCGATCAGCGGATGGACCCTGAAAAGCTTGCTAAAGTTCTTGCCATGGCCGAGTCGGAGCACCATGGCGAGGCGTTGTCTGCGTTGCGCGCGGCGCGCATCATCTTGTCGCGTTCCGGGATGACGTTTCGCGATCTGGCCATCGGTGTTCGTTCTCAGACCGGGTCAGCAGACCTTCCCGCCGTCATAACGCCGAAATCACCGCAAGCAGACGAGGTGGAGCTTACCCTGCGCCGTCAGATCACCGATCTGGAATGCGATCTGGCCGCCCTCAAGCGCCAGCTCGACAAGACGAACGGCGAGTTGGAAAAGCAGAAGGAAGAGGCTGACCGCTGGCGTGCGCTGGCCCGTGAGACCGCTGAGAAGTTGTGGGATTTGGGCAAGGTGGTGGAGCGCCGACGTGTGCGTCTTGCATCAACAGACAAGCGGCGCGCGATCCTCGATCACTTGCAGAATACAGGCAGCGCCACGCTGTCCGACCAGGAAATTGCCCGTCGTGTCGGGGCCTCGCCGCAGGTGGTGGCGCACTGGAGACGCCGGCTCGCCACTGTCGGGCGCAAGCAGCGTCTGACCCCGGTCCAGCCGCGCGGGCGTCTGTGGCAACCGCAGGGAACGCGCCTCATCTCCTTTGAAGGGCCTCGCCGGACGGTTTAGAGCAGTTTTGAGCAAGGCTGCTCAGCTAACCAATTACACGCCAAGTTTTGCTAAGATAATGTTAAGCTTGCTGTTCAATTCCGTGTGATTTTCATTCATCACCTGCTCAAGGTGATCCACCTTAGTATCAAGCTTATCTACCTTTATTTCAAGGTTATCTACTTTTACTTCAAGCCTTCCAACCCTGACATCAAGCTGACTAACCTTGGTATCAAGCTGACTAACCTTGGCGTCAAGTTGGTCGACCTTGACTTCAAGTTGGTCGACCTTGACTTCAAGCTTATCCAGCTTGACGCCATGTTCAGCCTGCACGTGCAGAATTTTATCCACCTTGGTCCCAAGATCCAAGGTGTTGGTTGCAAGGCGTGTAACACGATCCGGTGCACTCATCCGAAAACCTCAGATTAAGCCTTAAAGCCTGAAACTCTAGAGTCTCAGAACCTAAGGCTTAATGCAACACGATCAGGGTTAAAGAATACTTAGGACACATCCACCATCAAGTCCGTTGGGAAGCCCGCCGCCGCCAGCCGGTCAACGATAATTTGAACATGGGTGCGGTCCCGCGTTTCCAGGATGACGTCGATTTCAGCCATCTTCACTGGCACGTCGTGAAACAGACGCTGGTGATAAACTTCGACGATGTTAGCGCCAGCCTCGCCGAGGATGAGGGTGGCCTTGGCCAAAGCGCCGGGCGCGTCGGTCAGCCCGATGCGCAGGCGCACGATGCGGCCTTCCAGCACCAAGCCACGCATGAGGATCTGCGCCAGCAGGCGCGCGTCAATGTTGCCTCCCGACACGATCAGGCCGACGCGCTTGCCCTGGAAGCGACCGGGTTCGGTCAGGATGGCGGCCAGCCCGGCAGCTCCAGCGCCTTCAGCGACCAGTTTTTGTACGGTGACCATACGGAAGACAGCGGCCTCCAGGGCTTCTTCAGAGGCCAGGATGATCTCATCCACATGCTGGGCCACCAGGGCGCGCGTCAGTGTGCCGGGAGTCTTGACGGCGATGCCTTCAGCGATGGTGACGCCACCACAGGAAATCGGCTGACCGAGCAGCGCCTGCCGCATGGATGGGTATTGGGCGCACTCAACACCAACCACGCGAATATCCGGCTTCATCGCCTTGGCGATCACCGCCATACCGGCGATCAAGCCGCCGCCACCCACCGGCGCCACCAATATGTCGAGATTGGGTACTTGCTGCAAAAACTCCAGCGCCGCCGTGCCCTGGCCGGCGATCACCTGCGCATCATCATAGGGATGAACGAAGATCAGCCCTTCGCGGCTCGCCAGATCATGGGCGAACGACTCGGCTTCACTCAGCGTCTCGCCTTCCAGCAGCACGCGGGCGCCAAAGGATTCCGTGCGCTCCACTTTGGTGAAGGGGGTGAAGGCGGGCATAACGACGGTGGCGTGGACGCCCAGCTTGGAGGCGTGGCAGGCCACCGCCTGCGCATGGTTCCCGGCGGACATGGCGATGACGCCAGCCTGACGCTCGGCCTCGTTCAACGACAGCAGTTTATTGAGCGCGCCACGCTCCTTGAAGGAACCGGTGTGCTGCTGATTCTCCAGCTTCAAGAACACCTCGCAGCCCGCCAACTCCGACAGGCGCGGCGCTGCTTCGGCGGGAGTGACGGCGATCCGGCCCGACAAACACGCGGCGGCAAAGCGGACATCCTCGGCGGTGACGGTGCTCATTGGTTGATTCTCATGGACTGGTGATTCTCATGGGTTGGCTGCGAAATTGGGTCTGAGCGTGAGGATTTGCGCGCCAGCCTGCACCAGTTCATCGCGGCCCCCGGCCATAACAACCGTTCCGCCATCCTGCCAGCGCTGCACGAAGTCGCCCCAATAGGGCGAAAGCGGGTTGCCCGACTGCCCGGTGGCGATGACGTAACGCGATTGCGCCAGATTGGAAAGATCATAGACGGCGCGGTAACCAGCGCCGTGCACATGCGCGAAGGGAGTCTTCGCCTCGGAAAACCGCGTGGTTCCGCGGTTCACCGTCTGGTTGTCGCCGTCGGTTTCGACCGGCAGCGTGAACCAGCGGCCAATCAGCGGCAGACGGCTGAGCAACGGGTGGGGCAGGGCGGCCACGTGCTCCGCCCCCCACCGCCACGCCTTCACACTCGTCCCATGCCGTTGCGCAATTTCAGCCAAAGCCGCATCGAGCGAGGATTTCAGGACGCTGGCGCAGCTCTTGTTCTTTGCCGTCGCGGTGTCGCCGCACCAAATCTGGCGGTCGGTCAGCGCGCGTTTCACCGTCAAGGTCTGCTGCCAGAAAGCTTCACCGAACAGGGGACCAAGCTCGTCAGCGAACAGCGCCCGGTTCAGCGCCCGGAGCCAGGCGTTGAAGATCAGCGGTTCAGGCCGGTTGCGGTCCATCGCGCCATCCCACGCCTTGAGCAGGCTGAGCGCCTCCGCCGCCATACCATCACCAATGGGCCTATCGCCAAACTGCATCATCAACGGCAAGAGATCCCTGGCGGCCAGCGATACGGTGTCGCGTTGCTGGGCGACCACATCCTCCACCGAGAAGGGGGCGCTGTCAGCCAGCAGTTGCTGGATGCGCGCGGCGCGCCAGGGCTCCGGCCAGTTGGCCGCCAGCAAATACGGATAGCCGGCCCCGACCACGGCGTTATTGGCATTGATCAATTGTCCCGACGGCGGATCGACGCTCTGCGGCAACGCTTCGTAGGGGATGAAGCCGGTCCAGTCATGCTCACCGTCCCAGCCCGGCACGGGAACGGCGCCGTCACCCTTGCGGCGCACCGGCGTCAGGCCAGGGGCGATGAAACCGACGCCGCCAGCCGTATCGGCATAGACGATGTTCTGCTGCGGCGTGACATGGTAGACCAGCGCGGCGCGCACCTCGGCGGCTGAACGCGCGTGATTCAGACGGTAAAGCGCCTCAGCGCTGGTGTCCGGTTCCGGCAATCCGGCCCAGGCCAGCGCCAGCACATGCCCGGGCATCCCGACGCCGACGCCCTCCAGGTCGGAGATGACAGGGCCATGCCGGGTTTCGCGCACTGTCAACACCTCATCTGGCTGGCCGTTGACCTTGATGATTTCCGTGCGGGTCATGAAAGGCTGGCTGCCCTGGGGCGTGAGATAATGGGTGGCGTCCTGCGCATCCACGCGCTCGACGAACAAATCCTGCACGTCACTGTGCGTGTTGGTGAAGCCCCAGGCGACGTTCCCATTATGCCCCAGCGCGTGCAGCGGCATGCCCGGCGCGGTGGCCCCCGTCATCGTGAAATTCGGGGTGACGATGCGCGCCAGATACCAGAGCACCGGCGCCTCCAGCCCCAGATGCGGGTCGTTGGCGAGGATCGGCTTGCCGGTCGTGGTGCGGCTGCCGGCCAGCACCCATTCATTGGAAGCCAGATCAAAACCCAGGGGCGGCGGCAGCGCCGCCTCAGCCTGATCAAAGCGCAGGTCACGCAGTTCCCCCGCCAGCGTTACCGGGGAACCTGCGGGGTTGGTCGGATAGAGATCGTTCACCTGCTGCGCGCTGAGTTTCTGGACAAGGCGCGCGCGGGCCAATTCCTCACGGTAGTTGCCGGCGAGTTGCAACGCCATCAGCTTGCCCCAGACCAAACTGTCGGCTGGCTTCCACGGCTCCGGCTCCAGGCGCAGGAGCTGGAATTCGATGGGCAACGCTTCCTTGCGGGTGGTGAGGTAAGTGTTGACCCCCTTGGCGTAGCTGTCCAGCGCCCGCTTGGTTTCGGGGGAAAGCCGCGCGTAGCTCTCCTGCGCATGGCGGTAGAGGCCAAGGGTGCGCACCAGCCGATCGAGGCGCAAAATCCCATCGCCAAAGCGGGCGCCCAACACCTCCGCCATCCGGCCAGAGCCAAGCCGCCGCATCACCTCCATCTGCCACAGCCGGTCTTGGGCGTGGACATAGCCCAGGGCGAAGTAAGCATCGGTCTCATTGGCGGCGAAGATGTGCGGCACGGCGTTGACATCGCGCACCACCTCCACCGGGCGATCGATGCCGGGCAGAGAGACGGAACCGGCGTAGAGCGGCTGTTCACCGCGCAGCCACAGATACAGGCCACCGGCCATCAGCGCCGACGCCACGATCACCACCAGCGCAAGACCGGCCAGCCATTTGAAAAGACGCCGCATCTTTTGGAATCCGTCCGTCAGCCGTGACTCCATGACGACAGCCAGGCTTTGTAGAGCCGGCGCCAAGTCCCGATCGAGTCAAAATAATGAGGGAACTCAATCGAGACCTGATGCAAAGGCCGTGTTACGCTTCCACCACCGGGCCCTTGGCGACGCCGACCATGGCCTCACGCAGCAACCGGTCACGGATGGTGTAGCCAGGTTGCAGCACTTGAACGATGGTGCCGGCGGCCTTGCCGGTGTTTTCGATCTCGAACATCACCTGGTGGTAGTTCGGGTCGAACGCCGCGCCCATGGCCTCGATCTTCTTGACGCCGGCATGTTCGAAGGCGCCCAGCAACTGACGTTCGGTCGCCTCGACGCCGATGATCAGGCTTTTCAGCATCTCATCCCGCTCGCGGCCCTCGGTCGGCACAGCCTCCAGGGCGCGGCGCAAATTGTCGGCGACGGCCAGCAAATCCCTGGCCATGCTGGCCACGGCGTATTTGGAGGCGTCCTCGCGGTCGCGCTGGGCGCGGCGGCGGGTGTTTTCGACCTCCGCCGCCGCCCGCAGAACCTGATCCTTCAGATCGGCAACCTCAGCTTCCAGCTTGGCGATGCGCTCTTCAGGCGGCGCGGCCTTGGCTCCGGACGCCGTCTCGGCGCCGGCCTGGCCGGCCTCTTGGCCATTGGTTTGACCGCCAGCCTGACCTTTGGTTCCGGTCTCGGCTTCGGGGGGGGGGGTGCTCTGATCGCTCATATCTCTCTCATTCGTTCCTTGTCGAAGCAATGGACCAGCGTTAGCCGATAAGGCGGCTGATAACTTTCGCGGTATAGTCCACCATCGGGATGATGCGGGCATAATTGATCCGTGTTGGACCGAGGACACCTATGGCGCCGATAACCTGTTCTCGGCTGTTCTGAAACGGCGAGATGATCAACGAGCACCCGGAGTGGTTGAACAGCACATTTTCCGTACCGATGAAAATCTGCACACCATCGCCCTGGCCCGTGGCTTCCAGCAGGCCCACCATGGCCTCTTTGGTCTCCAGCGTCTCGAAAAGCGCCCGCACACGCTCCAGATCGGACAGCGCGGTGACGTCTTCCAACAGCTTGGCCTGACCACGCACGATGAGTTGCCCGTCCCTGGAGTCTCCCGCCCAGGTGGCGAGACCGGCGGCGACAATGCGTTCCGCCACCTCATCCAATTCGGTGCGCTGTTCCTCGATCTCGCGCAACACCTCCTTGCGCGCTTCCTCCAGCGTACGGCCCACCAGACGCGACGTGAGATAGTTGGACGACATTTGAAGCGTCGAGCCCGGCAAGCCGATCGGCACTTCGATGACGCGGTTTTCGACCAGCCCATCATCATTGACCAGGACCACCAGGGCGCGGCCAGGCCCCAGCGAGACGAACTCGATGTGCCGCAGCGCCCGGTCGGTCTTCGGCGCCAGCACCAGCCCGGCGCAGCGCGACAGGCCGGACAGCATGGCCGACGCCTCGCGCATCACGTCCGACAACGCCCGACCGGAGGAGGAGCATTTGGCGTCGATGGATTCCCGCTCCTCCTCGGTGAGAGCGCCCAACTCCAGGATGCCGTTGACGAAGAGACGCAATCCCAGCTCGGTCGGGATACGGCCAGCGGAGGTGTGGGGCGCGTAAAGAAGCCCAAGCTCTTCCAGGTCAGCCATAACGTTGCGGATCGTGGCGGGCGACAGGGTTATCCCCAGCCGCCTCGAGATCGTGCGCGAGCCAACCGGTTCGCCGGTCGCCACATAGGCGTCGACGATGTGGCGGAAAATCTCCCGCGATCTTTGGTTCAGCTCGGTGATCATGGGCCGGTCGCATGTTCTTGTGCACAAACGCACGTTTTGGAATTTAGGCGGGTTGATCAAACGAATCAACGGCGGCTCTGGGGGACGGTTCTGGCGGCCTAAAAGGCCGAGCGTGCGAATCGCGCCTCTCAAATCAAAGAGCTATAACGGATTTCGGTTCAAATCGACTTGGAAACCGTTATAGTTTGCCCCTTCAATCAACGAATTGAGAAGATAGGATTTCGATGCGCCCTTCCGGCCGCGCTTTTGACCAGCTGCGCACTGTTACGCTGGAACCTGGCTTCGCCAAATATGCCGAAGGCTCCTGCCTTGTGCGCTTCGGTGACACCCATGTGCTGTGCACCGCCAGCGTGGACGAAAGCGTGCCACGCTTTCTCAAGGGCACCGGGCTCGGCTGGGTGACGGCGGAGTATGGCATGCTGCCGCGCTCCACCCATTCCCGCAGCGACCGTGAGGCGGCGAAAGGCAAGCAATCCGGCCGTACGCAAGAGATCCAGCGTCTGATCGGCCGCGCGCTGCGCGCCGTCACCAACCGCGCCGCCATGCCGGATGTGCAGATCAAGGTGGACTGCGACGTCCTTCAGGCTGATGGCGGCACCCGCACCGCCGCCATCACCGGCAGTTATGTGGCGTTGCATCTGGCGTTCCAGCACCTGTTGGAGATTGGCGCCATCAAGAAAATGCCGCTGACCGATCAGGTCGCCGCCGTGTCCTGTGGCATCCATAACGGCGCCGCGGTGCTCGACCTGGACTATGTTGAAGATTCCAGCGCCCAGGCCGATTCGAACTTTGTGCTGACCGGTCGGGGCGGCATTGTCGAGATCCAGGGCACAGCCGAGGAAAAGCCCTTTGAAGAGGCGCAATTCCTTGAGCTGCTCACGCTCGCCAAAAAGGGTGTGGGCGAATTGATCGCCTTGCAAAAAGCCGCGCTGAACATCGCGTAAGGCAAGCATAAGGGAAGGCCCTCCATGACCACCCCCCGTCACTTCACCGGCGATACGCTGGTCATCGCCACGCACAATCCCGGCAAGGTGCGGGAAATCGCCGATTTGCTGCGCCCCTACGCCAAGACCTTCGCGTCTTGCATCGAACTGGGTCTGCCGGAGCCGGAAGAAACCGGTGACAGTTTCGTTGCGAATGCGGAACTAAAGGCCAGGGCCGCCGCCAAAGCCGGACACGTGGCGTTGGCCGATGACAGTGGCCTGGTGGTGACGGCGCTGGGGGGCGATCCCGGCATCTATTCGGCGCGCTGGGCGGGGGTGGACAAGGATTTCCACAGGGCCATGCGCCGTGTCGAGGAAGGATTGGGGGGAGCAAAAGACCGTTCCGCCCATTTCGTCTGCGCCCTGTCGCTGGCCTGGCCGGATGGGCATGTCGAGACGGTGGAGGGCTACTGCCACGGTGCGCTGGTGTGGCCGCCCCGTGGGGAAAAAGGGTTTGGTTACGATCCCATCTTCACGCCAGACGGTTCCGGCATTACTTTCGGTGAGATGGACCCGAGCGGCAAACACGCGATGAGCCACCGGGTCGACGCCTTTCGCCAACTTGTTGAACGATGCTTCCGATAGCGCCATCCCCCGGTTTTGGGATCTACATCCACTGGCCTTTTTGCAAAGCGAAGTGTCCGTACTGCGACTTCAACAGCCATGTGCGCGAGGGGATCGACCAACAGCGCTGGCGCATAGCGCTGTTGCAAGAGCTTGATTATTACGCAAACGCAACGGCTGGGCGTACGGTAACCTCGGTGTTCTTCGGCGGCGGCACCCCGTCGCTGATGGACCCGGCCACCACCGCCGCGCTGATCGACCGCATCCAGCAGCGCTGGAGCGTCGCCGACGGTGTGGAAATCACCCTGGAAGCCAACCCGACCTCCGTCGAGGCGGGACGCTTCCAGGCCTTCCGCAGTGCTGGGGTAAACCGCGTGTCGCTGGGTATTCAGGCCCTGGATGACGCAAGCTTGCGTTTCCTCGGTCGCCAACACGACTGCGCCGAGGCGCTGGGCGCCATTGCATTAGCCGCGCAAACATTCGATCGTTTCTCTTTCGATCTGATTTATGCTCGCCCTGACCAGAGTGTCGCCTCCTGGCAGGCGGAGCTGAGCCGCGCCCTGGACTTCGCCGTCGGCCACATCTCGCTCTACCAGTTGACCATCGAGAAGGGCACCGCCTTCTACCCCGCTTATTTGCGCCATGCGTTCCAGATTCCTGATGAGGATCTGGCCGGCGCGCTTTACGAAGCGACGCAGGATCTTTTGAACACGGCGGGGTTGCCGTCTTACGAAATTTCCAACCACGCCCGACCGGGTGAAGAGAGCCGGCATAACCTGACTTATTGGCGCTATGGCGAGTATGTCGGCATCGGCCCCGGCGCGCATGGCCGTTTGACCCTCGATGGCGTGAAACACGCCACCCGCGCCCATCGCGCCCCGGAGATCTGGCTGGAAAAAGTCGCGCGCCATGGCCATGGCGGCCATGCCCCGGAAATTCTCACCGCCGACGCACGCGCCACCGAATTGCTGATGATGGGTCTGCGCCTGACCGAGGGCGTCGCCCGCACCCGTCTGGTCGAGGAGACTGGCCGCGATCTGGACGCCTTGGTCGATGCAAACAGGCTCAAGAACCTGGTGGAGGGTGGTTTCCTGGAGGTGGACACATCCACCCTGCGCGCCACCCGGGAAGGCCGGCAACGGCTGAACACCGTGCTGTCCATGCTGCTGGCGTAGAAGGGGCTGTTGACACTATAGCGCTGGTGTTCTTGGACAAAGCGGAAGCATCGAAATTATTGGATCTTCTCCAAGAAGCGCACGAGCGAGTCCATCAGTTCCGCTTGCGTCTTCATTGAGGTTTGGCACTCCCAAACGATTGTGCTGCTCCATCCCATCGCGTCTAAAGCGGCGAGCGCGTGTCGATCACGCGCCTGGTTTCGAGCAATTTTGGCGATCCAATAGTCAGCGTTTGTTTTGGGCTGGCGGGCGCCGCGTTTGCAGTCATGGCCGTGCCAGAAGCAGCCATGCACGAAGATGATTTTTCGCCGGCTGGGGAACACCAGATCAGGTGATCCCGGTAAATCCTTGCGATGCAACCGAAACCGATAACCAGCCGCATGAAGAAGTTTTCGCACCACCATTTCCGGTGTGGTGTTTTTTGACCGAACGGCCCGCATGGTGCGGGATCGCAGGTCATCAATAACCGAGGGCGCGACCGGCCCTGCACCGGCGGGATGGCGGTTAGGCTCCTTATTCTGCTTGTTCATTCATGCAGCGGTGCGCTCGACCGCTTGGGCCCGCCCCAAGAGCGGCTCGAATATGTGGTGCGCCAGATGGCGGACGACGGGGACGACCACCCCGTCCCCTGTCAGGTGATAGGCCTCGTTATAATTTCGCGGTAATGTGTAGTCCTCGCTCAACCCCATCAGACGGGCTGTTTCCCGAGTCGAAATCAAGCGTGACCGCACATTCTTGCCATCGATAACGACGATGAGCTGGCGGCTTGATCCACCGGCGGGCGTACGCAGGCAACCGGAAACGTCATCAAAGCGGATTTCGGCCCGCTGCACTTTTACGCCTTGTTCGTTCAGCCGGGTGCGTTTGTAGACGCCACCAACCATGCGTCGGCCTGCACGCTTCGCCGCGTTGACCTTGGCGAGGTTGAGCGGTGACATCATGGCGAGCAGCTGCTGTGTTTCGGCAGAGGTGCGCCACGCTACGCTCGTTGGATTCTCTTCGATCATGCTCGCAAAAGTCGTGTTGCGGCGGCTGGGCGTAGGCACATTCCACCAGACCATCTTTTCTTTGGTGGAAACAGACAGACGTTCAACCGCGCTTTGCAGGCTCCGTGTGTGAAATGGCTCGATCGGTCCTGGCGCCAAGAGCGCAGGCTCAATCTCCACATCGGCGTGAACGCCTATGACAAACAGCCGGGGACGAGACTGTGGCACAAAGAGAGTGGCGTTGATGACCAGAGCGCCATAGCGGTAGCCGGCATCCGCAAAAGTCTGGCAGATCGCTTGAAAATCCTTGCCACCGTGCGAGGTAAGCGTGCCGCAGACATTCTCGAGCGCGATCAGCCTGGGCGCCCGGCTGTCGGCGATGAGGCCTTTGATGATGTCCCAAAAGGGATAGAACGTGCCCGATCGCTCTCCCCGCAGACCCGCGCCACCACCCGCCAACGACAGGTCCTGGCAGGGGAATGATCCCCAAATCAGATCAGCCGTTCCGGGTAGATCAGCAATTTGGAGCTTGGCGACATCGCCAATTTTCAATTCCCCGCCGGCCCCCCAATTCGCCTGGTAGGTCAGTCCCTTCTTATGGTCGAAATCATTGGCGAACAGGCATGTCCAGTTCGGTCCAAGCCCCGCGCGCGCCATGCCGCCGCCAGCAAAGAACTCGTAAAAACTAGCCATGCGAGGCCTGCTTGACGGCGCAATTCGTTGCTGTCGAAAAGCCGTCGCGTTCGAGTTTTTCTGCGATCGCCTCAGCGATCCAGGTGTTTCGCGACACGTTCCCCGGGCGGGCGGCGCAGGCGTCGTCAATGGCGGCGAAGGCGCCAGCGGGCAGCCGTAAATTGGTGCGATCCAGCGGATGGATGTTTGTTGATTTGGACGTTTGAGTCATGGCGCCATGATGGCGCCACTTTTTGCCGCTGTCCACAATGTTCTGCAAATGTGCCGATAAGCCGTACGATTATCCAGCTTCCCCATCCTCAGGATCGGTATCGGGGGAGGTCAGACCAAGCAAGGTGGCGTGGTATTTCGCGAGTCGGTTGAAATGCGCGTCCATGGCCCTCGCGACCTGGGGTGAATTTTTCACCGCGAGGAAATGCCCGACGATCTGCGTGTAATGGCCGGCTTGCCGAGGAAGGCGTTGAGCGGGGTCGATCTTGTCGGCGATTTCCTCATCGGTCATCACCTGGACGATCTGCGCCGGTTCCGGGATCAGCGTCGCCACGGCTGGCGCGACCGGGATCGAGCCATTCATGAGTGGCGAGATTGGATTGAAATGATGAAAGAGAAGTCCTTCCAGAGGGCTGATTTCATCTTTGGTTTCGACCGGATAGGCCATGACCCAGGCAATTTCCCAAACATCGATCTGCCGATTGGCGATTATATCGGATCGCGCCGATGTTAAATGGCGGCCAACACGTTTTCTGATACCATCCTTTGATTGGCCCACGTAGATGGGGACCTTGTTGAGGTCGCAAAGAACATAGACCCCAATTTTATTCGTCAGGGAGCTGACGGCTTTCTTGCGAAATTTAAAGTCCGTTGACATATGAGACCCGCATCACCGCCAAAGCCAAGCAAGTAGCAGGGCGGCATGCCAGCGTCAAACCGCGGCAGGGGCTCGCAGAGCCCTGCATCGGGCGGACACGAAACAGTGATGCTACCCCTGAACTGCTTGGCGTCTTTCCAGCCAGACCGGCAACAGCTGCACCATCAAAATACATGAGAAGATGACCGCGCAGCCCAGCATCTGCTGCGCGGAGAGCCGTTCGCCAAGCACCAGCGCCCCGGCAAGAGCGGCGAAGACCGCTTCCGAACTGAGGATCACCGCCGCATCCGAGGCGGCTGTGTAGCGTTGCCCCACCGCCTGCATGGTGAAAGCCACACCACAGGACAGCACGCCGGTGTAAAGGATGCCCCACCCGGCGTCGATCAGGTCCACCATCGTCGTCGGTTCGTTCATCACCCCCCAGACGGTGCTGAACACCCCACAAAGCAAAAACTGCACGCATGAAACCAGCGTCGGCGCGCCGGTGCGTTCGCAAACAGCGCCGATCAGACTCACTTGCATCGCCCAAAAGACGGCTGAGGCGATGATCCACAAATCACCACGCGCCAGAGTCAGCGCGCCGCCGCCGCTCAATATCCACGTGCCCAGCACACAGCCCGCCGCCGCCGGCCACAGAATCGGGTGCGGCACGGTGCGCACCGCCATGAAAATCAGCAGCGGCACCATCGGCACATACAGGGTTGTCAAAAAGCCGGCGTTGGTCGCCGTGGTTTCGCTGATGCCAATCTGCTGCAGCACCGCGCCGATGGACAGCGCGCCGCCGGTCGCCAGCATGCCCAGCCAATCCCAACGGTCGATCCGCGCGGTGCGCAGCGCCTTTATTGCGAAGGGCAACACCACCAGGGCGCCGATCAAAAACCGCACGCCGGTAAAGATCATCGGGCCAAGCTGAACCGACACCATCTTTTGAACGACGAAGGCCCCACCCCAGATCGCGGCGGTAAGAAGAAGAATGAGATTAGCCGTCGATCTTGACACAATATACCGCCTATGGTTACGGAAAAGCTCTGGTGGATTCCAGTTGAAACGAACCGGAACCCACGGTCAAAGCCTCTCACGCCGCGCTGTTGAATAAAAATTATTGCCCGAACACTTGCCAGTCCTGCGGCGCGGGGTCGAGGACGCGGGCGCCCTCCGGGGTCACTTCCAGCACCGCAAGGCCACGCTCAATCGTGCCGTTGGCGCGCAGGCGGAACAGGCCATCCACACCGGCAAAGCCCTGAGGAGCGGTGAGGGCGGCGCGGTCGTAGGGCGTCGCGCTGTTCGTCTGCGCCAGGGTGCTGGCCAACGCCGTGGCGTCATAGGCCAGGCTGGCGACGGGCACCGGTTTGCGGCCATACAGCGATTCGTACCGCGCCTCGAAATCGTTGCGCTGCTCAGGCGCCGGAGCGGCGAACCAGGCGCCGACCATGGCCGGCTCGCGGCCCAGGCCCGATTCGCTCCATACCGTGGCCCCCAGCAGCCTCACCCGCTTGGTGTCCACACCCGCAGTCACCAAGGCGGAGGAGAGCGCTTTGGCGCGTTCCCCCGTCTCGGCCAGCACGACGGCTTGCGGGGCGACGGCGGCTTGCGCCACCTGGCGGGCGGGGATGGTCGGGTCGGTCAGCGCCGGCTCGTAGCGTTCGATTTGGGTCGCTTGCCCACCGGCGCGCTGCACCGACGCCTGCACTGTGTTGGCCACCGCATCGCCATACGCGCTGCGCGGAACGAGGGCGACAAAGCGGGTGATTCCCTGCGACCGGGCATAGCCGGTCACGCGCGTCACCAGATCGTTGGGCGTCAGGCCCATGACATAGACGCCGTTGCCGGCCAGCGTCACATCACTGGAAAAGGCCAGGACATCCACGCCCGCCGCCGTGGCGATGGGCTTCACCGCCTGGACTTCCTGGGCGAACAGCGGGCCGAGGATAAGATGCGCCCCTTCCGCGATGGCTTGCCGGGCGGCGTCGGCGGCGCCAGCGGGCGTGCCCTTGGTGTCGCGGGGCAGCAACTGGAACTTCTCACCCGCCACATCGAACAACGCCAGCTGGGCGGCCTCCAGCATCGGCTGGCCGACAGCGGCGTTGGCGCCGGAAAGCGGGAGCAGCAGCGCGACCTTTTGCGCCTGCGGACCCGTGGGCTGGCCGGATTGTGGCGTCCCGGCGTACACCCCCCCACCTTGCGGTCCTTGTGTCACCGGTGGCGGACCCGTTACAGTCCGTGTACAGGCGGTCGCAAGAAGAACAGCCGTTACCCACAGGCCGCGCGCGATCCGCGGCCTCCGAGCGTGTAAGAAAGGTGTCGCCAGTAGTGCCACCGAAGGCCTCCAATTCAGGTCTGGGTCAAAGCCAGGCTACCCAAAGTCCTGACGCCCAAAGCGACGATAAAGGTAGCGGGACTGGGCTTCCAAGTAAACCGAAGGCCGGTCTGTACGTCGTCGCCACTCCCATCGGCAACGCGGCGGATATCACGTTGCGCGCGCTCAGCACGCTGAAAGGCGCGGCGGTGATCGCCTGTGAGGACACGCGCGTCACCTCCAAACTGATGAGCATCCACGGCATCACCACGCCGTTTGTTTCCTACCACGAACACAACGCGGAGCGGATGCGCCCCGTGCTGATCGAGCGGATGCGGGCGGGTGAGGCGGTGGCGCTGGTGTCGGACGCCGGCACGCCGCTAATCTCCGACCCCGGCTACAAGCTGGTGCGCGCCTGTGTCGAAGCCGGCGTGGCGGTGACGGCTCTGCCTGGAGCATCAGCGGTGTTGACCGGGCTGGTGCTGTCGGGCCTGCCCAGCGACCGCTTCCTGTTCGCTGGCTTCTTGCCCAACAAAAGCGTGGCGCGCCGCACCGCGTTGGGTGAGCTTGTCACCATTCCCGCAACGCTGCTGTTCTATGAATCGCCGCAGCGTCTGGCTGATTCGCTGGCGGATATGGCTGATGTGCTGGGCCCCCGTGAAGCCGCCATGGCGCGTGAGTTGACCAAGCTGTACGAAGAGGTCCGGCGCGGCCCGCTGCCGGATCTCGCCGCGCATTACCGGGAAGCCGGGGCGCCAAAGGGTGAGGTGGTGATCATCGTCGCCCCGCCGGGTCAAGAAGCCGCGGTGCAGGCGGTGGATGTGGACACGGCGTTGCGTGAGGCGCTGGCCCGCCTGTCGATGCGTGACGCGGCGGCTGAAGTCGCGTTGATGACCGGTCGGCCAAAACGTGAACTCTATGCCCGCGCCCTCGCGCTCACACAGGAGAAAAGCCGGTGACCCCCACCGACCGCCGCCCTACCGACCGCCCGGCCAACCGCCCGGCCACCGATCGCCGCCGGCGCAGTGAGGGCTATGGCCGTCTTGCCGAGGCGTTATGCCGCAGCTTTCTGCGTCTCAAGGGCTATCGGATTCTTGCCCACCGCCTGCAAACCCCCGTGGGTGAGATCGACATCGTGGCGCGGCAGGGCAGGACGCTGGCGTTGGTCGAGGTAAAGGCGCGGCGGGACTGGCAATCCGCCACCGAGGCGGTGAACGCGCGCCAGCTCGGCCGGCTGTCGCGGGCGGCGCGTGTCTTCCTGGCCAACAACCCCCAATTCGTCGGGATGGATTTACGATTCGACGTGATGCTGGTTACGCCTTTCCG
>JAVBJZ010000095.1:0-13852 GCA_031546725.1 Azospirillum sp.
AGGAAAAGCAGGAAAAAGAGCCACCCAGGAATCACACTCAACGCCGCCAGGGAATCCCTTTCGTCAACCATTAACCTGACCTCGTGGCCCTGCAGGGCGATCGGCCCTGATTGCGCAGAGACGGTGTTTCTGGTAAATTCCAGGGCATGAGCAACATCCGTCGCACTGGTGATCGCAGCAACGAGCCGATCCGCCCTGATGGCGGTGGCGTGTTGTCGCCGGCTGGCCGTACCGGTCGCTCTGGCGAGGTGCCGACGGCCAAACGCCAAAAAATTCCGACCCTGCGCCAGCTCGCCAGCCTGCTGGTCAATGGCATCTTGATGCTGCCGCCCAACTACCGTCGCGGCATGTTCCTCGACGTCAGCGTTTAGAGAGGTTTCCGCTTCATGGGGACGCTGACACCTCTCTAATGCTTTGATTTGACGAGCAGATTCACGCATCCGGCTTTTAAGCCGGACGCTATCTGCTCTAGCTAGGTTTCCGCTTCAAGGGTAAGCGGAAACCTCTCCAATCCTTATGTCGGCATCATGCCACGTGGTTGACTTCTTGCTGGGTAAGCAAGGCGTAGATAGCGTCTGCGCTGTCAGAACCGCGTAGCTTTTCACACATGCCCTGGTCCCGCAGCATACGGGACACCCGGGCAAGCGCCTTCAGGTGATCCGCCCCGGCGTGTTCGGGGGCAAGCAGCAAGAAGATCAGGTCAACCGGCTGCTCGTCGATGGCATCGAAATCGATAGGCCGTTCGAGACGGGCGAAGACGCCGTAGACACGCTCCAGGTTGGGCAGCTTGCCGTGAGGAATGGCGATGCCATGCCCCACCCCTGTGGTGCCCAGCCGCTCGCGTTCCAAAAGCACGTCGAAGATCGCCCGCTCGTGCTGGCCGGTTAGTTCCGCAGCCTTGCGCGCCATATCCTGAAGGGCCTGCTTTTTTGAGCCGGTCTTCAGATTGGCGAGGATCGCTTGCAGCGTGATGAGGTCGTGCATAACCTTTTGACCGTCGGCCGGACCAGAGCACAAGGCTCAGGCCCCAGCCGCCTCCAGAGCCGGATCGACCCAGCCGACATTCCCATCCGCGCGGCGGTAGACCATGTTCAGACCGCCGGTGCCACGGTTGCGGAACATCAACGCCGGCGCTTCGGCCAGTTCCATCCGCATCACAGCCTCACCCACCGTCAAGGTGTCGATGTGCATCTGCATATCGGCGACGACGACGGGATGGGCCTTGCCATTGGCTGGCGCCAATTCCTCGAGATGATCCTCACGCTCGGCTTCCAGGACCTGATAACGGGCGGGAATCAGCTCCTCCGCCTCGGCCTCGCCCGTGTGGTGGCCACGCAGACGGTCCTTATAACGGCGCAAACGCTTGTGCAGCTTCTCACACGCCGCTTCGAAAGCAGGGTATGGCTCATCAGCCGCCGCCTGGCTTTGCAATACAATGCCACGACCTACGCGAACCTGGATGTCCGCCTTGAACCCCTGCCCGTCACGAGAAAAGACGACGGTCGCCTCCATCGGCTTGACGAAGAACTTGCCGACAAGGGCGGTCAGGTTTTCGGCAACATGCGTGCGCAGGGCGTCGCCCACGTCAAGATGCTTACCTTTGACGACCAGTTGCATGATGAAAAAATTCCAGAATTGGTCCGCAGGAAGGGTGACGGCACGCCGCCGCTGTGCGGACGGGGACCATAGTGGTGGCGTACCAGACTGTCAACTCGACCCGAATTCGCATGTCCGGGTTGCCCGACTGACAGCTAGATGCGTGACATCTTGGCGCGGCGGCGCTGCACCGATGATGGAATTCGCATCGCTTCACGATACTTCGCCACCGTCCGGCGCGCAATGTCGATCCCTTCCTTTTGGAGGATTTCGACAAGTCTGTCATCGGACAGCACATTATTTACCAATTCTGCATCGATCATCTGCTTGATGCGGTGGCGCACCGCTTCAGCTGAATGATTCGCTTGGCCGTTGGCTCCCTGGATGGATGAGGTGAAAAAATATTTCAGCTCGAACATGCCGCGCGGCGTGGCCATGAATTTGTTGGTGGTGACACGGCTGACCGTGCTCTCGTGCATACCGATGACCTCGGCGATGTCGCGCAGGATCAGCGGGCGCAAGTGCGACACGCCGTGCCGGAAGAAGGCGTCCTGCTGGCATATGATCTCGGTCGCCACCTTGAGGATGGTGGTGGCGCGTTGATGCAGCGATTTTTCCAGCCATTTGGCCGCGTGGAGACACTCGGAGATGTAGTCTCTGTCCGTCTTGCTCTTGACCGTGCGGGAGATGTGCGAGGCGTAGCGATGATTGACCAGAACCCGTGGCAGCGTGTCGGGGTTCAGGTCGATCAGCCAGCCGCCGTCGGTGCTGGCGCGCACCAGGATATCAGGGGTGACGATCGGCGCGGGGGTGTGGTTGAAAGCCAGGGCCGGCTTGGGGTTCAGCGCGCGGATCTCCGCCAGCATGTCGGTGATGTCCTCGGCGTCCACGCCGCATGCTTTCATCAACGCGGTCTGGTTGCGCGCCGCCAGAAGCTCCAGATTGTCAAGCATCGCCGCCATGGCGGGATCCAGCCGGTCCTTCTCACGCAGTTGGATCGCCAGGCATTCCTTCAGCGAACGGGCGAAGATGCCGGGGGGATCAAAGCGCTGGACGAGCGCCAGCACCCGCTCGACATGCGCCCGATCGGCGCCAAGCTGTTCGGCCAGCGCCGCCACATCGGCGCTCAGCCAGCCGGCTTCATCCAATGTGTCGATCAGCGCCAGGCCAATCAACCGGTCCACCGCGTCTGACACACCGATGTTGAGCTGTTCGATCAGATGATCACGCAGGCTCCTGTCGCTGGCCATCCGGGCTTCAAAACCCGAATCATCCCCGTCGAAGCCGTGCCCGCCACGTTCATTCCATTGCCCGTAGACATCACCGCCATCATCATTGCCGGAAAAGCGGTCGTCGGCGTAGTCGTTCTCGAAATCCGTGTCGAGCGGCGCATCGGCGGCAGCCCCCATGGTTTCCGAACTCGTCAACTCCATCGTGTCGCGGACACGCCCATCGGACTCCGGCATGACCGCGGCGTCGGGTTCGGCGTCGGGTTCGGCCATGCCCAGGCCGCCGTCACCGTTCGGATGCGCGTCGTCATCGCGTTCAAGCAACGGGTTTTGCTCGACTTCGCGATCGACATACTCGGTCAGATCAATATTCGACAGTTGCAACAGTTTGATCGCCTGTTGCAACTGCGGCGTCATCACCAGAGTTTGAGCCTGGCGGATGTCGAGACGTTGCGTGAGCGCCATTGTGTCGCTTCGGCTGTATTAGAGGCTGAATCGATCGCCGAGGTAGACCCGGCGCACATCCTCGTGCGCCACGATCTCCGCCGGTTCTCCTTCCATCAGTACCACACCATCATGCAAAATGTATGCCCGATCGACGAGATCCAAGGTTTCCCGCACATTATGATCGGTGATCAGCACCCCGATGCCACGGTCACGCAGGTGGCTGACCAATTCACGGATGTCGCCGACGGCGATCGGATCGATACCGGCCAGCGGCTCATCCAGCAGGATGAAATGCGGCTGCGAGGCCAGGGCGCGGGACATCTCCACACGCCGCCGCTCACCACCCGACAGCGCCATCGCCGGCGCGCGGCGCAGGTGGGTGATCGAAAATTCGGCCAGCAACTCGGCCAGCATCGCTTCACGGGCGTCGCGGTTTGGCTCGACCACCTCCAGCACGGAGCGGATGTTGTCTTCCACCGACATGCCCCGGAAGATCGACGCCTCCTGCGGCAAATAGCCAATCCCCAGGCGCGCCCGCCGGTACATTGGCAAGGCCGTAATGTCCTGGCCGTCCAACAAGATGGTCCCGAGTTCGGTGGCGATCAGGCCGGTGATCATATAAAAGCAGGTGGTCTTGCCGGCGCCATTGGGGCCGAGCAACCCCACCGCCTCACCGCGCTGCACACTGATTGAGACGTCGCGCACCACGGGCCGCTTCTTGAAGGACTTGCCGAGATTAAGCGCCACCAGCCCCTCCTGCGGGGTGGGCTTGGCCTGACCGTTGGTTTGCCGGGCGGGAGCGTTGGGCCGAACGCCCTCATCGATGGTCGTGGAGGGGGGCATGGAGGAGGCCATGGGAGGCGCGTTCCGCTGACTCACTGGGATGCCTCGGCTTTCTTCTTGCCGGTTTTTTGTTCACTGTCTTTTTGTTCACTGGCCTTTTGCCCGGCGGCCTTTTTCTCATCCGCCTTTTCGGCAGGGACAAGAAGGCCTTTGACACGACCACCGCTGGATGGGCCGGCGATAACCCGGTTGATTTTGGTGTTCATGTTCATCTCCGCGGCATCGCCATTAAGCTGGTTGTCGCCCCGCGTGATGCGCACATTGCCCAGCAGCACAGCCGTGTTGTCGGTCATGGAATAGACCATCTTCTCGGACCGCCCCACGTCGGTCGCCGTGGTGACCAGCACATTGCCGGAGCCATCGATACGCTGGAGCTGTGAAGCGCCATCGGGTCCCTTGACGAATTGGCCAATCAAGACGTCGGCGCGCAGACGCCGGTCAACACGCACCGCGACGGCGTCGCCGCGCGCCACCGCTTGGTTTTGGATTTCGTAATACTCCATTGTATCACGCGCGGTAACCACATCCTTTGGTGTGAGGAGACGAAGGCTCTTGCCCGTAACCACCGCCATTTTTTTATCAAGATCATAGATGATGTGATCGCCATAGACTTGCTGGTTTGTGCCGATAACGCGCACATTCCCATCACCGACGAGTTGGTAGACCTCGTTTTCCTTACCGGGTACTTCACGGTAATAGGCGGTCAGCACATCACCGTAGACCGTCGTTTCACCCTTTTTGGCCGAGGCGTTGCCGCGCGCCACATAAGCGCGGACATCCTGGTGCATCTCAATGGCCTGATCGGCGTTGATATCCGTTGGCTGCCGGTCGCCATTCGGTACGGGCTGCGCCCGGTCGTTGGGTACGGGCTGCGCCCGGTCGCCGGGTACGGGCTGCGCCCGGTCGCCGTTGGATGCCGGCTGCGCCGCGTCTACCGGAGCGGCGGCGAAAAACGCACCGGCGACCATGACAAAAGCGGCGGCCCTGCAGCGTGAGAGTTTCAATTTTTTCTCCCAGCCGCTCCGGTGGACTGGACGGCGGCGTTGGCTGATTTGAGGAAGACCATGGTACGGCCACGCTCGGACATGCGGAAGCCCTCAGCGATCACCACACCCTGCGGCCCCTGCCCTTCGACATGGACATCACCCCAGGAAGTCCCCTTACGGATGTCGGAAAAGGCTTCCTCGGTAACGAATTCGGTGCCGTCGTCACGCATCACATGGACCGAGCCGCGCATTTTGAGGATGCCGGAGTTCTGATCATACCAACCGCGCTCGGACCGTATGGTCACCCAGGTCCCGGCGCTTTCCGTCATCTCCGTCTCAGGGCTGTCGAGCACCATGACGCCATCCTGATCGCTCGATTGTTCGGCCTTCGCGGCGGTGAGGGAATAGGGCTGATTCTGTTCGTCCGCGCTGAAATAGCGCGGCTTGATCATCTCCAATTGGCCTTTGTCGGCGGCGATACGCGATTTTGGGATCTCATTCAGCGTCGGCCATGCCGCGATCAGCGCCACCAGCGCCAAAGCCAGCGCCGAAAGCGTGAACTTCATCAGCGTGACCACACGGCTGTACGAACGGTTGACCGGGCGTGTGGAGCGGCGGCGGTGCACCTCGCGGCCAAGCATATCATGGCCAGGCGGAATGCGGCGCGCATGACCGGGCGCAACCGGCGCCACGCCCTCGGGGCTGGGCTGCTTCACCGCCGGGGCCGGGCTCTCCTGGACGTGATCCCCATGCATGGCTAAGCCCCCGTGATCAGTCGGCGCCGACACGCAGACAGTCGTGGATGTGCACGACGCCAAGCGGTCGAGCGGAATTGCTGTCCGAGTCGGCCACGAACAGCGTGGTGATCGCCTTTTCATTCATGATGCGCAACGCCTCAGCGACCAATGCCTTTGGGCGAATCGTCTTTGGGGTGTGCGACATGATAACGCAGGCGTGTTGCGCCAGCAGACTGGGGTCCAAGTGACGCCGCAGATCGCCGTCGGTGATGATGCCCGCAAGATTTCCATCGCCGTCAAGCACACCGACACAACCCAGGCGCTTGACCGTCATCTCCAGGATGACCTCGCTGAACGGCGTGTCGAGCTGGCACAGCGGCATGGCGTCGCCCGCGTGCATGACCTCGGTCACCCGCAAAAGCGCCCGACCGAGTTGTCCGCCCGGATGCAGATCACGGAAATCCAGCGCCGAGAACCCCCGCCGTTCCAACAGCGCCACGGCGAGCGCGTCACCCAGCGCCAGCATCATGGTGGTCGAGGTGGTCGGCGCCAGCCCCAGCGGACAGGCTTCGGGCACGGCGGGCAGCAGCAGCGCGATATCCGACTGTTCAGCCAGTGACGAGCCGGTGCGGCGCGTCACCCCAATCAACGGGATGCCGAACCGGCGGGTATAGGCGACGATGTCGCTCAATTCGCTGGTCTCACCGGAGTTGGACAGCGCCAGGACCGCGTCCTCCTTGGTGATCATGCCAAGGTCACCGTGGCTGGCCTCTCCGGGATGGACGAACAGCGCCGGTGAGCCGGTGGAGGCGAACGTCGCGGCGATCTTGCGCGCCACATGGCCGCTTTTACCCATGCCGGTAACGACGATTCGGCCACGAACCCCCGAGAGGGTATCAAGCGCTTTGCAAAACGCCTCGTCCAGGCTGTCGGCCAATGACAACAGCGCCTCCGCCTCCATGCGCAGAACGCGCGTGGCGGAGACATGGTCACGATCCGTCACTGCCGATGCATCAAACATGACCGTCGACTCCGCGGTGGTCCGGTCATCAATCGCTTTGTTCAAAGCTGCGGTTGCCCTTGCTTTCTCGGCCCCTCATGGGCCAACGGCTTGCGTCGGCAAGTATGCCGACGCAAGAGCCGCAGGTCAAACCAATGGCGGGGTTGCTACCCCTTCAGCGCAGGGAGAAGATCCCCTGCGTAAAAAAATCAGTGTGCAAAAATATCCGGGTTTTCCCAGCCGCCCAGATCCAGAGCGCCGCGAATCGGGAGAAAACGGAAGCACGCCTCGGCAAGCTGCGTGCGCTGCTCGCGCGCCAGCATAACGTCAAGCTTGCCCTTGAGGTCGTGCAGATGCAGCACATCGGACGCCGCGTATTTCATCTGCTCGGCCGTCAGTTCGTCGGCCCCCCAGTCGGATGATTGCTGCTGCTTCGACAATTCGACGCCCAGCAAGTCCCGGCATAAATCCTTCAACCCATGCCGGTCGGTGAAGGTGCGCACCAGCTTGGAGGCCACCTTGGTGCAATACACCGGCTGGCAGACCACCCCCAGATAGGCTTGCATCACCGCCACGTCGAAGCGGGCGAAGTGGAACAGCTTCGTCACCTCGGGATCGGTCAGCAGCCGCTTCAGGTTCGGCGCGCTGTACTGGCCACGGTGGAATTGCACGAGATGGACCGTCCCGTCGCCCGCCGAAAGCTGCACCAGGCACAGCCGGTCGCGGGCCGGGTTGAGCCCCATGGTTTCCGTATCGATGGCGATGGCGCCGTCACGGGCGGTCGCCTTCAAATCAAGGCCGTCCGGCAGGTCGCCGTCATGAAGGTTGATGGGCACGCCAGCCTCCAGGAGAATGCGGCCCCGCGTCGGGGCCTTAAAAACGACAAACGCCGCTGTGCAAGAAGCACGCGGCGTAGCCGTCAGAATTGGTGCCCAGGAGAAGACTCGAACTTCCACGACATTTCTGCCACAGGTACCTGAAACCTGCGCGTCTACCAATTCCGCCACCTGGGCTCGGTGTGGGTCGCTTATGTATCGCTGCGGTGGAGCGCCGTCAACACGATTCTCACCCGATGCATAAAAATCGTCATAACGGGTTTCCTCCGAAGGGTTTTGCCCATCCATTCGGATATACCCTGCGCCACGAGGTCTAGCTCTGCGCGAGCGCTTTGCTGTATAAGCATCGCCGGTTGGCTGTATACGCCATCCCGTCTTGAGGTTTTCCCCGTCTTGAGGTTTTCCGCGGACGCCCTTTTGGAACGGCACGGGAGAAGGTCGATGTCCTATCGTTATCGGGTTGCCACGGTCTTCGGCGGGTCCGGCTTCATCGGCCGCCATTTGATTCGGCGCTTGGCCAAGTCCGGCATTGTTGTGCGAATCGCTTCGCGGCATCCGTCACAAGCCAATTTCCTGAAGCCCGCCGGCGCGGTTGGCCAGATCGTTCCGTGGGCCGTCGACGTGCGCGATGAGGCTTCCGTGGCGCGCGCCACCCAGGACGCCGACATCGTCATCAACCTGATCGGCGCCCTCTACGAGGCCACCCCATGGTCGTTCGACACCGTGCATGTCGATGCGCCCGCGCGCATCGCCCGGTTGGCCAAGGCGGCTGGCGCCGCACGGCTGGTGCATGTCTCCGCTCTGGGCGCCGACGCCAACGCGGAATCGGCCTATGCCCGCACCAAGGCGGCTGGCGAGAAGGCCGTGCTGGCCGCGTTCCCGGAAGCCACGATCGTGCGCCCAAGCCTGGTGTTCGGTCCTGAGGACCGCTTCTTCAACAGCTTCGCGGCGATGGCGCAGGTCTCGATGGTGCTGCCGCTGATCGGCGGCGGCAAGACCCGCTTCCAGCCCGTGTGCGTCAGCGATGTGGCCGACGCCATCATGGCGATCCTGGACGATGACGGCGCCAAGGGCCTTGTCTATGAGCTGGGCGGGCCGAACACCTACAGCTTCAAACAGCTTTTGCAGCTCATGCTGAAGGAAATCCATCGCCGCCGCCTGCTGCTGCCGATTCCGTGGCGCGTCTCGGAGATGCTGGGCTCCGCCTTGGAGAAGATCCCCCTCATCGCTCCACTGCTGACCAAGGATCAGGTGGAGTTGCTGAAGAAGGACAATGTCTGCTCCGGCCAGCAGCCGGGCTTCGAGCGGCTTGGCCTGACCCCGACGACGCCCGAGGTGGTGCTGCCCACCTACCTGCACCGCTTCATCGTTGGCGGGCGCAACGCTGCGACCCATGACGTCGGGGTGCAGGAGGAACGCCCGATCTGAGATACGCAAAAGCCTCGACGCTTGCGATCGAGGCTTTTTCCTGGAAATTCTACTAAAGCGCTGGAATTCCCATCCTTTTCCCGTTGAAGCCGGGATAAGGATGGGTTGGGTATGCCATCGATAATCGCTTACAAACTGAGGAAAGCACTTGAACGACCCTATCCTGTTGCGCCTCACTCAACCCTGCCCATAGCGGCAATCGTACGAGTCTTTCGGATTGGCTATCCGTCACCTCCAATTTGCCATGGACTCTGCCATAGCGCCGCCCAGCAGGAGAGGAGTGCAGCGGCACGTAATGGAACACCGAATAGATATCATTACGCTTGAGTTCGTCGAGGACCTCCTGCCGGTTGATTTCCGGGGCTAGGAGCACGTAGTACATATGAGCGTTATGCTGACAGCTCTCTGGCACGATCGGTCGACAGAGTATACCTTCAGCTTCAAGCGACTCGAGCATGTTGTGGTAGTACCGCCAGCTTGCTAGGCGTTTTTGCGTGATTCTATCAGCCTCCTCCAACTGAGCCCAGAGAAAGGCTGCGATCAATTCACCGGGCAAGAACGATGACCCTACCTCCTGCCACGTGTATTTATCGACTTCACCACGGAAAAAGCGGCTGCGATCCGTACCTTTTTCCCGAATGATCTCGGCGCGTAACGCCAGCTCAGGGTCATTGACCAGCAAAGCCCCTCCTTCACCGGAAATCACATTTTTGGTTTCGTGAAAACTATAGGCTCCAAGATTCCCAATGCCTCCAAGAGCCCGCCCCTTATAACTGGCCATGACGCCCTGTGCGGCATCCTCAACCACTTTCAAGCCATGCCTGCGCGCAATCTCCATGATTGTGTCCATTTCACAGGCCACACCAGCGTAGTGCACCGGGACAATAGCTTTGGTACGAGTCGTGATGGCAGCCTCGATCAGACGTTCGTCAAGGTTTAATGTATCTTCGTGAATATCGATAAAGACCGGAATTCCGCCTCTGAGCACAAACGCATTTGCCGTGGACACGAACGTATAGGATGGCATGATAATTTCATCGCCAGGCTGTATATCCAGCAACAAGGCTGCCATTTCCAATGCGGCGGTACAAGAATGGGTCAGCAAAGCTTTATTACAGCCCGTCCTCTCCTCCAACCAGAGATGACAGCGTTTTGTAAAAGGGCCATCCCCAGCCAACTTCCCATTAAAATGAGCTTCAGCTATATAATAAAGCTCTTTACCTGTCATGTGTGGCCAATTAAAAGGAATATTTTTGTTCATTATCTTATATTCCTATTCAGCATCCATTTTGTTTTTACCAAGCCTTGAACACCAAGCACGGCAAGCAAGAGCAACCAAAAGATGTGCACAATCCAAGTATAACGCGCAAAAGCCTTGAATTCAAGCCTGATCACGCTGGCATCCGGTGGCACAAGCACACCTTGAAAAACCCCGTTAACCTCTTTGGTCTGGACCGGAACCCATTCGCCCTGCGGAGTCTTTGCTTGGGCCTGCCAATCACGATGAAATTTTTGGCTCAGAATCAACAGAGAAGATGTCCTGTTGGCAACAGAGAATTCCAGCACATCACCTTCATCCAGCAGCTTTGTGGGTGAATGGGTCTCTAGCCGCCGAGGGTCTGGAATCTGCAGAGTGTCTGCCCTTATGCTTTCCTGAGGGAGGGTAACCTGCAGACTGTGCCCCATACGAGAAATGACCCTGTACAGATGAACGCCCGATTCTTCACCAAGATACTGAAGATTTTCATGTGAAAGTTTTTTTGGTGACAGCATCAAGCTGATATTGCTCATCCAGAACATCGTGCCGGCATAGTCTGGAGAAATAACCGAGTTCCAGCGACCGTAAGTAGTCATCTCTCCACCAAGATCATGAATCAGAGTGTGGTAACGTCTTGGCGAGAGGCTGTTGTATCCATGAATGGAGGCAAGCCCAATACTGGCATTCAAGTTTGGAGAGAGAACGCTAAGACCGGGCGCCGCGACAGCAAAACGAGACTTATCAGGCAAATTCTCCCGCATTGTCTCAACCAACTGTGATGTCGTCGCAATGTCGGCTGGGTCTTGGCGAAGCATCTTCGGATAAGAAATTGTTATTAATACGATTACCAAAGCCATAATAAGCAGCATTGGACGTGTCTTGTCGTACTGAGCGGCAAGCAATCCTACCAATGTCAGCATAACCAGAACCATGCTCCACCGAATCGGAGCTGCTTGAGAAAAACCGTAGGTTACACCGACAAAAAGAACAAAAAAAGAACATGCTGTAGCCAATATCGTCAGCCGCGACAATCTCCCTGGCTCTGTGCGCTTCATCAAGGCATCAATGCCATAAGCGACGATCACCGTAAGCGGTAGCCCAACGCCTCCCAAGGGAGTGCCTCGCGAAAAATTTAGACCTAAGTATTTGATGCCGAGCACGTAGAGTGGTTGCATAAGCCCAAATAGGAAAAATATGATAATGGCAAGACACCATCCCCAAGTTCTCTTGAACGCTGCAAGCACCCCTATAACGGCATAGAAAACAACAGGGAGCGTAACGCTTAGACCGTCGTACGGAAATCGGAAGTCTGATTTAATTGGGTTTCCAAAAATCTCTGGACCATTCCCAAAACAAAAAAACGCACGACCTCTGAAATGCTAGATAATTTTGGAAATACAGAAGTAAAAAAAGATATATCAGGAGCACGCCGTGCAGATTCAGAAAAAATAGTTGCTAAATCTGCATATACCGGCAAAGCAAGTATAACTCCAAAAATTAAAGCAGACATAATAATTACTAAAAAACTAAATATCTTGATAGGAGAAGATAAATATTTGCAATATACCAAATAAAAACTATACCCTACGAGCAAATAAGACTGATGAACAATTGCTTGTGGATAGGCTGTCATCAACAGACTGTAGCTACTAAATGCCAAGGCGCCCCAACCTAAAAGATCCGGCCTTCTTGCTAAACGAGTTATTCCCCACAATGCCCCCATAGACCAGCACCAACCCGCCATAAACATTGGAAATGTCAGCCAGTACATAAAGAGGGGAGACGTTCCGAGACTCGTTCCAGCTATCAAGCCAGCCAGGGGTTTAATACCGACTTCTCTACAGAAAAAAATCGTGAATATCCCTGTAAAGAAACAAGTAAACAAGGAAAGAATCGTGATAAATCGCCATGGGTTATGTGTGAATATACCAATAAACCATGATGGAAAATAAGCTTGACTAAAGCCAGAAAGATGAAACATTGGCCTCCCTAGCTCGTTATTGTCCGTCCAAAGCGGAAGAAAGCCAGACCGCTTTGCCATTATATTTTCTGTTATTTGTGGAATATACTGAATTACATAATCGCTAAATTTTCTATTTTCATAACGTTTTTGATGTACATTAATTTTAGCTGCAGCACCAATATCTATTTCTTGTAAGTAGGGTACGATAACCTCTCCAGAAATATATGGGGATAATAATCCTAAAATAAATACAAAATACAATGCAACTACTGATTTATAATTATTCATAGTATATGCAGCCCCAAAAGTATATTTTCAAATATCTTATACCAGCAATTTTAAGCCTGCTCAACCTCGAGCAATAATTACTGTACCAAGTACAATCAGCACAACACCTAATACTTTTTGAATTGTCATTGGCTCACTCAAAAACCAGACGCTCAGCAACAAGACAGCTACAAAATTAAGACTCATGAAAGGATAAGCATGGCTTAAATCAAATTTAGTCATAGCCGCCATCCACGCAAGAGACGCAAGAAAGGCAGCAACAAATCCAGAAAAAATTAATGGGTCAATAATAAGAAATAATAGAAATACTAATTTGTCGAGTGCGTTTTTAGGAAATTGCCCAAAATGTGATATACGGTATTTAAGGATAATTTGCCCATAAACGGTAAAGAAGATTGTAGCTATTATATAGATGTAGTCAAAAAATCGCGACATCAAAATACCCTCATAGCCAAAAGGAAATAAAATTCTACCATTCTAGTCAGCAGTGGCTTAGCCGAGTTGTAACACAAAACTGAAAATAGTTGATATCCTGTTGAAATCGCATACCAGAAGTATTGTCAAGTGGCATGGACTACACAAGGGAAACCTAGACCTTGGAGATCATCAAGCGAGAGCTTTGACCCCTCCTCCACGTTGGGCAGGATTCTCTGATCGCATGCCTCAACCGAAGCAGCCATCTTACCAAGGCTTCGAGGTAACTATCGAAAGTGCTTTGGCATGGGTCTTCGTCGCCAGCATCAAAACGCCTCCAAAACAGGTAGCTAGATCATTGTCATAACCAGAACGATCATAGTTTAGACCCTGAGAGCCCACTTGACTATCGGAACTGAAAGATTGCTCGGTTGTAGACGCAGAGCACACGCTGATAGCTAACGATTCCCAAGGCGCCCTCGTCCTGTTCCAGATTTCTGGCCAGGCGTCGAAAGCGATTGGATTGGGCGCCGAAGGTGGGCTTGATGCGCCAGCAGATTGGCCGTGGTGTAAAGCCTTCGGCTTGCAGGTCCGGGTCGGGACCGGACATCAAGGTCATGGCGCTTGGCCGCGCGCTCCATGCGCGAGCCAACGCAGACGTCATCGACTTTGACACGGGAAAGACCCTAGTGGTCTGTCAGCGGTGAAATGAAGGCTGCCCTGCTGTTAGTGTTTCCAGCACTGACAGGAGGGACGGCGATGAAGAAGTATCGTGTGACGCTGACGGCGGAGGAGCGCGCGCAGCTTCGCCAGGTTCTGACTCGCGG
>JAVBJZ010000116.1:0-32471 GCA_031546725.1 Azospirillum sp.
GTGAGTTGAACCATCTCCAGCATCTCGGCCACGCGATCGCGGATTTCAGCCTTCGGCAGCTTGTCCTGCTTCAGGCCGAAGGCGATGTTCTGCTCGACACTCATGTGCGGAAACAGCGCGTAGGACTGGAACATCATGTTGACCGGCCGCTCATAGGGCGGAATGCCGGCCATATCGACGCCGTCGATGAAGATCCGTCCATCGCTTGGCTGCTCGAACCCCGCGAGCATGCGCAAGAGCGTGGTCTTGCCCGAGCCCGAGCCCCCCAGCAGCGCGAAGAACTCGCCATGATAGATGTCCAGCGACACGCCGTTCACCGCGACGAAATCACCGAATCGCTTGGTCACCCGCTCGATGCGGACATAGGGTTTTTGCGCCGGATCCTGCCATGGCTCCAGTTGGGTCGGTTTACGGATCGGCTGGTGAGCCATTGTGGGCGGATTCCTCCAAACGGAAAAGCGCCCCGGCCTTGTATGGCGGTCCGGGGCGCAAGGCGCATCATTCAGTTGCCTTTTACTTCCCGGTCTTGACCTTCGTCCATACCCGTGTGCGGGCCCGGTCGGTGGCCTGCTTGATCGACCTCAAGCTGAACAGCTTCATCTTCGCCATATCGGGCAGATAAACCGCCGGATTCGCCTTCACTTCGGGGTTGATCGCGGCAAGCGAGGCCGGCACGGCGTTGGCGTACTTCACCGCGTTGGTGACGCCCGCGATGTTGGCGGGGTCGAGCATGAAGTTGATGAAGGCGTACGCCCCATCCTTGTTGGGCGAATCGGCCGGCACCGCCAGCGTGTCCCACCAGACCTGCACGCCTTCCTTCGGCGCCACGTAGAGGACGGTATGGCTGGCGTTGTTCTCCTTGGCGCGGGTGGTCGCCTGGTTGACGTCGCCGTTGTACGCCATGACCACGCAGGCGTCGCCGGCGGCCAGCAGATTGATGTTCTGGCCGGTGACGAACTGCTTGATGTACGGGCGCACCGCCATCAGCGTCTTCTCAGCCTGTTCCAGATCCTCCTTCTTCTCGGAGTTCGGGTCGAGGCCGAGATAATTGAGCACCGTCGGGATGACATCGATGGCTGAATCCATGATGGTGATGCCGCAGGCGGACATTTTCTTGGCGATCTCCGGCTTGAAGATCAGGTCCCAGCTGTCCAGCGGCGCATCGGGGGCGATGGCCTTGATCTTTTCCGGCACGATGCCGAGGCCGACGGTGCCGCCCAGATAGGGGACGGCGAAAACATTGCCGGGGTCCGATTTGTCGATCTGCTTCAGCGTCGCCGGGTCAATGTTTTTCAGATTGGGGATCTTCGCCTTATCCAGCGGCGCCAGGACCTTGGCCTGAATCATCCGGGACAGGGTCGGCTCGGCGGTGGGAACGATCACGTCATAGCCTGACTTGCCGACCAGAACCTTTTGCTCCAGCAACTCCAGGCTGTCGTAGAGGTCCACCCTGGTCGGGGCTCCGGTCGCCTTGGTGAAGTCGGCGAGCGTTGTTTCGCCCAGATAGTCGTTCCAGATGTAGATGTTGACCGGCTTCGCCGCCTGCGCCTGGGCGCCGCCAGCCGCGACAAGGGCGACGAGCGCCGCTGCGAATGCGAATTGTGTCCTCATGGGGCCCCCGACAAAGGCGTTTTAGGGTGTTCAAGCTTAACCGCATCACAGCGGGCTGCGGGGGGCTTGTCAAGCAAGCGGAGGGGCAAGCCCAACGTAACCGGGTGGATGGCGGTTATGTTAATAAAAGGAACATTGTCCTTCACGCGATGGTCCCGCCAAACCGGCAAGCGCAGGGCTCCGAATTCAGGTTTATTTTTACGAGGGAATACCGTTATTCCCGCCTTCGTGTACAGGCGCTTGCTTTGGCCTATCCGGCGCTTCGGAGGGTCTGAATTGGCACGGTTTCCTGGGTCCCCGTTTTCACGGGGATGACGGTATTTGGTGGCGGAAACCTCCCCTTCCCGTCACCGTAGCCGGCCCGCTACGGAGCCGGGTTGAACAGCACGCACCCAGCGTCCGGCTGATGCCCTTCGACCAGCACCCGTTCATCCGCAACGCGAACCCGCCCCTCGGCGATCAGGCGGACGGCCAGGGGGTAGATGCGGTGCTCCATGGCAAGAACGCGGTCGGCCAGCGTGTGGGAATCATCGTCAGCCAGAACCGGCGCCGCCGCCTGGATGATGATCGGCCCGACATCCATTTCAGGCCGGACATAATGCACGGTGCAGCCATGCACGCGCACCCCGGCCTCCAGCGCCCTTGCATGCGTGTCCAAGCCCTTGAAGGACGGCAGCAGCGAGGGATGGATGTTGATCAGACGGTCATGCCACCGCCCGACAAACCCGGATGACAGCAGACGCATAAAACCGGCAAGGCACAGCAACTCAACGCCCGTCGCTCGCAGCGCCGCGTCCATGGCCGCTTCAAAGCCCGGCTTGTCGCCGGGAAAGGCGCGGTGGCTGATCACCGCCGTGGCGATGCCCGCCTTCGCCGCCCGTTCAAGGCCGTAGGCATCGGCCTTGTTGGACAGGACAAGCGCGATCTCCGCCGGGAAAGCGGGGTCCGCCGCCGCGTCGATCAGCGCTTGCAGATTGCTGCCGCGCCCCGAGATCAGAACACCGAGTCTCAGACGCGCCATGCCGTGTCTGTCCCGCTGATTGTGACGCGCTCACCGCTGGTGACGGGGGCGACAACGCCGACCACACAGACCGCCTCACCACGCTCGCGCAAGATAGCGGCGGCCTGCTCGGCTTTGTCCGGCGGGCACACGGCGATCATGCCCAGGCCGCAGTTGAAGGTCCGCGCCAGATCGGTGTGGCTGAGACCGCCGGTTTTGGCCAGCCAGCCGAACACCGGCGGCAACGACCACGCCGTGGCGTCCAAAGCGACGCCCAGCCCATCGGGAAGGACGCGGGGAATATTCTCCAAAAGCCCACCGCCGGTGATGTGGGCCAGCGCCCGCACCGTGCCGGCGCGCACCGCCGCCAGGACGCTTTTCACATAGATGCGCGTCGGCGTCAGCAGGGCGTCGCCCAGCGTTGTGGATGACTCCCACGGGGCGGGGTCGGCGTAGGACAGGCCGGATTTTTCGACCAGGCGGCGCACCAGCGAATAGCCGTTGGAGTGAACACCCGACGAGGCAAGGCCAAGCACCACGTCACCGGCCTGAACCTGCGCGCCGGTCAGCGCCTGTTCACGCTCAACCGCACCGACGGCGAATCCGGCCAGATCATAGTCGCCCTTGGCGTACATGCCCGGCATCTCGGCGGTTTCACCGCCCACCAGCGCGCAGCCGGCCTGCCGGCATCCCTCGGCGATGCCCGAGACGATGGCGCGCCCGGCGTCCACCTCCAGCTTGCCGGTGGCGAAATAATCCAGGAACAGCAGCGGCTCAGCGCCCTGCACCACCAGATCGTTCACGCACATGGCGACGAGATCGACGCCGACGGTGTCGTGCCGACCGCTGTCGATGGCGACCTTGAGCTTGGTCCCGACGCCGTCGGTCGTGGCGACCAGCAGCGGGTCGCGGTAGCCGGCGGCCTTGAGGTCGAACAGCGCGCCGAAGCCACCCAGGCCGGCGTCTGAGCCCGCACGGGCGGTGGATCGGGCCAGCGGCTTGATCGCCTCGACCAGCGCGTTGCCGGCATCGATATCCACCCCCGCCTGCTTATAAGCATCGGCCTGCTTATGAGCGCTGGGCGTGTTTTTTACCGGCGTGTTATTTGAAGGCGTGCTGATGGTATCCTCGCTTGGGCTAGGCTATATAACCGAACCAACGGAACGGGCCGAACATACTAGAATCGGAAGGCATTGCAATGCTCCACCGCCCCCGGCCGCTTTGCGCGGGCCTCTTCACCTTTCTTGTCGTCACCGCCGGCTTTGCTCCGCCGTCCGACGCCCAAAGCCCAGGGGCCGGGGTTGAGGCGGGGGCGATGGCGTCCGCGGCGCAGAACGATGGCTTCACCGTACCGGGCGTGACGGTCGATATTTCCGCCGCCAACGCCAACGCGGCGCGTGACAAGGCCATTGCGCAGGCCCAGCGCACCGCCTGGAACACGCTGTACCAGCGCCTGGTCCCCGGTGGCGGGCGGGCGCCGCAGGTCTCCGACAGCGATCTTCTGCGCCTGGTGCAGGGCTTCGAGATTGATGACGAAAAAGTGTCGGCCACCCGCTACCTTGGCAGCATCACGGTGCACTTCCGCCCGCAAGCCGTGCGCGATCGTCTCGGCAACGTCGGCGCCGAAGCCAATCCTGGAAACGCTGGCGGCATATTGGGAAACACCGGAAACATACTTGGAACCCCCGGCGCCGGCATCCTCGGAAACGCCGGCGCTGCGACCGCGTATGTGGAGCCTCCCAAACAGCCCCTCGTCGTGCTGCCGATCACCATGATCGACGGACGCCCGGTGCTGTGGGAGGATCGCACGCCCTGGCGCGATGCGTGGGAGGCGCGCACGCCCGGCGGCAAATCACTGGTGCCGCTTACGGTGCCGGAAGGCGAAATGGCCGATCTCCAGGCCATCGGCGTGGAGGATGCGGTGAACGGCGCCCCTGCGCCGGTGGCCGCCATCGCCCAGCGCTACAAAGCCAGCGGCGTGCTTGTCGTCAAGACGGAACTGCCCGGCGCGGGGAAGTCCACGCAAACCACCATGCAGGTGGAGGTGATCCGCCACAACCTCGACGGCACGCATGAGACCTTTACCGTTCCGGTCAAGGTCGACGCCAGCGATCGGCCGGAGGATACGCTCACTCGTGCGGTGACCTTCGTGTCGGCGGCGCTGGATGAATCCTGGCGGCGGACGAACAGCGTGCCGACCGGGGCCGAGCAAACGCTGGTTGTGGCGGCGCCGATCAACGCTCTCGAGGACTGGATCGAGATGCGAAAGCGACTGGCGACCGTCCGAGCGGTAAGCCGTGTCGATGTGCTGTCGCTGAGCCGGGCGCAGACGCTCGTCGCCCTGACCTTCCGTGGCGATACGGAGCGCTTGCGCCAGACGCTGGCCCAGCATGGCCTGGATCTGGGCATGACCGCCGACGCCTCGTCGACCGCAACCGGAGGCCCGGCCATGGAGTTGCGCGCGTTGCCGCAAGGCAATGGGGCGGCGATGGACATGGCGCCCACCCAGGCGATCAATCCGGGAGCTGATCCGACGACCGCGCCGCGCATCCTTGGCGTCATGCCGGCACGCCCGGCGGCGCCAGCCCGTTATTGATCTTGGGCCGTTATCGATCGTGAAACGCCTTTAAGAAAGAAAGGGGGAAGCAGCCGTGAGCATCCCCAACACCATCACGCTGGGCCGGCTGCTGGCCGTGCCATTGGCGGTCTATCTTATCCTGTCCGGGCAACTCGGCTGGGCCTTCTGGCTGTTTGTGGCCGCCGGCGTCTCCGATGCGCTGGACGGCGCCATCGCCCGCACGTTCCGTTCCCGCACGGCGCTGGGGGCCTACCTCGACCCCATCGCCGACAAGGTGCTGCTGGTCAGCGTCTATGCGGCGCTGGCGGCTGTCGGGCAACTGCCCCTCTGGCTGGCGATTCTGGTCGTGTTCCGCGACGCGATGATCGTTGGCGCCGTCATGCTGCTCTACACGTTGAAGGAGTCGCTGGCGGTGCAGCCCCTAGGCATCAGCAAGGTCAACACGGCGGTGCAAATCATCCTGGTCGCCGCCGTTCTGGCGCCGCATGGCTTTGATTTTCCGCAGGTGCAACTCTTCGGCTACGATGTGGTGACGCTGCTGGTGTGGCTGTGCGCCACCACCACGGTGCTCTCGGGGCTGGCCTATATGGGGCGCGGCGGCTTGTTGTTCGACCGCACCGGAGGCTTGCGATGAACTCATCGCGGCACCTCCACTTCTGGCTGATCGGCCTGGCGCTGTTTGCGGTGGCGCTGTGGCTGCTGTCCAACATGCTGTTGCCCTTTATCGCCGGCATGGCCATCGCCTATTTGCTTGATCCCCTGGTGGACCGGACGGAACGGCTGGGCCTGCCGCGCTGGGCGGGCACGGCGCTGGTTCTGCTGTCGTTTGTCCTGATCATGGTGCTGTTCGTGCTGTTGCTGCTGCCGTTGGCGCAGGTGCAATTCACGCTCCTGGTGGAAACCCTGCCGCATTACACGCAGGAAGTGCGCAACCGCCTGCAACCGGCGCTGGAGCGCTTGCTGCACCGCCTGTCACCCGAGGATATGGAGCGTCTGCGCACCGCCGCCGGGCAATACGCCGGCGAGGCGGTGAGCTGGGCCGGCCGGGTGATGCAGGGCATCCTTTCCAGCGGGCTGGCGCTGTTCGACGTGCTCTCGGTGCTGTTCATCACGCCGGTCGTCGCGTTCTATTTGCTGCGCGACTGGGACACGCTGGTGGACACGGTGGACGGCTGGTTGCCGCGCCATCACCTCGGGACCATCCGCGACCAGGCCCTTGAGGTCAACCGCACCCTGGCCGGCTTCGTGCGCGGACAGGCGCTGGTGTGCTTGACCTTGGGGGTGCTCTATGCCGTGGGTTTGTCGCTGGCCGGGCTGAATTTCGGGCTGGTCATCGGGTTGTTGGCCGGGCTTTTGTCCTTCATCCCCTATGTCGGCACGCTGTTCGGATTCATCGCCTCGACGGGGTTGGCGTTTTTGCAATTTGATTCCTGGTGGCGAATCGGTACGGTGGTGGCGATTTTCATCGTCGGCCAGATGATCGAGGGCAATGTTCTGACACCCAAATTGGTCGGCGATAAGGTCGGGCTGCACCCGGTATGGGTCATGTTCGCCCTTCTGGCCGGCGGCAGCCTGTTCGGATTCACCGGTATTTTGCTGGCGGTGCCCGTGGCGGCGGTGATCGGCGTGCTGACCCGCTTCGCGCTGCGCCAATATCTTGCCAGCGACTATTACACCGGCTCGGCCGATAATCGATGACCGAACCGGCGCAACTTCCTCTCGACCTCGGTTTCCGGTCGGCGATGGGTGGTGAGGATTTTCTGGTGACGCCCAGCAATGCCGATGCGGTGGCGTGGCTTGACCGCTGGCCTGCATGGCCGGCTCCGGCGCTGACCGTTTGGGGGCCGCCGGGCTGCGGTAAAACGCATCTGAGCCAGGTCTGGCGCGCCCGCAACCATGCGGTGGTGGTGAACGGTGCGGAACTGTCCCAGGCGGATCTGCTCAGCCTGATGGAGACAGCGCATGCCGTGGTCGTCGAGGAGGCGGATCTGGCCGCCGGAAACCCGGAACAGGAAAAGGCGCTGTTCCATCTCTACAACCTCGCCCGCGACGCCGGTGGGCATGTGCTGCTGCTGGCGCGCAAGGCGCCGTCACGCTGGCGGGTGAAGCTGCCCGATCTGCGTTCCCGCCTGAAGGGCGCGCCGGCGGTGGGTGTGAAAGCCCCGGATGAGGCCCTACTGGCCGCCGTGCTGGTCAAGCTGTTCGCCGACCGGCAACTGATCCCCAGCCAGGAAGTCATCGGCTATCTGCTCACGCGGATGGAGCGCTCGCTGGACGCTGCGCGCAGCATCGTCGCCGCAATCGACCGCGCCTCACTGGCCATGCAACGCCCCGTCACCGTGCCGCTGGTGCGCGGCGTGCTGAGCGAAATGGCGAAATAAGCACCCGCCACCCCTGCGTGCATTCCAAAAAACTTTCGAGCGCCGCCCGCCAGCAGGCCGTATCAGGACTTGACGACGACTTGGAACCAAACTAGAACATGGTGGCGTGTTTTATTTTTGTTCCAAATCAATACGGCATTCACCGGGAGGCGCACATGCTCACGCGTAAGCAGCACGAGCTATTGCTTTTTATCAATGAACGGCTGAGTCATGGCGGCATATCACCCTCATTCGACGAGATGAAGGAAGCGCTGAATCTCAAGTCCAAGTCTGGAATCCACCGTTTGGTCACCGGCCTGGAGGAGCGCGGCTTCATCCGCCGCCTGCCACACCGCGCCCGCGCGCTGGAAGTTCTGCGCCTGCCGGAAGGGTTTGAGGAATCCGCCATCCTCAGCCGGTCGTCACGCCCTGGAAAATTTGAACCCAACGTCATCAAAGGCAACTTCTCCGCCGTGCTCCCTGGCCGCGCGGTCATCGCGACGACAGAGGCGGTGCAGCTCCCCCTTTATGGACGCATCGCCGCCGGGACGCCGATCGAGGCGCTGCGGGATACCTCCGCCAATGTGGACATCCCCGCCAGCCTGTTGACGCCCGGCGATCACTACGCGCTGGAAGTGTCCGGGGATTCGATGGTTGACGCCGGTATTCTCAACGGTGACACGGTGGTGATCCAGCGCTGTGAAACGGTGGAAAATGGCGCAATCGTCGTGGCGCTGGTCGACAACATCGAAGTGACGCTGAAGCGCCTGCGCCGCAAGGGCAACACCATCGCTCTGGAACCCGCCAACACCGCCTATGAAACCCGCATTTTCGGCGCTGATCGGGTCCATGTGCAGGGCAAGCTGGTTGGGCTGCTGCGAAAATATTCATAAGATAAATATTTATAAACTTCAGGGGCTTGGCGCCGCCTTGCCGCCTCCATCGGCGATACCCATCGCCTACCGGGCATAAAAAGGAATGGCCGGCGGATTTCTCCGCCGGCCATTAACTTTTCACAAAAGATCGAACCCGCGATCAGGCCGCCTTGGTGCGACCCGCCACGATTTCTTCAGTGACGTTGCGCGGCACTGGTTCGTAGTGGCTGAACTCCATGGTGTAGGACGCACGGCCCGAGGTCATGCCACGAAGCTGGCCGATGTAACCGAACATCTCGTTCAACGGCACATTGGCCTCGACCGCGATGTTGCTGCCACGCTCCAGCTGACCCATGATCGTGCCACGACGGCGGTTGATGTCGCCGATCACGTCGCCGAGGTAATCCTCCGGCGACACCACCTCGACCTTCATCACCGGCTCAAGCAGGATCGGGCCCGCAAGCTTGACGCCCTCGCGGAAGCAGGCCTTGGCGGCGATTTCAAACGTCAGGGCGTTCGAGTCGACGTCGTGGTACTTGCCGTCCACCAGGCGGGCGCGGAAGTCCACGGTCGGATAGCCGGCCAGAACCCCCTCTTCCTTCTGCACTTCCAGGCCCTTGCCAACCGACGGGACGTATTCGCGCGGCACGGAACCGCCGACCGTCTCATCCTTGAACTCGAAGCCTTCGCCACGCTCACGCGGCTCGAAGATGATCTTGACTTCGGCGAACTGGCCCGAACCACCCGTCTGCTTCTTGTGGGTGTAGGTGTACTCGATCACCTTGGTCAGCGCTTCACGGTAAGCCACCTGCGGCTTGCCCATGTTGCCTTCCACACCGTATTCGGTGCGGATGCGGTCCATGGTCACTTCGAGATGCAGCTCGCCCATGCCGCGCAGAATGGTCTGGCCGGTTTCACGGTCAGTCTCCAGACGGAGCGACGGATCGGCGCGGACCATCTTGCCTAGCGCCGCCGAGAACTTCTCCTGCTCGCTGCGGGTCTTCGGCTCGACCGAGACGCTGATGACCGGCTCGGGGAAACGCATGCGCTCGAGGATGACCGGAGACGAGGAGTCGCACAGCGTGTCACCGGTGTCCGTCTCGGCAAGCGAGACCAGAGCGACGATGTCGCCGGCGCGCGCTTCATCCAACGGATGCGGCTGATTGGCGAACATCTCGACCATGCGGCCGATCTTTTCGCGCTTGCCACGAGTCGAGTTGGTGATGGACATGCCCTTCGTCAGAACGCCCGAAGAGACGCGGATGAAGGTCAATGAGCCATAGGTGTCGTTGATCACCTTGAAGGCCAGAGCGGAGAACGGCTCTTCGTCCGAGCAAAGACGCTCGCCGTTCGGGTTGCCGTCCTCGTCCACGGTGTTGATGGCCGCGACGTCCGTCGGCGCCGGCAGGTAATCGACCACGGCGTCCAGAACCTGGGTTGGCCCCTTGTTCTTGTACGACGATCCGCACAGCACGGGGGTGAACGCCCCGTGAAGGGTGCCTTTGCGCAAGCAGGCGCGCAGAATATCGGCCGACGGCTCCTTGCCGGATTCGAGGTAGGCTTCCATCGCCACCTCGTCCTGCTCCAGGCAGGTGTCGATCAGCTCGGTCCGCAGCGCCGGGACGCTGAGGAGGTTGTCAAGGTCTTCCTTGACCGTCAGGTTCAGCTTCTTCGCCAGATCGTCGGTGATCTCCCACACCTCGGGCTTGGCGTCGCGGTCTTCGGAGGTCCAGACGAGGGCCTTCATCTCGACCAGATCGATCATGCCGTGGAAGTTGTCTTCCGAGCCGATGGGAACCTGCACCGGCAGCGGACGCGCGTTCAGGCGGCTGCGGATCATGTCGACGCAACGGCGGAAGTTGGCGCCGGAGCGGTCCATCTTGTTGACGTAGCAAAAACGCGGAACGTTGTAGTTGTCGGCAAGACGCCAGTTGGTCTCCGACTGCGGCTCCACACCGGCCACCCCGTCGAACACCACGACGGCGCCATCCAGCACGCGCAGCGAGCGGTTGACCTCGATGGTGAAGTCCACGTGGCCCGGCGTGTCGATGACGTTGATCTTCTTGCCGCGCCAGGTCACAGAGACGGCGGCGGACTGAATCGTGATGCCGCGCTTCTGTTCCTGCTCCATATAGTCGGTCGTCGTGGAGGTCTTCAGATCCTTCGTCTCATGGACGTCCACGATCGTGTGCTTACGACCGGTATAATACAGAAGGCGCTCAGTCGTCGTGGTTTTACCAGCATCGACGTGGGCAATGATGCCGATGTTACGAATGTCGGAAAGAGGCGTTTGGCGCGGCATGTGGCGTATCCGTTACGGTGTAACCTGTACGCGAAGCACGACGATCAGGCGTCCGCTCCGGTGGGTGGTTGGGATATGACGAAGATTCGGAAGGCGCAATAAACGTTAGGCGAAACGCGTGGCGCTCCGTCACGGTTGATCTTACTCTTCGACCCGCTCTCTATCACAGACAGCGCATCGCGCGCCACTGTGACCAACACGGGGCGCCTTATGGCGCACCCAAATAATCTTTTGTGACGCGTCTGGCAAGGCGTATGTGATCATATGTCATCATTAACCTTATCCTACGCAGCCCAACGCTTCGGCGCGTGAAGGGGTTCCGCCTCAAGCCATCTTTTCGGCCTTGAGTGGGGGCGGCCCGCGCTCGGCCTGAGTGGCCGAACGCGGGAATCGGAGGCTGTCGAGAGCGCGCTTTACTTGGTGCGAATGACCGGGGTGAGCTGGTCGCCCCAATTGCCTGTCTCATTGTGGTAGCGGGCGGTGCGCATCAACTCGACCGTGATGCCAGCCTCCACACATTTGACCACGGCCTCGTTCAGGCGGTGCAGGTTGTTCGCCATGATGCGGATGGCGCTTTCCTGCTCGGGGTTCAACTCACTGCGATCGTCCGGCGCGTCTTGGAAACCTTTGCTGCTCATGCGGTTTACTCCTTCCCTGATTTTTTGCGGTTTCGAGGTTCTGACGCCGCACCACGGTGCGGCTGACCCGTCTCAACCTTTAGCACAACCGACGTCTGGAACAAGAAGCGCGTGCTTTCCCGCCTCTCTTCAACGTTTGCATAGGGCAGCGCCGCGTCCTACCTTCCGAGATCCCGTAAGACTGAGGGGAAGATGGGTATGTCCAACACACAGCACGTTGCCTTTTTAGGGTTAGGCGTCATGGGTTTTCCCATGGCCGGGCATTTGGCGAAGGCCGGGCATAAGGTCACCGTCTACAACCGTACCGCCGCCAAGGCGCAATCCTGGGCCGCCACACACGGCGGCAGCGCCGCCGCCACGCCGGCGGACGCCGCCGACGGCGCTGATTTCGTCTTCATGTGCGTCGGCAACGACGACGATGTTCGTCAAGTCGCATCGGCGGCCATGGACGGAATGAAGCCGGGCGCGGTGCTGGTCGATCACACCACCGCCTCGGCTGAGGTGGCGCGCGCCATGGCTGAGCAGGCCCACCAACGCGGCCTGGTTTTCCTCGACGCGCCGGTGTCCGGCGGCCAGGCCGGGGCGGAGAACGGTGTGTTGACCATCATGGTGGGGGGCGACGCCGCCGCCTTCGAAAAAGCCCAGCCGGTGATGAGCGCCTATGGCCGCTCGGTGGTTTTGATGGGCGAATCGGGCAGCGGGCAACTCACCAAGATGGTGAATCAGATCTGTCTCGCCGGCCTGCTGCAAGGGCTGTCCGAGGCGTTGACCTTCGCGCAGAAAGCCGGCCTGGACGCGCACAAGGTGGTGGAGGTGATCTCCAAGGGCGCCGCCCAATCCTGGCAGATGGACAACCGCGCCAAGACCATGCTGAACGGCACGTTTGATTTCGGCTTCGCCGTGGACTGGATGCGCAAGGATCTGGGCATCGTGCTGGACGAGGCGCGCAACAACGGCTCCGCCCTGCCGGTGACCGCGCTGGTCGATCAGTTCTACAGCGAGGTGCAGCGGATGGGTGGTGGCCGCTGGGACACATCGAGCCTGATCGCGCGGCTGAAGTAATAACATCAAGCCCCGATGAGGCGCTCTCATCGGGGCTTAAAGCCACACCTCAGACCCGGACCACCTTGCCGGGATTCATGATGTTCAGTGGATCGAGCGCCAGCTTGATCTCGCCCATCACGCCATAGGAATCACCGGCCTCCATGGCCAGGAAGTCCATCTTGCCATAGCCGATGCCATGCTCGCCCGTGCAGGTGCCGCCCATCGCCAGGGAGCGCTTGACCAGACGGTCGCTCAGGTTCTGGGCCTTGGCCACGTCGTCTTCATTCTCGGGATCGACGACAATGACCAGATGGAAGTTGCCGTCACCCACATGGCCGACGATCGGCGCGATCAAAGACGACGCCATGATGTCGGCCTTGGCTTCTAGAATCGCGTCGGCGAGGCAGGAAATCGGCACGCACACATCCGTTGTCCACCCCTTGCTGCCTGGCCGTAGCGCCAGCGCCGCGTAATAGGCGTCATGCCGCGCCGCCCACAGCTTGGAACGGTCCTCCGGTCGGGTGGCCCATTCGAACCCCTTGCCGCCATTCTCCTTGGCGATGGCGCCGACCATCGTCGCCTGCTCTTCGACGCTGTGGGCGGTGCCGTGGAACTCGAAGAACAGGGTCGGCTTCACCGCCATGCTGAGCTTCGAATAGCGGTTGATGGCGTCTATCTGCACTTCGTCCAGGAACTCCACGCGCGCCACGGGAATGCTGGACTGGATGGTGGCGATCACCGTATCGACCGCGCCTTGCACGTCTTCAAACGGGCAGACGGCGGCGGAAACCGCCTCGGGAATGCCAAAGAGGCGCAGGGTCACTTCGGTGATGATCCCCAACGTGCCTTCGGAGCCGACGAACAGCCGCGTCAAATCATAGCCGGCGGCTGATTTGCGCGCCCGCCCGCCGGTCTTGATGATCCGTCCATCCGCCAGCACCACCGTGAGCCCCAGGATGTTCTCGCGCATGGTGCCATAGCGCACGGCGTTGGTGCCGCTGGCGCGCGTCGCCGCCATACCGCCCAGCGAGGCGTCGGCGCCGGGATCAATGGGAAAGAACAGGCCAGTGTCGCGCAGATGCTCGTTCAATTGCTTGCGCGTCACGCCGGCCTGCACGGTCACATCGAGATCACCGGGGGAGACGCGCAGGATCTCCTTCATGCCGGAGACGTCGATGGTGATCCCGCCCTTGAGCGCGGCCACGCCGCCTTCCAGCGAGGTGCCCGTACCAAAGGGAATGATCGGCAGCCGATGCTTGGCGCATAGAGCGACGATGGCGCTCACCTCCTCGGTCGAGGAGGCGAAGGCCACGGCGTCGGGCGGCATGATGGGGTGGTGGGATTCATCTTTGCCGTGGTGCTCGCGCACCGCGCTTGAGGTGCTCAGGCGATCGCCCAACAGGGCGCGCAGCTCAGCCAGCGCCTCCTCATTGAGAGGGGATCGCGGCGATGCGGTGACGACGGCCAAGGGGGTGCTCCCACTGTCGGTTTCGGTAGGCCTTGGAAGCTAAGACCCAACGAAGAAACTGGCAAGCATCCGGCTGCCTGGGCTAAGCGATTATTCCCTGGATTCCGATTCGGTCTGAATCGGAATCCACTGCAAAAAGAAACAGTCAGGATCAAAACAGTCAGTATCGCCGGCCGTTGCCGCGCGCCCACATCTTTCCAGCGGCTGCGTCTGGATTTTGAAGATAGGGGACGTAATTCCGATCCTCACCGAGAATGTGCGCCACCAGCCAATTATAGATCAGCTCATGCAGTTTCTCGGCTTCCGGCGCCCGATCATGCTCGATGTCGGATTTCAGGTTGAACACGATGTCGTACATCTGATCATGCAACTCTTTGTGACGACGCCAGTCGGGATAGCCCGCCGCGCGTATCTGCTGCTCTTCTTCGCTGAAGTGGAGCAGCACAAATTCTTCCAACATCGTCACTACGGCTTTGATCTCGTCGCCATGCCCGTGGCTGCCGAGAAGCGGCCCCAGGCGGTTCAGGCAATCGACAATTATCTTATGGTGCCCGTCCAGAACGTCCGATCCGACGGACATCTGGCTGGTCCATTCAACGGCCTGCATTCTTTCCTCCACTAATACCACGGTAGCCGTTTGATTGAGCGAGCCGATCATGGATCGGCTCCAGCGTTTCAGCCCTACGCATCCATAAGCGCGCGGACGTGGGACGCGACGCAGGCGGCCAGCGCGCGTGTCTCATAGCCACCTTCCAGCACCGACACCAAACGCCTTTCGCAGCATTCGGCGGCAATGCTCAAGAGTTGGCGTGTCAGCCAGTCAAAATCGCTGACCTGAAGGCGCATCTGCGCCATCGGGTCGGCGGCATGGCCATCGAATCCCGCCGAAATGATGATGAGTTCCGGCGCAAACGCCCGCAGCCGCGGCAGGATGATGTCGGAATAGGCCTTGCGGAAATCCTCCGACCCGCTTCCCGCCGGCAACGGCACGTTGACCACGACACAGCCACCGGGTGGCCCCGTTTCTACCTCCGCCCCCGAATAAGGATACGCATCCTGCTGGTGTGTCGAGGCGTAGAAGGCGCCGGGCTCGTTCCACAGGACATCCTGCGTCCCGTTGCCGTGATGAACGTCGAAATCAACCACGGCCACCCGCGCCAGGCCATGCGCATCGCGGGCGTGCAGCGCCCCAACGGCGGCGTTGCAGAACAAACAAAACCCTTCGACGCTATTCCGCCCGGCGTGATGGCCGGGCGGGCGCACCGCGCAAAAGGCGTTGCGGTTTCTTCCCGCCAGAACTTCATCGATGGCGGCGCAAACCGCCCCGGCGGAGCGTAAGGCCGCCTCCCCCGATCTCGCAGAGACGACCGTATCGGTATCGAACTCGAAAAACCCACCCTCGGGGGGAATCGCCGCCAAAACCCGCGAAAGATGCTCTGGCGAATGAGCCCGCAGGATTTGTTCGGACGAGGCCTTCGGCGCCTCGTCGCGCGACAGATAGAAGAAATCCTCATGTTCGAGGATATGGTTGATTGCTTTCAGGCGGTCTGCATTTTCGGGATGCAAGTCGCCGGTATCGTGCTCCAAGCACGCCAAATGGCTCAACAGCAATGTCGTCATGTCGTCCCGGTGCGTTTCCTGCGCGGCTGAGCCGTGCGTTGTTGATTTTCTGGGATTTCAACACGAAATGACCGATGGGTCAGCCTCTCATTGCGCGGCTTGCCTGCGGCGACACGTCGCAGAGCAGGCGATTTCAATAAAACTTTCTTCTCCCGTCACCCCTGCCGGAAAGCTCCAAAACAGCTCCCCGCCCAATCGGCAAATAATTTTCCATGCTGCCGTCGCAGTGTGGCATGCGTGAAAATGATCAACAAAAACAAAAGCATCTCACGTCAACTCCCTGCCTTTCCTATCGCGCTCTACCATCACAATTCCTAGGGAATCCCTCGATCCAAGACTCTGCCCCTTTGCCCCCCTTTGATTCCTCTGTCTTTCTAGCGTTGACACATCCCCTCATGTGGTCTCTACTTCAATTCTCAGTTCGTGTAGATAGCTCCTTGCCGAGCCCTCACTTTGGCAAGTTTTGAGCTGGTCAGGGCTGAAACCTGCTGTAATGAATCCCGCGCTTCAAAGTATTGAAGCAATCAGTGAACTATAGCCAATTGGAGTCCGATATGTCTGACTCACTTGAAACCACTTCAATTTCCACCAATGACTTTCAGTCAATAGAGAGCCAAAATACTAATTCTGCGTCGTTAGCCGCATTCAATCCATCGAGCTGGATCAATGACAATATTAGATTGATTGGGGATAGGACTTTAAAGGAAATTTGCATCCCCGGATCTCATGACTCGGGCATGAGCGTCCTTTATAGCCATACAGCGTTCTCAACAGAGAACAATACGCTTACTCAAAGTTTGCCTATATACGAACAATTAAATTGCGGGATAAGATTTTTTGATATCAGGCCTGTTATTGGAAGCCCGGAAAGATTCATGACAGGGCATTACTCATATGTTGACATCACAGGAGGTCATCAAGGAGGAAATGGCCAATCAATATTATCAATTGTAGATGATATCAATAAATTTACATCAAACAACAAAGAATTAATTATATTAGAGATATCACATTCATTAAACACCAATGTTGGCTATGGATCATACAGGGAGTTTAATCAGTCAGAATGGAATGATCTCTTCGATATTTTAAGTAGGATTAAAAATCTATATGTTCTATCTGATGGAAGACCCGACTTAACTTTAAAGAAAATCAATCATTATACAGAAACATCATCATCGGTAATTATTGTTGTAACGGCTTCAAATGTTGATCTATCTCACGCAAATAACAGGCAAATCAGATTTTTTGATAGCAGCAATCTACCAATGCACAGTGATTACGCTAACAAAGATAATGTCGAATCTATGAGAGTCGATCAACTACAAAAAATTGATGAAAGATTCAATCAAAGCCCAAAAGAGCTTTTTGTATTATCATGGACCTTAACTCAACAAGGTGCAGGAACGCTTTCTGGACCAAGCATTCGTCAGCTTGCTGATGCTGCCAACGCAGAACTTTATTCTTCTGAGATTTTTATTTCTCCGCAATGCTTTCCTAATATTATTATGATTGATAATATCAAAAATGGAATGTGTGCTGAGTATTGTTCTGTTGTGAATAATATTATATCTCAGCCAATTTCTCCGATAACAAAGCGGTTTGGTATGCCTCGTTCGTTTGATACCGGCATAAATTCCGATATCAATGTAACGAAGGATGGAACCGTGCTTGAGGTTCACCAATCAGAGGGAGCCTCCACCCTGTGGTTTCACACGGGTGTTATCAGAGGCGCCACGATCCAATGGTCGGGGTCGACGCATTACGACGATGGCGTGACGCCCTGCGCCGCCATCGGCGGTGGATCAGCCATTGAGATTCATAAATCTCAGGCGACGAGCTGCATGTGGTTCCATACCGGAACCGTAGGGGGAGGGCCATCCCTCAGCTGGTCGGGAAGCGCGTCACAGGAAAACGGCTTCGTGCCAAAGGTCGACATGAACGAGTCCGGCCTTTTTGCCGCCGTGTGCACGTCAACACGACCCGGAAGCTGTGATCTTTACTCGGTGGTGGGACGCGTCCAAGGCGGAAAAGCGGCGTGGGGAGAGTGGCGGCCGCTTCGCGGCGATAATGGACATGATCCCGCCATTGCGATCAATGACAAGGGGTTTGCCATCGAGGTTCATGCTGGTGGAGATGGGAGAGGAGGACTCTTCTATCACTTCGGGTCGATTAACGCCGATAGAATGACAATTGTCTGGGGTCCTTCACGCCCCTACCAACGGGGCCAGCGCCCGCAGGTGGCCTTGACCAACGACGGGCTTATCCTCATGAGCTATTTGGGAGAAAATTCAGCGACGATCTATTCTGCGCTGGGGCGCATCTCTGGATCCGACATCGAAACCGCGACCCTGGAATGGGTGATCAATCCCTATCCGTACGCTTCAGGCGATCGGAGCGCCTTGTCGTGTTCCGGCGACGGCAGCCAGGGCGTTATGACGATCCAAAAGGGAAGGCAGTTGTTCAGCGCCTCCTTCCGCTAAGGCACGGTAGGGAATTATGAGCTGATTCAGCCTCTCACGCGGTCCGCGCAGAGAGCATACGGTCAGCGCATAATTCCCCCAGGCGGCAGGTCGCTTCCTCCCCATCAATTCCTTCCCCTGATTGCCCCAAGGCTTTCAGCGGGTCCGGTGGATCCGCCTTACGCCGGGGCGCTGTGCGCCTGTTCGTGGTAGAGGCGCAGGATGTCATCTGGCGACCCCATGGCGACCAAACCGCCACGGTTGAGGAGGATCAGCTTCGTGCACCATTCCTTCAGCAAGGCTTCCGTGTGCGAGGCCAACATCAGAATGCTGGATCGGTCGATAAACGATTCCAGTCGTTTGCGCGCCTTCTGAAGGAAATGCGCGTCACCAGCCAGAACCCATTCATCCATGACCAGGATCTCTGGATTGACGCAGGTCGCCACGGCAAAGGACAGGCGCAACAACATGCCTGATGAATAGGTGCGCACCGGCATGGATATATAATCGCCCAGCTCGGTAAACTCGATAATTTCCTGGGCGTGCTCTCGAACCTCGTCTGGCCGCATGCCCATGTAGAGGCCGCGCAAGAAGATGTTCTCGTAGCCGGAAGCCTCCATATTAAGGCCAAGGCTCACCTCTAAAAGCGGTGACACCTGACCGTTGATATCGATCTCCCCGGACGAGGGCTCATAGATGCCGGATATGACGCGCAAAAGCGTCGTCTTCCCAGCCCCATTGCCGCCGATCAGGCCAATACGCTCCCCGTGCTCGATGTCGACGGACAGGTTGCTGAGCGCCCGCACCAAGAGACGATTGCTCTGGTCCCGCCCCAGCCGGCCACCCGTGCCGGCATCGATCAGAGCCCGTTTCAGGGAGCGGCCACCGCTCTGGTAGACAGGAAACTCGACTGTGACGTCACGCAAGCTGATGGATGCCATGACCGTTTATGCCCAGTATGGAATGCGCGCCCGAAAGCGAGCGAAGAAAAAGAACGTCACGACACTGCCGATCACGGTGACCAGCAAGGTGGTGATCCAGGAGGTCGGATGAGGGAATTGGTTCAGCAACGGGGCCCGTATGAGGTCGATGAAGCCGAACAGCGGATTCCAGAGGGCGAAGCCAATCCGGTTCGCCAGCAGATCCGGGCTCCAGAGAATGGGCGTGACGAAGAAGATGACCTGAATGACGCTGGCGATGATCTGCGGCACATCGCGAAACCGGCTGCACACCATGCCCAGCAGGATCGAAACCCAGAAGCCGTTGATAATGATCAGCAACACCCCAAGAAGCGCGATCAGCGACACCGCGCTCAGCGTGATGTCGAACAACAGGACCACACCGGCATAGACGACGAGATTATGCGCGGCGATGATCAGATTGCGGCAAACGACGCGGTAGGCATGCACGGTGTAGGGCAGTTTGATCTGCCTGACCATCTGGGCCGCGGTGAACGTTAGGCAACCGTCCAGCACGATTGAAGAGATCAGCGTCCAGACTACCAAGCCGAGGCATAGATAAGGCAGGTAGGTGCTGATATCCATATGGAACAGCTTTGAATACAAGGTTCCAAGCGCCGCAATCGCGATGGCCATGCTGAGGGTAAGCCAGAATGGCCCCAGAACCGAGCCGCGATAACGCTGCAGGATGTCCTGCCAAGCCATCGCCTTCCACATCCACCATTGGTTCGTTCCCTCGGCAAGGTCGCTCAACGCAAGCGCCACGGGCGTGCGAGGGCGCTTCCTGGTCGGGGAATGGGGAATGGAGGCGCCTATCGTGTCGTTCGTTTCGATGGTCATCGCTTCGTGCTTTGAAATATTGAGCAGGGGGACCTGTCCGTTTTCCGCGTCCCGACGGCTACACCATACCCCCATAGCGCCCACGGAAATACAGCAACGGCTTGCCTTCGCTGTGCGAGCGCAGGCGACGGACGCGGCCCACCACGATGCCGTGGTCGCCACCATCATGGATGGTTTCTTTGTCGCACTCGATGTTGGCCAGGCAGCCGGACAGGATTGGCGCGCCGGTGTCCCAACGCTCCACCGCCACACCGTCCCAACGGTCCTGAAGGTCGCGTGTCGAAAAACGCACCGACAGCGCTTCTTGTGTCTCAGCCAGGACATTTATGGCGAAGGTCTTCGCCTGCGCAAAAAAGTCATAAGCCTGCGACGTGCGGCCAAGGCTGAACAGCACGAGCGGTGGCTCCAGCGACACCGAGGAGAAAGCGTTGACCGTCACGCCCACGGGATGCCCATCGGGGCACAGGGTGGTGACAATGGTGATGCCTGTGGCAAAGCAGCCGAGCGCCGTGCGGAACGCTTGAGGATCAACGCGGAGCGCGTGCGGATCGATAGTCATGGCAGCCTTGGCTCTTGGAACCTGGGAATATAAACGCGGAAGTAGCCCACCCACCCTTCTGGCGCAAGCCAGATCTTTCTACGATATCCTGGCCATGACATCCTGGTGATCCGTGGCGCCGTTAAATAGATATTAAGGAAAACCGCGCAGCTTCTGGCCATCAGAAAATCAGCTTGAATCGAGAACGGTTACGATGGCGGCCACTCCTGCAAGCGAACAGCCAATCATCATCAAAAAGAAGAAGGGTGGCCATGGCGCACACCACGGTGGTGCGTGGAAGGTCGCCTACGCCGACTTCGTAACCGCGATGATGGCGTTCTTCCTGCTGCTTTGGTTGCTTAACGTTACGACCGCCGATCAACGCAAGGGTATCGCCGATTATTTTGCTCCGGTATCCGTCAGCAGCGCAACCGCAGGCTCCGATGGCATGCTGGGGGGCAAGACGGTCACTGTGGAAGGGGCGCAAGTCAGCGCCTCCTCCCCTATCACACCGGACACACCCGCTCCAAAACCAACCGGCAGCGGTGGTGAAGAAGCGATGAGCGGTGCGGAAGGCGCCGGCACGGCCCCGCAGCAGAACAACGAAAGCAACCGGGAATATCAGCAGCGCCTTGAGCAGCTGGCCAAGCAGCTTGGCATCCCTGGCCAGAAGCCCGGTGAAAAACTATCCGACTTTGCTGACCGCGTGAGCGAGGCGGCGTCGGCGCTTCGTGAACAGCAGTCCGAGGGCAAGCAGTTCCAGCAGGCGGCTACCGAGATCAGACAGGCCATCCAGTCGGTTCCCGAATTGCAGACCATGGTGCAAAATCTGATTATCGATCAGACGCCTGAAGGTCTGCGCATTCAGATCATCGACCAGGATCGGGTGTCCATGTTCCCCGCTGGCTCGGCTCAGATGTACCCCCAGACCAAACAATTGGTCATACAAATGGCGCAGGCGCTGTCGAAGCTGCCCAATAAGTTGTCGATCAGTGGCCACACCGATTCCACCCCCTTCACCGGCAACCCCACGCGTGACAACTGGGATTTGTCGACCGAGCGCGCCAACGCCACGCGCCGCGCCTTGCTCTCGGGCGGCATCGCCGAGAGTCGCATCAAGGATGTGACCGGCCACGCCGATCGCGATCTGCTGGTTCCTGACCAGCCCGGCAGCCCCCGCAACCGCCGCATCAGCATCGTCTTGTTACGCGACGCGCAGACGCCCCAGCCGCCCGCCGCGCCGCGTGCGCCAGCGGCGGCAGCCTCACCACCAGCGGCGGCGGCCCCCGCAAAGCGCTGAGCGCTTTCCACTGTAGAGAAAATCCTGTCTGGCCTGACAGTGGTCAGACAGGAGAGACACCAGCGTTAACCACCCAGCATGCAGTGATTTGATACGGACAGGGGATTCCGGTTCAGCCTGAACCGGAATCCCCTGTCGTCCGTTATTCAACCAGCCGGCTTAGACAATCCGGGCCTTCACGTAAGAGCCCGGCGCCTCATCAAGAACCTTCAGCTTGCTCTTGGCCGGGTCGCGGGCGGGAACCTTGCCGTTGGCGTATTTATCGACCCACTTCTGCCACTCCGGCCACCAGGAGCCGGGAGTCTGCTGGGCGTCCTTCAGCCAGGCGTCCGAATCCTTCGGCAGCTTGGTGTTGGTCCAGTAGCAGTATTTCTCAGCCGATGGCGGGTTGATAACGCCGGCGATGTGTCCCGAGGCCGCCAGCACGAACTTGGTCTGCCCCGAGAAAAGCAGCGCGCCCTGGTAGGTGGACTTCCACGGTGCGATATGGTCTTCGCGCGCGGACAGGAAGAACGCCGGTGTTTTCACGGTGCGCAGGTCGATTGGCACATCCTTCAGCGTCACGCCGCCGGGCTGGCACAGCAGGTTGTTCTGGTACATGCTGCGCAGGTAGAAACTGTGCATCGCCGCCGGCATGCGGGTCGAATCGCTGTTCCAATACAGCAGATCGAACGGGAACGGATCCTTGCCGAGCAGGTAGTTGTTCACCACAAACGACCAGATCAGGTCGTTGGCGCGCAGCATGTTGAAGGTTGTCGCCATCTTCGCGCCATCGAGGTAGCCGTGCTCGGCCATCTGATCCTCGATGTAGTTGAGCTGCTCCTCGTCGATGAAGACGGAAAGCTCACCGGCTTCGGTGAAGTCCAGCATGGTGGTGAAGAACGTCGCCGACTTGATGCGATCGTCGTTCTTGGTCGCCATATAGGCCAGCGTCGAGGACAGCAGCGTCCCGCCCAGGCAATAGCCGATGGCGTTGACGTCTTTCTCACCCGTCTGCTTCTCGATGGCGTCGAGCGCGGCCATGACGCCATCGATCATGTAATCTTCAAAGGTCTTCTTCGCCAGCGCCTCGTCCGGGTTGACCCAGGACAGGACGAACACGGTGTGGCCCTGGTCCACCGCCCATTTGATGAAGCTGTTTTTCGCGCGCAGATCGAGAATGTAGTATTTGTTGATCCACGGCGGCACGATCATCAGCGGCCGCTTGGACACTTCGGCCGTGGTCGGCGTGTACTGGATGAGCTGCATCAAATCGGTCTGGAACACCACCTTGCCCGGCGTCTGCGCGATGTTCTTGCCGACCTGGAAGGCGTCATAGTCGGTCATAGAGATGCGCAGTTCACCCTTGCCGCGCTCCAGGTCCTTCAGCAGATGCTCCAGGCCCTTCACCAGGTTTTCACCACCGCTCTCGATGGTCGTGCGCAGCACCTCCGGGTTGGTCATGACGAAGTTGGACGGCGCCATCGCATCGACGAACTGGCGGGTATAGAAATCCACCTTCTTGGCGGTGTGATTGTCCAGCCCCTCGACCTCATTCACTGTGGACTGCATCCACCGGGCGCTCAGCAGATAGGACTGCTTGATATAGTCGAAAAGCGTGTTCTCATCCCATGCCGTGTCCTTGAAACGGCGGTCATCCTTCGCCGGCGCAATGACGGGATCGGCTTCCTGGCCCAGCAAACGCTGAGTCGTGCGCTGCCACAAGGTCAGGTAATCCTGCCACAAGGACATCTGCGCTTTCATCAGCTTGGCCGGATCGGCCATCATGCGCTTGGTCATTTCAAGAAAGGCGTGACCAATGCCCATGGGGTCCGGGTTGCTGGAGCCGACACCTTCGCTCGACTGGCGGGCGAGGAATTCGGTGACAAGCTTCTGGCTTTGTTCCGCGATGCGGGTCATGGCCCGCGACAGCTCGACAGGATCGGGCAGTTTCACATCGTGGACCTGATTTTCGACCATGACGCAGTCCTTATCGTATTGTTTAGGCTTCTGAAGAAGGAGGCTAAAGGTTTATACAGCCCCATGCGGATTTTAAACGAGGTTCGTAGCATATACAGCCGGGAATGGCTGGTCTGCGATACTCTTGCGCTCCGTGTAAGAAAATCTTATCTCATCCGGTCGAATGCAGGGAATGCAGGGGGCCAACGAAGCGGAGCAGGCACAATGACTACAACAAAGGGGACTATGGCGAAGGGATGGATCGGGCGCAACAACGCGATGCCCGCGCTGGCGGTCGCTGCGCTGTTGGTCTCGACCCTGTGCGGGTGCAGCAACCGGGTGTATGACGCCGGACTGACCGACGCGCTCTTCGGTGGCGGTCCACCACCTGACGCCCCCACGCCGGTACGCGGTTTATCGGGCGAGGCAAAATCCTACCCGAATGTGGCGAACGTGCCCGGTCGCCCAAAGGACATACCGACCATGGCGCAGCGGCAGCATGATATTGCGATTCTTCAACAAGAACGCACCCAGGCGGAAATCGTCGCCAAGGAACTGGGAGATATCCCCATGCCTCAGCCCTTGCCTGTACCGGCTGAGCCACAGATAACCCCAGGAAAGCCAAAAATGTGATGCTATCCAGCGAAAATCCTGAAGTGCTTGGATTTTCGCTGGATGCTATCAGGGTGGCGGCGCTTGCTTGTGGCCAAGCCCAAATTTACGTGCCATTTCCAAGCGCACCCTGGCGCCGTTCGGGGAAACTGGCGAATATTCCGGCGACAGTCCCGCTTGGGCGCGGGACTCGTCCGGTTACGTATGCCGCTGCTCTTCAGATGTGTGAAGGGCCGCCTGAACGCTCATGAGGCTGACAGATCGTTCGATACCACCAAATTGTTGCCGCCATAAGTGGCAACAATCGTGGTGGGCAGAGGCTGGCGACGAGAGACGCCAATCAGCATGTGCTGCTTAAAACGGCCAGATCAGCCGTTGATAGCGTCACGGAGCTGCTTCGCCGGCTTGAACTTCGCTGCCTTGGACGCCGCAATCTTCACAGGCTCGCCCGTGCGTGGATTGCGTCCATCGCGGGCGGCGCGCTCGGCGACTTCAAAAATACCGAAACCAGCCAGGCGGACATCTTCACCCTTGGTCAAAGCATCCGAGATGCCTTCAAACACCGTCTGGACAGCCTTCGCGGCTTCGGTCTTCTTGATGCCCGCGGCGGTGGCGACAGCATCGATCAATTCAGCCTGGTTCATGAAAACACTCCTGAAAGCATGGAATCTCAGTTTTGCGTGTTATTGGCAGAAGCAAACCCTCGGCACAAGAGCCAACAGGCCATTGGCAACCGCCAGTTTCTTGGGATTCCTAACTTCTTGGAGGTCATGTGACCATTATGCATCAATGTGTTGACGCGGCATCGTGATTTTTGTGCAACGCAGCAAAGCGCAGGCTTTCCCAAGGCCGCCAGCGGATCAGGAAACGCCGCGAATCGCGGCTTTCAGAATCCAAAATTCTTCAACGCGGCGATCGTGCCGGTTGCGTCTTTGTGCAAGATGAAGATGCCCTCGGCGGCTTCCCACGCCGCCCTGGCCTTTTCACGGTCATCGACCAGTATCGCGCCGGGACCGGCGTAGAGATGCTTATCACGCGCCAGGCAGGTGATGATCTTCACATGCCCTCCCAACATGCGCGCCACCCAACGCCGCTTTTGTTCGGGCGCCCATGTCCCCATCGGGAGACCGGTGAGGATCGTCGGTTCATAAGCTTTGCAAAAAGCCCAGAGATCCGGCGCGTCGGGCATGAATTCCAGGGTATCGAAGAAATTCTGGTGGCGTGACAGCTCCCGCCACAGAACCTTGATGGGCAATTGATCCGGGCGCTTGCCGGTCACCGCGATCACACCACGATTGAAATCGGCCAATACACCATCGAGGTCGAGGAAGAGTTCTGGTCTGGTCATGAGGGTCTTCGGTATTAATGTTGTTTGACTGACAGCTTAGCCTTTCCTGGCAAGGACTGCATTCTATCTTCTTAAAAAAGGAGTCTGCGCCATGCCCGACCCGGAAATCATCCGCGTACGCCGGTTTCGCCAGATTCTGCTGTGGCCGGTGCAACTCATGCCGTTGAAGGAGGGGGCGCAGATCCAGCGCCATTGGGAACATTTAGGCGGTCCCAACTGCGTTTGGCGGGAGCTGGTTGACGAATTCACCCAAAACCCCGCCGATTTCAAGGAACGCCACTACAGCGAATTCACGGCGTTTCTGCCCTATGTGCAGCGTTTTCTCTATGGCGAGGGGGAAAGGGCCGGTGGCGGTCCCGGCTATGGGGCCTCGCCGATCCGGGTGTTTCGCCGGAACGACGTGGCGAAAGTACGCATCACGCTTGGCGGCGGCGCACCGCAGGACGTGACAGTCACCCACATCGACTTGTATTTCTTTTACGACATCGACGTGGCGATCCTGGTGGTGGAGATCGCCGCCGAGAATCTGGAGCTGACACAGATCCAAGACCTGCTTTACCGCTTTGGCCGCGCCTACCCATCATTCTGGAACCCGGACGGCAGCGGCGGACACTGCCCGCGCACCGTGGAGTGGTTGGCCGCCGATGGAACGGTGCTGGCGTCTTCCGATTTCGACGACAAGGAAAAATACCTGGCCTTTGTTTGCCGCCACCGCGCGCCTTATATCGCCGCGCACTGGGCTTTTCTCCTGAAGCCGCTGACCCTGCACCATTGTGAAGAGCGGGAGATCCTGCACTACCGGCAATTGGAATATCAGCGGATGCCGTTGCTGGCTTATCTGTCGGTGGATGATCCAACCAGCCTGACCCGCGCCGATTGGGTGCGTCTTGGCCTCGCCACCGAGCCGGGGGACGAGGATGGAACGCTGCCCTTCGCCGAGAGCTATCTCTCTGGATTCGAGCAGCGCTATTGCTACGACCGCTACTGGAATCCGGGCCCAGGCCTGTCGAACACACGGACGCTGTGTTGTGGACACGCGATGGTCATGGTTGGGCGCGATGGCGATCCGTTCTACACCGATCTGGAATCCGGCCTTCAGGGCCAATTCCGCCACCAATATTTCCTCCTGGGGCTGATCGTCCATTTCCATCGGGCGGCGCTGCTGATGATGTCCGACCGGCTGGTGGTGGCGGTCAGCCGCCTGGACATCATGGATGTGGATTCGGTCAAGATCTTCAAGCGCTCGATCCGCCAGCAGTTCGAGATCTTCTTACGCTTCAACCACCGCTATTGGTTCCACGACATCTCCCGCCAAGAGCCCCTGCGCGCCTTGTTCCGTCTGTGGTCGGGGCATTTGGGCACCGAATGCCTGTTCGCCGAGGTGCGTGACGAGGTGCGGGATATGAGTGATTACCTTGATTCCGATGGGCTGCGGCGGCAAGCCAACTCAGTCCTACGGCTGACCGTGGTGACGGTGGTCAGCATGGTCGGCACGCTGGTTTCCGGCTTCCTCGGCATGAATCTCATCGCCGCAGCGGACGAGCCATTGGGGCTGCGGCTGGTCTATTTTCTGATGGCGCTGGCGCCGACGGTGGCGCTGATCATGCTGTCAATCGCCAAATCCAAGCATCTGGCCGATCTTTTGGAATCCTTGTCGGACGAACGACGCCCGCTGTGGAACCGGCTTATTCTCGCGGAATTACGGCGGCGTCATACTAAATCTTGATGAGGGATGCTCAGAAATGACGACTCATGTCGCCGCTGTCGCGGCTTTTCCTGGATCCCCGTTTTCACGGGGATGACGATAAGGGGGATGTTTCTGCTACCAAATACCGTCATCCCCGTGAAAACGGGGATCCAACAATCGTTTATTAGTCCACTACAAAATAAACCTGAACGTGCTGTTGTGGATCTGGCCCTACCCTTCAAGGGAATGGCAGGGCTTGCACGTCGTCGGCCATGGTTCGCCAAGATCTTCAACCAAGCAAAGCCACGCCTCACTCTCCAGGCGGACGCTGCCACCACCGGCGAAGTGCAGGGCGACGCCCTCCTCCACCGCCTCGATCAACAACAGCTCCATGAACTGCGTGCGGTCCTTGAGGTCGATGCCGCGTGTTTTGACGCCTGTCACGCCCTCGAAGCGCACGCCGCATTGCACGCGCTCATAGGGGAACAACTCATCATCCTCCGCCGTAGGCCCCAGCTCCTGGCGCGGACGGTCACAGGATTCCCAGCGGAAGCGGCTAACCACCGCCACGAACCGCTTCTCCTCGAGCAGGTAACACATATCGCCGATCGGCAGGATCGCATCCTGGAGACAGGCGGAAACGACCTTCAGGTCATCCTGGTCTTCAGCCCGCATTTTGATCGGCGTGGTCATGGCTTCCCCTCCCCTGTTTCTCCCTTACCGTCCCTCATTCCTAAGGGATGGAGGCTTATTCCTCGCCGCTGCCGGCGATCCGCTCGATCTCGGCGCCGCACGCGGCCAGTTTCTCTTCAACCCGCTCATAGCCACGATCAAGGTGGTAGACACGGTTGACCGTGGTCACCCCCTCAGCCGCCAGACCCGCCAGCACCAGCGACACCGACGCCCGCAGATCCGTGGCCATGACCGGCGCGCCGGTCAGCTTCCCCACCCCGCGCACCAGCGCCGAGGACCCGTGCACAGTGATACGCGCCCCCATGCGCATAAGTTCCGGCGCGTGCATGAAGCGGTTTTCAAAAATCGTTTCGGTGATCATCGCCGCCCCCTGCGCCGTGCTCATCAACGCCATCATCTGCGCCTGGAGATCGGTGGGAAACCCCGGAAACGGCTCGGTCATCGCATCGACGCCGTGCAGCTCGCCGTTGGCGCGGGCGACACGCACGCCGTTCGCCGTTTCGGTGAACGTCACCCCAGCCTGCTGAAGCGTGGTGACCAAGGATTGGATCAGGTCAAGCCGCGTGTTGGTGATCTCCAACTCGCCGCCGGTGATGGCGGCGGCCATGACATAGGTGCCCGTCTCGATGCGGTCGGGAACCACCGCATGCGTGGCCCCGTGCAGTTTTTCAACCCCATGAATGCGCAGCGTGTCGGAGCCGATGCCGGAAATCTCCGCGCCCATGGCGACCAGACAATGGGCAAGATCGGTGACCTCCGGCTCACGGGCGGCGTTGATCAGCACCGTCTCGCCCTTCGCCAGGGTGGCCGCCATCAGCAAATTCTCGGTGGCGCCGACAGAGATCTTGGGGAAGACGAACTCCGCCCCTTTCAACCCACCCGGCGCCTTGGCGACGATGTAGCCACGGTCCAACTCGATTTCCGCGCCCATGGCCTGCAACCCCTTGATGTGCAGGTCAACAGGGCGCGCCCCAATCGCGCAACCACCGGGCAGCGACACCCGCGCCTGATGGCAGCGGGCGAGCAACGGGCCCAACACCAGCACGCTGGCGCGCATCTTGCGCACCAAATCATAGGGCGCCGTCGTGTTGGTCAGGTTGCGCGCGGTCAACTCGATCACGCGACCGGCGCAATTGCCCCCGGCGCCGGCGAGGTGGATCGCCACACCGTGCTGAAGCAGCAGATTGCACAGCGTGTTGATGTCCGCCAGGATCGGCAGGTTCTTGAGAACCAGCGTCTCATCGGTCAGCAGGCTCGCGGTCATCAACGGCAGCGCCGCGTTTTTGGCCCCACCGACCTCGATGACGCCGCGCAGGGGATTGCCGCCGCGAATACGAATCCTATCCATGGTGCCTATGACTTTTCTGATAAAAAGGGAAGCTGATGCAGGGGAATGGCGCTGCCGACGCCAAATCGCAGGAAAAAACGCCGCGTTTCAAAGACGCGGCAGCGTGACGCCTTTCTGGCCCATGTATTTACCGGCTTTGTCCGCATACGAGGTTTCGCACAGTCCCTCGCCCTTGAGGAACAAGAACTGGCACAGTCCTTCGTTGGCGTAGATCTTGGCGGGCAGCGGCGTGGTGTTTGAGATTTCCAGCGTCACATAGCCTTCCCATTCCGGCTCAAGCGGCGTGACATTGACGATCAGGCCACAGCGGGCATAGGTGCTCTTGCCCAGGCAGATCACCAGGACGTCGCGCGGCACGCGGAAAAACTCCACCGTGCGGGCCAGGGCGAAGCTGTTCGGCGGGATGATGCAGATGTCCGTCTTGCGATCGACGAAGCTGTTCTCTGAGAATTTTTTCGGATCGACGATGGCGTTGTCGACATTGGTGAAGATCTTGAATTCATCGGCGACGCGCGCATCGTAGCCATAGGAACTCAGCCCATAGGAGATCACGCCCGTTCGCTCCTGGCGGTCGACGAAGGGCTCGATCATGCCCTTGGTCTCGGCCATCTCGCGAATCCACCTGTCCGGCATGATGCCCATTGACCTAAACTCCCTCATACGAAAGATCGAGAAAAGGGGGTTGTAGCGGAGAGTTTTCCAGGGCTCAAGCCTTACGACTCTGGCGCGCCCGTGTCATCACCCTACCCGTCCCCTGTCTTGTCGGAAGGAGGGTGAGGGCTGGCGCCGTCATCATCGCTGTGTTCCCGCGCCCGCGCTTGCTCCTTGCGTTTTTTCAGGTTCTCGCGCAGACGGTCGGCCTGGCGCTGCTGGCGGGCGTGGGACTCGGCTTTCGCCGGCGGTTTGGGCGGGTCGGCACTCATGCGGCGCTCGCGGAATGTTCAAGGGAAGCCGGAGCCTTGTCCCAATGCGCCTTCCATGCCTGGAACATCAGCACCACCCACAGCCGGTGCTGCCAGTTGCGCCGGCCCGAGAGGTGCTCGGCCCAGGTCTGCCGCACGGACGCCACATCCAACAGGCCATCCTCACGAAGCCGGCGTTCGTCCAGCAAATCTTCGGCCCAGTCACGCAGCGGGCCACGCAACCAACCATCGATGGGCACGGCGAACCCCATCTTCGGTCGCTCGATCAAGGCGCGCGGCACATGGCGGTAAAGCACCTGACGCAGCAGATGCTTGCCCCGCCCGGCGCGGATTTTCTGTGACGGCGGCAGACGCCAGGCGAACTCCAGGATTCGGTGGTCAAGCAGCGGCACCCGCGCCTCCAGCCCCACGGCCATGCTGGCGCGGTCCACCTTGGTGAGGATGTCGTCCGGCAGATAGGTGGCGGTGTCGAGATACTGCATGCGCTCGACAAAATCAGGGGCGACGCCCGCCGCGCTCTCATCCCACAGCAAGCCGCGCGGTTCACGGCTGCCGAGCACCAGCGCCTCGGGATCAGGCCATTGGCTGACCAGCCCACGGTAGAGAGCATCGGAATCCGCCGCCGCGAGGATACCCGCCAGCTTGTGCACCGAATCACCGACCAGCCGCGGCATGCCCGGCAGGCGGCCCAGCAGCGCGTCCCACCGCTGCGGCGGTACGGCGCGAATAAGGTTGGCTGCCGCGCTGCGCCCTCGCGCTGGAATCCGCCCCATCATCCGCCACAGCCTGGAGCCGAGGGTATAGCGCCTGTAGCCGGCGAAGAGTTCGTCCCCGCCATCGCCGGACAGGGCGACCGTGACCGAGCGTCGCGTCAACTCCGACACCAGGAAGGTGGGTATCTGCGAGGAATCGGCGAAGGGCTCGTCGTAGTATTCGGCCAGGCGCGGAATGACGGACAAGGCGTGCTGCGACTCGACCGTCAACGCGGTGTGATCGGTTCCAAGATGACGGGCCACGGCCAGGGCGTCGGCGGATTCATCATAGCCCGCCTCGCTGAAGCCGATGGTGAAGCTGCGCACCGGTCGGGTGGACCGCGCCTGCATCAGCGCGACCACGGTTGAGGAATCAACCCCACCGGACAGGAACGCGCCCAGCGGCACATCGGCCATCATCTGCCGGCCAATGGCGTCGCTCAACAACGCCTCCAACTGGTCGGTGGCTTCCTCATCGGAAAGGTCGAGCCGGTCCGACATGCCACCCCGCACGACGCCCGCCAGCGACCAGTAGACGGTCCGTTCCGGCGCGGCCAGGCCGCGAAAGGTCAGGATGCAGCCGGGCTCCAACTTATAGACGCCCTTGTGGATGCTGTGCGGCGCGGGAACATAGGCGAAGCGGGCATAGGCGGCCAGCGCGTCACGGTCCACCTCGGCCCGGAAGGCCGGGTGCGCGCGCAACGCCTTTATCTGCGAACCGAACAGCAGCGTGTCGCCAAAGCGCGCCCAGTACAGCGGTTTCACCCCCACATGATCGCGTGCGAGGTGCAGCACCCGCTCCTGCCGGTCCCACAGGGCGAAGGCGAAAATGCCGATCAGCCGGCGGGCCGTGGCCTCGACACCCCAGGCGGCCACCGCCTCCACCAACACTTCGGTATCCGAATGGCCACGAAAGACGCTGCCCTGGGTGGCCAGTTCGGCCCGCAAATCCTGGAAATTATAGATCTCGCCGTTGTAGGCGATCACCCAACGCCCATCGGCGGACACCATCGGCTGCCGGCCGAGCGGCGACAGATCGACGATGGCCAGACGCCGATGGGCCAGCGCGACGCCCGCGGCCTTATCCACCCACACGCCGTCACCATCCGGCCCCCGGTGGGCGATGGTGTCGTTCATCCTCCGTATGGCTTGATCGCCTACGGGGGATGATGCGCTCAAGATGCCGCAAAAACCGCACACGGGCTGCCCGCCTCAATGATCGGAGCGATGCAGGATGGCGTCGCGCATCCCCGTGTCATAGGCCATGCCTTCCGCGGTCATGAGCACATAATCCGGCGAGGCCGAGCGGATCACCATCCCCTTACGCTCCAGCACGACCCAGACGGCCTGGTTCCGCAGGCCGGTGGCGTCCTGCCCCGACACCACGGCGCCGCCGAGGTGGAAATGGTTGCCGTGCGCATGCGGCAATTGGGAAATCTTGAAGCATCCCGGCTCCTCGGCAGGGGCGTTCTCAAGGCGAGCGACCTCTTGCAAAAGGGTCAACGTCTTGAGCTGGAGCGGGTTCAAGCTGAGCGGATTCTTTTTAGGGGGCATGGCCGCGTTCGTTTCGTTCTG
>JAVBJZ010000007.1:0-72742 GCA_031546725.1 Azospirillum sp.
GTAAACCTAAGCCTATGCCTGTATGCCGCCACTTTTCTCTGGAATCCAACCCACGATGCCCATGCGTCGCACTGAGTCATTTTCTTATCTTACGAATTATTGCGGTCGTCTGTTCGCCCGTGTGGTGGAGCGACGAATCAATTGCTACGGGCTGTTTCCCGGTCAAATGCCAGCCTTGCTGGCTTTGTGGGAGCAAGAAGGGATCAGCCAGGCAAAACTATGCCGCATCGTCCAGGTTGAACAACCGACCATGGCGAACACATTGAATCGTATGGAACGTGATGATCTGATCCGCCGCGAACCTGACCCGGAAGACCGCCGCCGCACGTTGATCTATCTCACCGACCGCGCCCACGCCCTGGAAGGGCCGATCACCGCGCTCATCCACGAAGTCAACGGAATCGCTCTTCAGGGGCTGGGGGAGAACGACATCCGTGATGTCAAGCGCCTGCTCAACGCGCTTGTCGCCAATTTGGAGCGTGATATTGAAATCTGACGCTCTCCTCAGGCAAAAAGATCAAGGAGTCATCAACCGCCCCTTGATCTTTGTTTCTTTGGCGATAAAGCCGCCATCAAGAAAAACGACCCGCCGCAATGCTTAACCTCTACACCGCCCTTGACGCTACATTTCCGATCCTCGGCGGCTATCAGGTATGGGCTGACGTGTGGGTCCGCGAGGGCTGGCGGGTGCAGGAGCACATCGGTGCGGGGACCTGCCGCCTGCTCGATTCGTGTGGCCGCATCCAGCGAAAAGGCAGCGCCGCCGCCTGTATCGAGGCGGGAATGGCGCTGGCTCCGATGCCCACCGCATCGCACGCCGTTGTCATTCTGCACGGCCTCGGGCGCACACGGCGCTGCATGCGCCCGATGGCGCACGCCCTGGCGACGGCGGGTTTTCGCGTCGCCGATATCACCTACCCCAGCCTCATGCGCGGAATTACCGACCACGCCGCCCAGGTGGACCGCGTCCTCCTCGGCCTTGAGGGCGCACAGACAGTATCCTTTGTCGGGCACAGCCTCGGTTGTCTGGTGATTCGGGCTTGCCTGGCCGGCGTGCGCCCATGGAACGGCGCACTGCGCCCAACGCGAGCCGTGCTGATCGGGGGGCCAAACAACGGGGCGGCCTTCGCTGACGCCCTCAAGAATTTCAGCCCGTTCCGCACCACGGGGCCGAGCGGGCTGGCCTGCACCACGGGGATGGCGCACACCGTCCCGCCCATGGCTGCCGATGTCGCCTTCGGCCTCATCGCCGGCGGCACGGGCAAGTCCGGCTACAACCCGTTCCTCAACGGCGACAATGATGGCATTGTCAGCGTGCGGGAATCCCGCCTCGGCGGGGCCGCTGACTTTTTGCTCTTACCCTCGTTCCACACCTTCATCATGGCGCACCCCGCCGCCATAGCGGCGACAGCACGCTTCCTTCACACCGGCGGCTTCGCCACACCGTAAGCGGCGTTCCTTCCCATAGCTTACAGCCACACCCTTTACGGCCACGTCCTTTACGGCCACGCTATAGGTTCACTTTTTGTTCTTGAAGCCCGTACGGTCGCCTCCATATTTAGGGCCCGGCTTTATGGTTAACGCCAACGCAGCGCTCCCCGCAACGGATGGTGTGCGGGGCGCTTGTCTAGAGGACCCGAGCGATGGGACGTATGAGCAAGACCGACACCACCGCTGAAACCAGTGGGATGGAAAGCAAAACCAAAACACCGGAGAAAGCTGCGGTGAGCGCCCCGCGCGCTGATAGTCTCTATCTATGGAATCGCTTGAAGCGGACGGACCCGAAAGCAACCAAGCCTTTCGCCCGCCCCGGCGGCTTTCGCGGCACACAGATCGATCCGACTTGGCGCCTCCAGATGATGACCGAGGTGTTCGGTCCGGTCGGCAAGGGCTGGGGGTATGAACAGATGGACTGGACCATCGCCGAGCGCATGGTCTTCATCTGCGCCCATGTCTGGTACATCGACCCGCAAACCGGCCAAACATGCTGGACCGGCCCGCAATGGGGCGGCACCGAAATGCTGCGCCGGCGCAACGGAATCGAGGCGCCGGACGACGAATGCTTCAAGATGTCGATGACCGACGCGGTGGGCAAATGCCTGCTGCAATTGGGCCTCGGCGCTGACATCTACATGGGCCAGTTCGACGATTCCAAATACCGCGAGGAGTCCGAGGCCTATTACGCCATCAAGGCCAACCCCGCGCTTCAGCCCGAGGCCATCCAGGCTTTCGAGAGCGAGGTGAAGGGGCGCCTGGACGCCTGTCTTGACCTGGATGATTTGGAAGAGGTCTGGCGCGCCGGCGTCAGCGTTCATCTGCGCGAGATCGGCACAGTGGACAAGGCGGCCCAGCACCGCATCACCGCTCTGTTCGCCCAGAAGAAGGGCGAAATCATCAAGCGCGAGGAGGCCGACGGTCGTGAGGCCGCGTGACGCCCCATGCATGTCAAGGGAATGATGACCGCCCACACGGAACGTTCCCCCAGCGGCCTGTTCCGCATGTCCGTCTGGGAAAACGACATGGAACGCACCTACACGCAAATGCCGGCCTGGTATTGGAACCATGCTGAGCGGCGCTGGCATTTCGCCCGCTGGGTCGAGATGGAGGCCAGCGGCATGGCGATGCTGCTGGCGCGGCACCTGCGCTCGGACACCCCCTTGGAAACCGCCGGACCAACGCGCCGCATGCTTGACCTGCTGATGCATGACGCGCACTGGGCCCAGCGCGCCACCGAACAGCCTGCCGCCCAACAGCCTCCCGCCCCCTCTGGCCGGACAGCCGCGTGGCGTCAGGAAAAATCGTAAAGAAAGGACCAAAGGCGATGACCATCGAGGAGGTCCAAGCCCGTCTGCGCGCAGCGCATGCCCGCATCGGGCATGAGGGCCGCTTCGCCCTGACCCTCATCTCCAGCAAAACCGACGAGGCATACCTCACGCATTGGTTCCGCCCCGACCCCACCGCCTTCGAGGAATGCAAGGCGGTGGGCTCCGGCGCCCTCACCGACTGTCTGGCGGCGCTGGAGCGCTATACCGCCGGTTATCACCGCCAACCCACGCCGGAGGAAATCGGTCGCACCCTCGGCCTGATCCGATCAGCCGAAGGCCGCCGTTTCCTGATGGTCGCGGAGTGATGACGTCTTAGCGCTTCTTCTCCTTGGCCCGGGCGAACGCATCGGCGAAGGCGCCGCTGGGCGGGGCGACCTCGGCGCGGGGCTCCGCTGGCTTCTTCACCGCTGGCTTGCTCTGCTGGGCCTTGGCCGGCGCGGCGCGGCGCTCATCCCGTTGCCCCTCCCTCTGCGGCGATGGTGCGGCGACCGGCTCGCTCAGGCGCATGGTCAGGGCGATCCGCTTGCGCGGCAAGTCCACCTCTTGGACCTTCACCTTGACGATGTCGCCGGCCTTCACCACCGCGTGCGGGTCCTTCACGAAGCTGTTGGCGAGCTGCGAGATATGCACCAGCCCATCCTGGTGCACGCCCACATCGACGAAAGCCCCAAAGGCGGTGACGTTGGTCACCACCCCCTCCAGCAGCATGCCGGGCTGGAGATCCTTCAGCTCGTTGACCCCCTCCTTGAACACGGCGGCCTTGAATTCCGGGCGCGGGTCACGGCCGGGCTTCTCCAGCTCTTTCAGGATATCCTCCACCGTCGGCAAGCCAAAGCGTGCGTCGGTGAAGTCCTCGGCGTTCAGCGACCGCAGGTAGCGCGCGTCCCCGATCACCGCGCTCAGTTCCTTGCCGAGCGTCTTCAAAATACGCTCGACCACCGGGTAGGCTTCGGGGTGCACGGCCGAACCGTCCAGCGGCGTGTCGCCACCCCGGATGCGCAGGAAGCCAGCGGCCTGCTCAAAGGTCTTCGGCCCGAGGCGCGACACCTCCAGAAGCTGCTTGCGCGACCGGAACGCGCCGTTGGCGTCGCGGTATTCGACGATGTTGCGGGCGGTGGTCTCATTCAGGCCGGACACGCGGGTCAGAAGCGGGATGGAGGCGGTGTTGAGATCGACACCGACGGCGTTCACGCAATCCTCAACCACCGCGTCCAGCGAGCGCGCCAGCTTCTGCGGGGCCACATCGTGCTGGTACTGGCCGACACCGATGGATTTCGGCTCGATCTTCACCAACTCGGCCAGCGGGTCTTGCAGACGCCGCGCGATGGACACCGCGCCGCGCAGGCTGACGTCAAGCTGCGGGAACTCCGCCGCGGCGGTCGCTGAGGCCGAATACACCGACGCCCCGGCCTCCGACACCATGATCTTCGACAGCTTCAGTTCCGGGTGGCGGGCGAAGAGATCGGCGACCAGCTTGTCGGTCTCGCGCGAGGCGGTGCCGTTGCCGATGGCGATCAGCTCCGCCTTGTGGCGCACGGCCAGCGCGGCGATAACGGCGATGGAGCCATCCCAATCGTTGCGGGGCTGGTGCGGGTAGATGGTGGAGGTCTCCACCAGCTTGCCGGTGGCGTCCACCACCGCAACCTTGACGCCGGTGCGGATGCCCGGATCGAGGCCAATGGTGGAGCGCATGCCGGCGGGGGCCGCCAGCAGCAGATCGTGCAGATTGCGAGCGAAGACACGAATCGCCTCATCCTCGGCCTGTTCGCGCAGAGCTGCGGTCAAATCGGTTTCGATGTGCGGACCGATTTTCAGCTTCCAGGTCCAGCGCACCACATCGGCCAGCCATTTGTCCGCCGGACGCCCCAGATCACGGATGCCGGTGTGAACCGCAATCGTGCCCTCGGCTGGATGCTTGGCTCCCGGCTCGACATCCAGGTCAAGGCGCAGGTCAAGCACACCCTGGGCGCGGGCGCGGAACAGCGCCAGCGCGCGGTGCGACGGGATCTGTTTCCACGACTCGGAAAAGTCGAAATAATCGGAGAATTTGGCGCCCTCGGCCCGCTTCTCCTCAACGACCTTTGAGAAGATCTTGCCTTGCTCCGCCATGGTCGTGCGCAGGCGACCGACCAATTCGGCATCCTCGCCAAAACGCTCAACCAGAATATGCCGGGCGCCGTCCAGCGCCGCCTTGACGTCGGCCACTTCCTTGGCGGGATCGACAAAAGCGGCGGCCTCGGCCTCCGGCGCCTTGCCGGGATCAGCCAGCAACTGGTCGGCCAGCGGCTCCAACCCCGCCTCACGGGCGATCTGCGCCTTGGTGCGGCGCTTGGGCTTGTAGGGAAGGTAAAGGTCTTCCAGGCGCGTCTTGGTGTCCGCCGCCTGGATCTGCCCCGCCAGCTCCGGCGTCAGCTTGCCTTGCTCCTGGACGGAAGCGAGAATCGCGGCGCGGCGATCCTCCAACTCGCGCAGATAGCCCAGCCGCTCCTCAAGCGTGCGGAGGTGCGTGTCGTCAAGGCCGCCGGTGGCCTCCTTGCGGTAGCGCGCGATGAAGGGAACCGTCGAGCCTTCGTCAAGCAAGGTGACGGCGGCGGCGACCTGATTTTCGCGGACCTGGAGTTCGTCGGCGATGCGCTGGCTGATCGAAAGCATGACAGGACGTGACCATGGTGAATGCAAAGCGGTCCTATACCCCGGAGGAGACGCTGCGTGCCAGGGGGGATTCGGCGATGAATTTACGGTTACTTCAAGAATGAGAGAACCAACCCCTTCTGTGGAGAGGCCAAGGCGGCGATCTGCTCATCGGTGAAGGCCTGGACATTGCTGGCTCCAAGATCCGCAATCTGCGTCATGGTCAACCCTTTGACCGCCGCTGTCGTCAGCCATTGCGCGTTCGCGCCGGAATGATCGTTTCCAGTGCTCAAGAGGTCATTAAGCAATGCCGTGGACATGACGGAGAGCTGGGTCGCGGTGAAGCCTTTCATCTGCGCCGAACTCAGATTATCCAGGACATCCGTTGCAAACGCCTTGACCTGCGCGGTCGAGAGAGCGGCGATTTGCGTCGCGGCCAGCCCATGGACATGCTCGGCGTCCAAGTCCCCGATCTGGCCGGACGACAAGGCCCTGATCTGCGTCACGGTCAGGTCTTTGATAAGATTTTTGTCCCAATGGGCGACATCCAGGGCGGAAATGGACACACCGCTGACAAACTTCTCTGCGTAAGGCGTAACCCCGTACAGACCCAAGAGCGCATCAACCTGGCTGGTGTTCATCGCCCCCACCTGCGCCAGGGTAAGTCCCTTGAGCTGGTTGGCGCTCAGATCGCCAATTTGGTCCGCCGTCAAGACTTTGATCTGGTTAACGGTCATCGCACCGATCTGTCCGGCGTTCAAACTATCGAACAGATCGGTGGGATCAGCCGCCGTCCCCGTCAGAAGCGTGATCTGGTCCGAGGACAGAGCCCGGATCTGGGCTGTGGTCAGGGCGCCGACATTGGCCGCGCCCAGACCTGTAATACCCGACCCCAGAGCGGTGATGCTGGCCGCGGACAAGGCCACGACTTGATTTGTTGACAAACGGGCCAGATCAGCCTGAGCAATTCCTTTCATTTGGGCTGCGGACAAGGCGGCGACCTGGGTCGTGGTCAGAGCCGCAGCCCGATCCGTTGCGAGCGCGCCAATCTGCGTCGTCGTGAGAGCCCTGATCTGAGCGTTGGTCAGCGCGGAAATTTGGGCGTCCGTCAGATTAGCGACATCCAAAGCAGCGATCTGCGCCGTGGTCAGGCCTGCGACATCGCTGGTTTTCATCCCCATAATCTGCGTCGCGGTCAAAGCCGCGAGCTGGGCCGCGGACAAAGCGTTGATCTGGGTGGCGGTCAGGGCCCTGACCCCATCGGCGGTCAAGCCAGAAAGCTGCAACGGCGACAAGGCGCTTATGGTCAACTTCGCAATCTGCGCCGCCGAAAGGACGCTGATTTCGTCTCTCGTCAACGCCGCAGAGAGCGTGCTGATGAGGGTGGCAGGCACATCGCTGATATCAAGGGCGCCTCCCGCCGAATAAGGAGCTTTCAGCTTGCTCGCAAGTATAGTTTTCTGATCGACCGTAAGCCCGATTAATTGCTGATCCGTCAAGGCGTCAACCTGCGGACGGGTTAATGATAAAAGTTGCGTTATGGAAAAATTACTTAGATTAGCGCCGATGAGCGCCCGAAACTGCGTCAGCGGCAACGCCTGGATCTGCGCCGTCGTCAAGTCACTGATGCCGCCAAGCAAGAGAGAAAGGTCCAATCCTGCGATCTGAGTGAAAGTCAAGCTCTGGATCTGTGCTTTGCTGAGCGTCATCGTGCTTAAGATGGCGTTAAGCTGCGCTGAAGACAAAGCCGCGATCTGGCCTTTGGTGGCAGGGGTGCTGATGCTCAGATCCCAGATCTGTACCTGCGTCAACTTCTGAAACCAGCCGGGGCTCACACCGGCAAGCTGAGCATTCGTCAAGCTGTCGATTTGCTCCTTCTCTTTCTTGAGATCACCACCCGTCAGGGCTTGGACCTGATACTTATCCAGCGCCTCAAGCTGCGTGGCCGTCAGCGCCGCCACTCCCCTTGGGAGTAGATTCCAAATAAGATTTCCCTCCAGACCTTGAATTTGGGTTGGCGTCAAGGTCTTGATGAGAGAATCTTTCTTAAGAAGATCGGTTATATCATAGTACTGTAGCGCATCATTTAGCGAAAAATCTGAGTAATTAATCGAAAAACCTAAAGAACTATAGTAATTATACAGTGATTCAAAATCATTTAAAATTTCTTTTTTCATTATTGCCGCTTGATTTAAATTAAAACTCTTAATACATTCAACAGCTTCCCAATAATAATAAACCGTTGATGAGTTCCAATACGCATCAATATTCCGGCACACATCTAAAATTTGCGCAGATGTTGTACCTTTTGTCTGACCAATTGTCATTACACCGAATTGGTCGACCGTCAACACGCCACCCATAGCGCCAATCTGCGTTGCTGAAAGGGCTTTGAATTGGGTGAGCGACAGTTTGTCGAACGGTATTTCCTTGGTTTGGGAAGGGTTCAGGGCCGCAAACTGGGTCTTGGTGAATCCCCTCACCTGATCTGTTGTCAGCCCGCGAATCTGTGTCTCGCTAAAACCCTTGACCGCAGCCGTGGTGAGGTTGCCGATCTGCGTTCTCGTCAGCGCATTGAGTTGGGCCATGGTCAAATCGGCAATCTGGGCCGCCGTAAAGCCCGCAACCGCAGCCGTGGTCAATATACCGATCTGTACAGGCGTCAATCCATCGATCTGGTCCATGTCCGCGTTTGCACCCGTTCCCCCAGCGCTCAAACGAGCAAGCTGGGTGGCGGTCAATGCGGCGACGGCATCGTAATCCAAGGCGCCAATCTGCGTAGAGTTCAATGCTGCAAATTGAACGGTGCTCAAAGAACCAAGCATGGCCCCGTTCAACGCACCGATAGCCATGGTGGTGAGATGACTGATTTGCGAATCGGTAAAGGCTGCAATCTGATTTTTTGTGAAAATGTTAATGTCCTCTGGCGTCAAACCAGCAACCGCTAAGGAATCCAGTTTCTTGATTTGCGATGTTGTTAACACTCCGAGTTGGGTTCTTGTCAGAATACCAACAGCGGTTTCATCCAACTGCCCCACTTGCGTCACGGACAGCCGGCCAATCAATGCGCTGTCCAAGCCAAGAATCGCCCCAGTGCTCAGCGCGGCGAACTGGGTATCGCTCAGCGCATTCAGCTTGGCGCCCAAAGCACGGGCGTTCACCGTGTCCAGCTTGGCGATCTGGGCCGTGGTCAACGTGGCAAGAATTTCAGCACTCAACCCGGCGATTTGACTGTTCGTTAGGGCATCGAACTGATCAGCGCTCAACTTCCGCATCAACACCGCAGTTTTACTGATGTCTGCAATAACAGCGGCGCTAAGCTTGCCAACATCCAACGCCGCTATGGCGCCTGACGGTATCTTCTTAAATTGATCGATCGTCAAAGCGCCGATCGCCGAGGTGGACAAAGCCGCCACCCTGTCAGCGGGGGCGTCGCCGACGCTTCCCGCGCCCGTCAGCAGCAACGCAAACACGTCAGGTCTGAAGGCCAGAACTTGCGTTCCCGTAAGAAAAGCTATGCTTGCAGCGTCCCAATCAGCCGGCGCAAAAGTAGAAGCGGACCACCCGCTTATGATGCTTGTGCTTAAATTTTCGACACCGGCCCGGTCATACGGCATAATCCGTCCTTATAGGAAAAGCACTCTCAATTTTCCGGCTTCCGCAAAGCATTAAGATGCAGCGCCAGCCTAGGTGTTATTGCAAACCGCCTCATGTCTTGTCAGCCCTCAAATACCGGGCAGCAACAAAATCCCATGGCGCAACCGTCATACGCCGCCTCGATCCACCCCCTTCCCTTGGAGCTTTCCATGATCGCCGTCATCTTCGAGGTCTGGCCCACGCCAGAGGGCAAGGGCGACTATTTTGACATCGCCGCCAGCCTGCGGCCTGAGCTGGAGCGCGTTGACGGCTTTCTATCCGTTGAGCGCTTCCAGAGTCTCACGGACCCTGCCAAGCTGCTGTCGCTCTCCTTCTGGCGTGATGAGGCCGCGGTGACGGCATGGCGGACCCACGCTGAACACCGCAACGCCCAAGCCCAGGGGCGCGGTCATGTCTTTCAGGATTATCGCCTGCGGGTCGCCGCCGTCATGCGTGATTACGGCATGACCGAACGCGAAGCGGCGCCAGGGATCTTCGCGGATAAGGCATAGCCAGCGCGGCGCTATCGCGCCCAAGGCCTCGTTTTCTTCTTGCAAGAACGAAGAGGAAAGACTCTTACTTGACGAGCAGTCCTTGACGTCAGGTCTCCGGCCTTGAGTCTTCTGGTATCCGCAATCGCCTCTCTTCTGCTGCTGGCGGCGGTGGGAATGGCGGCGCCCCGGTCTTCGTTCACACGCGGCATCGTGTATGGCGGGACGGCGGTGACCTGCGCGGCGACCACGCTGTGGGCGCTCCTGACTCTGGCCAAGGGCGGCGATCCCGTGGCGGTGGTGCTGCCTATCGGTCTGCCCTGGCTGCACGCTCATTTTCGCGCCGATGCGCTGTCGGTCTTTTTCTTGCTGGTGATCAACCTGACCGGCGCCACCGCCAGCCTGTTCGGCTGGGGGTATGAGCGCGCGCAGCACGATTCCCCTGGCGATCACCGGGCCGGGCCCGTGCTGCCGCTGTTCGCGCTGTTCATCGCCGGGATGAATTTGGTGCTGGTCGCCGACGACGCCTATGTTTTCCTGGTGTCGTGGGAGTTCATGTCGCTGACCTCCTGGCTGCTGGTGCTGTCCACCCACCGCGACCCCGACACGCCGCGCGCCGCGCGCGTCTATTTGATCATGGCGAGCTTTGGGACTTTGTGCCTGCTGCTCGCCTTCGGTCTGCTGGCGGGGGCGCACGGTGATTACAGCTTTGCGGCGATCCGCAGCCACCCGCCCGCCACCGGGGCGGCGACGCTGTGCGTGTTGCTGGTGCTGGCCGGGGCGGGATCGAAGGCCGGCGTGGCGCCGCTGCACGTCTGGCTGCCGCTGGCCCATCCGGCGGCCCCCAGCCATGTGTCCGCCCTGATGTCCGGCGTCATGACCAAAGTCGCCATCTACGCCATGATCCGCGTGATTTTCGATCTGGTCGGCGAACCGCTGTGGTGGTGGGGCGGCGTCATGCTGGCGTTCGGCGCGCTCACCGCGGTCATGGGCGTCTTGTATGCGTTGATGCAGGATGATGTGAAGCGCCTCCTGGCCTTTTCGACGGTGGAGAACATCGGCGCCATCGTCATCGCCCTGGGCATGGCGCTGGTCTTCAAGGCGGCGCATGTGCCGGTGATCGCAGGGCTGGCCCTGTCGGCGGCGCTGCTGCACGTGATCAACCATTCGCTGTTCAAAAGCCTGCTGTTCTTCGGCGCGGGCGCGGTGCTGTGCGCCACGCGCAGCCGGGATCTGGGGAGCATGGGCGGGCTGATCCACCGCATGCCGCACACGGCGCTGTTCATGCTGGTGGGGGCCGCCGCCATCTCCGCCCTGCCACCGCTCAACGGCTTCGTCGGCGAGTGGCTGCTGTTCCAGGCGATCCTCAACGGACCGGCGTTGCCGCAATGGTCGCTGAAGATCCTCATCGCCGTGGTCGGGGCGGCGGTGGCGTTGGCGGCGGCGCTGGCGGCGGCGTGTTTCGTGCGCCTGTACGGAACGGCGTTCCTCGGCCGCCCCCGCTCCCCCCAAGCAGCGCAGGCGCAGGAGGTCGGCTTGGCCATGCGGTTGGGCATGGCGATACCGGCGGTGCTGTGCGTACTGCTCGGCGTGCTGCCAACCCCGCTCATCCGCCTGTTCGCACCGGCGACGCGCCTGATGGTGGAGGCGGGACCGTTCGACGACCGCGCCTACCAATCCTGGTTCTGGCTGGCCCCCACCTCGGCAATCGGCAATTCGTACAATGGCCTGATCATGGCGGTGGTCATCGCCTTGCTGTCGCTGCTGCTGATCACGGCGATTCACCGCTGGGCCTCGAACCGTGTGCGCCGCTCAATCCCCTGGGGTTGCGGCTATGATGACCCGGACCCGACCGCCATCATCCAATACAGCCCCTCCAGCTTCAGCCAGCCGATCCGCCGCACCTTTGGCGCATCGGTGTTCCGCGCCCGCGATCATGTCGATATGCCCGAGCCGGGGGACATCCGCCCCGCGCGTTTCCGCATGAGCTGGATCGACCCGGCCTGGCATTTGATCTTCACCCCCATCGGGCGGGCCGTGGACCGCCTCGCCGATCTGGTCAACCCTTTGCAATTCCTGACGATCCGCCGCTACCTGACGCTGATGTTCATGGCCCTGGTGGCGTTGCTGATCCTGGTGGCGGTGGCGCAACAATGAGCCTCGTCCTGACCATCCCGCTGCAAATTCTGCAAATGCTCCTGGTGCTGGCCTTGGCGCCGGGGCTGACCGGGTTCATCCGCCTGGTCAAGGCGCGCCTCGTCGGGCGGCGGGGCCCGTCAGTCATGCAACCCTACCGGGATATTTTACGCCTGCTGCGCAAAGACGTGGTGTTGGCGCACAACGCCTCCTGGCTGTTCCGCGCCACCCCTTATGTGATGTTCACCGCGCTGTGGCTGGCGGCGGGGCTGGTGCCGACTTTTTCCACGCAGTTGGCGCTGGCTCCCACCGCTGATCTCATCGCGTTGATCGCGCTTTTGGGATCGGCGCGCTTTTTCCTGGCGCTGGCCGGCATGGATGTGGGCACGAGCTTCGGCGGCATCGGTTCATCCCGTGAAATGATGATCGCGGCGCTGGCCGAGCCGGCCATGTTGATGGTTGTGTTCTCCCTGGCGATCCTGGTGCGCACCACCTCGCTGGCGGAGATCGCCGACTTCATGATGACCGGCATGGTCGGCCTGCGCATCTCGCTGGCGCTGGCGCTGATTTCGCTGATCATGGTCGCCATCGCCGAGAACGCCCGCATCCCCGTCGACAACCCGGCCACGCATTTGGAGCTGACCATGGTGCACGAGGCCATGGTGCTGGAATATTCCGGCCGCCATCTGGCGCTGGTCGAGGCCGCCGGGATGCTCAAGCTGCTGCTTTATATGGCGCTGATCGCCTGCGTCTTCACGCCCTGGGGCATGAGTGGAGGCATGGCCGGGGCGACGGCCACCCTGGCCATGATCCCCATCGGCGTCATCACCTTCATCGCCAAACTTCTGGTCGGCGGCGTCCTGCTGGCGGTGTTTGAGACGTCCATCGCCAAGATGCGGGTCTTCCGCGTCAGCGAATTCCTTGGCGGCGCGCTGCTGCTCAGCCTGCTTGGGGCCATCTTTCTTTATGTGTCGCGGGGGGTGTGATGCTCGACCTCGGTTACGACATCGCGCATCTCATGGGGGCCATCGTTCTGCTGATGAGCTTTGCGCTGCTGTATCAACGCCGGCTTTTCTCGCTGCTCAACGTCTTCACCGTTCAGGCGCTGGCGTTGACGGCGGCGGCGGCGTGGCAGGGTTATACCCAGCACGCGCCCCATCTCTATGTGACTGCGCTGCTGACGCTGGGCCTGAAAGCGATCCTCATCCCCGTGGCGCTGCACCGGATCATCGTGAAGCTGAACATCCAGCGCAGCATTGAGCCGGCGCTGTCCATCGGCCTGACCATGCTGATCGGCGTGTCGCTGGTGACGCTGTCGATCCTGCTGGTCATGCCGGTGACCGAACAGGCCACGGCGCTGACCCGCGAAGATCTGGCGCTGTCGCTGTCGGTGGTGCTGCTCGGGCTTTTGATGATGATCAGCCGCCGCAACGCGGTCAGCCAGGTTGTGGGCTTCATGTCCATCGAAAACGGGCTGATCCTGGCGGCCATCGGCGTCGCCGGCATGCCGCTGGTGATCGAGATGTCCATCGCCTTTTCGGTGATGGTGGCTTTTATCGTCTTTGGAATTTTCCTCTTTCATATCCGTGAGCGCTTCGACACCCTGGATATGCAGCAGATCGACACCTTCCGGGGGGAGCGTCCGTGACCCTGATCCACGGCGTCGTTGCGTTGCCGCTGATCGCCGGGGCTATCCTGGCGACCGTGCCCAGCCCCTGGCTGGGCGCTCGGTTGAACGTGGCGGCGTCAGGGGTGACTCTGCTGCTGGCGCTGGCGCTGTTCACCGCCCCACCGGCGGCGGATGCGTTGTTCGTGATCGACGCCTTCAACAGCGCGCTGATCGGGCTGACCGCCTTTGTCGGCTTCACCACCAGCCTGTTCTCGGTCTCCTACATCGGGCGCGACGTTAAGACGGGCACGCTCCGGCCCCGCGCCGTGCGTTTTTACCACGCCATGTATCAGGCGTTCATGTTCACCATGCTGCTGGCCCTGTCCGCCAACAATCTGGGGGTGATGTGGGTGGCGGTGGAGGGGGCGACGCTGACCACCGTTTTGATGGTCAGCCTCTACCGCACGGCGGCGAGCATCGAGGCGGCGTGGAAGTATTTCATCCTCTGCGGTGTTGGCATTGCGCTGGCGCTGTTTGGAACCATCCTCATCTACCTCGCCGCCCAGCCGGTGATGGGGCCGGGCATGGCGGCGATGACCTGGACCAGATTGATCGAGAACGTCGCCGCGATCGACGCCAACATCCTGAACCTCGCCTTCGTGTTTTTGCTGGTCGGCTATGGAACCAAAGTCGGTCTGGCGCCGCTGCACGCCTGGTTGCCGGACGCGCACGCCGAGGGGCCGACGCCGATCTCAGCCGTGCTTTCGGGCTTGCTGCTGAATGTGGCGCTGTACGCCGTGCTGCGCTTCAAGATGCTGCTGGCGGCCAATGGTCGGGCCCTGCCCTCAGGGCCGTTGATGATGTGCATGGGCCTGGGCTCATTGCTGCTGGCCGGTTTGATGCTGTACCGGCGGCGCGACATCAAGCGCTTCTTCGCCTACAGCTCGATCGAGCATATGGGAATCATCACCTTCGCCTTCGGCATGGGCGGCCCGCTGGCTAATTTCGCCGGGCTGCTGCACATGGCGATGCACAGCCTGACCAAGTCGGCGATCTTCTACGCCGTCGGCCATGTGACGCAAGCCAAGGGCACGCAGAGCCTCAACCGGATCAGCGGCCTGACGGTAAGCCACCCGGCGCTGGGCTGGGGGTTGCTGCTGGGGGTGGTGGCGATAGCCGGCCTGCCTCCCTTCGGGGTTTTCATGAGCGAGTTCTTGCTGATCACCACGACCTTCGCACGCGAACCCTTGCTGGCCCTGCCGCTGGTGGTGGGCCTGCTGATCGCTTTCGGGGCGCTGGTTCTGCGCGTCCAACAGCTTTGCTTCGGCGCGGTGGAGGACGACGCAGCGCCGATCTGCGGTTCGCTGATACCGTTGTACACGCATCTGGGGCTGGTGCTGGCAGCCGGTATCTGGCTGCCGGCCCCCCTGGTCGCCTGGCTCCAAACCGTCGCGACTCTGTTGGGATAAGGCCATGCTGTTCGGTGACGATCCTCTCATCGGCCTTTTGTCGCGCATCGGCGCCCCGGTGGTGGAACACCGGCCCTGGCCGCGCTACACCACCACGCCGGAGGGATGGCGCAGCGTGATCGAGGCGTTGGCGGTCAACCCCTGGTCGCTGCTCGGCCTGTGGGCTGAACCCGGCGTGGTGCACGCGGCGTTGCGTGAGGATCGAACCGGCGGGGTGGCGGTGCTCTCGCTTGATTGCCTGGACGGCTCCTTCCCCAGCCTCAGCGGCGTGCGCCCCAGCGCCGTGCGGTTGGAACGCGCCATTCAGGATTTGTACGGCCTCAAGGCGGAGGGGTTGACCGACCCCCGCCCCTGGCTCGACCACGGCGTCTGGGATGTGCGCCATCCCCTGGCGGACCACCCATCCCCGCAAAGCCCACCTCCGCCCTACCGCTTCCTGCCCGTTGAAGGCGAAGGGTTGCACCAGATCGCCGTCGGCCCGGTGCACGCCGGCATCATCGAGCCCGGCCACTTCCGCTTCACCTGCAACGGGGAAACGGTGGTCCGCCTGGAGCAGCGTCTGGGCTGGGTGCACAAGGGCGTTGAAGGGCTGATGCGCGGCAAGAGCCTCGATGACGCGGCGAAACTGGCCGCCCGCGTTTCCGGTGACAGCACGGTCGCCCATTCCCTGGCCTTCGCGCGGGCGGTGGAGGCGGCGCTGGGCGTCGCCGTGCCGCTGCGCGCGGTGTGGCTGCGCGCCCTGATGGCCGAGCTGGAGCGTCTGGCCAACCATTTCGGCGATATCGGCGCGGTGTGCAACGACGCCGCCTTCGCCTTCATGCTGGCCGCCTTGAGCCCGTTGCGCGAGATGGTTTTGCAAACCGCCGACGCCTGTTTCGGCCACCGGCTGATGATGGACCGCGTGGCGCCCGGCGGTGTGGCGATGGACATCGCAGCCGACGGCGTCCCTCGCCTTTTGGCCATGGCCGCTGAACTGCGCCGCCGCTTCCTGCCGTTGGTGCGCGTCTACGACCAGAAGGCAAGCCTGCAAGACCGCACGGTTGGCGCCGGAATCATCTCCGCCAGCCTGGTGAACCGCTTCGGCGTCGGCGGCTTCATCGGTCGGGCGTCGGGGCGTGGCATGGACGCCCGGCGCAGCCCGTCCTACCCACCCTATGAGGGGCTGGAATTCGACGTGCCGGTGTTGACCGACGGCGATGTCAACGCCCGAATCTGGATTCGCATCCGCGAGGTGGAGCAGAGCCTTGGCCTGATCGAGCAGATCGTCAAGCGCATCCCCGGCGTGCCGCGCGACGTCCAGGGCGACACACCGCTCCCTCGCGCCGCGCTCGACTTGCCGAAGAGCGAAGGCCCATGGGAGGGAATGGCGCTGGTCGAAGGCTTCCGTGGCGCCGTCATGACCTGGGTGCGGGTGAGCGCCGACGGCCTCATCGACCGCTGCCACCCCTGTGACCCTTCCTGGTTCCAATGGCCACTCCTGGAAGCGGCGATCGAGGGCAACATCGTTGCCGATTTCCCTTTGTGCAACAAGTCGTTCAACTGTTCCTACTCTGGACACGACCTGTAAGGGAGGGCGACGATGCTCAAGCACATACTCAAGGCCCTTCAGAACGGCCCGGTGACCATGGAGGGCCCGCCACCCTCCTCTGACGCGCAAGCGGAACTCGCCGTTCGGCTGCAAAAGGCCGCGCATGCCCGCCTTGGCCGCAGCCTGTCGATCCGCGCGGTGGACGCCGGCTCGTGCAATGGCTGTGAGCTGGAGATCCACGCGCTCAACAACCCGCTCTACGACCTGGAACGCTTCGGCATCCGCTTCGTCGCCTCCCCGCGGCACGCCGATGTCTTGCTGGTGACCGGGCCGGTGACCAAGACCATGCGCGAAGCGCTGCACCGCACCTGGGACGCGGCGCCGGACCCGAAATGGGTGGTCGCCTGCGGCGTCTGCGCCTTCGACGGCGGCTTGTTCAAAGACAGCTACGCCGTGCTTGGCGGCGTGTCCGCCGTGATCCCCGTCGACCTGCACATCCCCGGCTGCCCACCCCGCCCGGTTGATTTGCTGGCCGGGCTGTTGGCGCTGCTGGAAACCACCGCCAAGGAGGGGTGTCCAGCGCCTTGAACAAGCCTGAACTGGACGGACGCTTCGTTGACATTGGTCCGTCGTGCATTAAACTGAGTTTACCCGAATTTACCGATTTTTTGGTAAACTCGATAAACTTGCTATAGGCTGCCCTCGATGGACCGTGTCCAGAACCCGTTCGCCCCTGGAGCCGGCAATCCTCCGCCTGAGTTGACAGGCCGCACTGTCGTGCTGGAGGAGGCAAGAATAGCGCTCCAGCGTATTGCTGTCGGTCGCTCCGTTCAGAGCTCCATTCTTGTGGGGCTGCGTGGGGTCGGAAAAACCGTCTTGCTTGTGCGCATCCAGAAGATGGCTGAAGAATTGGGATTCAAGACACACCTCTTTGAAGCTCACGAATCAAAGACTCTTACCGAATTGATTGTACCAGGATTGCGCTCCATTCTTTTTTCTTTAAGCACATTTGAAAAAAGCAAGGACAAGGCGCGCCGAGCATTGCGGGTGCTCAAGAGCTTTCTGAACAGTTTCCAGATCAAGATCGGTGACATGGAGTTCGGGCTGGGAATCGACTCGGAGGCTGGGATAGCTGACAGTGGCGATTTGGAAGCAGACCTGCCGGCGCTGTTTGTCGCCATCGGAGAAGCCGCTAAAGCCGCGGGCCAACCCGTTGCATTAATGATTGATGAGCTCCAGTATGTTTCTGAAAAAGAATTCAGCGCGCTTATTATGGCTATCCATAAAATTAGCCAGACACAGCTTCCTTTGACTCTGATCGGCGCCGGCCTGCCTCAAATACTTGGCTTGGCTGGAGAATCTAAATCATATGCCGAACGTCTATTTAAGTATCCAAAGATTGGGGCTTTGATGGAAGAGGATGCGAAAGCCGCGATTGTTGGTCCAACGGAGGCAGAGGGTGCTAAAATTGACAGCGCCGCCATCTCAGAAATTCTTCGAGTGACAGAAAGATACCCCTATTTTCTTCAGCAATGGGGCCATGATGCGTGGAATATCGCAACCGGTGACACTATCCACTATGATGATGTCGTCGCAGCGACCGCTGTCTCAATTCAGACGCTGGATGAAAGCTTCTTTCGTGTTCGTTTCGATCGATGCACACCGACAGAAAAAAGATACATGCGCGCCTTGGCGGAGTTCGGCCCAGGCACCCATCGGTCTGGAGACATCGCCGATAAGCTTGGCCTCAAGACAACCACTGTTGGCCCAATACGTGGGAAGCTCATCAAAAAGGGCATGATCTATTCCCCCCAACATGGGGATACCGCCTTCACCGTCCCGCTATTCGATGCTTACATGATGCGGGCCATGCCGATTCTGGAATGATCATCTCTCTCACCGTCCCAGCAGGGCGCTGAGCACATGGCTTTGCTGGTGGCCAAGGCTGACGGCGGAGTTGCCCAGGGGGTCGGTTCGGTTGGGGTCGGCGCCGGCGTCCATAAGCATGCGGACCACCGGCTCATTGCCGGCGTGGGCGGCGTACATCAAGGCCGTCCAGCCATGGGCGGCGACGCGGTCCACCATGACGCCACGCGCCAGCAAGGCCTGCACCACACCGGTGTGACCGCGCGCGGCGGCGGCCATCAAGGCGGTCTTGCCATCGTCGTTGCCGGCGTTCACATCGGCTCCGGCATCGGCAAGCAGAGCGATCATATCCTCCCGACCGTTCCAGGCGGCATACATCATGGCCGTCGCGCCGTCGCCGGTCCGCAGATTGGGATTGGCCCCCCGGTCGAGCAAGGGGCGCGCGGCGTCGCGCAGACCAGCCTCCGCCGCCAGCATCAGCGGGGTTTTGCCGTTTTCCAGGCGCTGGTTGGGGTTCTGCCCCGCCGCCAGGGCGGCGACCAGCGACGGGGTGTGATGCAGGAGCGCCCGCGTCGTTTCCTGATCGGTAAAGCCGCGCGCCGGAGCCGCTGGCGGCGGCCCAGAGAGCGGTGGACCAAAAAGCGGCGATGGAGGTGAGGTTTCGGCGCGCCGTCCACGCTCTTCGATGGCCCTGATCTGGGCGCGCAACGCCGGATCGTCGGGATTGACCATCAAGGCCCGCTCGTAATAGCGCCGCGCCTCATCCACATCGCCGTCGGCTTCAGCCTGGGTGGCCCAACGGCGGTAGATGTCGGTGATGGCGGTGAGCAGCGCCGGAATCTCCGGCGAGGCCGGCGCCAATGCGCGGATACGCCGCACCGTCTCATAAGCGTTGTCCCCGAGCGGCGTGGTCAAGCGTCTGGTGCGGATCTGCCGGTGGGCCAGTTCAACCAGACCATCCACACGCTGCCCAGCCATCGGTTCGGACAGCGGCGGAATGGGTGGCCGCGCTGTGACCGGCGTGGATTCCATGAGTGAGGGAAGGGTGGGCGTCTCGCTCGGCGCCGAGGGTTCCGGCAGGGGCGCAACCGCGATGGAAACAGCGACGGGCGGGGTCAGGGCCGGTGGTGGTGGTGGCAAAACAACCGAAGGCGGAATGACCGGAGGCGGTGCGGTAAAGAGCGGCGGAAGCGGCCCCCGTTCGGCTGGCGCATGGTCGGGCTCAGGGAGAGCGGCCAGAGGCGACTCCGTGGGTGACTCCATGGGCTTGCGGCTGTCATGAAACGCCAGAGCGTCATCATCCCGCGGCCAACCAAACGTTTCCTGCGACCACGCGCGAACCCCGCTTTCTACACGGACCCAGATTTTCCGGGCATCGGCGCTCACCCGCGCGGCGTATGCCTCGAATGATCGAATGTTCAGCGCCCTGATATCCAGGTCGGGATTCAGCTTTTGCACGGCCAGCGCGGTAACGCCTCCCATGGCGATCAGGATGAAGACGGCCACCCACCCCACCGCCGCGCGGCGGCGCGGGCGCATGGGGTGAGGGACGTTCTGCGACGACTCGACGCCGGGGCTGGTGACCAGCGGTTCCCCATCGTCCTGCAACGCTGCCCCCGCCGCGTCGCCGGAAAGCCGGTAAATGACGCCCGCATCGCGGATGAATCGCTCCAGGCCGGCGCGCGCCAGCGTGTGTTCCAATTCCGGCGCGCCGGACAGCAAACTCTGCACACACCGCCCGCCCCCGCTCTCCGACCGGCTGAGATCGGCGAGATCGACCAGCGTGGCCGGGGTAAGACGATGGGCTTCATTCACGGCCAGCAGACCGCTGCCGGCAAGGTCAAGCTGCTCCTCCACCGCCTCGATGAACGCATCGAAGTTCTCGGCATCGAACCGCGTCGCCGAGACGGCAAGCAGATCTTCGACCTGCATGCCTTGCCGCGCCACCACCGGCAGCACCAGGGAACCGTCGGCGGCGACCTGCTCGATCAATCCCGCGAGCACCGCGCCCCGCCGGGCGCTCACGCTGTCGGTCAGCACAAGAAAACGCTTGCGGGCAAGCAACGCCAACAAAAGGCCCTCATACGCCTCCCGCTGATCGGGATGGAATCGTTGAACACTCCGGTCGGGCGTGGAGGCTGGCTTTTGCGCGTGTCGATCCATGACCATGCCCTGACCAGTGAAAACAATGCCGTAACGCTGACTCTAGAGGACGGGCGATCCCATGCGACGGTGCAAAAGGGCGGTGCTTCACCCTCTTTTGGAGCGGAGTCCGCGCCCAGAGGGTTGGTTGAACCGGGGCTGTGCGCTATAGAGCGGGCGTCGCCTCATGGTAAAAAGCGAAAGAGTCCTTCCATGCGCATCGGCATCGACCTCGGCGGCACCAAGATCGCCGCTGTCGCCCTGGATGAGATGGGTGTCGAATGCGCCCGCACCCGCGCCGACACGCCGCACGATTATCCGGCCACCCTGGCGGCCCTGGCCGATACGGTGTCCGGGTTGGAGCGGATGGTGGGACGAGCGACGGCCAGCGTCGGCATCAGCCTGCCGGGGGTGGTCGATGCGCGGGCGGGCACGGTGCGGGCGGTCAACCTGCCATGGCTTGACGAACAACCCTTCGCAGCATCCCTCAGCGAGCGAATCGGGCGTGATGTGCGGCTTGCCAACGATGGCAATTGCTTTGCGCTGTCAGAGGCGGTGGATGGGGCCGCCGCCGGCGCCGAAATGGTGTTCGGCGTCATCCTGGGCACCGGTGTGGGCGGTGGGCTGGTGGTGGACGGGCGCATCCTCGGCGGCGCCAACGCGCTGGCCGGGGAGTGGGGCCACACACCCCTGCCCTGGCGCACACCCGCCGATGGACCGCCGGAGAGGTGCGGCTGTGGCCGATTAGGCTGTATCGAAACGCTGTTGAGCGGCGCCGGGCTTACCCGCCTGCACGCACGGCGCACCGATAAGAGCTTGTCACCACCGGAAATCGCCCACAGCGCCCAATCCGGTGACCCCGCGGCGCAGGCGACGCTGGACCATTACGCGGATGCGCTGGCCCGGGCATTGGCGATGATCGTCAATATTCTGGACCCCGACGCGATGGTGGTCGGGGGCGGGCTGTCGAATCTGGCTGGCGTGGTGGAGGTAACCGCCGTTCAGCTGGGGCGCTACGCCCTGGTGGCGCACCCGAACACCCGCATCGTCCGGGCCCGCTACGGCGCCGAAAGCGGCATGCGCGGCGCGGCGTGGTTGTGGTCGCGGAATGTGCAGACAGGGTAAAGGCTTGTTTCCCACGCGAACGACCCCGTCATAGGGGGCCGTTCGCGCCGGTATTCCTTAATCAATCGGTCATGGTCTGCCAGAAAAAGAAAACCGTGACCAAAGCCAGCAGAGCGATATCCATCGCGAAACTCCCGGATGTGATTGAGTGCATTGGCGCTTACGCACGCCGTTCCTATACGCCTGGTTCCTATACGCCAGATTTCACGGTGGTGGGAGCCCGCAGTTCAGCATTGTTCCATTTTTCCGCCGACCCAGGTCCTCCGTGGGATCAGATCGTCATCAAGATGCACGAGATCAGCCGCCATGCCCGGTGCGATACGGCCACGCCGGTCCGCCACGCCCAGGAATTCCGCTGGGTAGGTGGAGGCCATGCGCAACGCCTCCTCCACGGGAATGCCGACCAGCCGCACGCAGTTGCGCACCGCCGTCGCCATGTCGAGCGCTGAGCCAGCCAGCCGGCCATCGGCGCTGACACACCGGCCACCGCGCACCGTCACCGTTTGCCCGTAGAGCTGAAAATCGCCGGTCTGAGAATCGGGGGCCTGAGAATCGGGGGCCTGAGAATCGCTGTGGAAGGCCCCCACCGGCGGCATGGAATCGGTGACCAGGAACAGCTTGCCGCGCGGTTTCGCCTTCCAGGCCAGGCGCACGGCGGCGGGGTGCACGTGGTGGCCGTCCACCACGATGCCGCACCAGACCGAATCCTCGGCCAGCGCCGCCCCGACCGCACCGGGTTCCCGATGGCCCAGGGGGCTCATGGCGTTGTAGAGATGGGTGAAACCGCTGATCCCCGCCGCGATTCCCGCTTGCGCCTGTTCCCACGTCGCGGCGGTATGCCCGGCTGAAACACGAACGCCGTGCGCCACCAGGGCGCGGATCGTCTCGGCGGGCGCCGTCTCCGGGGCCAGAGTGACCAGCGTGCGGTTGGGCCCGAGCTGGGTCATCAGGTGAAAATCATCCTCATCGGGCAGCCCGATGAAGCGGGCGTCGTGCACTCCCCGGCGCTCGAAAGCGATGTGCGGCCCTTCGAGATGCAGGCCCAGCACACCCGGTTCATCATCGGCCAACGCGGCGGCGACCGCCTCCACCGCGCGGCGGCGCTGGCCCGGTGAATCGGTGATGAACGTCAGCAAAAGCCCGGTGACGCCAAAACGCCGATGAGCGGCGACGATACGCCGAATCGCCTCACGGTCCGGCTGATCGTTGAACAGAACGCCGCCACCGCCATTGACCTGCGCGTCGATAAAGCCGGGAGCCAGCACGCCGCCGCCAAGATCATGCAGCACGGTCTGCGCGGGGATCTGCGCCAACGGCGCCACGCCAAGCACCGAGTCACCATCGAGCAGCACCGCCGTATTGGAAAGGACGGCATCGCCGGTGTGGATGGTGGCATTGATAAGAGCGTCCATGAGAGGCAAACCTGACCAGACAAAAAGAGCCCTTCTGCGCCTGGCTCAGGAGAAACCCCTGATCGTCGTCGTCGGGGATTGCCCAGCCGCCGGATTTCTGGCAGAAAAAAGGCCGCTGCATGCAGCGGCCTGAGTTTAGGGAGGAAACGCCCACGAAGGGCAATGCAGCAATCGTCTGCTGCACTGCAAAAAATATGCAGTAAACGACGATCTGGCAACACCGAAGCAAAACCCCAATGGTGGGAATTCTGTGTTTTAAGGACGAAGTGTGGTCGTAGAGCCACACCGATCACAGCCATTCAAGGGCGCGGACTCTCCGATTTAGAGGCTGTCTGTGACTGAGGCGACGCCAACCCAACCACCGCCGCCCTCCGCCAATCGGCAGTTTGGCGCGTTCCTGACCGCTCTGTCTGAGCGAACCCCGGCTGAACAAACATTGGCTGGACAAACATTAGCTGGACGCAAGCTGGCGCTTTTTCTCGACTATGACGGCACATTGGCGCCCATCGTCGATCGCCCGGAACAGGCGCTTCTCAGCGACGCCACGCGGTCGGTCATCGCGAAACTCGCCGCGCTGTGCACGGTGGCGGTGGTGAGCGGTCGTGATCTCGATGACGTCCACCGGATGGTTGGACTGGACACGCTCGTCTACGCCGGCAGCCATGGCTTCGACATCCGTGGGCCAAATCTGCGCCTTCAGATCGGCCTGGAATACGTGCCGGCGCTGGAACGCGCCGCTGCAGCCTTGCGGGAACGGCTGGGCGCTGGAAAGGAGACGGGCGTGCTGGTTGAGCACAAGCGCTTCGCTGTCGCCGTCCACACGCGGCTCGCCTCGCCTGAAGCCAAATCCATGGCCGCCGCCGCGGTGCGCGCGGTGGCGGCGGGGGAGAACGGGCTGCGCATCACCGGCGGCAAGGAAATCCTGGAACTGCGCCCGAATCTGCCCTGGGACAAGGGGCGGGCGGTGCTGGCCCTGCTGGACGCGCTGGGGGGGCCGGACACGCTGCCGCTTTACATCGGCGACGACGAGACCGACGAGGACGCCTTGCGTGCCCTGCACGGGCGCGGCATCGGCATCCGCGTCATGGACAGCCCGACCGATTCGGCTGCGGACTGGAGCCTGGCTGATCCTTATGAGGTGCGGTTGTTCTTGGAGCGTCTTCAAAAGACCCTGGCTGAACGTCATAGGGCCTTATGAACCAAGACTCCCTCACGGCTGCGCTTTGAAGCGCCAGGAGTATAACCTTCGCCCTGGCTTTGCGTGAAATGACAGCTTTACTGCGCGTAACGCGCAATATTTGTTGCCATAACAACACAGAGGCGCGCAAAAACTGGAGCACTACGTCTTCATTGTTGCCTTGGAAGCACGGCATGGGCTGAGTTTGTCGTTCGTTTGCGACCGTCCCAACCGACGGGCGCACCAGAATAACGGCAAATGAGCCCTCAAGCGCGGTGCCCAAAATGAAGAACACGTCTCTATCGATTCTTGCTTTTGCATCGATGGCCACCGCCCTGACCAGCCAACCAGCGAGGGCGCAAGAGATGCCGCTGGGGCTGCCGCTGGAGCTGGAACGCGGCGAAACCGTTCTGCAACGCCACCGCCCGGAGGTGGAACAGCTCGGCGTGCGCGCCGGGTCATTCCTTATCCTGCCGCGCATCGAAGCCGGCGCCACCTACGACACCAACGTCTTTTTGACCGACACCGACACGCGGCACGACTGGTTGTTCATCGTCCGGCCCAGTGTCGACGTGAAGTCGAACTTTTCAAGCCACGCGCTGAATTTCAGCGCGTCCGGTGACTTCGGTCGCTACAGCGAGTTCGACAGCGAGAATTACGACGATTACCGGGTGGCGGTCGACGGGCGCTATGACATCGGGCGCGAGACGGCGCTCAGCGGCAATTTGTTTCACAGCCGCTTCCACGAGGGACGCTCGGACCCCGATGCTTTCGCCAGCGGCGTCATCAACCCCTTCCAGGTCGGCAACTTCGCCGAGCCCGTCGTCTATTACGGCACCGGCGGCGAAGTCGCCCTGACGCAAGGCTTCAACCGCATCCACGTGCGCTTGAGCGCCCAGGCCACCAACTATGACTACAATGACATCGCCCTTGTCGGCGGCGGCAAGGATTCGCTGGAAGACCGCAACCGCTGGGAATACGGGACGGCGCTGCGCGTCGGCTATGACCTCGGCACCGGCTATCAGCCCTTCGTGCAAGCCGCCTACACCCGAACCGACTACGAGCGCGCCACTGATTTCTCCGGCCGCGACCGTGATGCGAACGGGTATGAGTTCGATGTCGGCGCCGCCTTCGCTCTGAACGGCCTGATGACCGGCGAGATCTTCGCCGGCTATTTGACCCGGCAGTATGAAGACCATCAGGTCAAGGACTTCAGCGGCTTATCCATCGGCGGTCAGCTTAATTGGACGGTCACCCAGCTGACCACCATCAGCGGTCGTCTCGCCCGCCAAATCCACGAGACGGACGTGACGCTTGGCGATCAGCTCGCATCCAACTACACAAGGACCATCGTCGCCCTTGGCGTCGATCACGAACTGCGGCGCAACCTGCTGCTTAACGCGCGCCTGCAATGGCGTCAGGATGACTTCAACGGGATCCCCCGCACCGACAATGTCTACACCGCCACAGCCGGCGCCACCTATCTGATCAACCGGAACCTCTTCTTGAACGGCGGATACACCTACGAGACTCGGAAATCGAATGTTTCCGGCCTCGACTATAAGGACAATCTGCTGTTCTTGCGCCTTGGGGTGCAAATGTAGGAATCGTTGCGTTTAGAGCCGATCGCGTTCGGCTAAAAGCCGGATGCGTGAATCGGCCCCTTAGTGAATCGGCTCGTCAAATCAAATAGCTGAAACGCTCGACGCCCACCGAAAGGTGGGCGTTTTCTTATGCGCATGGCATAGGCCCTTGACGTTTGCACGTGGTGAGTCTCGACCGGGTGGATTAATCCGACTCCACTTTTTCCCAAACCCCATCGACTTGCTAGGCTTGACAGTAAGACCTCGGGTGAGTCGTTCGCTAACGCCTTCCTGCCGGTCCTGGAGTTCACGAGCTTAGGGAAGGTTTTCCGGATGAATCGACGTATGGTATTCCGCACGCTCGGGTTCACCGCTGTCGGCGCCGGTTTTGCCCTCAGCGGCTGCGCCAGCCAAGACGCCCCATTTGAACCAGCGGAACTCACGCCACAGGCGAACGAGTACCGGCTTGGTGCGGGCGACGCCTTGCGTGTCATCGTGTTCGGTGAAGAACAATTGTCCGGCGAGTTTCGCCTCGATGCGGTAGGCCGTGTAGCGATGCCGTTGATCGGCGAAGTGCAGGCCAAGAACAAGACCACCCGCGATCTGGAAAAGGACATCGCCAAACGCCTGCAGGCCGGCTATGTCAAGGACGCCAAGGTCAGTGTCGAGGTGCTGAACTTCCGCCCCTTCTTTATTCTGGGAGAGGTGCGCAACCCCGGCCAATACGCCTATGTCAACGGCATGTCCGCGCTGTCCGCGGTCGCCATGGCCGGCGGCTACACCTACCGCGCCAAGGAGGATTACATCCTCGTCTCACGCGGCAGCGACCCGACCAAACAGATCTATAAGGCGCCGATCACCACGCCGGTGATGCCCGACGACGTCGTCCGCATCCCCGAACGCTATTTCTGAGCCTTGCGCCGGAAGGCTTGGAGCAAGCCTTCCGGTATCTATACATAGGCCAAGATCAAGAACGCGTTTATCACGATCACCGCAGCCACCGCCAGGATAAGCCCGGTTGTCCGCAACGCTCCTTGCCGGTGCAGCGCCACGGCGGTCCCTATAACGGCGATACTCAGAAAAAGGAGCGTAAATTCACGGTCTGTCATCATGCGTGGACACCGCCCATCATCCTTATACGATGGGGACAATAGGCATCTCCGGCTGCGCTGAACAAGCCTTACTCTTGCTCCGCCCCCTCCTCCGGGGCCGGCAATCCGAACTCGGCATAGCCTTGGCGCACATTGTTCCGCTGGGCGGGGCTGGCGCGTTTCCAGGCGAAATCCAGCCATTGCCGGGCGCGAATCCTGTCCGGGTCGCCAAGCCGGCCACGACCGATGATCAGGCCAAGGTTAAGCGCGGCGTCGACATGCCCTTGCCGGGCGGCTTTCTCAAACCACTGGGCGGCCATGTGCGGGTCGGCTTTCATGGCGTGCCCACGGTAATGGCACAGGCCCAGTTCGAACTGCGCGGCGGCATGCCCTTGTTCAGCCGCCATACGGAACCACAGCGCCGCGTCGAACAGGTCCGGCGCACCCACCTGCCCTTGCCGATACACGCAGCCGAGCCGCCATTGAGCGGACGGGTCCCCCTGCCGCGCCGCCCGGCGCAGCAGCGCGACCGCCCGCCCCATATCCGGCGCTGCGCCTTGCCCCGTGGCGTGCAGCGCGGCCAAATGGATCATCGACGGCGTATGGTGGCGCTCGACCGCTCGCCGGAACCAGACGACGGCGTGCGCCGGGTCGCGCAGCGATTCCGGCGCCGTGAGGTACAGCATCCCCAACGCCCCCATGGCTTCGACATCACCGAGACCGGCGGCGATGCGCAGATGCCCCAGGGCTTCGTCTTCATTACGCTCGAGGTGGTCGCCGGCGATCCGAAGGCTCGCCATCACCCGATGAGCGTCAGCGCAACCGGCCTGCATGGACTGGCGCAACAGGGCGATGGCGCGCTCCGGGTCCGGCGCAACGCCAACGCCGTCGAGATAGCGGCGGGCCATATGGACCTGAGCCATGGCGTCGCCACCACACGCCGCGCGCTCCATCCACCGGAGCCCTTCCGCCTCGTTGCACGGCAGCTCGACACCGACCGGAAACAACAAAGCGCGGTTGGCCCGCGCTGCTTCAGCCGCAACGTCGCCGTACCATTGGTCCGGCGCATGCCCCCGCGGAAGCCTCTCCGAGCCACGAAGCAGCATCTGCCCGAGCAGGCGTTGCGCTTCCCCATTCCCCGCTTCAGCGGCCCGGCGCAGCCACACCGCCGCCTCGGGGAAGTTGCGCACCACACCGCGCCCTTCGATGAAGCAGCGGGCAAGCAACAATTGGACGTCCGTGTCGCCCGTCCTGGCCCGCCGTTTCAGCGCGGAGATGGTGTGCGGGTTGCTGGTGAACAGCCTTTCCATGCGGCTGACCAGGGCCCAGAAGCGGCGCATCCATCCGCCTGAGCCCCCGCTTGGCCGGGTTTCCGCGTCAGGGCTCACGCATGCTCTCGCGCACGCCGCCCAACAAGGGGCGCAGAAGGTAGGAGATGACCGTCCGCTCTCCGACTTTAATGTCGGCGACCAGCGGCATGCCCGGCAGCAGCGGGTGGTTTTCCGGCACGTTGCGCAACGCGCTGTCCGTCAGCGTGATGCGAGCGCGGTAGTACAGGCCCGAACCGGCGCGCGGCATTCCGCCATCGGCGCCCCCCATCATGTTCTGATTGCCCACCTGCTCTGATTTTCCGGCGAAGGAATCCTCACTGATGGTGAGAACCACGCCCTTGGCCGCGCCATGTTCAAGAAAACTATAGGCATCGAACTTGACTTGCACCGCGTCGCCGGCACGGACAAAGCCGATGTCGCCGCCGTCGATCTGCGCCATCACTTCCAGGGGTGCGTTCATCGGCGCCAGCGTGAACAGCGGCTCCGCTTCGCGCAGAACCGCGTTGACGGAACGATTCGCCACCTCCAGCACGATGGAATCGACGGGGGCGGTCAGAGTCACCAGTTGCTGGCGTTTCCTGGCCTTTTGCATCTGCTCGACCAAGCCGTCACGCTCGGTGCGTTGCTGGACCAGAGTTTGGGCGGTCTCGCTTTCCCATTGACCGACGAAGGCCGCGCGCTGGGCCTTGAGGTCGTCCAGCTCATGCTCGGCTTCCTCGGCGCTGGCGTTGGCGACCACAAGGTTTCGCTCCGCCTCCAGGCGTCCCGCCGTGGCGGCCAGCGCGTTCAGTCGGCTGCCGGTCTGGTTGGCCGCCAGCATGTTGCGGATGCTCTCGATCTCGCGATAGCTGGTGAGCTGATCCGCGTAGAACCGCGCTTGACGGCGGTTGCTGGTCACCATCGCCAGGGAACGGGCCATGCGTTCGTCGTAACTGCGGGTCTGCGATTGAAAATGCTCCTGTCGGCTGCGCCACAGCGCCGTCTGGGTCAGCGTCACCTCCGGCGGCAGCGTGCCGGCCGGCTCGTACGGCGCGTTGGCCATTTCAGCGGCGAGGCGCGCGATCTGCGCGTCGAGCATCTGTATCCGCACGGCAAGCTGACCGACATCCGACGCCGTAAAAGTCGGGTCCAGGGTGGCCAGCACCTGGCCGGCGCGCACCACATCGCCGGCCTTGACGCTGACGCTCTTCAGGATCGAGGTCTCGATCGGTTGCAAGGTGATCGCCGTCTCGGTGGACACCAATTTGCCGTGCGCCACCACGACACGGTCGATCCTGGCCAGACACGCCCAGATGATCGCAGCCACGATCAACGCCACCAGCGCATAGAGCGTCGCGCGCAGGGTTTTCGGTTCTCCCTCGATCTCCGCCATACCCGACTGGAAATCATCGATGAACGGCGCGCTATCCGTCTCAGCCCTGCGGCTGGGCGTTTTGATCGGTACGACGCTCATGACACGAGCCCCAGATGGCGATTCTGCTTGTGCCACAGGTGACGGTAGACATCGCAGCGGCCCAGCAAATCATGGTGCCGTCCCTGATCAGCGACCTTTCCCTGCTCCATCACCAGAATGGAATCACAGGCGACCAGCGATGAAAGGCGGTGCGAAATGATGATCAGCGTGCGCCCCCTGGCGATGCCCGTCAGGTTCGCCTGCACGATCGCCTCGCTTTCGGCGTCGAGCGCGCTGGTCGCTTCGTCCAGGATCAGAATGGGTGGGTCGATCAGCAGGGCGCGGGCGATGGCCAGGCGCTGGCGCTGGCCGCCGGACAAATTGCTCGACCCCTCCTCCAGCATGGTGTCGAAGCCGTGCGGCAGGCGCTCGATGAACTCATCGGCGCCCGCCAGGCGGGCGGCCTCCATGACGTCCTCGAACGCCGCCTCCGGCTTCGCGGCGGCGATGTTTTCGCGGATAGTTCCATGGAACAGGAAGCTGTCTTGCAAAACCACGCCGATGCTGGTGCGCAGATGATCCAGGTCGATCGCGCGCACATCGTGACCATCGATTTTGATCATGCCGTCTTGCGGGCGGTGCAAGGCTTGCAACAAGCGGGTGAGCGTCGTCTTGCCGGAGCCGCTGCGGCCCATGACGCCGACCATCGCCCCCTTGGGGATGGTGAACGACACGCCGTCCAGCGCCGGGGTCGCCGATCCTGGATAGGCGAAGCGGACATCGGTGAACGCCACCGTCCCCTCGATCGGGGTGTGCAGCCCCCGCCCCGTGCGCCCCTGCTCCGAGGGGTGATTCATGATCTGCCCGAGCATGCGCACGGACAGCGACATCTCCTGGAACGGCTGGATCATCTGCGACAGCCCGACGAGCGGCTGGGTGACGCGCGCGGCGATGATTTTAAAGGCGATCAGCGCGCCGACCATCATGTCACCGTTGAAAACCAGATAAGCGCCCATGGCCATCACCGCGATCTGCGCGCCCTTGTCGATCGGGTTGATGAGCGTCTGTGCGATGGCCGCGCCGTTCGCCATGGCGAATCGTCGCCGGATGGCGCGAAACAGCAGCCGATCCCAAGCCCGGCGCTGCTGCGCGTCGAGCGCCAACGCCTTGACGGTGCGCATGCCCTGGATGGTCTCGACCAGGAAGCCCTGAAGCCGCGCCTCGGCCTGATAGAGCGCGTTCATGCGCCGGCCCATCACCGGCAGCATCACCACCATGACCAGGCACAACAGCCCCGCCGAACTCAGCACGACCACCGCCAGTTCAGCGCTGTAGGCGAACATCAGCGGAATGAGGACGATCAGACCGACGGCGTCCAAAAGCGTCACGAACAATTGGCCGGTCAGGAAATAACGGACCCGCTCGGTTTGCAGCATGTTCTTCGTGATGACGCCGGTCGAGGCGCGCTCGAAGAAATCCATGGGCAGACTGACCAGCTTTGCGAAAGTCTTCACCCCGACCTGCGCGTCGATCCTGTTCGAGGCATAGAGCATCAAGCGGCGGCGCAGGTACAAAAACACCGTTTCAAACAGCACGGCGCCCGCCATGCCGACGACCAGAACGTTCAGCGTGCCGAGGCTGTGATGCACCAGCACCCGGTCGATGATGATCTGCACGAAGACCGGCATCGCCACCGCCAGCACGCTGAGCACCAGGGCCGCCACCGCCACATCCCGGAAAATTCGGCGGTGGGTCATGATGAGCGGCATGAACCAAGCGAAGCCGAACGGCGTCTCGTCCTCCTCATCGAGGGTGGCGCGTTTGACCAGGATCGCATCACCGTTCCAGGCGGCCTTCAGGCGGGTTTCGTCAAGCGGAAGCGGCGCAGGGCTGCCGGCGAGCGGGTCGCGGATCATCGTCACCGGTGTGTCGTTCAACGTCTCAAACCCGACGATGAGCACGCAATTGCCGTTCCGCAGCCTGGCGATGATGGGAAAAGCCTGATCGAGGCCGCCCAGATCCGCCCATTTCACCCGAAGTGAACGCGCCTGAAGGCCGATGGCGTTGGCGATGCTCAGCACCAGGCGGGTCGACGGCTCCCCCGCATCGAGGGCATAGTCATGGCGCAGGCGTTCAGCGGAGGTCTCGACCCCTCGCGCACGGGCCACCTCCGCCAAACATTTCAAGGCGCTGTGCATGACCGGCCTTCATCATGGTCAGGGTGTTCCTCACATGAACACCCGAACCCGGAGAAGGTGCCCGCCACCGGGATTTGGTATAAAGTCGAGCGTGTCGGAAGGGACCAAAGCACGAGGGGATGGGTGTGACGGTAAGAGAGTTAGATGTGCGCGGCCTGTCCTGTCCGCTGCCGATTCTACGGACACGGGCGCTTCTCGACCGCATGGCCGAGGGTGAAGAGGTGATCGTCTACGTGACCGATCCCGCCTCGGTGATCGACTTTCGTCACTTTTGCAACATCACGGCCAACGAACTGATCGCGCACGAAACCCGTGAAGACGCGGTGTTCGTCTACCGCATCCGCCGCCACGCCTAAGGATTCACCGCCTGTCATGATCAACGCCCATCCCATCTCCCCGCCATCCTTGCGCCCCGGTGCGGTCATCCACGGTCCGGGATCGGCGTCCATCGACATTTTGCTCGACCGCTTCACCAGCGAGCTGATCCGCCGCGGTTTCCGGGTGGGGGGGGTGGTGCAGCGCAATTACGGCATGCGTGATGACTGCTCGGATCGGATGGAGATGGTGGATGTCGCCACCGGCTACGCCTTTGGCATTTCCCAAAATCTGGGCCGGGAATCACGCGCCTGCCGTGTCGATCCGGCGGGTGTGGCCGACGCCAGCCAAGCAATCCGCCGCGCCATCGCCAAACAGCCCGACCTGATCGTCGTAAACAAATTCGCCGGGTTGGAGGCGCATGGCGAGGGCCTGTCGACAGAGATGCTCGCCGCGATCGCCGAGGGAATCCCGGTGCTGACCAGCGTCGGCAGCCGCTTCCTCAATGAATGGCAGAACTTCACCGGCGGCTACACCGACCTCCTGGCGCCGGACATGGACGCGCTGTGGCGCTGGTGGGGCCCGCACCGGCTGTATGAGGATCTGGCGCTGAGCGTTGAGGACGCCGAGGTTCGCCGCATCATCATCGGCGCCAAGTGGATCATGGTGGAAACAGTGGCCGGGGCTGTCGGGCTCGTCGCTCGCCCCACCACTGCGGCCCTCTCCCTGCCCGAAACCCACGGCGGCGGCGCCAGCCTGAAGGCGCTGGCGTTGCAGGCCGCACGGTCATGGGACCCTCTGGAGATCGCCATCGGCATCGCGGCGGTAAACGCGCACCACAACCACGCCAACCAAAGCGGCCCGGCTATCAACGGCCTTGACCTCTACGGCGCTATACAGGGGCGGGTTGTGGTGATCGGCGGCTTCCCGCAAATCGCCCAGCGCCTGCCACACGCCCATGTTATCGAGATCGCCCCCCGCCCTGGCGAATACCCGCAACCCGCTTGCGAATGGTTGCTGCCCGGCGCCGACGCCGTGGTGGTCACGGCCTCGGCTCTGGCCAACCGGACATTGCCCCAACTGCTGACCGCCGCCCGAACCGCGCCGGCGCCCGGCGCCCGCCTGGCGCTGGTCGGACCGGGAACACCGCTCACCGCACGGCTGTTCGCTTATGGCGTCGAGACTCTGTGTGGGTTTGTCGCGGTGGACGCGCCCGCGCTGGCGGAGGTGATCCTCGCCGGTGGCTCATCGAAGCAGTTCCACAAGCATGGCCGCTTCGTGACGCTGCACCGCCCATGATCCTTCATTCCGATTGAGGCAAAAGCCTCCCTCACCCCAACAGCCCGGTGAAGGGCATAAAGCTGACGATGTCGCCTTCCCGGATCGTGCTGGCGGCGGCGGGCATGTCCACCAGCCCGTCGGACTCCACCATGGAGGTCAGCACGCCGGAACTGTCGCTTGGAAATTTGCGCGCCACCGGGCGGCCATCGGCGTCCTTCTCCAAACGCACCCGTAGGAATTCCTGCCGACCGGGCTTTTTGGTGAAGGAGAATCCCGCCACCACCAGAGAACGGGGCATCGACGCAGACCCGCCGCCGCCCATCAGGCTCAACACCAGCGGTCGGCCAACCAGCATAAAGGTCACCATGGCCGACACCGGGTTGCCGGGCAGGCCAAGGAAGGCGGCGGCGCCTACCCGCCCCAAAGCCAGCGGTTTTCCGGGCTTGATCGCCAGCGTCCACAGATCGATCGCCCCCAGCGCGGTGACCGCCGCCTTGACGTGATCCTCCTCCCCCACCGAGACGCCGCCGGAGGTGATGATCAAATGGGCCCATTGCGCCGCATCCGCCAGCGCCGCCCGCACCACCTCGGCCTTGTCCGCCAGAATGCCAAGATCCCGCACCTCGACCCCCAGCGCCGTGAGCTGCGCGTTGAGGGTGTAACGGTTCGCATCGTAGATGGCGTGTGACGGCTTGGCCGTGCCGGGTTCCCGCAGTTCATCCCCGGTGGAAAACAGCACCACCCGCAGGCGTTGGCGCACCGGCAGCGTGGCGCTCCCCACAGCCGCCGCCAGCCCCACTTCCTGTGCACGCAGGAGCCGGCCCGCCTCCAGGACCACGGCCCCGGCTTTCATGTCCTCACCAGCCGGGCGGATGTTGTCGCCGGGCTCGGGCAGAGAGAGGACGGTGACCGCGCCATCCTCGGCCCGGCAATCCTCCTGCATGACGACGGTGTCCGCGCCCGCCGGCAGCGGCGCGCCGGTGAAAATGCGCACCGCCTCGCCAGGGGCGACGGCGCCCTCGAAAGACGCTCCCGCCGGGACCCGCCCCACCAGCCGCCGCCGCAGCGGCGCCGCCGCGGCGTCAGAAGAGGCATAGGCATAGCCATCCATCGCCGACACGGCAACCGGCGGCACGTCCACCGGCGCGGTCACCGGCGCGGCCAGGACTCGGCCCAGCGACAGGCCCACCGGCACCGTCTCGACGCCGGTGACCACACCGTAACGCTGCAACACATGGTCCAGAACCGCATCGAGCGGCATCGGACCGGCTTTTTTGGCGGGGCTGCTGCAACAATCCATAACCATACCTCTCCTCGCGTCCTACGCGGTGCTCATAGCATACGAAAGCGGATCGAAGCCGCTTCAGTTTGTTACCGGAAGCATGAAGATCTGCCCAGGGTAGATCCGGTCCGGGTCGCGGATCTGGTCGCGGTTGGCCTGGTAAATCGTGGTGTAACGCACCCCATCACCATAAGAACGGCGTGCGATGCGCCACAGGCTGTTGCCCGGTTGTACGACCACGCTGCCTTCCGGTGGCAGGTCTTTCGGCATCTCCGAGACCTGAACCGGCAACTCGACACGCGCGCTCACCGTGCCGGAATCGCCGATCTGGTCAGCGCGCAACATGTAGATGTTGGGATCGATGCTGCGCTCCGGGCTCAGCCGCCAATGTCCCTTGGGGTCGGTGGCGGCGCGACCGATCAGGATGTTGTCCAGGTAAAGATGCACGGAACTGCCCGGCTGCGCCCGCCCGCCCATGGCGACTCGCCCGTTTGCATCATAATCCACCGTCTCCACCGACACCCCACTGGGTGGTGCTGGCGGCGGGGTTTTAACCGGCTCCGCTTCAGCCCCGGTCGGCTCCGCCTCCGGTTTGGTTTCAACAGAGAGCGGGGTTTGCAGAACGGTGCTGGCGCCGGGCCCCTCACGCGGAACAGCCACCGCCAGCGCTTGACCAGGCTGTTCGGGAATCGCCAGCACCACCACACGCCCGGACGGCGTGGTCTCATCACCCTGACGAGCGGTCATGCTGAGTTCACGGCTGCCCACCGGCAACGGTTGCGCTGGCAGCAGCACCCATTCACCGCGCGTGTCGGCCGTCACCTCACCGATGGGTCGGTTTGCATCGAATACCGAGACCACGGCGCCGGGCGCGGCGCGGCCAGCGATCACCGCCTCGCCATCGGGCATCACACGGACCACATCGAACTGTGGCGCGTTCACCGCCTCAGGCTTGGTTTTCTCAGGCCCGATCTGGGGTTTTACGACCTGGATCGGCTGCGCGGTCTGTGCGATCGGCGGAGCTGATTTTTTGTTTTCTTCATTGCGGCTGGGTGCTGTCAAAAGACTATAAGAAACCGTCGCCGCCAAAATGGCGGCCACCACCGCACCAAGAAACAGAGTCTGTCTCACCGCCGCATCCTAAGCTGGCGCCCGGTCGGCTGGGCCAAGCGCTGGGGCAAGTATCGATGGGTCGCGAAGCGGGATCAATGGCCGTATGCGGTACCCCCTGAACTCTTTTGGCAAAAGAGCGCCCCTTTCCGCAGAGGTGATCCCGATGTGACAAGCCGGGGGGAGAGGCTGTGGCCGACTCCCCCGGCGTCGATGGCCCATGCGCTGCGGATTCCGGTTCAAATCGAACCGGAATCCGCTGTAGACAAGGCACGCAATCGAGAACGAACAACGAAGGTTCCTGGGATGAAAACTCCGAACGCCGTCTGTGTGTATTGTGGCGCCTCCAGCCGTGTCTCCGATGTCTACAAGATGGCTGGGCATAAGCTGGGCGTCGGCTTGGCGGAGCGTAAGATCCAGGTCGTCTACGGCGGTGGCCGGGTTGGGCTGATGGGTATCGTCGCCGACGCCGCCATCGGCGCGGGAGGAAGCGTGGTCGGCATCATCCCCGACCATATCCAGGCCCTGGAGGTGGAGCACACCGGCCTGAGTGAGTTGCATGTGGTCGACAGCATGCACACACGCAAGCGCATGATGGTCGACCGTTCAGACGCCTTCATCGTTCTGCCCGGCGGGATCGGCACCCTGGACGAAACATTTGAAGTGCTGACCTGGAAACAGTTGCGCCTGCACGATAAACCAATCGTCATCGTCGATGTCGACGGCTATTGGGCGCCGCTGGTCGCGATGATCGAACACATGATCACGCAGGGATTCTGCCAGCCCGCACACCGCCGCCTGTTCACCGTGGTGAACAGGGTGGAGGATGTGTTCGACGCCCTGAACCGCGAACCCGAACCGATGGTGTCACCCGAGACGAAGTGGCTCTGAAGCCGTCCCCTTACTCAGGCCGTCCCAACCGGCCCCCCGGATGGGCGGACAGAGCGGCAGAAGCGCTTCAGGGTGTCTATGGTTGTGGCCAGCGCCGTCTCCGGCACATCGAAGACGGCGCTGTCCACGAAGCGACCATCGGAACCGGACAGGCTGACCTCCAGCGAGCCGGGAATCCACAGCACCTCGGCATCCAGCAGGCCGTCGTCAACCTCAGCCCGCGCCACTTCGATGAAGCGCTGGAGGTCCTTCAGGTCGGCCCCTTCCTCCCACGGCTCCTCAGCGACGAACTCCAAAAGGTCGGTCAGCCCGCCCACGGGCCGGCAACGGGTGATGCGCTGGTCGGCCCGGGCGACAGCGGTGGAGAAATCCTCGATGGCGGCGCCGATGCGCTCAACCTCCTCCTCGCTCTCCTCGTCCTCCCAGGCGTCATCCTCGCCGCCATCGCGCAACGCCTCGTCGAACAGACCGACAAAGGCCAGCAAACGCGGCCCCTCGTCGGTTTCGGCGGTCATTTCCTGGTCCACGGCATAACGTGCGGCATCGTCGAAAGACACGAGCATACGGCGCAGCAAAGCCCGGCGATCCATCGCTTCGAGATAGGAGAGCTGCTCCGGATCGAACCACACCGGCAACAGGCGAACCCGTTCTTGCGGCTTCAGCAGGTTGACCGAGGTGAAAGCCTCTTCGATCGCCTCCACCGATGGCGGGGTATGGGCATCCCCCTCCATCTCGGCGACAAACCAGTACAGACTGGTGGAGACGGCCTGGCCATCCTCGTCGACGCGCTCGACGAACTCAGCCAAGGTCTCGACATCATCCATGAAGGGCATGTGTTCGCCCTCCTTCAGTCTGGACATTGTCGCCTCGATCAGCGCCTGCCGGCCACCATCCAGCACCTCGTCCAGTTCCTCATCGAAGCGGGGATCTTCGGTCCGCCAGAGGTGAGCCAACCGATCGGCCAGCGTCGCTTCGATATGGGCCTTCTCCTGCCCGTCGTCCCTCTTGCCCACGCCCCATCTCCACTAAGCATTCCCTGATCAGCAGGGGATCTTAGGGACCTCGGCCTCACCCGTCCAGCATTGCAGCGATGGCCTTCGGGGCTATCGTTCAGGAATTCGGCGGCGCTGCGCCGCCGCGCGCGCCTGTTTCAGTCTCCTGACGCCTCCCGCACCTCGAAGTCGTGGGTGATCTGGGCCATAGCGCCCAGCATCACCGAGGCCGAGCAATATTTCTCCGCCGACAGCGCGATCGCGCGTTCAACCTTCGTGGGGTCAAGGGCGCGGCCGGTCACCACGAAATGCGCGTGGATCCTGGTGAACACCTTGGGATCGGTCTCGGCGCGCTCGGCGTCGAGTTCAACCCAGCAGTCGGTCACCGTCTGGCGGCCCTTTTGCAAGATCGTCACCACATCGATCGACGAGCAGCCGCCCATGCCCAGCAGCAGCATCTCCATAGGCCGGATTCCCAGGTCACGCCCGCCCACGGTCGGGGCGGCGTCCATGACCACACTGTGCCCGCTTCCCGATTCACCGACGAACATCAGGCCTTCCACCCACTTCACACGCGCCTTCATCGCTTCGCCTCCATTGCTCTCAATGATTTTTGAGGCTAAAGGGGGTGATCCCCTGGCGCAAGCCTGCCGCGACTCTGCACCCGAAAGCCGCATGACGTCGCCGTGCGTGGCGTCTGGCCAATGCGGAGCGATTGCGACGCCTCCCTGCCCACACCACGTTGGAGAAGACACGCCCCCCTGTGGCGCTTATGCTCTCCCTCCATCCGCCGGAACGCCGTTGGTCTTCATTCCCTTTCCCTACACCGTCCCCGCCACCGCCTTCCGCCCCCTCGCCGGGCAGGCTTACGCCATGCTGCTGGACAGCGCCGTGACCGACGGTGAGCGAGGCCGTTTCTCCATCATCGCCGTTGAGCCCGTCCGGGTGATTGAGGCGACGAACGGGCAGGTGCGGGTGAACGGCGCGTTGGTGTCCGGCGACCCCTTCGCGGTGCTGGAACGGGAGTTGGGAGCCTGCCGCCAATCAACAGCGGACCCGGTCCCCTTCACCGGCGGGGCGATAGGCTTTCTTGGCTACGAATTGTCACGGACACTGGAGCGGCTGCCGGCGCGGCACGGCAATCCCCATGGGTTGCCGGATATGCTCGTCGGAATCTATGAGACCGTCGCCGTCTTCGACCAGAAAGAGCAGCAGGCCTGGGCCACAGGCCCGGACGCGCTGGGGTTGGCCCGGCGGCTCTCTGCCCCACTGTCGCCAGCCCCATCATTTCCGCCCATGACGGCGGCCGCACGCTGGATCCCTGACCTGGAGCGTAGCGCGTACATGCAGCGGGTGCAGCGGGTTCTGGATTACATCTACGCCGGCGATATTTTCCAAGCCAACTTCACCCAGCGCTTCGTGGCGCCCCGTCCCCCGGAAATCCCTGCCTATGCGCTGTACGAACGGTTGCGGAGCATAAGCCCGGCTCCGTTCTCCGCCTTCCTCAACGGCGGGCCGGCCCTGCAAATCGCCAGTGTTTCACCCGAGCGCTTCCTGCGCCTGTCGGCGGGCGGAGCGGTCGAGTCGCGGCCAATCAAAGGCACCCGCCCCCGCCACGCCGACCCAGCCGCCGACCGCGCCGCAGCGGAAGACCTTCTGGCCAGCACCAAGGACCACGCCGAAAACCTGATGATCGTCGATTTGATGCGCAACGACCTATCGCGCGTCTGCGCGGTGGGTTCGGTCCGTGCGCCGAAACTGGTGGGGCTGGAGAGTTTCGCTTCCGCCCACCACCTCGTCTCTTCGGTGACCGGGCGCTTGCGCCCTGGGCTCGGGCCGGTGGATCTGCTGCGCGCCGCCTTTCCCGGTGGCTCCATCACCGGCGCGCCCAAGGTCCGCGCCATGGAGATCATCGATGAGTTGGAAGAATCCCGTCGCGGCGCCTATTGCGGCAGCGTGGTATGGATCGGTTTCGATGGCGCCATGGACAGCAGCATCGTCATCCGCACCCTATCGATAACCAGCGATGCCGTGATCGCCCAGGCCGGGGGTGGTATCGTCGCCGATTCCGACCCCGCTGCGGAGTGGGAGGAGATGCTGGTGAAAATCCGCCCGCAACTGACCGTCCTGTCCGGCAGCGTAGAAGAGGAATGGGGATGACCCATGTATGGCTGAACGATGCGCTGGTGGCCGAGGAGCAAGCCCGCATCGCCCCCACCGACCGTGGTTTGCTGCTGGGCGATGGCCTGTTCGAGACACTGCGCGTCGCCTCCGGTCGGCCACGCCACCTGGAGCGCCATTTGGCGCGGCTGCGGGCCGGGGCGGCGGTTCTCGACATGCCGGTACCGCTCGATGATGCCGGCGTCGCGGCGGCCATGGCCGCCCTGCTGGAAGCGCGCGGCCTGAACGAGGCGTCGTTGCGCCTGACGCTGACGCGCGGCGCGGCCCCGCGCGGCTTGTTGCCGCCGTCTCAACCGACGCCGACTCTGCTGATCACCGCCGCCCCCCTGCCCCCGCCGCTGCCGCCAGCGCGTGTCGTGGTGGCCACCGCCACCCGACGCAACGAGCACTCCCCCCTTGCGCGCATCAAATCGCTGAACTGTCTTGATAGTGTGCTTGCCCGGCAGGAGGCGGCGCGCCAGGGGGCCGATGACTCGCTGCTGCTCAACACCGCCGGGCGGGTGGCCGAAGCATCGGCCGCCAATCTGTTTCTGGTGCTTGACCGAACACTGATCACCCCACCGATAAGCGAAGGTGCGCTGCCCGGCGTGCTGCGCGCCGCCGTGATGGACGCCTTCGCCGTGGAGGAGCGCACGGTGTCGGTGGACGACGCCTTGCGGGCTGAAGAGCTTTTCCTGACCAGCAGCCTGGGCGTCCGACCGGTGATCGCCCTAAACGGCAGGCCGGTGCAGATGGGGGAATGGGCGGCGGTGATCGCGGTTGTGCTTAACGCTGAGACGGTGGCCCCCACCGCCGCCGAGTGATGCGCAAGGGGATCAATCGTCTGTGGCGAAGGGGTTCTTGCGTTTGCGCAGGACAAGACGAACCGGCACGCCGGGCAAGTCGAAGGCGTCGCGGAGGCCGGCGATCAGGTAGCGCTGATAGGCTTCCGGCAGATCGAGCGGCTTGTTCACGAACAGCGCGAAGGTCGGCGGACGGGCCTTCACTTGCGTCATGTAGCGAATCTTCAGCCGGCGCCCTTCCACCAGGGGCGGCGGGTGATGTTCCAGCACGCCTTCCAGCCAGCGGTTGAGCTGCGCGGTCGGTATGCGGCGGTTCCACACATCATAGGTCGCCAGCACCGCATCCAGCAGCGTGTCCAGCTTCTGCTGCTTGAGCGCGGAAATGGTGACGGCCTGCACACCCTTGGCCTGGGCGAACGATGCCTCGAGCCTGTCCTCAACCTGGCGGAGCGCCATGGCGCGATTCTCGACCGCATCCCATTTGTTGATCGCCAGAACCAGCGCCCGGCCTTCATCGAACACCGTGCGGGCGATGGTCAGATCCTGCTTGTCGAGACTCTGGTCGGGATCCACCACCAGCACCACGACCTGCGCCATGCGCACGACACGCAAAGCGTCGGCGACAGCCAGCTTCTCCACCTTCTCGTCGACACGGGCGCGACGGCGGATGCCGGCGGTGTCCACCAGGCGGAAGTTGCGGTTGCGCCATGTCCAGTCCACGGCGATGGCGTCGCGAGTCATGCCGGCCTCTGGGCCGGTCAGCACCCGCTCCTCACCGATCAGGCTGTTGAGCAGCGTGGACTTGCCGACATTCGGGCGGCCAACGATGGCGACCTGGATGGGCTTGACGCGCTCTTCCTCTGGCTCCGGCAGGTCGCCGATGCCTTCGATTTCCCCATCGGGGACCGCTGCCTTCACCGCCCCCTTGGGCGTGCTGCGACGCCGCCGTGGCGCCGGCTCCTGCTCCTCCTTGGGGGCGTAGGGCAGCAGCGCCTCGACCAGATCGGCCATGCCCTCGCCATGCTCGGCGGAGAGCGGCACGGGATCGCCCAGGCCCAATTCGAACGCCTCATACAGGCCGGGCATGCCGGCCTTTCCTTCCGCCTTGTTGGCGACCAGGATGACAGGCGTCTTCGAGCGGCGCAGCAGCGTCGCGAAGTGACGGTCAAGCGGTGACACGCCGGCGCGGGCGTCGATCAGGAACAACGCCACATCGGCGCGCACCAGCGCCTGTTCAGTCTGGCGGCGCATGCGCGCTTCCAGACTGTTGTCGGTCACATCCTCGAGACCGGCGGTGTCGACGATGGTGAAAGACAAGCCACCGACGAAGCCCTCAGCCGAGCGCCAATCGCGGGTCACCCCCGGCGTATCATCCACCAGCGCCAGCTTCTTGCCAGCCAAACGGTTGAAGAGCGTCGACTTGCCAACATTCGGGCGGCCAATAATGGCGACTGTAAACGGCATGCAGCCGGAAATCCTTAAACAAGCGGGTCAGCGAAAAGCGCTGAGCGTCCCATTGTCGCTCAACACATAAAGGGTATTGTTCGCAACGACCGGCGGCAAGTAGGTGGACGTCGGTAAACTGTAGCGCCCGACCTCCTTCCCGTTGGTCGGATCCAGCGCCGCCAGCACGCCATGCGACCCGGTCAGCCACAGCCGGTTGCCGGCCAGAACCGGCCCGGCCCAGGTGATGCCCCCCGTCTTGTCCTTGGGGTTCTTGAACACCTCAAGCTGACTGACCCAGCGCACGCCACCGGACTTGCGGGAGATCGCCAGCACCTCGTTATCATTGTCGACAACGAACAGAGTGTCGCCAGCCAGCCACGGAGTCTGCTTGCCGCCAACCTCGGCTTCCCACAAGCGGGCCCCCATGCGCTCATCCAACGCCACCATGCGGCCGGCATGACCGATGGCGTAGACCTGACCACGGTCAATCACCGGCAGACCCTGAATATCGGTCATGCTGGCCAGCGCACCACCACGACGGATCATCGCCAGACTATCCTGCCAGGCGATCCGGCCATTCTCGATGCGCAGCCCAAACAACTCACCCGAGGAATACGGCGCCACCACCAGCGTCCCGCTGGCGGCTGGGCTGGACGATCCCAGCAGGCCGGCGTTTTCCAGAATACCGGAGTGATTCCACTTCACGGAGCCATCGTCGGCTGACAAGGCGAAGGCTTGGTTGTCGAGCGTCAGCACGAAGACGGCGCCGCTCATCACCGTGGGCGCGCCACGCACCGGCCCGGCGATATGCTTGCGCCACACCACAGCCCCGTTGGCCGGATCAAGCGCCAGCACCTCACCATAGCCGGTGGCGGCGAACAGCTTGCCATCGGCGAAGGCGACCCCGCCGCCCATGGAATCGCCACGGCGCTTTTCTGGCCGCACATCGACGCGCCAGAGCTGGCTGCCGGTGCGTTCATCGAGCGCGGCGATGTGGGCGTCGGCGTCCATGGCGTAGATGCGCCCCTGGGCGATCACCGGGGTGCTCAACAGCATCTCCGCGCTGCTGGAGCCGCTGCCGATGCTGGCGCGCCAGGCCTGGACAGGCGCCGCCGCCAGATCCAGGTGCCCCATCGCGTGGCTGGGATTGCCGCCAGCCTGCGCCCAGGCCTCATTCACCTGCGCCGCCGGCAGCACCACTCCTTCACCGGAAAGGCGTTGATCCGCTTCCACCTTGTGGCCGCTGACCAGCACGGAAACACGTTCACCAGGCAAGGGTGGCGCCGGAGTCTTGCTGAAGAAATCGCCAACGGTGTCGCAGCCGGCCAGCAACAGGCCAAGCAGGGATGTCGTGAGAAGGGCGCCGCAGCGACGGTTTGTCCAGGTCATCAGCTCTTGCCGTATAGAGCGGCGAGTTCGGCGGCCCGTGAGCGTACGCCCGACGGAGCCAGCGAATCATCCGCAAGTTGCTGAAAGAGGGTGCGGGCGCGTTCGGTGTCGCCGGTGCGCACGGCGAGCAACGCCATCATCTCACGCGCCGAGAAGCGCCAAGCGTTGCCATCCGCCGTCAGCGGTTGCAGACGCGTTTGCAACGCGGCGGCGTCGCCGCCGCCAATCTGCTGGGTGATGGACAGCAAGACCGCGAGATCGCGGTAAGTGACGTCCACCTGGGCGTTGGCGGCGACAGAATCATAAATCGCCACGGCTTCGGCGCTCTTGCCTTCACCGACGTACAACGCCGCCTCGTTGAGGTGGGCCAACACCGCCAGTTCGGCGGGAGCCGTGAGCGCGTAGGAAGACAGCGCCTCGATCCCTTTGGCCGGGCTGGCCTGGGTCTGCGTCAAGGCGTTGACCAGTTGGCCCGTCACAGCTTCACGCTGCGACGTCCGCCAGCCCTGCCAAACCTGATAGCCGGCGGTGGCGGCGACGATCAGCACCGCCACGGCGCCAATGACGCCACCATAGCGCTTCGCCAACCGCGACATCCGATCGCGGCGGAGATCCTCGTCGACTTCTTGGAAAATGTCGCTCATGGCTTAGACAGCGTCCTCATGGGGCAACCCGATCAGATACCCAAGATGGAGTCTCAACAAAGGGTCCAGGTAGCAGAGGCCGGCACGCCCGGTCAAGGTCGCTCACCGTCCGTCACACTTATGATGGCGCAAAGGTCACACGCGCGCGGTGCGACGTCCGCCTGAACGCCACCGATTCACCAGACGCTGCATAATAAAAAAACCTCCTCTTCCAGGATGGAAGAGGAGATTGAGAGACAAAACCGACTGTCAGAATGATTTCATCAAGAAGCCATGGCCGCCGCCGTGATGACCGCCTGGGTCCGGTTCTTGACGCCTAATGATTTGAAGATCGCGGTAACATGGATTTTAACCGTGCCTTCAGACAGGCCAAGCTCATAGGCGATCTGTTTGTTTGATTTGCCGGCGCTCAGGCACTCCAGCACCTCGCGCTGACGCTGGGTCAGGCCATAATTGCCGCCACGCCCGGTGGATTCGTCCGCATGGCGGTTCAGAGCATTATCGACACCAAAAGTGATGGCGCCCGGCGGCACATAGATCCCGCCAGAGAACACCAGGTTAAGCGCGCCCATCATGACCTTTACGCTGCTCGATTTCGGGATGTAGCCCGTCACCCCATGGTCAAGCGCGTTGCGGATATCGCTGAGTGTCTCTGATGCGGAAATGACCACCACCGGCGTACCGGGCAGCAGGTTCTGCACCTCGCGCATGCCCTCGAAACCCGACCAACCGGGCATATGCAGATCCATCAGCACAATATCGAACGGCGCGCTGCTGCGGCATTGTTCAATTAGTTCACTGAAGGTTCCCGCCTCGAAGAACTCGGCATCAGCGTGCAACTGCTCAAGCAGACGGCGCAGGCCTTCGCGAAACAACAGATGGTCGTCACCGATCAGAATCTTCATCATCCCCGCCTATCCTATTTTAACCCGACCAGATCGACCGGACGGTATTTATCCAAGTATCCCTTCTTGCTTGAAGGGACTGTGTATTTTGCCGACAGTATCGGCGTCTGTTGACAAGACAGCTACCACAATCGATCGTGCCTAAATATATCAACAAGCGCCATAGAGCCTTTGCCGTCGGACCATTACCCTTGGTGGTCACGAACGTTACACTAACCAGAACAAAAGTCATAGGTAGTTTGTGACTTAAAATTATCACATACAAAAGTATGCATATAGAATAATGGAAATATTTGGTAGAAATAATCCATATTTGGCGTCGATAAAAATCATTATTCATAATTTTTAGAAAATTAGACACGACCTCCACAACAACCACGAATGTCGAGGCATAGCATAACCATGCGCATTGGTCATACCTCGACGCGCTCTTTTGCTCAATATCAGCACGGATGGAGTATCACAAGGAGATCAACTATCGCCAATAATCGTCGCCTTGACGATCTCGCATGACAAGCTATCGTTTAATTTACAAGGAAACAGTCAAAATTATAAAATCAAAATATGCCGGTATGTTCCTTTGCAGATTTATATAAGGCTTTCCTAAAAAATTATGGAAGACGACGGCATTTCTGCTGATCCCGATGCGGAAGGTGACTCGACAAGAAGCGGAGCCCGGAAAGGGGCCGCCCGTGGATGCCCCCAAGCCAGAGCTGACTCCATGCACCCAACCCATGAGCACGCGCCCGAGAAAGCATCGCCATCGTCCCGCAACGCGGTGAGCCCCATGCATGTCTGTCTCATTCTCGACAACAACGGCCTTACGGACACCGTCGTCCAGGCACTGGAAAAGGCGGGTCGGCACCGACTCACCGTCTTCCATACCCTGAGCGAACTGACGCAGAGCACGCTGACGCCCGACGCCATCCTGATCGGCCTGCAACAGTTCACGGCGTTGCGGGAAAACGAGCCTATGGTGTACCTGCGCCTGTCACGGCGCTCGCGCATCGTCGTCGTCCTTTCGTCCCGTGAACTGCTGGACGCCGCCCATATCCTCGCCTTCGCCGACGCCTGGGTGTTCGAAGACATCAACGTCGATCGCATCAACGAACTGCTGGACCTCGGTCTGGAAGGGCATTGCCTGATGCCCAAGCAGTTCCTGTCGCGTCTTGGCGTGGATGAGATCCGACTCACTCTGCTGCCTCGCCTCTCGGCGCCGGAGTTTCAGACTCTGCGCCTGCTTGGACAGGGACTCAACAACCGCACCATCGCCAACGGACTGGAGTTATCCGAGGCGGTGATCAAATCGATGGTGCGCAGCGTCCTGTCCAAGCTGCATTTTCGCAACCGCACCGAAGCCGGCGTCTTCGCCGCACGCCAGCAGGGTGCGCTGCAATCGGCTCGGGACGGCGCGGTTCCGCCGATCGCCCAACCCCACCATCTCCCTCAGATCAGCCGTTTGGCCTGAGGCAAGGTGCGGTCACCGCAGTTTCGCTGCGACGACCGCACCGTCATCATACAGGAAGGATCACTGGTGAACCGCCGCCGCGTTCACCACGGCGCCGCCGGCGAACTCGCCACCGATACCGTTGTTGAGCGCCCAGATGGCCGCCTGCGTGCGGTTGGAGGCGTTGATCTTGCGCAACAGGCTCTTGAGATGAACCTTGACGGTCGCTTCGGTGATGTTCAGATGGTTGGCGATCATCTTGTTGGAATCGCCATTGAGCAGGCAGCGCAGAATTTGCACCTCGCGCTGCGACAAGCCCTTGCGTGAGACCGGCATATCGGCGCCATTGCCGTTGACGCGCCCGCTGATCAACAGCGCCGCCAGATGCGTCGGGAACACCTTTTCCCCCATCATCACCAAACGCAGCGACTGCGCCAGCGCGTCCGAGGACAGGTCCTTCATCAAATAACCATCCGCACCGGCTTCAAGCGCGTTGGCCAAACGGCGGGTGCACAACTCGCTGGTGAGAATGACCATGCGGGCCTCTGGCAGCACGGCGCGCAGACGGCGCATGCCCTCCGCCTCCTCATCGCCGCCGCTCACCAGATCGAGCAGAATCAACTGGGGGTGCGTACCGCCTTCAACCGCAGACACCGCCTCGCGCAAATTGCCGGCTTCGGCAACGATCTGAAAAGGCGAATCATCCAGGAGGCGCTTCAGACCCTCCCGAAAGAGCTTGTTCGAGTCGATCAGAAAGGCTCGTACTGGTTCCATTGTCAACTCCCGCGATATCCGGATATTTTCGCAAGTCCCCATCGGTACTTTTGCCGGTATCGGCTGCGTTCAGCCTCCCAACAGCGCCACTCCATCGCATCTTTGTGCCGATATTTTGGATGAAGATACCCCCGTGTCGCAGTTATCGATACCGCTCCGTGGTATTAATGGATGAACGCATTGGGTATATGCGTAAAGCTATTTACAAAAATGGAACAGCCAATTGGCTTTCAAATGATCAGCAATCTCTTTACGTGTCAATTTTTTTGGGTCATCTTAACACTATATTGACAATATAATATCATTTCTTAAGAAATTAACAAATTCCAAACACCCCAGAGTTACAAATAACCGAGTTCATGGCTATAAAAAGCGCACCCCCCACAAATTTGTTTACACTTTTCTTCCAAAAATAAGGCGTTCTTACGCTCAAGCCGCTATGCCTTTAGTCATAGGATTGTCATGGCTTGCATCGACGCAAGAGCTGGCGGCTCCCCAAACGCCCGGCGTATTGTCCAGCCGTCCGCGCTGGCCGCCAGCGCCTGTGGAGCATCATTGCGTTGGTTTGGAAAATTACCGGCCTGTTGGCCCTGGCCTATTTGCTTTTGCTGGCGCGCAGCGCCTGGAAGCAAGGGGAAATCCGTCAGTATCTCTGGAGCTTAGCCATCATCGCCGGGATCCTCGCCTTCATCACCGCAGCGCTGCTGTTCACGGTGATGGTGAGCAACCAGTAAACACGCCGCCGGCGCTGGTGCAGCCAGCGCCGGCGGCCGGATCAGATTTGCGCACGCTCGTGAGCAAGCCGCATCAGCACGTACTGGCGCATCATCTGGTTGCGAAAACGGTAGCGAAAACGCCCAGGCTCGGGCACCGCCGCCAAGACATTGCCGTGGTCTTCATCGGATAACCGCTTGAGCATCCCATCAAGATCGGCAAAGACCGGCATGCCCTCGGGACCGGTCAGTTCTTTGGGATCGAAAACGCCGTATTCATCGGCCGGGCATAACGCGGCGGCGTGCAGCACATCTTCCAACTCGACACGCCGGGCGCCGGCAAGCGCCCGATTGTAAGAGTCGACGATACCGCGTTCCGCCTCTTGCAGGCAGCGATTGGCCGCGTAAGCAAGATCGACGCGCTCAACGGTCGTCGCCTCCCGGCTGATAGCGCTGCGCGCCGCGTGCAGACCAAGCAATTGCGCATAATAGGGCAGCCCACGGACAAACTCCGCGATGCGGCGGACCACATCCGGCGCGAAGCCGATCCCCGCGTTCTCCCCTCCGGCTTGAATCAACCGCTCGATCTCTTTGTCAGTCATCAAGGGCAGGTGCACGGGCGCCAGTGACCGCTGAATCGAGGGGTGCTTGCCAAGCAACTGGTCAAGATTTTCGGCCACGCCGACGATCAGCAAGGTTACGGAGATTGAGCTGTCAGTCAGGTTTTTCAGCATTTCCGCGAGCTTGTTGCGAAAATCCTCGTCGGTGATGCGGTCGTATTCGTCGAGAATCAGCAACGCATGCGTGCCGTAGATACCGGCAAGCACCTCGTTCAGCTCGGTGACGCTGAAGCTACCCTCTGGCAACAGCTCGTTGAAGCTGGTGAAGGTGCGGCGCGCCGCGAAGGGGTTATCCATCCCCGAGCGGTAGTAGGTGGAGGGAATGCGCCGCAGTAAATGACGAAAACTGTCCTCGAAGCTCAACTCGGCGCTGCATGTCAGCTTGAGCGCCAAATACCCGGCTTGCGCCGCGATCTGCTCGATGGCGTTGGCCACGGACGTCTTGCCACGACCACGGTCACCGAACAGGATGACATGCGCCCGCTCTTCCTCGATGGCCGAGATGATGCGCTTGAGCGCGGCAGTGCGGCCAACGAACAAGGCGTTCAGCGCCTGCTTTGGCCGGGTTGGCGTGAACGCCTCGCGCAGGCGACCGTTCATTTCCGGCGTCAACCCGGTCAACAGCGCCGGCGCCGTGCCGCGCGGTCCTCGCAGGCCGGTGTTTACCGGCATGGTGAAGCGCGGCAGGTCGTGATCACCGCCGCCGGAACCAGCGTCGCCGAGTTGTCGGCCATGCTGGGTCGGCGTCATTCCCGCTCCGGGCACCGCACGCAACCGTGGCGGCCCACCCATGCTGACAGGGGACCGCAGGGGCCCCGAGGGTGATCCTGGAGCCCCCATCCCGGTGAAGCCTGCCGGATTCTCGCCCTCCTTGGCGCCCGGGGCGTTGAGGCCCGGACCGCCCGTAGCATCGTCGTCCACACCGGCGCTGCGCCGTTTCCGAAAAAAATTCCGCATTGCCCCTGCTTCCCGACCATCGTCACCAAGCGCCGGCTCCACCTCGTGAGAGCCGGCTCCATTCAAATATTTAAGGATGCCGAGGCGTGGGAGGGGCTGCGAAATCGGATATTATACTGATGCGGATATGGGTCTGCGTACTCTTCAATTCCTGAATATAATTTTTGGCAGAGAAATGTAGTTCTTTCCTTCTATTGATCGTCAAGCCGGCGCTTGCCCCGCAGCCGAAAGCCCAAGCTTAGCCCCATCAAAGGCCAAGCGCGTAACCAAACAGCGTCCAAGCGTACAGCGTGGCCAGCAACGCGATCAGGGTGAACATCTCTTTCAGAAACTCGAGCATCGGCATGGCGCTGTTCCTCATATCGCGTGAGAGCGCCGAGGCTGACAGAACGAATTGCGAACTTCAAGCGTTAAGTTTCCTCTGTGTTCCCTATATCACCCCTTCTTGTGCCTGCATCCGCCATACCCCCTCGATGTGAGAGGAACGCCTGCGCTGCTGGCCGGACCTTCAACCACGGGGTAACGAACTTTGCTGCAATGCGGCGGCCAATCTGGCATGCCATTTTGTCGTATCCTGCCATAATGGCATTGCGAAAATGCCGCAGGCTACAGCCCCTTGCGGTAAGGTAGGTTATCTTTCGAAGTATCGTGGCGATTTGGCCCGGAACTTGCTGCTATTTAGGCGACCAAATCAGGAGTAACCGCCGCCATGACCGTGACGAGAAAGACAATATTGGTTTTGGCAGCCGTACTGGCTGTAGGGGTGATGGCTGATGGAGCTCGGGCTGCTGCGGATGCGCAGCCGGCGCAGGCCATCAAAGCAACGACCGCGAACCCCACCAAGGTCGTGGACAATCCCGTCGCGACGCACACCCCCTGGTACACGCCAGCGGGCCGGCGCGGGATGCCCGCACCCTATGATCTGAAGAACCGGGTCACCGGGTTGCCCCCGCAAAAATAAGTTCTGGCCTCTGATCCCTCGGGAAACACTGGCCATTTCTGCGGTTCCAACCGCCCATCAACAACAGATCTCGTGCTCCATCGAGACACCAATCCTACGACTGTCAAAAGAAAGATTTATCATGAAGAAGCTGGTTGCTATCGCCATCGTCGCCGCCGCCGCTTACGCAGCTCCCGCCTTCGCTCAGGGCATGAGCGGCATGTCCGGCATGCACGGCATGTCCGGCATGGGCGGCATGGGCGGCATGTCCGGCATGGGCGGCATGGGCGGCATGTCCGGCATGGGCGGCATGGGCGGCATGGGCGGCATGTCCGGCATGGGCGGCATGGGCGGCATGTCCGGCATGGGCGGCATGTCCGGCATGGGCGGCATGTCCGGCATGGGCGGCATGTCCGGCATGGGCGGCATGCAAGGGAAGTAATTCTTCCTATTGGGGCGGCCTCAATCGAGGCCGCCCTTTGTTTCACTCCGTAACAACGGGTGTGCGATGAACGTCGGGAGACTGCTCTCCGCCGCGATGGGGCTGTTGCTGTGTGGTGCAGCGATACCGGCCACCGCCGCTGACTATCAGCGTGAAGTTTGGTCGCCTCTGCACTTGGCGCCAAACACCGCGAAAGCTACAAATGCTGAATGTCTTGCTTGCCACAGCGAGATTCTACAAGACAAGATCCGCGAAGTCTCGCCAGCTGGCAAGAAAACATCGGATATAGGCCCGACGTGGTACCAGACTCTGGACACGTACAAGGGGACGCAGGAAACTTTCCATGCCCGGCATTTGACGACTGCTTATGCCAAGAAGGTTATGGACCTGAAGTGTTCGACCTGCCACACCGGCCATGACCCACGCGAAGAGTCCATGGCGCGCCCGCGGGTTGAAAAACAGGATGGCAAATGGACCGCCATTCCCGTTGAGACGACATTCCGCTTGCGCAAGCAGGTCAACCCCGAGACCACATGCCTCATGTGCCACGGGAAATTCCCGTTCGAGAACATGAGCCTGCCGGACGAGTGGTCGAAGATTCGGACCGACATGGAAAATGAGGACGCCAAGAATGGCTGTCTGACCTGCCATGCCGAGCAAACCCGCACGAACCGTCACCAGGTCACTTATCTGAAGGCCGCGAACATCGAGAAGCTGGCAAAGGATGATTCCGACGTTTGCTATGGCTGCCACGGCGGCCGTGCTTGGTATCGGCTGTCCTTCCCGTATCCGCGTCACGATTGGCCGGATATGCCCGCTGACGTTCCCGACTGGGCTACGGACCGGCCCAAGCAATCCGAAGCTCGATTCCGGCTGGATGCAGGGACCGCCAAGCACTGACGCCAGAGGAAACTCATTATGATTAAAATCGATCGGAAGGACCTTCTGGCGCGTGCTCTTGAATTGTCGCGTCGCGACTTGTTCAAGGTAAGCGCCGGAGCCGGCGCCGCCGCCGCCACGGGGTTGACGCCGTTGCGGCCCGCTCATGGTTTTGCTTACGAGCCCTACCCCAAGGACGATGAGCTCACCACGGTGGTGACGTCGTGCGCGCATAATTGCGGTTCGCGCCATATGCTGGTGGCGCACAAGAAGGGGGATGTCATCGTCCGTTTGTCCACGGATGATGGCCGCGCTCAGGGTGACGCCTACGGGACCGACACGGCGGAAACGCCTCAGTTGCGGGCATGTCTGCGTGGACGGTCGTATCGTTCGCGTCTCTACAGCCCCGAGCGGTTGCTCTACCCCATGGTGCGGACGGGTGAGCGCGGCGAGGGTAAGTTCAAGCGGGTCTCCTGGGATCTGGCGCTGGACCTGATTGCCGAAAAGATGGTCCGGCTGAAGGAAAAATACGGCCCGACGGCGATTCTCGATCAATCCTACGCCGGCGCGTCCTACGGCGTTCTGCACAAGTCGGATCAGATCGAAGGGCTGCTGGCCCGCTTCCTTGGTATCTTCGGCTGCCGCACCAGCTCCTGGTCGGTGCCCAGCTACCAGGGAACCACCTTCAGCTCCCGCATCACCTACGGCACCATCGAGGACGGCAACGAAGACGACGCCTTCGCCCACTCGAAGCTGATCATCATGTGGGGATGGAACCCGGCCTATACGTTCCACGGCGGCAACACCCACTGGTACATGCGCACAGCCAAACAGAATGGCTGCAAGTTCGTCGTCGTCGATCCCCAGTACACGGATGCGGCTGCGGCTTATGACGCCTGGTGGATCCCCATCAAGCCGAATACCGACGCGGCCATGATGGCCGGGATGGCGTATTATATTTTTGTCAATGAACTGCAGGATCAGCAGTTCATCGCCCGCTTCTGCCAGGGCGTCGATCCCAGCACCATGCCGGGCTGGGCTCAGGGTAAGGAAAGCTTCAAGGAATACATCCTCGGCATGTCCGATGGTGTGCCCAAGACCCCGCAATGGGCCGCGGCCATTTGCGGTGTTCCGGCGGAAACCATCGCCAAGCTGGCGCATATGTACGCCGCGACCAAGCCGGCGGCTCTCAAGGCGTCGTGGGCTCCGGGCCGTAACGCCTATGGCGAGCAGTACAACCGTATGGCGGCCGCCCTGCAGGCGATCACCGGCAACATCGGTAAGCTCGGCGGTTGCGCTGAAGGCGTGGGCAAGGGCTGGCATTCCGAAGGCGTGGCCTACCCCTACGACGAGTATTCGAACGTCTGGTATGCCGCGATCAAGTCTGACCGCTGGGCCCATTGCGTCCTCAACTACCCCAATGTCAAGCGTGAAGAGATTGGCTGTTGGGAGCGGAGCGATGCGCTGGACGGGAAGATTCCAGACATCCGGGGCATCTGGTGGCATGGTTCCAACTGGTTCAACCAGCTGACCAACATCAACAAAGAAATCGAAGCCATCAAGAAGCTGGATTTCGTGGTGTGCAATGACGCCACACTCACCAGCTCGGCGCTCTTTGCTGATTTCGTGCTGCCGGCCTGCACCCACTTTGAACGGCACGATGTGGCGTTGCCCTGGTACAAGGGGCACTACTACATCCATCGTCCCAAAGTCATCGAGCCCTTGGGCGAAAGCCGCACCGACTTCCAGATCTTCACCGAACTGGCCTACCGTCTTGGCTATGGCGAGAAGTATAACCCACGCTCCAAGCGGGATTACTTCTATGACAACGAAGCCACGGACGAAGCCTATCTGAAGACGTGGTGGGAAGAAAAGGTGATGCACCATCAAGGCGTCACCGTGGGTTGGGAAGAGTTCAAGAGCAAGGGCGTCCACAAGTTCAAGTTCGACAAACCGCATGTGGCTTTTCGTGCTCAGATCGAAGACGGCGTGCCGTTCCAGACCGCGTCTGGTAAGATTGAAATCCTATCGACCAGCCTGGCCAACATCACGGATTGGACCAAGACCCGGTATGGTTATCCCATCCCGGCCATTCCCAAATGGATCGAACCGTGGGAATCCTTGAACCATCCCAAGGCCAAGGACTTCCCCTTCCATCTCGTCAGCCCGCACCCGCGTTGGCGGACCCACTCGATCTTCAACAACATTCCGTGGCTGCGGGAGACTTTTGAACAGGAAGTCACCATCAACGCATCCGACGCCGCCAAGCTGGGGATCAACACCGGCGATACGGTGGAGTTGTGGAACGATCGCGGCAAAACCGTGGTCCCCGTCTATGTCACCGAGCGGTGCATGCCCGGCGTTCTGGTCCTGCACGAAGGTGCGTGGCTGGACATGGTTGACGGCGTTGATCGAGCCGGCAACCCGGATGTCCTGACCAAGGATGATCCCAGTCCGGCAGGGGCTTTCGCCTACAACACCGTTCTGTGCAACATCCGCAAGACCGACCTGGACCACCATCCCGGCTGGGACAAGACCGTAACCGCCCGCGCCGCCAAATGGCGGCGCGACACCAGAGCTTGATGTGAGGGGTGGCGAGAATGACGACCCAGCCCAAATCGAAGATGGAACTTCGGCAAGCGGCTCAAAAAGCTGTCGAAGACCGTAAGACCTACACGCCCGTGGTGCCCAAAGAGCAGTTCGGTTTCATCCACAACAATGTGGAATGCATCGGCTGCCGGGCCTGCGAGATTGCGTGCAAGGATAAGAACGGCCTGCCACCCGGTCCGCGGTTCCGCCGCGTGCTGTATGTGGAAGGCGGGACTTTCCCTGAGGTCTATGCCTACAAGGTCAATCTGTCTTGCAACCATTGCGCCGAACCGGCGTGCTTGCCGACCTGCCCCACCGGGGCGATCACCAAGCGGGCCGACAATGGCGTGGTGGACATCGACTCCACCTTGTGTATCGGGTGTCGCCGGTGTGAGGCGGCCTGTCCTTATGGGGCCCCGCAGTGGGATCCTGAGGCGCAGGTCATTAAAAAGTGCAACATGTGCATCGATGAACTCGATGCTGGCCGCAAACCCTATTGCGTTATGGCCTGCATGATGCGCGTGTTGGACATTGGTCCTATCGACCAGCTGCGGGAGGGAACATACCCAACCAAGGCCATGGGGCCGAATGACAAGCCGGTTCGTCGTGTCAAGGACATGTCGAATCCGGAACTGACCAACGCCTCGATTGTGTTCATCGCCCATCCGAAAGCCCGAGTAGACTAATGGTTGAAGCCGCCGAGTTAGAGGTTAGCCTGCGTCATGCCATCGCTGCCGATTTGGAAATGTTGGCGGCCATACATGATCGCGAGCCAGACGCCGAGATGGTGGGGGTGTTGCAAAGCAGCAAATTCCCACTCTGCTTGACCCTTCCCCTCGATGATCCCGAGGCGGTGGTGGCCGGGCAAGTCATGGCGGCGATCCTCGACTCATTCGGTTCCGCATTGTCCGCCGAGGACGCCGACGAATTGGCGGCGTCCTACGCGGATGTTTATCTGCTCAACGGGTGCGGCTGTTCTCCCTATGCCTCACCGTGGCTGGATAAAGACGGGCTGGTGCGCCAGGAACCCATGCTTGACGTGCGGGCCTGGTTTGCCCGTCATCACTTGCGCGTGCCCGACTCAGCGCTGCGTGCTGATGATCATTTGTCCATGCTTTTGCTTTTCCTGGCTCATCTGATCCGCTCGGGGGACGAGAAAGCGGGGGACGAGAAAACGGGAGAGGTGGAAGCCGCCGAATTCCTCAGCCGCTATGTGACGAATTGGCTTCCCTCTTTCGCCAAAGCGCTGGTCAGTCGGCATGGCCCTCCCTTCTATGCGGCTTTGGCGGTCCTGACCTCGGCCTATACCGAGGCGTTGGCCGCCCTGCTCCCTGAAGTGGAGGTTCCCGTGGCGGCTCCGCCGGAGCCGGTCTGCGCGCCTCGTGATCATGTGCATTTTTAAAGGCCAGACGTAAATTCTGAAGACTGAGCATAGACAGGCCAACACCAAGTACTATCCATCCTATTCATCGTGAATCTATTTGTTTACAGCGGATTTCAGTTCAGCTTGAACCGAAATCCGCTGTAATTTTTTGCCCGCCCTTCAAGATGAAGGCTTTTTTACTTAATGCACAGGATGCAAGCATATAAGGCTTGAATCCATCCGGCTCGATCGCGGTAGACTCGAAAACTCCGGCAGATCTTTCCCGGCTGATTTTTCAAGGTGGTGTCACGTTATGGGATCGTGGGTAACCGCAAGGTTGGGGCGGGTTTTTGGCTTTGCTCTCGGGCTTGTGTTGTTGTCGGCGCTGCTGGTGTTTCTGGCGCTGTTCATCGGGGCCTATCAGTGGCAGATCGGGCATGAGCGCACCCGGCTGTCGGAACAGACGGCGCTGTTGTTGCAGGCGGCGCTGGAGAACGCCATGCTGAAGCGTGACCTGCCCGGTCTGCAAACGATCGTCGATCGCTTGGGACAGCAGGAAGGGGTTCGGCAGGTTCTCATCGTCAATCCCAGCGGAGAGGTGCGGTTCGCCTCCAACCGCCAGATGCTCAATCATCATTTCCTGACCGACAATGATTCCGGGTGCCGGGAATGCCATCAACAGAACACGGCGCGTGGCCGGACACTGTTTATGGTGGATAAAAACGGGCAAGAGGTTTTGCGCGGCGTCGATCCCGTCCGCAATCGGGAGCCGTGCCAACAATGCCACGGCCCGTTGAGCGAACACCCGATCAACGGCGTTTTGATCATCGATTATGACGCCGCGGCCATTCGGACGACGGCGCTGCATGGCGCGCTGGCCTTTTTAGGGGCGGGGGCCATGGTGGTTCTGCTGGTGACCACGACGCTGTGGTGGCTGTTGCGCCGCCGGGTTCTTGACCGGCTGGAGGTGTTGGGGGCGGCCAACCGCGCCGTCGAAAGGGGCGTGCTGGACGTTCGGGTTCCCGAGGACGGCAGGGATGAAATCGCTGATCTCGCCCGCGGCTTCAATGAGATGACCGAGACGTTGCGCGCCCGCATGCGCGACATCCGTGACCGTGAAGCCTTCCTCCAGGCGATGATCGACGCCGTGCCCGATGGATTGCGTGTCATCGCCGCCAACAGCATGATCGTGACGGCGAACCGCACCTACCGTCGTCAATTGGGTCTGGATGACAGCCAGCCGTTGGCGGGCCAGACCTGCTACAACTCCAGCCACGGCGCTTCCGAGCCCTGTCCTCCCACCCTGATCGCCTGCCCGCTGAATATTCTGGCTCGTGAAAAAGAGCCGCTGAAGACCGTGCATCAGCATATCCGCCGGGATGGCTCCACCGTCCATATGGAAGTCTACGCCGCCCCCATGATGCTGGAACAACAGGGGCGGGAGAGCTTTTATGTGGTCGAATCCATCCGTGATCTTAGCGAGGATATACGTTTTTCCCACGGGCAGAAGCTGTCTTCCGTCGGGCAGTTGGCGGCGGGGGTCGCCCATGAGATCCGCAACCCGCTCGCATCGATCCGCCTGGCTTTGGAAGGGCTGCTCCGCGATATCGAAGCCGGCGGGACCAGCGCTGAGGTTTTGACCTATTTACGGCTGGTGGATGGCCAGATCGACAAATGCATCGATGTCAGCAACCGCTTGCTAAAGCTTTCCGCCGTCGGGGGAGAGCAAAAGACCCTTGTGGATATTGGGCAAGCGGTTGAGGAAACCCTCTCCTTGGTTCACTGGCATGCCGAAACCTTGGGCATTGAGATTATCTTCACCCCCGATCCCAGTTCTCCCCGGATTTTGGCGGTGGATGGCGATGTGCGGATGGTGGCGTTGAATCTGATCCAGAATTCCTTTCATTCCATGCCCACGGGCGGTCGCCTGCTGGTCGATGTCCGTTCCGACGCCAAGCAGGTGGCGCTGATTGTCACGGACACCGGGGTGGGCATAAAACCCGAGTATCGCCGCCACATTTTTGAGCCATTCTTCAGTCATCGCGCCGACACCGAACAAGGAACGGGTTTGGGCCTGGCTATTTGCAAGAGCATCGTTGAAGGATTGTCCGGCTCCATTCACGTGGAAAGCCAACCGGGACAAGGCGCTTGCTTCACCGTCCTGTTTCCATCAGCGGAAGCAGCCATGGCTGCGGAGAATCGGGTATGACACGGCGTATCCTGGTTATTGAAGATGACGCCATCCTCAATACTTTGCTGTGCAACCATCTGACCCGCGTCGGCTATGACGCCAGCGCGGCGCGGCGCTGGAGCGAAGCCGAGGCTTGGCTTGCCGCCGAATCCGCCGACCTCATCATCCTGGATGTCAATCTTCCCGACGCCGACGGCCTGGAAATGCTGCCGCATCTGGCGCCGCATCAACCGGTGATCATTCTCACCGCCTATGGATCGGTGCAGACCGCTGTCCGGGCGGTCAAAGCCGGCGCCGCCGAATATTTGGTCAAGCCCATCAACATCGATGAGCTGGAAGTCGTGGTCAGCCGCGCCATCGAAATGGCCACCATCAAACGGGAACACAGCTTCATCAAAGACCGGCTGGCGGTGCGCCCGGATAATTTGATGGTGGGAGCCGGGCGTGGGATCAGCGAGGTCCGCCGGTTGATCGAGGCGGTGGCGCCCTCGGACATGACGGTCTTGATCCAGGGCGAAAGCGGCGCTGGAAAAGAACTGGTGGCCCAGGCGATCCATGCCCGCTCCAAGCGGGACCGGCATACCTTTGTGGCGGTGGATTGCTGCACCTTGCAACGGACCTTGTTCGAGTCCGAACTGTTCGGTCACGAAAAAGGGGCGTTTACCGGGGCCGATCGGCAAAAGAAAGGGCTGATCGAGGGGGCCGAGGACGGGACCCTGTTTCTCGACGAAATCGGCGAAATCGAACCGGCCATCCAAGCCAAACTGTTGCGCGTCCTGGAAACCGGGCGCTACCGACGGCTGGGAGGAACCAAGGATCTCAGCGCCAATGTCCGCATTGTCGCCGCGACCAACCGAGACTTAGCGGCGATGAGCCGGGATGGCCAGTTCCGACCGGATTTATTCTACCGCTTGAACGGCTTCGTCATCCATGTCCCCCCCCTGCGTGAGCGGCGCGAGGATATTTCTCAACTGGCGCAACATTTTGTCCGCAATCATGATTTTTCTCGTCGAATCAACAAGGAAATTTCTCAGTCAGCGCTTGATGTTCTCAAGAAATACAATTGGCCCGGCAACATCCGGGAATTAAGGAATTTTGTTGAGCGCGCCATTATTTTATCAGGGGATGCAGAAATAATAGGTGAGGAATTTTTTTCTTTCCATGGACCTCAAAAATCATCTCAGCCAACAACTGAAGTTATGGATATTTTTGCCAATGATCCCCCATTGGAAGAGATAGAACGCTATTATATTGCTTATCTTCTGAAGAAATACGGTGGGCATCGGTCCTTGGTTGCGCAAAAACTGGGGATCAGCGAGCGGAATATCTATCGGCTGATTCGCCGTTATGAGCTGGACTGATCAACCCCCGACCACCGCGCCGAGAGTCCTTACGAGTCTTTCCTGCGCCGCGAAATCCGCGGGCAAGCCAAAACGCAGCCATTCCCGCTGATCCTCGAAAGACCGCACCATCACCCCGGCGGCGCCCAGGGCCTTGACCATCTCCGGCGCTCGGCTGTGGCTGGCCAGCCGAAACAGCGGCGTGCCACCCAGCACCACCAAGCCAAGCGCAGCCAGGCATCGATCCAGCTCCGCCGCAGCCTCTACCAACCGGCAGCGCGTGGCGGCGATCCACGGAGCATCGCGCAACGCCTGCGTGGCCACCGTCAGCACGGGCCCCGGCGCCGCCCAAGGGCCAAAGGCATCCCGCAGCGTCTCCGCCAGCCTGGGCTCCGTCACCGCGAAGCCAAGCCGCGCGCCGGCCAGACCGAAGAATTTGCCAAAGGAACGCAGCACCACCAACCCTGGCCGGTCCACCAGACCGGCGACGCTGATCTCGGGCGTCACCTCGGCGAACGCCTCGTCCACGATCAAGACCCCGCCACGTCCGGCGAATTGTTCGGCCAGCGCCAGGACATCCGTGGGAGCGATGATGCGCCCGTCGGGGTTGTTCGGGTTGACGATCACCCCGATAGCGCCGTCCATATCCTCACGCCGGTCGACCGTTCGTACGGTATGACCGGCCAGGGCCCAGGCGCGGGCGTGCTCGGCGTATGTCGGCCCCAGCACCGTCACCCGCCCCGGCTTCCACAGGCGGGGCATCATCTGAATCAGCGCCTGCGATCCCGGCGCCACGACGATGTGCGCCGCCGACGGCGCCCCGTATGCGTCGCTGGCGGCGCTTCGCAACGCCAGCGAAGCGCTGCGGTTGGGCAGGCGCGCCCAGGCGTCCAAGGAAATCGCCGGAAGCGGATAAGGCCAGGGGTTGATGCCGGTGGACAGGTCCACCCATGGCTCGGGCGCCTGTGGAAACGCCGCGCGCGCCGCATCCAGGTCACCACCATGCAGGACTCGCTTGGTCCCATCCGCCGTTTCGGCCATGATCACGCCTTCTTTCGTTATTGGCTTTCGCTATTGGATGCGCCGCCCGTGGACTTTAGCCCGATCGTGCTCGCCGCCGCCCTCGCCATCGAGGCCACCGTCGGATACCCGCCTGTGCTTTATGCGCGGGTGCGCCACCCCGTGGTGTGGGTTGGCGCCCTCATAGCCCGCTTGGACCGGATGCTCAACCACAACGACGCCCCGGCGTGGCGGCGGCGGTTGGCCGGGGTGCTGGCGCTGGGCGTGCTGCTGGGCGTGGTGGGGGCCGCCGCCTCGCTGGTCGCCGGGATCTGCCGGACTCTGCCGCTGGGCTGGGTGTGGGAAGGGGCCTTGGCCTCCACCTTGTTGGCGCAACGCAGCCTGTCCGAGCATGTCATGGCCGTGGCCACAGCCTTGCGCACCGGCGGGCTGGCGGCCGGGCGCAGAGCGGTGGGACGCATCGTCGGGCGCGATCCCGCCACGCTCGATGAACCCGCCGTCGCCCGGGCCGCCATCGAGAGCCTGGCGGAGAACTTCTCCGACGGCGTGGTGGCGCCGGCTTTCTGGCTGCTGATCGGTGGGCTGCCGGGAATAGCCGTGTACAAGGCCATCAACACCGCCGACAGCATGATCGGCCACCGCACGCCACGGCACGAAGCCTTCGGCTGGGCCGCGGCCCGCCTTGACGATCTGGTGAACCTGCCCGGCTCGCGCCTTGCCGCCGCGCTGCTCATCGCCGCGGCGGCCATCGGCGGCGGCGCCTTGCCGAAACAGGCCTGGGCCAGCGTGCGCAAGGACGCGGCGCATCACCGCTCCCCCAACGCCGGCTGGCCGGAAGCGGCGATGGCCGGCGCCCTGGATCTGCGGCTTGGCGGTCCCCGCACCTATGGCGGCGTCCGCATCATGGATTCCTGGCTTGGCTCCGGCCGCACCGCCGCAACGCCGCACGACATCGACAGAGCGTTGAGGCTGTATCGCCGGGCGTGCCTGATTCTGATGGGAGCGGCGGCGGCGCTAGCCGTGGTCCTGGTCGGGGTGGCGATGCTGCTGCCCGTGCTTGTGCTGGGAGCCATCGTCCTGCTCGCCGTGAAGCGTGGTTAAGGCGGACGGGAAAGGTTGAGTCTACTTGCTGGCCGCGCGCTCAATGGCCGAGCCGCTCGCCTTGATGTCCTGCCCAATGCCCTGAACCGTGTTGCACCCCGCAAGCAGAGCCGCCGCCATCGATACGACAAGCACAAGAATGGTCTTCATGAATACCTCTCCTGAACAACGGCATGGCGCCGCTCTCGCTTCCTGGCATGAGGGCTGCGCCAAAGAAAGTCAAGGCAGGGGTGCGGAAAGTCGAGCCGGACGTCCTACAGCTCAACAGCGGTCGATCCGCCACAGGCGGCAGGAAATAACCAGCGCGATGGCCAGCAGGACGCTGTTGAAGCCCGCCACCATGGGCCAGCCGCCTTCCGCCCAGAACCAGCCGCCGGCTGATCCCATCGTGCTTGAGCCCAGATAATAGGCCAGCAGATAGAGCGACGAGGCATAGCCCTTATTCCCCACGGCCATCAGCCCGACCCAGCCGCTGGCGACGGAATGGGCGATGAAGAAGCCGATGGTCACGGCGACCACCCCGCCGATCACCCCGGCCAGCGAGGGGAGCAGCGATAGAAGCATCCCAGCCACCATGATGAGGACACCAGCCACCAGGACCGAGCCGCGCCCGAATCGATCCGCCATCCAGCCCGCCACCGAGGACGACACGACACCGAACAGCAACACCGTGAAGATCGCGCTGATCTGCGCGTGGCTGAAGTTATACGGCGCCGCGACCAGCCGGAACGTCATGTAGTTGAACGTGCTCACGAAGACGCCGAGGCCAAGGAATCCCATCACGAACAGCAGCGGAAGGCCAGGACTGCGCACATGCTTGAGCCAGGCGTCGCAATGATGCGCCAAGGCGGCCCTTGGTTTTCGGACAAAATTCCGCGACGCCGGCAAAAGCAGAAAGAAGCCGAGCGCCGAGATAAGGTCAATCAGGCCGAGCGTCCCCAGCGCAACGCGCCAGGATGTGAACTCGGTCAACACGCCGATCCCAACCCGGCCCAGCATGGCGCCAAGCCCTGTCCCGCCAACGTAAAGCCCCATGGCGGAACCCAGCGCCCTGGGATGGATTTCCTCGGCGAGATAGGCCATGGCCACCGCCGGCACCCCACCGAGCACGAACCCCTCCAGCGCGCGCAAGACCAGCATCATATGCCAGTCTGGGGTGATCGCGCAGCCCAGGTGGAGAAGGGCCGCGCCCGCCATCGAGATGAACATCAGCCCCCGGCGACCGACCGACTCGGAAAGAGCGCCGGCGCACAGGATGGCGAACGCAAGGAAGCCCGTCGTTACGGACAGGACCAGCGAACTTTCGGAAGGGCTGAGATGGAATTCAGCCGCCAGGTTCGGCAGCAGGGGTTGCACGGCGTAAATCAGCGAAAAGCTTGAAAATCCCGCCAGGAAAAGCGCCAGGCTGGTCCGCCGGAAAGCCGCCGTCCCAGGTTCCGTCCATAGGGCGGCTGGCGGGGGTGGCGGCGCAGGGGGTATATCATCGTGCGGCGGTTGCGGATCTGGCCGCAAGAGGGTCGGGGTGGAAGGGGATCCGGGGCTCACATCGGGCCTTTTCTTTTATGAACGGCCAGACTGTAGCGGAGACTGCGTTATCGCAGGCCAGCAATTTTTATGGAACAGATGTGTGATCTTTTATGTCAGGCATGAAGATCATAGAGGGAATGGGCTTCAATCCACGTCTCAACTCCTTATCACCACCGCCATACAGAGAGTCTACGCACAGCCTGTGGTCGCACACGATGCCCGCAATCTTTCCATGGGAATTTATTTGTGGCTCTGCTTACAAATTTTTAATCTCTGGCTTATAAAAATATTCATGATAGACTAAATGTATACAATGTGACATCTGTACATATTCATCCGAAAGGGAATTCCCATGTCTGTATTTACAAAGTATTTTGAATTTAAGGCAAAACTAAATGCTTTAGAGAAATCGCAAGCGACCATAGAATTCGGCATGGATGGCACAATAATTACCGCCAATGATAAATTTTTGTCAGCGCTTGGGTACACCCTTTCTGAAATTGTTGGAAAAAATCACAGTATTTTTATTGATAAAAATGAGAAAAACAGCCCTGCCTATCGCCAATTTTGGGAATCCTTAAACCGTGGTCAATATCAGGCGGCTGAATATAAGAGAATAAGAAAAGACGGCAAAGAAATATGGATTCAAGCAACGTACAACCCGATCCTTGATTCCAGCGGGAAGCCGATAAAGGTTGTCAAATTTGCTACGGATATTACCGCGCAGAAACTAAAGTCCATTGATGATAACGGCCTCATGGAAGCCATCCGCCGGTCACAAGCTATCATTCAATTCAATATGGATGGCACGATTACTGAAGCAAATGAAAATTTTCTACACGTCCTCGGCTATACGCTGTCTGAGATTAAAGGCAAACACCACAGCATGTTTGTCGAATCGGAATTCCGCAACAGCGTTGACTATCAACGTTTCTGGGATGCCCTGAAGCGCGGCGAATATCAATCAGCCGAATACAAGCGTATTGGCAAAGGTGGCCGGGAAGTCTGGATTCAGGCGACCTACAACCCAATTCTCGACCCCACCGGCAAACCCGTAAAAGTCGTCAAGATCGCGACCGACATCACCGCTCAAACGAAAGAACGTTTGCGCCGTGCGGCCATCCAGAAAGAGGTCGACACCAGTCTCGGTGAAATCACCGGCGCGACATCGACCGCCGGCAGACAGGCGGAGAGCGCAGCCAGCGCGGCAGCCCAGATTTCGACTAATGTCCAGGCGGCGGCGACGGGCACCGAGCAGCTGGTGGCGTCCATCAGTGAAATCAGCCGCCGCATGTCCGAATCCGCGCGGGTGACCGAACAGGCGATGCAGCAGGGCAGTCACACCAACACCATCATGACGAACCTCGCCGAGACGGTCAGCCGCATCGGCAGCGTGGTAAGCCTGATTCAGCAGATCGCCAACCAAACCAATCTACTGGCGCTGAACGCCACCATCGAGGCGGCGCGCGCGGGTGAAGCCGGCAAGGGCTTCGCCGTGGTGGCGTCCGAAGTCAAGAATTTGGCCACGCAGACGGCCAAGGCGACGGATGAAATATCCGGGCAGATTTCCAGCGTTCAGACGGGCACGGATGAGGTTGTCAAGGCCATCGGCGGCATCTCTGGCGTCATCACCCGCATCAATGAAATCTCGACGGCCATCGCTTCAGCGGTGGAGGAGCAAGACGCCGTAACCCGTGAGATGGCGACCAACATGAACGCCGCCGCCGTGGGGGTGAACAGCATCAGCTCCAACATGAACGAAATCGCCTCGGCCATCGGTGTCGCAAATGATTTCACGGTCAAGGTGAAGGAAATGTCGCAAAGCCTGGTGACACAGGCCAGCTGAAGCCGGCGCCCAAGCGCGGTCCAAGCCCGCTCCGTCGGGCCCTGCTCCGCCGGTTGAGCGGGCGTTCTCTGTGGAGTGTGACGGATGCGCGCAAGCACGCCGAACGAGCAGACCAGGTTTGCATCGACGTTAATATACTAGTATGTAGTTCCCGTACAGAATGGGTGCTGAACGGCGCTGCCGCCGAATCGTGACGGTTGCCCTCCGGTTTGCGACGCTGCCTGCGGTTTACGAGCGCGAAGCGCCCACGCCTTGACTCAAGACTTGAAAGCACGCCGCCGCGTCGCCGCTTTTATCTTTTTTATGGAATTTGTTTCACCATGAATCCTAATCCTCTCATGCGCCGTTTCCGGCAGACCAAGATCGTCGCCACGCTTGGCCCATCCTCTTCGACACCGGAAATGATCCGCGCTCTGTTCGAGACGGGCGTGGACGTCTTCCGCCTGAACTTCAGCCACGGCTCCCACGCCGACCATGGCGCGCGCCTGCGCACCATCCGCGCGCTGGAACAGGAGGTTGGCCGCCCCATCGCGGTCATGGCCGATCTGCAGGGTCCGAAGCTGCGCCTGGGCGTCTTTGCGGGGGGAGCGGTCACGCTGACCGCCGGGCAGAGCTTCCGCCTCGACCTTTCCAAGGAGCCTGGAAACACCGCCCGAGTCGGCATGCCGCACCCGGAGATCTTCGCCGCCTTGAAACCGGAAGCCGAGCTTCTGCTTGATGACGGCAAGGTGCGTCTGCGCGTGGTGTCCTGCAGCCCCGAGCACGCGGACACCGTTGTCGTCGCGGGCACCCGGCTGTCCGACCGCAAAGGCGTCAACGTCCCGGATGTCGTGCTGCCGCTGTCGCCGCTGACCAAAAAGGACCTCGCCGATCTCGCCTTCGCCCTCGACCAGGGCGTGGACTGGGTGGCGTTGTCCTTTGTGCAGCGCCCGGAGGATGTCGCCGACGCGCGCAAGCTGATCGCCGGACGCGCCGCGCTTTTGTCCAAGATGGAGAAACCGCAGGCGATCCAGCATCTGGAGCGCATCGTCGAATTGTCGGACGGCATCATGGTGGCGCGCGGCGATCTTGGCGTCGAATTGCCGCCGGAGGATGTTCCCTCCATCCAAAAACGCCTGGTGCGTGAAGCGCGCATGGCCGGCAAGCCGGTGATCGTCGCCACCCAGATGCTGGAATCGATGATTTCAGCCCCCGCCCCGACCCGCGCCGAGGCGTCGGACGTGGCGACGGCGGTGTTCGATGGGGCCGACGCGGTGATGCTGTCGGCGGAGACGGCGTCCGGCGACTATCCCCTCGAGGCGGTCTCCATCATGGACCGTATCGCCCGGCGGGTGGAGAATGACCCGCACTACCGCTCCATCATGAACGCGCAGCATCCCGATCCCGAACAGAACGCATCGGACGCCATCACGGCGGCGGCCCGTCAGGTGGCGCACACCGTGCGGGCGGCGGCCATCGTCACCTACACCACCTCCGGCTCGACGACGCTGCGCGCTGCGCGCGAACGGCCGGAAGTGCCGATTCTCTGCCTCACCGCCAGCGCCATCACCTCACGCCGGCTGGTGCTGGCGTACGGCGTCCACGCCGTGCTGACCGAGGATGTGCAGAATTTTTCGGACATGGTGCATAAGGCACAGCGCATCGCCTACGCCCACGGTCTCGCCGACGAGGGGCAACGGTTGGTGATCACGGCTGGCGTGCCCTTTGGCATGCCCGGCTCCACCAACGTCCTGCGCATCGCCTGGGTCGAACGCCCCGGCCAAGGCGCGGATAGCGCCAAGGCCGAGGGCGCCAAGGCTGATCTCGAAAAGGTCGATGCCGGCGACTGAACCGTCGCGCGTGGAGGTGACAGGATGGATCATCAAGAACAGCGCGTCCACCGTGACACCAGCATCGTCGCCCCGGCTCCCGCTCCTCCGGCGCGCCGGGACGACACGGTGCGCGGCGTCCTCCTGGTGGTCGCCGCGGTGTTTTTCTTTTCCTGCTCGGATGCGACCGCCAAATATCTGACGGCCACCCTGCCCTCCATCGAAATCGCCTGGATTCGCTACACCTGCTTCCTCCTCCTCGTGCTGCCGCTGGCGATGGGGGACGGCGGCGTGAGAGTGCGCACGCAGCAACCGCTGATGCAGATCCTGCGCGGCTTGGGCATGCTGGGCTCTGGGGTGTTCTTCATCCTTGGCATAAACTACCTGCCGCTGGCTGAGGCGGCGGCGACCAGCTATGTCTCGCCGGCCTTCGTCACCGCCTTGTCGATCCCGCTGCTGGGCGAGCGCGTCGGACCACGGCGCTGGGTCGCCGTCGCCATCGGGCTGGTCGGCGTGCTGATCGTCATCCGACCGGGCGGAGCCGCGTTTCAACCCGCGGCGATCTTTCCCATCCTCTCGGCCATAAGCTGGTCCGCCGGCATCATCATCACCCGTCGCATGACCGGCGCCGAGAGGCCGACCACCACCTTGATCTGGACCGCGCTGACCGGCTTTGCCGTATTGTGCGTGCTGTTGCCCTTCAACGCGGTGACCCCCACCCTCAAGGAGCTGGCGCTGGGCGTGCTGATCGGTCTTGTGTCGACGCTGGGACAATGGCTTCTCATCCAGGCATACCGCTACGGTGACGCCTCGGTGCTGGCGCCGTTCTCGTACATCCAGCTGGTCTGGTCCACGGGGCTGGGCTATCTGGTTTTCTCTGCGGCGCCTGACCCGTGGACTCTCGTCGGCATCGCGGTGATCATCATCAGCGGCATCTACACCGTGCACCGCGAACGAATCCGCGCCCGCGAGAAGATGGCCTCACAGACCTGAGCCCTGCGGTGTTTTAGTGCTGGGCGCCAGGGTTTGGCTTGCTTTCCATTCTAATATATTAGTATATTTATGGAAAGGGACCTGCCTCCGGCAGACACACGCGCGAAGGGACAAGCAATGAGGACCTCCCCCCACCGGGTTGCGGCCTTGGGCGAATGCATGATCGAGCTGTTCCGTCGACCGGATGGCGCGCTCACCATGGGTTTTGGCGGCGACACGCTCAACACCGCCGTCTATCTGGCGCGCCTGGGCGAGTCGAAGGGCATCGCCGTGGATTACGTGACGGCGCTCGGTGACGACCCGGTCAGCGCGGGCATGATCGCCGCCTGGGAGGCTGAGGGGGTTGGAACCGGCCATGTGCAGCGCCTGCCCGGTCGCCTGCCCGGCCTCTATATGATCGAAACGGACAAGGCCGGTGAGCGGCGCTTTCTCTATTGGCGCGACAACGCGCCCGCTCGCGATCTTTTCGTTCAGCCGCAATCACCGGCGCTGATCGCGGCGCTGGAAGGGTTCGACCTGCTGTACCTCTCCGGCATCAGCCTGGCGATCTGGGGGGAACAGGGGCGCGAGGCGCTGTTCGCGCTCCTCAAGCGTGTGCGGGCCACAGGTGGGCGCGTCGCCTTCGACACCAACTGGCGCCCGCGCCTGTGGCCCGACCACGGCGTCGCGCAGCGGGCCTACGACACTATGCTGCGGCACACGGACATCGCGCTGCCCGGCGTCACCGATCTGCATGATTTGTACGGCGATACCGATGCGGCGGCGGTGCTGGCGCGCGTGCGCGCCGCCGGTGTCCCGGAAATCGCCCTGAAGCTGGAGGCCCCCGGCTGCATCGTCAGCGCTCCGGGCATCGACGCCGAGGTCCCGGCTGAGCGGGTCGACACGGTGGTGGACACCACGGCGGCTGGCGACAGCTTCAGCGCCGGCTACCTCGCGGCGCGGCTGGAAGGGCTGGACCCGGTCGAGGCGGCGCGGGCCGCTCACCGTCTGGCGGCGATCGTCATCCAGCACCGTGGCGCCATCATCCCACGCGCCGCGATGGCGGTCCTGCCTGAAGCAGAAAAGTCTAAAACGGCAAAGCCATGACACTCAACGCGCCGCAGACCGATTTCGACCAGGCGCAGCCCAGCCGCAACGCCGCCAAGCCAAACTCACGATCGCGCGGGGCGACCGCCGCCGCCGGCATTTACCGTGATCTGCGCACCGATATCGTCTCGATGCGCCGCAAGCCCGGTGAGCCCATCGTCGAAAAGCAGATCGCCGAGACCTATGGCGTCAGCCGCACCCCGGTGCGCGAAGCGTTGCTCAAGCTGGCTGATGAAGGGCTGATCGAGGTCTTTCCTCAATCAGGCACCTTCGTCGCCCGCATCCCGATCCACACACTGACCGAGGCCAGCGCCATCCGCAAAGCGCTGGAAATGGCGACCGTGCGCCTGGCCGCCGAACGCGCCACACGCAGCCAGATCGCTCAACTCCACGCCGGGCTGGCGCGCCAGCACGAGGTGGACGCGGCGCACGACGCCGACGGCTTCCACCAGGCCGACGAGGCGTTCCACGCGCTGATCGCCGCGATCGCCGGCTCTCCGCGCTTTTGGACGATCGCCCAGCAGGTCAAGGTGCAGATCGACCGCTGCCGCCACCTCTCCTTGCCGGTGCAGGGCCGCATGGGCGCGGTGATCGCCGAGCATGAGGCCATTGTCGAGGCCATCGCCGCGCACGACCCGGATCAGGCCGCCCGCTGTTTGGCCGATCACCTGGATGGGCTGCTTTTGACCATCGACAGCGTCCGTCACACCACGCCGCTTTACTTCATCAATGATTGGGGCGACGCCTGAAACCGTCCCCTCACCCAATTCTCATATCCCGGAGACATGAGCCATGCCCCTCCCGCTTCTTGAGCCCACCTTGTCCGGCCCGCGCATCGTCCCGGTGCTGGTGCTCGACGATGTCGCGACCGCTGTGCCGTTGGCCCAGGCGCTGGTCGCCGGCGGCCTGACCACGCTGGAGGTGACGCTGCGCACGCCCAAGGCGTTGGCCTGCGCCGAAGCCATCGCCGCCAAGCTGCCGAACGCGCTGGTCGGCCTCGGCACGCTCACCAAGCCGGAGCATTTCGCCCAGGCCCGCGACGCCGGCGCCAAATTCCTGGTCAGCCCCGGCCTGACCGACCGGCTGGCCGAAGCCGCCAAGGCCACCGGCCTGCCCTATCTTCCGGGCATCGCCACCGTGACCGAGGCGCTGATCGCCTGGGAGCATGGCTTCCGCGAATTGAAATTCTTCCCGGCGATGCTCAACGGCGGCGCGCCGGCGCTGAGAGGCATGGCGCCGTTGCTGCCCGACGTGCGCTTCTGCCCGACCGGCGGCATCAAGGCCGAAAATGTTCGTGAGATCCTGGCGCTGTCCAACGTCTTCGCGCTGGGCGGCACATGGCTGACGCCGGCTGAAGCGGTGCTGGAGCGGCGCTGGAGCGAAATCGAACGGTTGGCCCGTGACGCCGCCGCCCTGGCGGCTTGACCGCGCTTGTGGGAATAATTAGTATATTAGTATACTTGTTTCATCCCCTCGTCCCGTGCTGAAGGATGCCTGGACATGCCCTCCCTGACTCGTGACTTGCTTACCAGCGGTGCGCTCGATGTGGCGCACACGCCCGGCGCGCCGATTCTGCCCGTGACCGTGCTTCAGGTGGGCGACGGCAATTTTCTGCGCGGATTCGTAGACTGGATGCTGGACATCGCCAACGCCGCCGGCGTGTACCGGGGCGGCGTGGCCATCGCGCAGCCGCTTGACCAGGGCGTCGCCGGCCTGCTCAACGCCCAGGACCGGCTGTACACCGTGCTGTTGCGTGGCATCGAGAATGGCCGCGAGGTCGAGACGCGGCGCGTGGTGAGCTGTGTTTCCGACGCGCTCAATCCCCAGAGCGATTGGCCCCGGATGCTGGCCCACGCCACCTCCCCCACCCTGCGTATTTTCGTTTCCAACACCACGGAAGCCGGAATCGCCGATGTCGAGGAGCCCTATACCCCCGGCATCCACCAGATCAGCTTCCCGGCCAAAGTCACCGCCCTGCTGCACGCCCGCTACGCCGCCTTAGGCGGCGCGCCGGAAAGCGGCCTGATCTTTCTGCCCTGCGAGTTGATCGAAGCGAACGGCGCGACCCTCAAGCGCATCGTGCTGGCGCACGCCAGGCGCTGGGGCCTGGAGGCCGGCTTCGCCGCCTGGGTGGAATCGCACAATCACTTCCTGAACACATTGGTCGACCGCATCGTCCCCGGCTACCCATCCGGTGAGACTCCCGCGTTGTTCGCCCGCTGGGGCTATGAGGACACGCTGACGGTGACCGGCGAGCCCTTCCACGTCTGGGTGATCGAAGGGCCGGCGCATCTCGCCGAAGAGTTCCCGTTGCACAAGGCCGGGCTCAATGTGGTGTGGACGGACGACCTCCAGCCTTACCGCACCCGCAAGGTGCGCATTCTCAACGGCGCGCACACCGCCAGCGCGCTGGCGGCGTATTGCGCCGGCCTCGACACGGTGAAGGCGATGATGGACGACGTCACCGTCGCCGCCTATTTGAACACGCTGATGTTCAAGGAGATCGTCCCCTTCGTGCCGCTGCCCGAAGAGGAACGCCAACTCTACGCCCGCACGATCATGGAACGCTTCGCCAATCCGTTCATCCGCCACGAGCTGATTTCCATCGCCTTGAACTCCGTGTCCAAGTGGCAGGTGCGCGTGCTGCCCAGCATAAAGGACGCCGTCGTCGCCCATGGCGAAGCGCCGGCCAATCTGTCCTTCTCATTGGCGGCGCTGCTGCGCTTTTACCGCGGCGCGATGGTGGATGGCGTCTACACCGGCACGCGCGACAGCGGATCCTACCCGATCCGTGACAGCGTCGCCGTGATCGCCGCGATGAACGCCGCCTGGTCCGCCCACGCCAAGGATCCTACGGCGCTGGTCACCGCGGTGTTGAGCAACGCCACTCTGTGGGGCGAGTCCCTGACCCGCATCCCCGGACTGGTGGAGCAGGTCGCCGCAAGCCTCGCCGCCATCGAGGCCAAGGGCATGCAGGCCGCCATGGCGGAACTGTAAACAATCCTGAAATCTTCACATATCAAATTGGGGAGGCATGTCACCCAGGACATCCTCCCCCTCTCAACCGAACGCAAACCTCTTGCCAAAGGTAAAAGGCTGAAGGCTATTCATCACCACAGCCGCGTGACGATACCCGCGCGAGCCCCCGACTCAGCGATGATCCGGATTTGACGAGCAAATTCACGCCTTTATCATCATCGCGACGACAGTATCGAGAGTGATTACACCTTGACGGTGATCGACGTTGAAATCACTGGCGAAGGAAATATGCCCAGTGTTAAGGCCACGCGTCATCTCTACGAAACCGTCGATGGCCGCCGGCGAAAAACCTTGCTGCGCCATAATCCCCGCCCAATCTGATTCTGGAACCGCAACCGGACGCACTGGCCTGCCAAGCTTTTGAGCGAAAACCTCCGCGACGTCATTTGGAGAATACGAGGCAGGTCCTTCCAGCGTGATCGTCCGTGCGCCAAGCCAATCCTCACGCAGCGCTTCCGCAGCGACACGGCCAACATCAGCGGCGGCGACCATTGGTATTGCTCGATCAAGCGGCGCAAGAAAGCTTGGCAGCACGCCTTGGGTGATTGCGACGCTGGCTGCTGGTCCCCAATTCTCCATGAAATAACCGGCGCGCAGGAAAGTCACGGGCACATCGATGCGGCCCAGATGCTGCTCGATCGTCCGGTTCTTGGCGATCAGCCCCGTGCCACTCGATCGGTCCGCACCGACCGAAGACAAGGCGACAAGCTTCGGCAGACGCGCGGTAACCGCCGCCTCGGCGATGGCCATGCCCAGAGCATCCGATTGAACGAACAGGTCATCCAGTTCGTATTGCGGCGGGCTCACCAGATAGGCGCCACGGGCTCCAGAAAAAGCATTGATCAATGCCGAAACATCGGTGAGGTCGGCAACGGCGACCTCCGCACCTTGGCGCGCCCAGAGGCTTCCCTTGGAGGCATCGCGGACAACGACGCGGACGCGCTCCCCCGCCTCGATCAGAGTGCGGGCCGCGGCGGCGCCTGTGCGTCCACTAACCCCGGTGACGACGTAGCATTCAGTTTTATGCATGGCTTTCTCCTGTCTTGGCCCAAACCACAATCGGCTTGACGTCAAGAGAGTGAGTCCCAGGTTGATATAATTCAAATGCATGGATATTATTTTCAACATGCATGAAATGGATTTTACTGCCGTCGATCTTAATCTCCTGAAGCTGCTCGACGCGCTGCTCCGAGAGCGCAGCGTCAC
>JAVBJZ010000073.1:0-3279 GCA_031546725.1 Azospirillum sp.
TTCCTGGCGCGCAAAGGCGATGGGGAACCCGGTTGGCTGACCTTATGGGGCGGCTTCGAGCGTCTCTTCCTGATCATGCTCGGAGCCCAAATCGCCAACCACATCGACTGGCGAGGATGTGGGTAAGGGCAAGCCGTTGAGGCCCCGCGGGCTCGTGCCCGCGGAGGCAAGGGCCTACACCTCTCGCATATTGCTTTGCAATATGCTGTCGGTGGGATGCGCCCGCCCGCCGAGGGAAAAGAAAAGAGCTAGTACTCTGTCAGTTGTGATCTTTAGATCACAACTGACAGAGTACTAGCCGGTAAGAGCGGTTGTCGGCTATGGCTGCGCTATGGAGCGAAGAAAGGCTGGGCACGTGAGCGGTGAGACGAACAAGATGGCGAACCTCGACAACGCGACGCAGGCGCTGATGTGGCGCGTGTGGCGGGAATGGGTTCGCCCCTATCGTGGCCGGTTGACGCTGGCGTTCGCGCTGATGGCGGTGCTGGCGGCGGCGACGGGCGCGTATCCGCTGCTGATCGATCTTTCCTACGCCATGTTTGAAACGCAGGACCGCACCATGATGGTGCTGGTGCCGTTGGCGATCATCGTGGTGGCGATGATCAAGGCGCTGTCCATGTACGCGCAGACGCTGGTGACGACGGACATCATCCAGCGCATTCTCACCGACGTGCGCATGACGATGTTCAGCCATCTGCTCGCCGCCGATATGGCGCGCCTGCACGCGACTCCGGCGGGCGCGCTGACCTCCTGTTTCATCAATGATGTGGATGTGGTGCGCAACGCGCTGACGCGCACCATCACCAATCTGGTGCGCGATATTCTGACGGTGATCGCCCTGGTCGGCTCGATGTTCTACCTGGATTGGATGCTGTCGCTGATCAGTTTTCTGGTCTACCCGCTCGCCGCCATCCCGATCATCAACATCGGCAAACGCATGCGCCGGCTGTCGCGGCAGACTCAGGCGCAAATGGGCGACATGACCGCGCTTTTGACCGAGAGTCTGTCGAGCGTGCGCATGGTCAAGACCTATTGCCTTGAAGACTATGAGCAGGCGCGCGCGGGAGCGGCGTTCCAGGACAATCTCCACCTGACCATGAAGGCGACGCGCCAGCGCTCCGCCGTCGATCCGATGATGGAGGCGCTGGGCGGCGCCGCCGTGGCCGGGGTGATCGCCTTCGCCGCCTGGCGCATCGCCTCGGGCAGCGGGACGGTGGGGGAGTTCACGGGTTTCATCGGCGCGCTGCTCATCGCCGCGCCCTCCGTGCGGGCGCTGGGCACCTTGAACACGGCGCTCCAGGAAGGGCTGGCGGCGGCGCAGCGGATCTTCGAGCTGATCGACGAAAAGCCGACCATCGTCGAGAAGCCCGGCGCGCCGGCGCTGAAAATCGGTCAAGGCGCGGTGCGTTTGGATGGGGTGGGTTTTACCTATGAGGCCGGGGGCAGCACGCTCAAGGAGCTGAGCATCGACGTGGCGCCGGGAACCACCGTGGCGCTGGTCGGGCGCAGCGGCGCGGGAAAATCAACCGTCTTCAACCTGCTGCCGCGCCTGTACGACGTGGCCAGCGGGGCGGTGCTGATCGATGGGCAGGATGTGCGGGATGTGACGCTGGACAGCCTGCGCCGGTCGATCGCGCTGGTCAGCCAGGACACCGTGCTGTTCAACGACACGGTGCGCGCCAACATCGCCTTTGGCCGTCCCGACGCCTCGTTCGAGGCGATCGTCGACGCCGCCAAGGCCGCGGCGGCGCATGGCTTCATCGACACCCTGCCGCAAGGCTATGACACGGTGATCGGTGATCGCGGAACCAAGCTGTCGGGGGGCGAGCGCCAGCGCGTGGCCCTGGCCCGCGCCTTCCTGAAGGACGCGCCGATCCTGCTGCTTGATGAAGCGACGAGCGCCTTGGATTCCGAGTCCGAACGGCTGGTTCAGGAGGCGCTCGAGCGCTTGACCAAGGGGCGGACGACGCTCATCATCGCCCACCGCTTGGCCACCGTGCGCAACGCGCAGCTGATCTGTGTGATGGGGGAGGGAAGGGTGATCGAACGCGGCACGCACGAGCAATTGCTGGCCGCCGGCGGTCCCTACGCCAGACTGTGCGCCTTGCAGTTTGGCGAGGACGCGCCGCTGTCGGTGTAAAGACTTCAGCCACTTATACTCAACAGATTCGTCATCCCCGCCTTCGCGCATAGGCGCTAACTTTAGGATGTCAACGTTACTAACGCGCAATAACCCTGGGTTGCTTTTGTTGCGTGTCTAACAGTTGTGACTGGGTCCCCGCTTTCGCGGGGATGAAGATAGGAGTGGTTGACGCTAAAAAATACCGTCATGCCCGCGAAAGCGGGGACCCAGGAAACCTTGCCAATTCATGTCTATGCCAAGCGCTCCGAAGCATGAAATAAGACAAAGTGAGCGCCTGTGCGCCTTCGCGGGGCTGACGACATTCCTAATGGAGAATAGTGTCTCCTAGGCGATTGCCTTATCCTACCCCCTGGTGGCGACGCCGATCAGCCCGGCGAGCGCCACGCCGGCGGTGATGACGGCGTCCTGCATCTCCGGCGCGAGGTGCACGCCGAAAGCGGTCAGCATCAAGGCCACGCCCCTCCAGGTGGACGGTTCGCGGGCGCGGTCAAGAATGTACTGCATGATCGTCTCCTTATCGGTTGATGCCCAAAGCCATAGCGAGACACGCCGTCAGCCGGCGCGACCACCCCAGGCCGTAGGTGGTGAAATGCGGCAGCCGCCCGTAATGATTGAGGCGCTGCGCCGCGTATTCGGTCAGCAAGTCGAGCGAGGGCTTGCGCTGCACGGCGACCAAGGTCTTCGGTCCGAATTGCCCGTCCGGCTCCACGCCGATCGCGCGTTGGAGGAACCTTACCGCTGTGGTCAGGCCTTGGTTGACGCAGCAGTCGAAATGGAACGCGGCGACGGCGGGCGGCAGAGCGTCACAGCCGCCCGCTTCCCAATAATCCCGGCGGTAGAGGGTCGTGGCCTGCTCGCGGGTCAGGGCGCGGATGTTGAGATCGGGATAGGCGCGCTGGCAAATGCCCCAGCGCGTCAGCCCGCCGGGGTCCTTCGGGTCATCGGTGATGACCGCGCCCCCCTCGCGCTCCAGCACGAAGGCTAAGGCGGTGTCGAAGAATGAATCAGGCATGATGGTTTCCTTTCTGCTTAGGGGTGGCCGGGCGACCGGTGAAGCCCAAGTGCTTGGTCGCCAACTCCGCCCCCTTGAGTTCGAGGATCTGCAAGAGCGGATAGACGCTAAAGCCGGCAACAAG
>JAVBJZ010000096.1:0-16113 GCA_031546725.1 Azospirillum sp.
GAGAACATCATCGCCAACCGCACGCTGGCCGAGGAAGCCAAGGCAGCGGAAGTCCGCGCCGCCGCCGAGCGCAAGACGATGATGCTCGACCTCGCCAACCGTTTCGAGGCCAGCGTCAAGAGTGTGGTCACCGGCGTCGCCGATGAATCCCACACCGTGCAAATCAGCGCCCAGAGCATGGCCAGCGTCGCCGAGCAGACCTCTCGGCAGGCCAGCAGCGTCGCCGCCGCCACCGACGAGGCCTTGCACAACGTGCAGACCGTGGCCGCCGCCGCCGAGGAACTGTCGGCCTCGATCACCGAGATCAGCCAGCAGGTCAGCCGTTCGGCCCGGATCGCCAGCGACGCCGAGACGCAGGCCGAGGAAACCACACGGATTGTCCGTGGCTTGGCCGAGTCGACCGATCGCATCGGCGATGTGGTCAAGCTGATCAGCGACGTCGCCAGCCAGACCAATCTGCTGGCCTTGAACGCCACCATCGAAGCGGCGCGGGCCGGGGAGATGGGCAAGGGCTTCGCGGTGGTGGCCAACGAGGTGAAGAACCTGGCCAATCAGACGGCCAAGGCCACCGAGGAGATCGCCAGCCAGATCAACGCGGTGCAGGGCACGACGCGCGAAGCGGTGCAGGCGATCGGGGTGATCGGCGCGACGATCCGCAGCATCAGCGAGATTTCGGCGACCATCGCCTCGGCGGTGGAGGAGCAGTCGGCGGCGACCGGCGAGATCGCCGGCAATGTGGCGCAGGCGGCGACGGGGACGCGGGCGGTGGCGGCGAACATCGCCGATGTGCGCAAGGCGGCGGGTGAGGCCGGGGCGGCGGCGCAGACCGTGTTGCAGGGCTCGGGCAAGTTGAGCAACCAATCGGACCTGCTGCGGGGCGAGGTGGACAAGTTCCTGCGCACCGTCCGCGCCGGCTGATGCGGGTATGATCGACCGACAGCGGCTTCCGGTTCAAAGTGAACCGGAAGCCGCTGTATTCTTTTGATTAACGCGAAGATTAACGCCCGCTCAGCTCTCGCTTTCCCGATCGACTGCGGCGGTTTCCTTTTCCACGCAATCCCAAATCCGTTTCAGCGCCGGGCCGCTCAGCGGTGTTTCCATGCCCAGTTCATGCGCCCATTTGCGCAATTGGCCGATGGTGCGGCGCTTGTTGATGTGATCGGCGTCGCTGGGGGCTTCGTGCTCGACCCATGGGCCCTTATAAAAGCCACCCTTGAAGTGCCACTGCCGCTTGCCGTCGGCCCGCCACAGGGAACCGTCCGACAGTTCTATGCACCGCCCCTCGCTCTTGAAGCCTTCCACCCGGGCCAGGCTTTGCGGGCCTTTCTCGCCGGTGTGGATGGTCACACGGTCACCGCGCCTAAAGGGGCTTTCCGGGGGGATGCGTTTGCTCGCGTCGCTCATAAGGTCTCTCGTGGTTTACCGGGCGCAGCGGGGTGCGGTCTCGTGCAAGAAGTAAAGTCTTGCATGGCGCCACACGCGCCGACTACCAAGCGGCTATCCCTACCACGATTCCAGCAGGAGATCGGCATGTCGATTCAACGTTTCCACAGCGGCCCGCGGATGAGTCAGATGGTCATTCACCAGGGTACGGTCTACCTTGCCGGCCAAGTCGCCGAAGCCTCAACGCCCAATGGCCCGCCCCCGGATGTCGAGGCGCAAACCCGCCAGATCCTCGCTCAGATCGACGGCTTGCTGGCGCAGGCCGGCACGTCCAAGAGCAAGATCCTTTCCGCCACCATCTATCTGAGCGATATCACCACCTTCGCCGCCATGAATAAGGCGTGGGACGTGTGGGTTGAGGCGGACAACAGCCCGGCCCGCGCCACGGTCGAGGCAAAACTGGCGGCCCCGCAGTATCTCGTTGAGATCCAGGTGATCGCCGCCACCTAGGATAACCGGCGAGCGTCATATGGCTTTCTGTTGAGACATTTCAGCCCCGGTCCGTCTGATTATGCACAGGTTGCCGTGACGTTCGCTTGACTCTCCCGAAGAGGTGCGGCAACGCGGAAGATGACGCCTAAGGGTTATGCATCTTGCCGGAAGTCCGCCCTTTTCGCCGGATCAGGCATCGCCTGTTTTTTAAGCAAAGACATGGCGTGCTTGTAATCTTCAGGCTGGCGCGCGGTTCCCCTCAGATTCGTACACACCCTTATCCACATGTTCTGGGGATATCCAAAGGGGACAGCCTCCTTTGCATCGCGCCGTGCGACCGCCCTTGACGTGGCGCCCTTCCCGATGATGATAACCCCATCATGACAGTTGAAACCCTCAATGCCCAAACCCTGCCGCAGCGCCTGCGCGGTCATGTGGTGGAACTGGTGCATCTCGCCGCCCCCACCATCGTCTCTCGCACCGGGTTGATGGTGATGATGGCCGTGGACACCGCCATCGTTGGCCGCTTCAGCGCCCAGGAGTTGGCGTTCTTCGGCCTGGCCCACCTCCCGAGCAATTTGATGATTGGCGCCGGCGTCGGCCTGCTGATGGGCACCGTGGCGATGACGGCGTACACGCTTGGCGGCGGACGGCCGGAAGCCTGCGGCCAAGTCTGGCGGCAGTCGCTTCCCTACGCGCTGCTGCTGGGCATCCTCATGGCTGTGGCCGCGCGGTTCGGTGAGCCGTTCTTCCTCCTGATGGCGCAGGAACCGGACGTGGCGGCTGGCGGTGGCCAGGTGCTGACGGTGCTGGGGCTGGGCATGCCGGGCATGATGCTCTACATCACCACCGGCTTCTTCCTCGAGGGGATCAAGCGGCCAATCCCTGTGATGCTGGTCATCATTTCCGGCAATATCCTCAATTTGGGGCTGGCTTACGCGCTGGTGTGGGGGATCGGCGGGCTCCCGGCGCTGGGGGCGGTCGGTTCCGCCTGGGCCACCACCATCATCCGCTGGGGCATGGGGCTGGGGTTGCTCGCCTATGTCTGGTGGATGGGCGATCACCAGCGCTGGGGCGTGCGCGGCGCCTGGACGGGTTGGTGGCGTGGCGGCGTCCGCCAGCGCCACCTGGGCTACGCCGCCGGTCTCAGCATCGGCGTGGAGAGCGGGGCTTTCGCCGGGCTTGGCCTGTTCGCCGGGATTATTTCACCGCTGGCGCTTGCCGCCTACACGGTGGGGCTGAACCTGATTGCGGTGCCGTTCATGGCCGCCGTGGGTCTGTCGTCGGCCACCGCCGTGCGCGTCGCCGTCGCCCATGGGAAGGGTGACCAGCAGGAAATGGCTCTGGCGGGCTGGACCGGCCTGGCTGTCACCTCGGTGTTTCTGGGGCTGGTTGGCCTGCTCTATCACGCCGCCCCGGCGGCGATAGCCGGGATCTACACCAATGATCCGGTTCTGCTGGCGCGGGTGATGCCGCTGATCACCTTCAGCGCCTGGATTTTGGTGGTGGACGGCGGGCAGGTGGTGATGGCGAGCGCGCTGCGCGGCCGGCACGATGTCTGGGTGCCGACGGCCCTGCATTTCCTGTCCTACGCGGTGGTGATGATTCCCGTATCGGCGCTGTCGGCCTTCCTGTTTGAACGGGCTGAGGGTGGCCTGTTCGAGGGCATTTTTGTCGCCAGCGTGGTTTCGGTGACCATCCTGTCAGCCCGCTTTGCCTTGCTGTGCCGCCGGTGAGCCTCTTCATGTGGGCGCCAGCACTTCCGAGGTCGGCTCCGCCCGCTGGTTGGCGCTGTCCCGCTGACGCTGCCAAAGCGCCGCATAGGCCCCTCCTTGCGCCAGCAAATCGGTATGGCCGCCCCGCTCGATGATGCGCCCCTGCTCCAGCACCAGGATTTCGTCGGCATCCACCACCGTGGACAGGCGGTGCGCGATCACCAGCGTGGTGCGGCCACGGCTGACCTCGCGCAAATTCGCCTGGATCTCCCGCTCGGTGTGGGTATCCAGCGCGCTGGTCGCTTCGTCGAACATCAAGATCGCCGGATTCTTGAGGATGGTGCGAGCGATGGCGACGCGCTGCTTCTCACCGCCGGACAGCTTCAGCCCGCGTTCACCCACCATGGTCTGGTAGCCGTCGGGCAACGCCATCACAAAGTCATGGATATGCGCCAGCCGCGCCGCTTCCTCCACCTCGGCGGGTGAAGCGGAGGTCCGGCCATAGGCGATGTTATAAAAAATGGTGTCGTTGAACAGCACGGTGTCTTGCGGAACGATGCCAATCGACGCCCGCAGGCTTGCCTGGGTCACCGCGCGGATGTCCTGTCCATCGATGAGGATGCGCCCGTCCGACGTGTCGTAAAAGCGGAACAGCAGCCGGCTGATCGTCGATTTGCCGGCGCCCGATGGGCCGACGATGGCGATGGTCTTTCCGGCGGGCACGGTGAAGCTGACTCCCTTGAGAATCGGCCGGCGCGGGTCATAACCGAAGGACACATCGTCGAACGCAACCGCCCCACCCCCAGCCACCAGAGGCTTGGCGTCGGAAAGATCGGCGATCTCGCGCTCCACCGATAAGAGTGTGAACATCTGCTCCATATCGGCCAGCGCCTGCTTCATCTCGCGATAGACAAAGCCAAAAAAATTGAGTGGCAAGTAGAGTTGGAGAAGATAGGTGTTCACCAGCACGAAATCTCCAACGCTCAGATCGCCATGCACGATACCACGCGCCGCCATAAGCATGACCAACGTAAGGCCAGCGGCGATAATCGCCGCTTGCCCAATATTCAAGAGGGACAATGTGCGCTGGCTCTTCACCGCAGCGCTTTCGTAACCGCTCAACGCCTGATCGTAGCGGCGCGCCTCATGCTCCTCATTACCAAAATACTTGACCGTCTCATAGTTGATCAAGCTGTCGATGGCCTTGGTGTTGGCGCGCCGGTCTTCCTCGTTCATCCGGCGGCGAAAGGTCATGCGCCACTCCGAGACGATGAAGGTGTAGGCGATATAGGCCACCACCGTGACCAAGGTCGCCAGCGCGAACCACACGTCGAACATCTTCCACAAGATCACCGTGACCAGCGCGATCTCCACCAGCGTCGGGGCGATGGAGAAAAGCGAAAAGCGCAACAGCGTCTCGATGGCCGCGGTGCCCCGCTCCAGCGAGCGCGACAGCCCGCCGGTCTGCCGGTCCAGATGGAAGCGTAGGGACAGCGCGTGCAAATGCCGGAAGACGCCGAGCGCCACGCGGCGGATGGCGCGTTGCCCGACCTTGGAGAAAATGGCGTCGCGCAATTCTCCGAACACCAGCGAGAGAACGCGCGCCAGACCATAAGCCAGGATCAACCCCAAGGGGATCGCCGCCACCGCGCGCTCCGGCGTGGCGGTCAGGGCATCGATGGCCTGCTTGAAATAGAGCGGCACAACAACGGTCGCCGCCTTGGATACAACCAGGAAGAGGAAAGCAATGGTGACCCGCGCGCGCATCTCCACCGAATCGCGTGGCCAAAGATAAGGCAGCAGCGTGCGTAGCGCCCCGCCTTCCCCAGGCCCCGGTACGAAAGAAGGGTGAGGAGGACTGGGGCTCGAAAGGGCGTCGGGAGTGGGTGTGGGCATGGCCGACCGGATGTCAGAATGAAAACGAGGAGCTGCCGTTAAGCTGGGGGCGCGCAGCGGTTTCGCAAAGATGGTGGTCTTGCATGAACGATTCGCTTGAGGTGCATGAGCTTTGCTGTGATGCTCACGCTTTTATCGAAGAGACCGTTATCCATGATCCGTTTTACCCTCTCCGCTGTCGCCATGTTGCTCCTGGTCGGGAGCCTAGCGGGGTGCGCCGTGGTGAGCGGTGTCGCCACCGTCGCCTCCACAGCGGTCAGCGTCACCGCCACCGCCGTGGAGACGACCGCCGATGTGGTGACCGCGCCCCTTCGCTGATGGCCCCTCGCCTTATGCTCATCATAAGGTGGGGCGTGTTTCAAGAGAGGGGGTGGGCTGGTTCAGGATTTCGCCCACGCGCTCCAAAAGCGTCTCATCCGCCGGTATAGGGGCGAAACCCACGGCGAACAGCGCCACCAGATGCTCGCCAAGCGCCCGGCGGTCTGCTTCATTGGCGACTCCCGGCAGCGTGCGCCGCCAGTCGGCGGTCACCCACTCGGTGACCAGGGCGGCCTTCAACGGCTCCCGCCCACTGAGCATAAGGTAGACGCGCAAGCACAAGCGCAACGGCTCCGGCTTGGCCCAGTTGGCGCGCAACTGCTCCTCCAGCCGCAACACGATGCGCGACAAGAAGAGGCTGCGCAACGCCAGACGGTAAGCGTCGCTGGCGGGACGGCTCAGGCGGTTGCCTTGGTAAAGACCGCCGGAAAGCTCCAGTGACGACCAATGCCACGGATCGGCGTAGCCCGTGGGAATGGCGCGCAACGCGCCGAGCGCCGGGAGCACCGCAGCGAAATCCGTATCGTCCACCCGCCCAAGCGCATGCGGCGGGGTGTCCAGCGCCTTGAGAATTTGCGCCGCCTGAATGACCGCGGCGTCGACCCTGCTCACCAGCTCCCGATTCCCGGCATAGCTGTATTTCCAGAACAGCGCCAGGGCCAGCGCCGCCGCCAGCGTGGCCCCGATCCGCGCGGCGCCGCGCCGTCGCCGGGCGCGTTCCAACGCCTTATCGACGCCAACCAGATTGGCCTCGGCGAACACCACGTCACGGAACAGGCGCTTTAAAAAGAAACCGGGCATGGCCGCGGTGAAGTAGACGCCGCGCAACAACAGCGGTCGCTCGTCCAGGCCGGTGGAAAACGCCGTCTCCAGCAGATCGGCGAGCGGCGCTTCCAGGGCGGCCATCTTGAGGGGAAAGGCAAAGCAAAGGCTGCGCTGCTCCAGGTCCGGCTCTTGATGCAGGCGCTCGAGCAGGCGTTCGTCAAGGCGGCGCAGTAGCGCCAGGAAATTGTCGCGAAACCATCCCGCCCGCTCGTTCGGGCTTATCCCGTCCGGTCCATCGTCCAGCGGAAAGGTCATGCCCCAAACCTGGCTGCGCTCCGCCGGTGTCAGGGTATCGAAGAAAGCATGGAACCCGGCGATTCGATCAGCCTGGGCGCCGATGACATAGATGGGAAAGCGCACACCCAGCGCCTGGTCTATCTCCTGAAGGCGTTGGCGGATGGAAAGGGCGTGCGCCCGGCGCTCCGCCTCCGTCCAGGTGATCAGAGCGGCGAAGCTGACGGTGATCACCACACCGTTGATAGGTTGGTGCGGGCGGCATGCCTTCACCATCTCCAGCAGGCCAGCCCAAACCCGGGAGTCCACGGGAGGGTGGCTGTCCTGCGTGGTGTAACGCCCGGCGGTGTCGATCAACACGGCGCGCTCGGTAAGCCACCACTCACCATGCTGGGTCGCGCCCGACGCTTCGGGCGGCGCGGGCGCCCGCCCCTTCCCCGAAAGGCTGAACGATGCCGCGGCCAACGCTGCCGTCTTGCCTGAACCGGGCGCGCCGATCACCAAATACCAAGGCTTCCGGTAGACAAAATGCTCAACCGAGCGCCCTCCAAAACGCTGCCGGAAACGCATGCTGCGCAGCCGCCTCAACGCCTTGACCATCCGTTTTTGAAGAAGACTGATCGCGTCGCGCGCCGCCCGGGAATTCGGGTCGGTGGCCTTGGCCGGAAGGGCCGCCAGGCGCTTGCTGATGATGCGCCGCCGGTCGGCGCGGTAGGTGGCGATGGCCCAGACGGCCAGGATCGCCGCGCTCGGCAACAGGCGCGGGAGCGGGTCTTCCAGCGGGCGGCTGTCGCCCACCACCAGCAGCGGCGCCAGAAACCATGCCTCCCCCGCCAACGCCACGGCGCCGGCCAGCGTCACCAGCACGCTGCCCCAATGCGCGACGCCCGCCAGAGCAATCCTGATCAGGCGAATCATGAGAAAACGATTTTTCGGTGGGGAAGGATGGGCATGGCGGCGCCTAGTTCGGGTAGAAATGCACGTCGATGCGCCGGTTCACGGCGCGGTTCGCGGCGGAAGTGTTGGGCGCCAACGGCTCAGCATCGCCGCGCCCTTCGCCGATCACGCGACCGACACCCAGGTGACGCTCAAGAATACGGCGCACAGCATCCGCCTGCGCCTCGGTCAGCGCCTGTGGGGTGGCGAAGCGGACGCTGTGCGCGTGCAGATCGTCGGTGTGTCCAACCACCACCACATGACCGCTGGTGGGGGCCAACGTCAGACCGATACGGTCAATCACCGCCCGGTATCGGGCGCGCAGCGTGTCGCTGTCCACCGCAAACAAATTGCCGCCACGCACGCGCACCAGCAAAGAACCATCGTCGGTGGGCAGCACCTCCACATCATTGGTGAGGATTTCCGGGGCCAGCGCCTGCTGAACCCGCGCCACCAGCGCCGGACCCGCGCCGGACGCCGGCGGGGACGCCCGACGGGCGATCTCAACGGGCCGTTCGGGCAACACGGTGGAAAGACGGACCATCACCGGGTCCACCGCCTCGGCCAGAGATCCCGCGAGAATGAAGAACAGCACGGTCAGCGCCATGGTGGACAACGCCGCGACGACCCAGGGCGGTATGAGCGCCGCGCCAAGGGGCCGGAACGGCGCCGCCACGCCACGCCACGCCGGCGCCAGGGCGCGGTCGGTGCGCCCGGGCGCGGCTTGCAGAAATTTGTAGAGGTTGCCGCGCAGCAGGCTCAGGCTGTGGCGGCCCTGCGGACGGTCCCGGAATTTGCCTTCAAAGCCCAGCGACAGGCAGACATAGAACAACTCCAGCTTGCGCCGGTGCAAGCGTGGGCGGATGAGCATCGCCTCGAGGATATCGAAGAAGCACTCGGCGGCGGCGCTCATCCCTCCCACCGTTTCCACCAATCCTTTTTGCGCCCAGCCCGAGCCCGGTCCCCAGGGCGTGCTCAACACCACATCGTCCAGCGTGGCGCAGAGTGCGAAACGCACCATCTGGATTTCATCGGGCGTGATGCCGCAGCCGGAAACCGCCTGCTCGAAGCGGCGCACCTCGGCGACCAGGCTTTCGCGCAACCCCTCGGGGTCGGGGGGCGTCGGCAGCCCGCGCAGCCGGTTCGCCTCATCCAACAGCGGCATCGCCGCAGCCAGCAGCGGGTTCCGCGCCGCGCGCAAGAAAAGGGCGGCGGCCGGCCTTATCCCTGCGGATTCGGCCTCAGCCGGCGCGGACGCGGGAAGGCTGGCGAGCGTTCCTTGCCCCTCCACCCTGTCCTTCGCTGTTCTGACGAGAACCTCGTCCGGCACGCCGTCGCTCCTTCATCGCTTCAGCACGGCAAAGGTATAGCAGCCTCTCCTTTTGGAACGCCAGATTACCGCACATTCTTGAACTTTTCCGTCGCTTGCACCAACGCCGCGCGGATGCCTGGCTCCATGGCTGAATGGCCAGCGTCGGGAATCACCCGGTACTCGGCTTCGGGCCATACGCGGCGGAGTTCATCCGCGGTGGTGATGGGGCAGACGATGTCGTAGCGGCCCTGCACGATCACCGCCGGCAAGTGACGAATGCGGTCCACGTCGCGCAGCAGCCGATCCTCGGGGGTGAAGCGGTTGGCGCGGAAATAATGCGCCTCGATGCGCGCCAGCCCCAGAGCATGCGTGTCCTCACCGCTGGCGGCGATCAGCTCAGGCGAGGGCAGCAGCGACGAGCACGCCCCCTCATACACGCTCCACACCCGCGCCGCGGCCATGCGCACCGCCGGATCGGGCGAGTCGAGGCGCCTCCAATAGGCCTCGAGCAGGTCATCCCGCTCGGCGTGCGGGATGTAGTCGAAGAAAATGGCCCACGCCTCGGGAAAGAGCATGCGCATGTGGTGAAGGAACCAGTCGATCTCCTGCCGGCGCATCAAGAAGATGCCGCGCAGGATCAGCCCCAGGCAGCGCTCTGGATGCGTCTGCGCGTAAGCCAGCGCCAGGGTTGAGCCCCACGAACCGCCGAACACGTGCCAGCGCTCGATCCCCAGATGCGCGCGCAGCGTCTCCAAATCCTGCACCAGCAGATCGGTGTTGTTTTGGCGCACCTCGCCCAACGGCTTGGAACGGCCAGCCCCGCGCTGGTCGAGGATGACGATGCGGTAATGCTGGGGATCGAAAAAGCGCCGGTGCGTCGGCGACGCCCCAGCCCCTGGCCCGCCGTGCAGGAAAACCACCGGCACGCCTCGGGGATTGCCGCTCTGTTCCCAATAGAGCGTGTGGAGGTCATCGACCTGCAGCATGCCGGAAGCGAAAGGGTCGATCGGGGCGAAGAGTTCACTGCGAGGCATGAAGCCGTCCTGTGATGAGAACAAGGACTGTAAAGCGATTTGTCTCTAAAGGCGGGTGTCGAGGGGTTCGCTGACCACCGCGATCGAGGCGGCGACCACCTCGTGCACCCGCACGAGCGAAGCGCCCTCGACGAAACGGGACAAGCTTTCCAGACCAAGCGACGCCCCGATGCGGGCCATGCTGCGCTTGCGCACCGTCGCACGGGTCTTCAAGCCGGGTAGCACGTCCGGGCGGTCATACTCGGCCCCGTAGATGATCCTGAGGTATTCCTTGCCGCGAACCTTGATGCTCGGGGCCATCCCCTTGCCGCGCGGCGCCAGGCACGGCCCTTTGACGATATAGCCCTCGTGCCCGTCGGCGGTGAGTTCCAGCCACCAATCGACAGCACGGGCGCGCGCCGCCGCATCGGCGGGGTTGAGGACGATCCACGGGGTCGGCTCGATCAGGGTTGGCGCGGCGTCGGCCAGCGCTTCAGCGATCTCCATGTGCCAGTCATGACTCTCTTCGGCAAAAACGCGGCCTTCGGCGGCCAACAGATGAAACGGCGCGTAGCGCAAATCCGCCGGCTCCCGGCAGGGCTGCACATAGCGCCCGTAGGCCCGGCGGAAGGCGGCTATGGCCTGTCCGCGTTCGCCCGCCCGCACCGCCAGCGCATCCGCCTCCTCCACGCCGCGCGCGGCGGCGGCGGCCAATGCCTCATGCATGGCGCGGGCGGATTCCGCCCCGGCGCAGCCGGTCCCGGCGAAGGTGTCGCGGATCAAAGTGTCGGCCTTGACGTTCCACGGCAGCATCTCGCCATCAAGAATGATCCAGTCCGTCTCAAGCCGATCCCACAGCCCAGCCGCGTCGGCAGCATCGCGCACGCCGTCCACGACGTGGCTTTCCCAGGCGGGGTGGTCGAAGAAAGGATGTCCTGATTTCGACAGCACGATCCCGTCGCGCGATCCGTCGCCAAAGCGATGCTTGGCGGCGGCGCGGTCGCGGCACGCCACGACCACGGCGCGGGACCCCATGTGTTTCTTCTGAACCATGACACGTGGCGCCGCCGCCTTGGCGTAGTGATCGAAAGCTTCCTCGGGGCGCTCCAGCCAGTCTTCCATAGCCGAAGCCTCCACCGTGGCGGTGGTCGGCGGCACATGGATCAGCCAGCGGGGATCGGCGGCGAAACGGGTCAGCCCCTCGAAGGCCGCCGCCGCCTCGGATTCCTGGATGGTGACGGGGCGGCCCCAGCGCGTTTCCACCACGGCCTTCGCCGTCAGAATCGCCGCGTCGGGCAGGCGGATCGCCGGAAACTTGCAGACAGGGGACACGATCGGGCGAAGCGGCGTGTACCAGACCCGTTCAGCGGGAACCTGGACAATCATGCGCTCTGGCCAGCGTAGAGCCGTCAGGCTGCCGCCGAACACGCAGCCGGTGTCCAGGCACAGCGTGTTGCCGATCCACTCCACCTCGGGCGTCGGCGTGTGGCCATAGACGACAGTGGCCTTGCCCCGGTACTCCGCCGCCCAATTGTGGCGGACTCGCAGGCCGAACATGTCGGCCTCACCCGAGGTCTCACCGAACATGCAGAAGTCGGACACCAGCCGCGACCCCTTGCCCTGCATCGCCTCCTTGACGCCCGCGTGGGCGACGACCAGCGCCCCACCATCGAGCATGGCGTGGCTACGCAAGGAAGAAAGAAAATCCTTCAGACGAAGCTTGAAGGCGTCCGGTTCTTCCATCAACTGCGCAACCGTGCGGTCAAAACCGTGTTTGTCCGACACCTCGCCGCCACGCAGCCAACGCAGCAGCGCAAGCTCATGGTTGCCCTTCATGCTCAGCGCGGCGCCCGCGGCAACCGCGTCCATGACCAGCGCCAGCACACCGGGACTGTCCGGCCCACGGTCGTTGAGGTCGCCGGTGAAGACCAGACGACGCCCCTGCGGGTGCGAAACCGCGAAGCGGCGCTGACCATCCGCCTCACGCCGTTCAGCGACGGCATAGCCAAGCCGTTCCAGCAAGGCGCGGAGTTCGGGCAGGCAGCCGTGAACATCGCCGATGATATCGAACGGCCCGGTTTCGTTGCGGCGGTCGGTCCACAGACGCTGACGCACCAGGGACACGCCATCGACCTCATTTTCGGTGATTCGGTGGACGTGGCTGAAGCGCTCGCGGCGAACCCCCTTGGCGGTCTTGCGGAACAGCTCGCTCTGGCGGCGCACGACGTGTGTGGGACGCGGGGACGGGCGTGTCCGGTTGCGCTCAAGGCAGGTGTGCTCTGGAATATCAAGCAGGAGAGCGACGACGGGGGCATAGCCCCGGTTGGCGATCTCGACAAACTGGGCGCGGTCTTCGGGGCGCAAATTGGTCGCGTCCACCACGGTTAGACGACGGTGCGCCAAGCGGCGGGCCAGCACATCCTTCAGGACGGCGAAAGCATCGGCGGTGGCGTCAAGGCTGTCGGCGTCGTCGCACACCATGGCGCGCAGCGCATCCGAGGACAGGATTTCACCCGGCGCAAAATGACGATGCGCAAAGGTCGTCTTGCCCGCCCCCGACGGGCCGATCAGCAAAAGCACGCAGAACTCGGGGATCTCGATCGTCGTCATCGTCATCGCCAGCGTTTACAGATGTGCTTTGAAGCGGTTTTATCCGCTCCGATCGCCCGATCTGGATAATAGAGGTGCGCGTAAAATTTTATGCACTCTAAAGCGGATCACAATCCACTTTGGTGAACAAGGCGCCCTGGGTCGGTGGGCCAAAGCCTTCGAGGTCATCCCCGATGGGGAACCATTCAAAGCCGTAACCGCGCCGTTTGGCGACACCCTCGCACCACGTCCGAAATTCCGCCCGCGTCCATTCGAAGCGATGGTCGCGGTGGCGAAGCGCGCCCTCGGCGAGGGTGGGAAAGGTGGCGTTGCGTTCACGATTCGGTGTGGTCATCAGCACGAGGCGAGGCTGCATCATGCCGAACACGGTGTCTTCCAACAGGTCAAGACGCCAGGGGGCGATGTGCTCCACCACCTCCACCAGCGCGGCGGCGTCACAGCCCGCAAGCCGGGTGTCAGGATAGGTCGCCGCCCCCTGGATCAGCGAAACACGGTTGCGCTCCAACCCCGACATGCGTTCCCAGCCGAGGCGTCGGGCGGCGCGCGCCAGGGCGACCGGCGATGGTTCAATCCCGACAACGCCATCAAAACGGCGGTCGGCGAGGATCGCGGCGACGAGATTTCCTTCACCGCAGCCGAAATCGGCGACTCGGCGGGCCCCCGCGCGCGCCAGCGTATCCAGCACGGTGCGCAGGCGGACTTCCTGAAGGCGCAATGGCCGCTCCAGCCCGGCTTCACTGTTGGCCGTAACGACAGCGGCTTCATCGTCGGCAGCGATGATCGCGGTCTCCTCACCCCCCTCCCCCTCGCTTTCGGCGAGCGCCTCCTCGACCGCCTCGACCAGCGGGCGGTGCGATTTCAAAAAGCGGCGGACGATCACCGCCCGGGCGGGGTGCCTCTCAAGCCAACCGTCGCCAAAGCGCAGCAGCTTGTCGGCCTCATCGTCGGAAAAGCGGTAGTGCTTGGCGCCGTCAAGAACCGGCAACAGGATATAAAGGTGACGCAGCGCGTCGGACAGACGCATCGCGCCTTTCAGGCGAAGCCGTCGATAAACCTCGTTTTTCCCCTGGGGGGCGTCCCACATGGGAAAAGCGGTGTCCAGCGGCAACGCCTCATCCTCGACCGTCCAGCCAAGCGGCCCGAACACGGCCTCAGCGGTCAACCGCGAACGGCAGGCCACGGGCGTCACGACGATCTCCAGCGGAATCGCCGTTGCGGCAAGGGCGGGTTGCTCCGCGCAACGCCCGGACATCGCCGTGCTGAACACGCGGGCCAGGGCGGTGGAAAGATAGGACCCCGCCACATAGGGGCGGTCTGACACATAGGCGGCGTCCTGGCCATGCTCACGCCGTTGCTCTGAACGGTCAACCGCGTCGATCTCCACCGCCAGCGCCGCCGTGCAGCGGTCGATGGTGGCTTCGGGATAGAACACGACGGACCGGCCGAACGAAAGATCGAAGGATTGAAGCCGGTCGGGGTGTTTATGCAGCAGAAGGCCCAGGTCCGTTGCAGGGGAAACCGTCGTTGAGATGGTCAGTAGCATGAAGTCTCCTGAATCGCCGGTGCGCGGATGCCCGTGCGACGAGCTCATGAACAGAATAGATGCCGATCACCAGGAGAGTCTAGCGACCGCTGCATGCGCCGACGAACGCAACCTCAAGGATATGTTTCCAGCCAATTCCATCCGTCATCACGAGAAGAATAACCCCGCCTTTTCTTGTGACGCGCCGGTGGGGCCTGAGGAAGAGCCTCCTCCAGCCGTTCAATCTGCTCGGGATGCGTGACTTCGATGATCAGGCCATTGCGTTCAGTGACCCAGCCGCGCACGCGCACGGCGCTTTTTCGCAAGCTCAACGGGTCGACGCCGGCGTTGGCGAAGAGATTCAACGCATCTCGGCCGATGAAGACGGAGATGGACGCATGCCGATCCTTGGCGAAGTTTAGAAAAACCCCCTCGTGCCTTTTGGCGGCTGTCAGCACGCGCCCCTCGACGATCTGAAAGCTGTCGCGGTCCTGATTCAGGCGCTGCACATCCTCGACCGCACGCACCGCGTGGATGTCGGTACGCCAGATTCCCCGCCCCGCCGCACGCGCCTCGGATTCGGCGGCCAGCAACTCAACCGCCAGGGCGCGGGCGTCGGGCCGGGTCTGCACACGGGCGCGCCCACGCCGCAGCAATTCGGCCTGGAGCCACACCCCATCCTCGCGCAACACCTGCTGCGCCAGCCAGCGCCCGTAGCGGTCCTCGGTGACGCCGCGCAGTTCGACAATATGGCCCTGCGCCAACTCTCCGAGCGCCCCGGCAGCCTCTTCGTCCAGCGATGGGCCTACCTCGATCCCGGCCAGACGCACGCGCCGACCGCCCTCCAATTCAAGAGTGGCGCCATCCACCACCCCACGCACATAGCCCGCGCCGGCTGACGGCAAGGGGGCGGCAAGCACGAACAGCGTGGCAAACAGCAAAACGACGCGACCCGGCAGGGTGGAAACATTCGGCGGCACGTCACGGTTCACATGTGTTGGCGGTCTCTCCCGAGGGTATGCCGCCGAACACGCCCCCGCCGCAAGCCCCTCCCCACCCTCGGATTTATCGCCGCGCCAGAGCTGCCAACTCATTGCTCCTTAATCATTGCGCGGATAGTTTGCCGGCCATGGCCGCACCTCTTGTTCCCCCATCCGCTGCAAGCCGCCGGACACGCCACCGTATCCACCTGCCGATCGCCGCGGTGCTGGTGGCGGGCTTTGGCCTTCTGATGCTGGCGGCGGTGGCGAGCGTGCTGATTCTCGGGCTGGTCAGCGCGGGGCAAAACACCTTCACGCTGCTCAACGACAAGGCTGATCTGGCGCTGGCCGGCGTCGAGTTGCGGGTGCGCCATCAGTTCGACCCCGCCGCCGATGTGGCGAAATTCATCGCCAGACTGATCGAGCGCAACGGGCTGGATCCTGCCGACACCGACCGTCTGGGGGATACGCTGCGCGGCGCTCTGGCCGGTGTGCCGGACGTGACCGGCGTGGCCTTCATCGGCGCCGATCTGACCGGCGTGCAGGTTGACCGCCTGGATGGGGTGCTGGAGGTGCGCGGCCTTGATTTGCGCACCACCAGGGACCTTCCGTCCGAGGTGCTGAACGGCGCCGACCGCAGCACCCCGCAGTGGGCGGAGCCGTTATGGAGCAAAAGCGCGGGCACCAGTTTCGTCTCGCTGTTCCATCCGGTGCGCCGGGACGGCCGTTATCTGGGGCAGGTGTCGGTTGGCGTGTCTCTGGCCGATTTGTCGCGTTTCCTGTCGAATCTGTATGTCGAGCAGCAGGTCAACGCCTTTGTGCTCTACGACAGCGACCATGTGCTGGCGCACCCCTCGCTGGGGGGGCTGAAGTTCGA
>JAVBJZ010000048.1:0-24259 GCA_031546725.1 Azospirillum sp.
GCAGCAGATCGACGTGCACACCATCGGCGGCGTGGTCACGCCGGCGCAGAAGCTCATGGTGGTGGTCCCCAAGGATTCGGTGCTGGAGGTGGAAGCCAAACTCCCCAACAAGGACATCGGCTTCGTCGAGCCCGGCCAGGAAGCCGAGATCAAGATCGACGCCTTCCCCTTCACCCGCTATGGCACCATTCCGGCGCGGGTGGAATTCATCTCGCTGGACGCGGTGAAGGATGAGGAGAGTCCGACCAAGGAATTCACCTTCCCGATCCGGCTGTCGCTGGGCCAATCCACCATCCTGCTGGAGAACGGCCGTCGCGTCCCCCTGACGCCGGGCATGACCGTGGTGGCCGAAGTCAAGACCGGGACCAGGAAACCCATCGAATACGTCCTGGCGCCCTTGCAGAAATACGGCGCGGAGAGCGCGCGGGAGCGGTAAGAGGATGGAGGACGGTGATCCGGCAAGCCTGCGCCTGTCGGCGGCGAAACACGCTCTGGCCGAAGGCTTGCGGGCTTGGGCCGAGAAGAGAGTTGACGCCGCGTCCGCGGCTTTTCGGCAGGCCGCCTTGCTGGCCCCGTCCATGCCTTCGGCCCATGGCAATTTAGCGATCGCCTTGCGCCGTCAAGGCAAGGTGGAGGCGGCCATCGCCAGTTATCGGCGCGCGCTCACCCTGACCCCGGACGATCCCGCGCTGCACTCCAATCTGGGCAACGCCCTGCGCGAGAGCGGTTGTTTGGAGGAGGCGGAAAGCCATCTGCGCCTGGCGCACCAGAAGCAACCGACCAACCCCTCCTTCGCCTTCAACCTGGCGCTGCTGCTGCGGGACCGCCGCCGCACTGGCGAAGCCCGGCAGATGCTGATGGCTCTCGTTCACGCCGATCCCGACAACGCGGATTATGCCTGGGACCTGGCCCTCACCGATCTTTATCTTTGCGATTACGAGCGTGGTTTCGCCGGCTATGAGGCCCGCTGGGGTTTGGCGCGCAGCCCGGCCCGCACCCTGCCCGGCGCATGCTGGCGACCAGGCGCGGACATTGCCGGCAAGACGGTGTTGATCGTCACCGAGCAAGGGTTCGGTGACGCCCTGCAATTCGCCCGCTTTCTGCCGTTGCTGATCCAGCGTGGGGCGCGGGTGGTGGTGGAAAGCCAAACCGAACTGATGGAGCTGTTCGCTGCCATTCCCGGTATTGCCGCTGTGGTGGAAAAGCATGGCGCCCTGCCGGCCTACGATCTGTGGGCGCCAATGATGAGCTTGGCCTGGCTGCTGGGTGTCACCTGGAACACTCTGCCCGCCCCAACGGCCTCTCTGACACCGCCTCGCCGGCTGACTCCACCGCTCCAATCCCCGCCGGGCAGCCTCCTCAACGTCGGTTTGGTCTGGGCGGGCAAAACCACGCCGCGCGACCGTTCATGGCCGTTGGAAACGTTGCTGCCTTTGATGGAGGACCCGCGCGTCACCTTCTGGAGCCTGCAGACGGGAGAGCGCTCCACCGATCTGGCGCGGATGGGGGCGGGAAGTTTGATCCACGACCTCAGCCCGCGCCTCAAGAGCTTCGCCGACACAGCCGCCGCCATGGTCGAGATGGATTTGATCATCACCATCGACACCGCGGTCGCTCATTTGGCCGGGGCGCTTGGCCGGCCAACCTGGGTCTTGCTGCGCTATGTCTCCGACTGGCGCTGGTTGGAGGATGGCGAGAGTTGTGCTTGGTATCCAACGCTCACCCTGTTCCGTCAACCCCATCCAACCGACTTCACCGCACCGGTGACCTGCTTGAAAAAGGCGCTGACGGAGCGGCTGCGCGCTAGGTAATCTCTTCGGCGTAATGGCAGGCGACCAACTGCTGCGGGGCTATTTCGTGAAGCGCCGGCACATCCACCGCGCAGTTTTCCCGAGCGTAGGGGCAGCGACGATGGAAGGGGCAACCGGGTGGCGGGTTGAGCGGTGACGGCAACTCGCCCTTGGCGACCAGGCGCTCCGCCCGCAATTCAGGATTCACCCGCGGCGTCGCCGCCAGCAGGACACGGGTGTAAGGGTGGCGTGGGCGCTGGAAAATCATTTCCTTAGGGCCCTTCTCGACCACATTGCCGAGATACATCACCATCACCGTATCGGCGATGTGCCGCACCACGCTGAGATCATGGCTGATGAACAGATAGGCAAGCTTCAGCTCATCCTGCAAATCCATCATCAGGTTCAGCACCTGCGCCTGGATCGACACGTCCAGCGCCGACACCGGCTCATCCGCCACCACGACGCGCGGGTTCAGCATCAACGCGCGGGCGATGGCGATGCGCTGGCGTTGGCCGCCCGAGAACATATGCGGGTAGCGGTCGATCTGGTCGGCGCGCAAACCCACTTTCGCCATCATGGCGAGGGCCAACTCACGTCTCTCCTTGGACCGGAGATTGGTGTTGATCACCAGCGGTTCGGTCAGGATGGAGCCCACCGTCTTGCGCGGGTTCAGCGAGCCGTAAGGGTTTTGGAACACCATCTGCACGGTGCGCCGCAGTTCCTTCATCTCGGCGGCGGATCGGCCCACCACATCGCGGCCATCATAGAGAATCTGGCCGAAGGTCGGCGGCTCGATCATGGTGACCGCGCGGGCCAGGGTGGACTTGCCGCAGCCGGACTCGCCAACCACGGCCAGCGTCTTGCCCTCTTCGAGAAAGAGCGTCACATCATTCAGCGCCCGCACCGTCGCCGTTCCCCGGAACAGGCCGCGCCGGACGGAGTAATGCTTGCTCAGATGGATGGCTTCCAGGACCAAGGTCATTCAGGCGCCCCCCACATATCGCCACCCAAGGGATAATAGCAGCGCGCCACGCCTTCCGGGTCGGGGAAGAGCGGTGGGCGCAACATCCGGCAATCGACTTTCGCAAAGCGGCAGCGTGGGTTGAACAAACAACCCTCCGGTCGGTCGGAGATGCCCGGCACCACGCCGGGGATGGTGGGCAGCCGACGGCGCCCGATCGCACGTTCGGGCAGCGCGTCGAGAAGAGCCCCGGTGTAGGGGTGCTGTGGCCGGGCGAACAAATCGTCGGTCTTTCGTTCCTCCACCTTTTGACCGGCGTACATGACGATCATCCGGTGCGCCGTCTCCGCCACCACGCCCATGTCATGGGTGATCAGGATCAGCGCCATGCCGCGCTCTTTCTGGAGCTGCACCAGAAGGTCGATGATCTGCTTCTGGATGGTGACGTCCAGCGCGGTGGTCGGCTCGTCGGCGATGAGCAGGCGGGGGTTGCAGGCGATGGCCATGGCGATCATCACGCGCTGGCTCATGCCGCCGGAAAGCTGGTGCGGAAAGGCCGACAGCCGGCTCTCCGGGGCGGGAATGCCGACCTGCTCCAGAAGCTCGATGGTGCGGCGCTTCAGGGCCCTGCCCGACAATTTCTCATGAACCTTGAGCGTTTCCATGATCTGAAAGCCGACGGAAAAGCAGGGGTTGAGGCTGCTCATCGGCTCTTGAAAGATCATGGCGACGTCTTTGCCCGCCATATCCCGCCGTTGCGCCGTCGTCATCGCCTGCAAATCGCGGTCGGCGAAGCGCAGGCGGTCGGCGATGACGCGGCCCGGCGTCGGGATCAACCCCATGACCGCCAGCGATGTCACCGACTTGCCCGAGCCGGACTCCCCGACGATGCCGAGCACCTCGCCTTCGTCCACGGTCAAATCGATGCCGTCCACCGCGCGGAAGGCGCCGGCGCGCGTGGTGAATTCGACGGACAGGTTCTGGATTTCAAGAAGCGGCATGGTCAGCGCTTGAGTTTGGGGTCGAGGGCGTCACGCAGCCCATCACCCAGGAGGTTGAAGGCCAACACCGTGATGAGGATCGCCAGCCCCGGCCAGGTCACCACCCAGGAGGCCGTTTGCATGAACTCCCGTGAATCGGCGAGCATGGTGCCCCACTCGGACAGCGGCGCCTGCACGCCCAGGCCGAGGAAGCCCAGGGCCGCCGCATCCAGGATGGCGGTGGAAAAGCCCAGCGTGGCCTGCACGACCAGCGGCGCCATGCAGTTGGGCAGCACGTTCACCAGCAACAGCCGCAACGGCCCGGCGCCAGCAACGCGCGAGGCGGTCACATAGTCCTTGGACATCTCCGCCATCACCAGGGCGCGGATAAGGCGCGCGTAATGCGGAAGGACGGCTACGGACACCGACAGTATGGCGTTGAATGTCCCCTTCCCAAGGATCGTCGACACGACGATGGCCAGCAGCAAGCTGGGCAGCGCCTGCAAAATATCCATGGTGCGCATGATGGCGATGTCCACCACGCCGCCGAAGAACCCTGCCGTCATGCCCAGGGCCAACCCGGCGATCAGCGACAGCGTCACCACGATGAAACCGATGAACAGCGATATGCGTGTCCCGTGGATAAGACGGGACAAAACATCGCGCCCCCCTGTGGCGTCGGTGCCCAGGATATAATTCCACGACCCCCCTTCGGACCAGACAGGCGGCGTCAGGATGCTCTCGCGGAACTGATCCGTCGGTGAGTGTGGCGCGATCTGATCGGCGAACACCGCCAGCAGAACCAGCAGCACGATGACGGCAAGACCGATCACCGCGCCGGTGTTCTGGCGAAAATGGTACCAGAACTCCACCAGCGGGTGCGGCGGAGCCGAGGCCGTGGTTGGTTCGATGGCAAGATTGGAGTGCACGTCCAAGGTCATAGGGTCACCGCGCGTGCCGGATACGGGGGTTGAGGACACCGTACAAAAGATCGACCAGAAGGTTGATCGCCATCACCGCCGTGGCGATCAGCAAGATGCCGCCCTGAAGAGCCGCGTAGTCGCGACGGTTGATGGATTCCAGCAGCCATTTGCCGACCCCTGGCCAGGAGAAGATCGTCTCGGTCAAGATGGCGCCACCCAGCAGCGTGCCGGTCTGCAAGCCGATAACCGTAACCACGGGAATCAGCGCGTTGCGCAGCGCGTGCAGGCCAATCACCCGCGCCTCGGACAACCCCTTGGCCCGGCCCGTGCGGATGTAATCCTCACCCAGCACTTCCAGCATGGATGAGCGCGTCATGCGCGCCACCACCGCCAAGGGAATGGTGCCGAGCACGACGGATGGTAAGATCAAGTGCCGCAACGCCGAGCGAAACGCCGCCCAGTCTCCGAGTAACCAAGTGTCGATCAGCAGGAATCCCGTTCGCGGTTCGATGTAGTAAATCAAATCCACCCGGCCAGAGACGGGGGTCCAGCCCAACTGCACGGAGAAGAACAGAATCAGCAGCAGGCCCCACCAGAAAATCGGCATGGAGTAGCCAGTCAGGCTGATCCCCATGATGCCATGGTCGAACAAGGAACCGCGCTTGACCGCCGCAATGATGCCGGCCGGTAGCCCGACCAGGATGGCGAACAGGACAGCCATCGCGCCCAACTCGACGGTGGCGGGGAACAGGGTCAAAAACTCGGACAGCACCGGGTTCTGCGTCACCAGCGACACGCCCAGATCACCGGACAGCACGTTGCTGATATAATCGAGGAACTGCCGCCACAGCGGCAGGTCGAGCCCGAGGTCGTGCCGCAGTTGCGCCAACCGCTCGGGCGTGATGCCGCGCTCTCCCACGCGCACCTCGATGGGGTCGCCAGGCACCAACCGGATCAGCAAAAAGCTGAGAAGGGTCACACCGAGAAAGGTTGGAATGACCAAACTTACCCGCGTCAGGATAAAGCGTAGCATGGCAAGCAACCAATGTAAGAAGCAAGCAAGGGAGAAGATCCTCCCTTGCTTGATTTAGAAACAGCACTCCCGCGACACGTGTGTCTAGTCGCTGTTACTTCATGTCCACAGTATAGAAGAGATGATGGCCGAACGGGTCCATCTTGTACCCGACGACATTCTTGGCAAGCGCCATGTAAACGATCGAATGCGCCATCGGAATCCAGGGAGCCTGTTCCTTGGCGATGACCTGCGCTTGTTCATACAGCTTGGTGCGGGCGCCGACATCGGTGGTGCGTTTGGCTTCGACGACGAGATCGTCAAATTCCTTGTAGCACCATTTCGCGATATTGGAGCCGCCGATACGCGAGGCGTCGCAGCCCAGCAGCACGTGCAGGAAATTATCCGGGTCACCATTGTCGCCGGTCCAGCCGAACATGCCCATGCCGTGTTCGCCAGCCTGCATGCGCTTGCGGTACTCACCCCACTCGTACTGAACGACGCTGGCCTTGACACCGACCTTGGCGAGGTCGGCCTGCATCATTTCCGCCATCCGCCGGGCGTTGGGGTTGTAGGGACGCTGCACCGGCATCGCCCACAGATCGGTTTCAAAGCCGTTCGGGTAGCCGGCCTCAGCCAGCAGCAGCTTGGCCTTTTCAACGTCGTAGGGGTAATCATCGATCGCGTCGTTGTATGACCACAGGGTCGGCGGGATCGGGTTTTTTGCGACCGCACCGGCCCCGAGATAGACGGCGTCGACGATCGCCTTCTTGTCGATGGCCATGTTGATGGCGCGGCGCACCCGGACATCATCGAAGGGCTTCTTGGTGACATTGAGGGCCACGTAACCGACGTTCAGGCCCTCTTTCTCCATCATCTGGATAGTTGGGTCCTTCTTCATCGCCTCCAGATCGGCCGGGTTAGGGAAAGGCACTATGTGGCATTCCCCCGCCTTCAGCTTGGCGTAGCGCACCGCCGCATCCGGGGTGATGGCGAAGACGAGATTATCGATGGGCGCTTTGCCGGCCCAATACTGCTCGTTCGTCTTGTAGCGGATCACCGCGTCTTTCTGATAGGTGACGAACTGGAACGGACCGGTGCCGACCGGCGCCTGGTCGATCTTTTCCGGCGTCTTCTTCGCCAAAAGCATGGCGCCGTATTCCGCCGACATAATGGAGGCGAAGGGCATCGCCAAATTGGCGAGGAACGGCGCCTCGACCTTGTTCAGCGTGAATTTAACCGTGTAGTCGTCCACCTTCTCGATCGACTTCATAAGGTCAGGCATCGCCATGTCCTTGAAGTAGTCGTACGCGCCACCGGACACGTTGTGGTAGGGATGCTCATCCTTCCACTGGCGCTCGAACGAGAAGATCACATCGTCGGCGTTGAAGTCGCGTGTCGGCTTGAAATCGCCCAGGCTGTGCCATTTGACGCCCTGGCGCAGTTTGAAAATATAGGCCAGACCGTCCTCGGAAATCGTCCAGGACTCGGCAAGCCCCGGCTCAACCTTGGTGCCGCCATACTCGAATTGGACCAGATTGTCGTAGACCGGATGCGCCACATCAAAGCTGGTGCCGGTGGTGTTGAGCTGCGGGTTGAAGTTCTCGGGACTGCCTTCCGAGCAATAGATCAACGTCTTCGCGGCCTGGGCCGGCGTGGCCAAGGCAAGGGCTGCGGTCATGCAAAGGCCCGCTCCCAGCAGAATGCTGCGCTTCATGCTTCGTGATCTCCCATAGCCTATGCCCAGCCAACGCCAAAGAGCCGCACCGACTGATTTTTCGAGGCCATTAGGCTTTGGCGTCCCCTGGCTGTCAACGTGGATCCGTGCGAGCACACGCACTTGCTCAACACAACGGCCTGTGGCTTGATGATCACCATGTTGCAAACCATCCTCCACCCCATCACCCTGTGCGCTGACGACTATGGGTTGTCACCCGGCGTGAGCGTCGCCATTCGCGATCTGATTGAGCGTGGGCGGCTTACCGCCACCTCGTGCATGACGGTTTGCCCGTTTTGGGTGGAGGAGGCGCCGACGCTGCGGCCCTTGGCCGGTATGGCCGATATCGGGCTGCATGTGACGCTGACCGACCAGGCGCCGCTCGGTCCCATGCCAAAACTGGCTCCCCAGGGGATTCTGCCGCCCCTGGGCGTGCTGATGCGCAAGGCATACACCGGAGCCCTCGACCCGCACGAGATCAGCGCTGAAGTCAACCGGCAGGTCGCCGCCTTCACGACAGCCTTCGGCGCACCGCCGGCCTTCATCGACGGGCACCAGCATGTCCACCAGCTTCCTGTCGTGCGCAATGCGGTGCTGGCGGCGCTTGCCGAATTGCCCGGCGCCTATCTGCGTTTATGCCGCGAGCCGCCCCGCGCCATCGTCAGGCGTGGTGTTGCGGTGGCGAAGACGCTGCTGATCGCCGCGCTCGGGCGTGGACTGGCCGCGCGGGCGCGGGCGGCTCGTGTCCCCGCCAACACCAGCTTCCGCGGCGTCTACGACTTCTCCGGCACGCGGCCCTTCGACGCGCTGATGGCCCGCTTCCTGGACGAACCAGGGGAACGCACGCTGGTGATGGTCCACCCCGGCATCCCTGACGACGCTCTACGCGCGGTTGACCCGCTCGTCGACCAGCGTGCGGTTGAGTACGACTACCTCAAAAGCGATTCTTTCGCCGCCCTGCTCGCCAGCAAGCGTGTTCGGCTGGCGCGCTTCGCCCAGCCGTGATCCCGCTTCAGGCTGAAGCGGACTCCATCGGGATGGGAATTGCCGTTTCGCTATCGCTTGGTAGCGCCGGGTCACGCCAGACCTCCCCTTCCCGCAGCTTATAGCGCTGGATCTTGCCGGTCTGCGTACGGGGAAGACGGTCGAGAAACTCCAGTGAACGAGGGTATTTGAAGGGGGCGATGCGCGCCTTGACAAAGTTTTGCAGCTCCAGCGCCACTTCCGGGCTGGGGTGCGCCGACTGGCGAAGCACGACGAACGCCTTGGGGATCGAGCCCCGCAGGAAATCCGGTGTCGCGATGACCGCGCACTCCTCCACATCGGGGTGCGACAGCAGCACCTGCTCCACCTCCAAGCCGGAGATCTTGTAGCCCGACGAGACAATCAGATCGTCGGTGCGGCCGTGATACCAAAAGCTCCCCTCCTCATCGGTATAGACGGCGTCACCCGTCAGATTCCATCCCGCATGCACATACTGCGCCTGCCGTGCATCGTCCAAGTAACGGCAGCCGGTGGGGCCGCGCACCGCCAACCGGCCTACCTGTCCGGGCGGCACGGGCTGGAACGCATCATCCAACGCCGCCACCTCATAGCCCGGCACCGGCGGGCCCACCGCCCCCGGACGAACAGCGCCGGGCACGGCGTGCAGGAAGGCGTTCAGCATCTCGGTGGTGCCGAGGCTGTTGAGAATTTCCAGGCCTGTGACGGCCCGCCACGCCGCGAATGTCGGCTCGAGCAGCGGCTCGCCCGCCGACACGCAGATCCGCAGAGACGACGGCGCCGACGCATGACCTTGCTCGATCAGCGCGGTCATGGAGCGATAGGCGGTGGGAACGGTGAAGCACAACGTGGCGCGGTGCTCGATCATGGCGGCCAGCAGCCGTTCCGGTGACGGTCGGTCAAGCAGCACGACGGATGCCCCGGCGCGCAGCGGGAACACCAGCAACCCACCCATGCCATAGGCGAAGGCGATGGGTGGCGTGCCGCAAAACACATCATCAGGCCCGGTGCGCAGGATCAGGCGCGGCGACAGATCGGCGACGGTCAGCAGGTCGCGATGGAAATGCACAGTCGCCTTCGCCCGCCCGGTGGTGCCGGAGGTAAAGGCGATGAGCGCAATGTCATCCGCCGCGGTATCCACCGCCTGAAAATGCGGCTCAACCGCCGCCATGCGCACTTCTAGCGACTCTGGCGACGCCTCGGCATCCGTGTTGAAGGGGACCACCCTCCCCGGCAGCCCATCCAGATCCGCCATGGAGGCTAAATCACACAAGATCAGCCGGACCTGGGCCACCGACAGAATGTGCATCAACTCCGGCGCGCGCAGCAACGGCATCGTCGGCACGACGATGCCGCCGGCCTTGATAACCGCCAGCCAGCACGCCGCCAGCATCGGTGTGTTGGGCCCACGCAGCAGCACCCGGTTGCCCGGCGCCAGGCTCAACTGCTCCACCAACACCCGCGCGATACGGTTCACCGTCTCGGCCAGGCGGCCATAACTCCAGACGGCGCCTTCCCTCCCAACGCCGCTGGGCGCAATCAGGCAGGGCCGGTCGGCGTGCCCTTGCGCGATCCAGGGCTCCAGCAGTTCGGCGGCGGCGTTGAGTCGTTCGGGATAGGTAAGGGGGGAGCCATTAAAGCGCAGGTCAGGCCATTGATCGCGCGGCGGCAGCCGGTCGTAGGCGAAGCGGTCGCTATGGGCGCTGACGGGAGATATCTCATCGTCCCTCTGCACAGTGAGTCAGCCTGTTCCGAGATATTGGTCGATTTCTTCCTGCTCCATCACATGGGCCGTACCGTGGATGATGCCGTTGGCGACCTGGATGATGCGATGAATCATCGCCACCGACTGCTGGCAGTCGGTGCGCAGGCGCTCGGGGTCGCCTTCATGCATGTCATTGCTGATGCGTTCGAGCGTGTGATGCACGACCTGCGCCATCTGCGCGATGGTCTCCTCGAACGGCCGGCGGAACTTGGCCGGGACATGCTCGTACGCCTCGATCGCCAGGATCTTGTCCGAAAAACCACTGTCGAGGAAGTGTTCCTGGTAACTCTTCGGCTGCCAGATATTGCACTCCTCCAGCATGTCCGGCATGTCCGGGATCATCTCAATCAACATCACGATCTCGTTGAAGTGATTGAGGTAGTCAGTCGCCAGCAGGGTTTTTTCAGAAATGTTGGTGCCACGCACCTTCTCCCGCCAGACCTGGAAGTCGGCAAGCTCCTCGGACGTCAAGCCGTCGGTGACCTGATGGTCGATCTCCTGCTCGCTCATTGGGCTCGATATCTAGTGGCGACGATCATGGAAAAGGTCCAATCCTCTTAACCGTCCGGCGCGGCATGCGCAAGCGCTGCATTGTTCCTGGGGATGAGGTTCTTTCAGCAAAAAAAGGGACGTCAGGGATTCACATTCAGAAATTGTGGTTTTCTCTATCAAATAATCCGCAATTTTAGAGCAATAAACCTACCAATTCGCGTCTGCAATAAAGAAAATTCCCTGGTATCGCAGATAACAGAGCGATTGAATTTCTATTCAATTAGAATTAACACCAAAACTCCGTACGTATTCATCCTTTTGAAGCCCAATATGAAATGCAGAGCATTATTCCACAGGCCATTTTTTCTATCTTACAAGAAGTGATATTTAAGAGGAAGGTGGGAGGAAGCGGAATAAAGAGGAAAAGACGATGGAGGAACGCAGTCGCGAACTGATGGTGCATCTGCCGTACCTGCGTCGCTATGCCCGAGCCTTGACCGGCTCCGTGGCCCAAGGGGATGCTTTGGTGACGCGGATTCTGGAGCGGCTCTTGGATGCCGATCCCGTGACGGCGCCCGTGCGCCGTACGCTGTACGGTCACCTCAACGCTCTAGCGGACCAGGAAGGCTTCTTGTCAAACCGCACGGCGTCCCACCCCGTCGAAAGGGCGCTCAACTCTCTCGACGAGACCGACCGGCGGCTCTATCTGCTCGTCAACCTCGAGGAGGTGACCCTGGGTGAGGCGGCTGAGGCGCTGGCTCTGCCACCAGGAGAAGCGGTCGAACGGCTGAGTCGCAGCCGTGAGGCGGTGCGTGCGCATCTCACCGCCACAGCCCGGGCGCCAGCACGAAAACCCTGATGCGCCAGGGTTTTCGTTGGACGGGATTACTTGAAAGACCGCATCACTTGAAGACCACGGTCCGGTTGCCGTTGATCAGCACCCGGTGTTCGACATGATATTTGATGGCGCGGGCCAACACGACATTCTCGATGTCCCGACCGATCGCCACGAAATCATCAGGAGTCTTGGTGTGCTCGACACGCTCCACCTCCTGTTCGATGATCGGCCCCTCGTCCAGACCCGAGGTCACATAATGCGCGGTGGCGCCGATCAGCTTGACGCCGCGGGTGTATGCCTGATGGTACGGCTTGGCGCCGCGAAAGCTCGGCAGGAATGAGTGATGGATGTTGATCGCCCGGCCTGACAATTTCTCACACAACTCCGGCGACAACACCTGCATGTAGCGGGCGAGCACAACGAGGTCGATGTTCTCGTCCTCGATGATTTCCCACAACCGCGCTTCCTGCTGCGCCTTCGTCTCAGCCGTCACCGGCATATGGTGGAAGGGCACATCGTGCCAGGCGGCGAGTTGGTAAAAATCGCGGTGGTTGGAGATGATGGCTGGAATCTCGATCGGCAGGTAGCCGATGCGGTAGCGGTACAAGAGGTCGTTCAGGCAATGCCCGAACTTCGAGACCATGATCAGCACGCGCGGGCGTCGCAAGGCGTCGTGTAGCTTCCAGACCATCTTGAAGGGGGTGGCCACAATCTCCTGAAAGGCGTGGGACAACGCCTCCTGGCCAAGCCCGGCCTTGCCGGTGGAGAAATGCACGCGCAGGAAAAAAAGACCACTGCTGCGATCGCCGAATTGCGCGCTGTCGATGATGTTGCAGCTCCGCTCCGCGAGGAAGCCGGATACCGCGAAGACAATGCCGATGGTATCGGGGCAGGAGATGGTCAGGATGTATTCAGAACCATTCTGGGACATGCGCGTATCAGACCCGGACTTTGACGGAAACGGATGCATCCTCTCGTAGCATAGTTGATTGCGGGATGCATCCGTGAAGCTCCGCGTTCCGCGTGAGAATGCGGGCGCCGAAAAAGCCACGCCCCCTCCCCCTGAACGGAGGGAAAGGGATGGGGGGTCTTTGTTCCAAAGCACGGGCGCGGACAGACAGAGTCGCGTCAGCGCTTGAGCATCAAGAAAAGAACTCAGGCATCAGGAAAATGGTCAAGTTCACGGCGCAGGTTCATCGCCTGCTGACGAAGCGCCACGAGTTTGCCGATGTCGGGCAAAGGGTTGCGCTCCTCCTCCACCAAGCGATCTTCGACCTCGCGCTGTTCTTGTCGAATGATGTTGAACAAGGTTTTTCTCAACATCGGTTCCTCCCACGCTGGTTCTCACAAATTTTTATTCCAAATCGGGACAATTCACAAGGAAACAAACGGCCAGGCCAACTCGCCAGGCAATACCCCAAAACGATAAGGAGGCATACAGCCGTAAATCTTAAGGATTGATCTTGTGGTGTCTTACTGGCTTTTTAACCGTTATCCTTGGTTAATAAGCGCGAGGATGGGGGATATCCACCCCATGGCTGGAAGTCAATTTCACAGCCGGCACATCCTCTGGCCTATGACGATAGACCAAGCGGCTCCTCGCCGAGTCTCGCCAGCCTCACCCCGCTTGATCGCGCCCTCCAGCTTTTGGCCGTTCGCCTATGCCGAAAAGCCTGCGTTTTCCAATCTGGAGTGGGGTTATTGACCCGATAGGACTACGTAAGACGGCACGGTGAGGTGGTAAAAACCCCCATTCTTCTTCGCACATGCAACATCCCTGCATCACCTGAAGACAAACACGCTGCTACGCGAAGAAACCCGTTGCATTCTGTAGCGCTGCCGTAACTTTTTTGCATCAATCGCCGGCTCGGCGGGCAACCGGACGGAGGTGGTGATGCCGTATTTGACGCGCTTGCGAACAGCGATTGGGTTGATTGCAGTCATGGTCGGTAACGCCGGCTGCGTTCCCCTCGTCGTTGGCGCCGCCGCCGCCCCGGTCGTGGCCGCCACGACGGAGAAGCGAGGCGTGCAAGGGTTTGCTTCCGACACCGCCATCCGCGCCGAAATCAACAAACTGTGGTTGCAAAACTCGATTGATCTACTCCAAAGCACCAGCCTGCGTGTGGATCAAGGCCGCGTGCTGCTGACCGGCCGCGCCGATAACCCGCAAATGCGCCTGGACGCCGTGCGTCTGGTTTGGCAAGCCGAGGGTGTGCGCGAGGTGATCAACGAAATCCAGGTCGACACCGAATCCGGTTTCGTCGATTCGGCCAAGGATACCTGGATCAATACCCAATTGCGCACGCGCCTCACCTTCGACAGTGGGGTTTCCTCGCAGAACTACAACATCGATACCGTCAACGGCGTGGTCTATCTCATGGGATGGGCCAAGGGTCAGGATGAACTGGACCGGGTGATTGGCCATGCGCGAGCCATTCCCAATGTCCAGCGCATCGTCAATTACGTGCAGATGTGAACTCGAGAGGCACCAGCACCACCATGGCCCCTGTTCGCGCCCATAGCCCCATCACGGCTCTCCTCACGGTTGTGTTCGTGACGATGGCGACCCTTGTCGGCGTAATGTCGACCACCAAACCGGCCTCGGCGCAGGAGAATAGCCCCGCCAACCGGATGTTCGTACAGGCGATGCAGCTTGTCCGGCAGGCCGACAACACCTATGACACCGCCGAGGAAACCCGGCTGCTCAAGGACGCCGACCGGCTGTTGAATGAGATCGTCGTCAAATACCCGGACAGCGCGCTGGCGGTGCAATTGGTGACCAATCAGTTCGTCGGCGACTTTGATTTCTATGAGTTCCGTGGCCGCATCAAGGCGCTGGTGTGCAATGAACCGCTGACCAGCCTGTGCTTCCTGCACCGTATCGGCGAACTGCTGCCCCCCGTTGAAACCCCGATCACCGCGGCGCGCTGGGATTGGCTCTCCCTGGCGGTCGCCTACCACAATCTGGGCGACCTTGACCGCGCAAAGGAGATCATCGCCCCCTTCGTCAACGCGGTGCGGCGCGGCAAGACGACCGACAGCGAAGGGCAGGATTTGTTCGTCGCCCGCGCTCTGGCGCTGATTGGACAGATCCCCCTGGCGCTTGACATCACCCGGCAGATCCCGGACTGCGCCACGCGCCTTTACAACCTGGGCGACATCGGCAAAGCCGCCGCCTGGCGCGGCAACGCCACCCTCGCCGCGACATTGGCGGAGGAAGCCAAGCAATACGCCACCACGCACGGCTGTTCATGGGAGATGGGGCTGGTGGCGCAAGCGATGCTGCGCGCCGGCAAGGAAACCGAGGCGCGCACGCTGTTCTTGAACAGTGTCGAGGTGCAATTTCCCAAATCCCGCGACAGCCACGAGGTGAAGGGTGATTGCTGCTCACCGGAGCTGGTCGTGGTGGCCGCCGAGCTGGGAGAGCCTAGCCTGGCGCTTACGATGCTGCGCGCCGTGCAGGACGAAAATCCATGGACGGTTCCGGCTGTGCTTGGCCGGCTGGCGCGGCGCGGAATCGTCCCGGACGCCATCGCCCACGCCGAACACGTGCAGGATACCGATGTGCGCGGCGAAGCCTTCGCCGAGATCATCGACGCTCTGGTCAAAAGCAACGAGCGCGCCGCCGCCGAGACCCTCATGCGGCGTCTGTCCCAATTGGTTGAGGAAAGCGCCGGCAAGCGCCCCGCTCTGCTGGCGCAAAAAGCCAGGGCGGAGCGTTCGCTTTATGGTGGAGACCGCTGGCGCGCGAGCTTCCAACAGGCGATCAGCGCGGCTGAACACGCCAGCAATTTCGTGCGCCGCGACATCGGCACGCCGCTGCTGTCCACCCTCATGCGCATCGAAACCGGCCTGCCGATGCTGGATTGAGCCGATAAGCTTACAAAACCTGCTTGGGCAGCGTCATCAGTTCACTGCGGATCTTGCCGAGGCTCGGGCGGTTGTGCGGGCCGAAAGGCACGGGGCGGCACAGATGCATGGCGGTCAACCCGACGCGCGCCGTCAGCAGCCCGTTGATCACCCCCTGCCCCACCCGTGTGGAGATGGCGGCGATCAGCGAGCCGCCAAGCGCCTCCACCGCCACGTGGTGGGCGCTCTCCGTCACGCCGGCGACCGCCAAATTGGCGAGCATGCGGCGCAGCAAGCGCAGCGAGCCGACATACCCCGGTCGCGCCCCGTAGAGGCCGGCGATGGTCCGCACCAGCGTGAGATTCCGCCACAACACCACGCCAAGGTCGACAACCGCCGCCGGGCTGAGCGCCGTCACCACCGCCGTGTCGCGGGCCGCCCGCAGAACCGTCTGGTAGGCGCGACGGTCAAGCGACGCCAGGACCTCGCGGTCGATCAGGCGCACCACCTCCGAATCATCATGGGCGTCGGTTACAAAATCCTTCAGCCGGGCCAGAGCCGGTTCCAAATCGGTGCGCCCCGCGTAGAGGGCGCTGAGCGCCCCGGCGAAGCGGTCGCCCTCTCCTGCCTGGGCCCCTTCCTGCATCACAAGATGGTCAGCCTCGCCGCGCAAACGCTCGATGCGGCGCAGGCGGCGCAGGCTGAGCACCTCCCTGACCAGCAGCGCCACCGCCGATACGCCCGCCACCGCCACCAGCCCCACCACCAGCGTGCCCAGCGCCAGACTGGCGGCGAAGGCGCGTTGCAGCAGGTCAGCGGTATCGAACCCCAACGCCACCAGCACCAGCGCCGCCAGCGCCGCGAACAGCCAGCGCCCCGCCCCGCTCCCCGATCGTCCTTCGGCCAGCAACGCCGGAAGCCGCTCCGCCGCGCCGCCGGCAGCCGGAATCTCCTCCGGCGGGATGGGGGTGCTGCGCAGCGGGTCCAACTCCATGGGCGCCACCCAGGCGCGCGCCTCGGACGCCGGTTCCTTGAAACGCTCGGTCATGCCAGATAATCCCCCAGCAGAAACTGCAAGGCCTGATCCAGACGAATATGCGGCAGGCCACGGGCATCATTTCCAACACCGGGAGGCGGCTTGAAGCGCATGAAACTGTAGGGGCGCGCGAAGACATCCCGTATTTCCGGGATGTCACCGGGGTACAGCACCGTCTCGCGGTCGCGGTCCACCGGGGTGCCGCGCACGCAGCGCAAATTCTGGCCCTCATGATCGGCCATCACCGTCTCGGTGGACTTCAAGGCCGCCAGCGCCATGGTTTCCACCTGCGCCCCCTCGAAGCGGACGGTGCGGCGCGCGTCCGCCACCAGATCGTCCAGCAAACGGTGCAAATTGCCATGCTGGCTCGAGGCGATGTGATCGGCCTTGGTGGCGGCGAACAGCACGCGGTCGATCTTGCTGCCGAACAGCCAGTCCAACCAGCCCGCGCTGCCGTGCCGGAACGGCTCCAGGCTCAATTCCAGCGACCGCTTCATATCGGCGACCGCCTCGGGTCCGGCGTTCAGCGCGCCCAGAACATCGACCAGCACCACCTGCCGGTCGAGGCGGGCGAAATGCTCGGCGAAGAAACGGCGGACCACGACGGTTTTATAGGCGTCGTAGCGTTCCTCCATCAACGCCCACAGCGTGCCGCGCCCGCACGGCGCCCCCGGCAGTGGGCAGAAGGTGAGCAGCGGCGCGTCTTTGAAGTCCCCCGGCTCGACAAAGCGACCGGGCTGGATCAGACTGAGACCGTCGGCGTTGCGGCAGGCGTGCAGATAGGCGGTGTAGAGCCGCGCCCCCTGCCGCGCCAGATCCTCTTCGGCCCGGCCCGCAGGGGCCACGGTGGCGAGCCAGCCGCGCCAATCCGCCGACAGCGCGGCGCGCGGCGCGCGTTCCGCCATCTCCAGCGTCAGCGTGCTCCATTCCGTGAAGGATTGGCGCAGCAGCGGCAGGTCAAGCAACCATTCGCCGGGGTAGTCGATGATGTCCAGATTGACGATGGCGCTGCGCTGCATGACGCGCTTCAACGCCGCGTTCGGGCGGTAGCGGATCGCCAGGCGAAGCTGGCTGATGCCGCGCGTCGGCTCCGGCCAGTGCGGCTCCGTCGGATTGGAGAGCGCCTTCAGGTGCTCTTCGTACTGAAAGCGCGGGACGTCCGGGTCTGGCTGCGGCTGCAAGCGTGACGCCTGAAGCCGGTTGCCGGAGACCACGTCCAGGAACGGCAACCGGCCAGCCTTCAACAGATTGTCCACCACCGCCGTGGTGAACACCGTCTTGCCCGAACGGCGCAAACCCGTCACGCCAAGGCGGATGCTATGTTCCGTAAGGAGGGAGCCCGCCCGATCCAGCAGGCGGGAACCGACGTTGGTCAGGTCACCGAAATCGGGAAGGCGCAAATCTGGAAAACGCAAATCAGGACGACGCACTGGACCAAGACTCCGCCAAGGAACGGTTCCCCGCATATAGGCAGACACAGCACGTTGAGCCAAGTCACTCGCTGCGCTTATTCAGGACAATCGGGTAAATGATAATATTCCTTTTATTAAGATAACCGTCATCCCCGCGGAAGCGGGGACCCAGGCTTTGCGCAAAGAAACTTCTTGGAAATACTGGGTCCCCGCTTCCGCGGGGATGACGAACATATTAAAACATTGAAGGCTAAAGTCTTATTTATAAGAAAATCATCCTTCATCCGATTACTCTACGCCCTTATTCCCTCCCGTTTAATGCCCCGCCACCACCTGTTGCGGTTTGCGCACCAAGGGCATGAACAGCAGCGCCCCAAAGAACACGCCGGCCATCAGCAAGAACAAATCATTGAAAGTCAGCACCAGCGCCTCGCGCTGCACCATGCCAGCCAGCGTCTTGGCCGCCGCCGCCTGTGAATCGACGACCAGCCCATCGAAACTGGCCGTCAGACCATCCAGCATGTCCTGGACGATAGGACGCGCCATATTGATGTTGTCGCCCAGCCGGTTCATGTGCAGCGCCACGCGATCGATCATCACCGTGTTGATGCACGCCAGGCCGATAGCCCCACCCAGGTTGCGCATCAAATTATACAAGCCGGATGCGTTTTTAAGCTGCGCCGGAGGCAACGTGCCGAGCGCCAGCGTATTGATCGGGATAAAGCAGAGCATCAGCGACAACCCGCGGACAGCCTGCGGCGCGAACATTTCCCAAAATGAGGAATCGGCGGTCAACCCGGAATTAAGCCACACCCCCATGCCGAACAGCGACAGCCCCATGGTCAGCACCAGCCGCAGATCCAGCTTGGCGGACAGGATGCCGGCGATAGGGGCCGACACGAACTGAAAAGCGCCGGTGACGAACATGATCATGCCGATTTGCAGGCTGTTCAGCCCCCGCACCCGCGCCAGGAACAGCGGCGTGATGTAAACCGCCCCATACAGACCGATACCGATGATGAAGCTGTACAACGAGCCGATGGCGAAGTTGCGGTCACGAAAGGCGCGCAATTCGACAATGGGCTGGGCATAGGTCAGCACCCGCCAGAAAAACCCGATAGCGGCGACCACGGTCACCACAGCAAAACTTGCGATCAACCGGTCGTCAAACCAATCCTGCCGGGGCCCCTCCTCCACCACATATTCGAGGCTGCCGAGCGCCACCGCCATCAACATCAGCCCCCAGATGTCGAAACCTTTGAGTAGCGAGCGGTCGCCTTTATCGAAATCCACGCAAAGCCACACCAGCACCGTCACCAGAATGCCGGGCACGACATTGATCAAGAATAGCCAATGCCAAGAGAAGGACTGTGTCAGATAACCGCCAAGCGTCGGCCCCAGCGTCGGCGCCATGGTGGCGACAAGGCCAATGACCACCGACACGGCGGCGCGCTTTTGCGGTGGAAACAGGGTGAAGCTGGCGGCGAACACCGTGGGAATCATCGCGCCGCCGATAAATCCCTGAAGCGCGCGCCACAGCATCATCTCTTCGATGCCGTTGGTGAAGGCGCAGGCGACGCTGGTCAGGGTAAAGCCTGCTGCGGACAGGGTGAACAGCACGCGCGTCGAGAGGATGCGCGACAATATGCCCGACAGCGGGATCATCACCACCTCGGCGATGAGGTAGGAGGTCTGCACCCAGCTGATTTCATCGGCGCTGGCCGACAGGCCGGCCTGAATCTCGGACAAGGAACTGGAGACGATCTGGATGTCCAAAATCGCCATGAACATCCCGACGATCATCATCAGAAAGCCGATGTAATCACGCGCCCCCATGACGTGCGGCTCAGCAGGAATGAGAGGGGCTTTCGGGGTGCTGGTCATGGCGATGATCTTCGTGTTGGTCGTCCGTGTCGGGTGGTCGGCGTGGCGGCCACCGTTACTTCAGCGCCACCGCCTCCGTCGGGATGGCGACGCCGAACACGGAACCCGCCATGTGCGGGCGTTCGACGCCCCCGCGCGTGTCCACTTCGGCGACGACGGAAAGGCCCGGGCGCAGCAGGCCGGCCAGCAGCGTGTCCTGAGGAAGTGCGATGCGCACGGGCACGCGCTGCACGACCTTGGTGAAGTTGCCGGTCGCGTTCTCTGGCGGCAACAGGCTGAACTTGGACCCCGAAGCGGGCGCGAAGCTTTCAACCCTGCCAGTCAGCGTGTGGCCTGGATAGGCGTCCACCGTAACCGAAACACTCTGCCCCGGCCGCATGGCGGCAAGCTGGGTCTCCTTGAAATTGGCGACCACATAGACATCCGGCAGCGGCACCAGCGACAGCATCTGCACGCCGGGTCGAGCGTATTGGCCCACCTGCACCCCACGATTGCCGATGACACCATTGATGCCGGCGCGGATCATGGTGTTGTCCAAATCGTTGCGGGCGCCCTCCAGAGCGGCGTTCGCCTGTTGCAGATGCGCCTTGATCTCCGTGGCGGCGGCTTCCAGCACGCCGACCTGGTCACGCTCGGCCGCCAGCCCGGCCTGCGCTTTCAAAACGGCGGCTTCGGCTTTGCGCAAATCCGCTTCGGCGCTGTCGAGTTTCTGACGCGACGCCCAATTGTCGGACGCCAGCGAGCGGGTGCGGTTGAACTCAAGCATAGCGCGCTGGCGTTCGGCGTCAGCAGCGGCGACGTTGGCTTCGGCCTGAGCGATCTGCGTCCGCTGCCAGATCAGCTTTTGCGCGTTGCTGCCCAGCGCGGCGTTCTGCGCCGCCACATTGGCTTCGGCTTCGGCGACCTTGGCGCGGTAGTCACGATCCTCCAGCACGACCAGCACGTCGCCGGCCTTCACCTGCTGATTTTCCGACACGCGCACCTCAAGCACATAGCCGGTCACCTTCGGGCTGACCACGCTGATGTCGCTCTGCACATAGGCGTTGTCGGTGGATTGGATAAAGCGGCCCTCGCTCCACCAACGCCAGCCGCCATACCCGGCGCCCGTCGCCGCCGCCAGCGCAACACCCGCCAGAATGACCTTCCGAATAGCCTTGGCCATATCCATATCCTTACGCGGAGCGGTTCGCATGACTCTGCCGTCAGAGGTAAACTGAACCGTTCAGTTTGTCTTGCCGGAAGATGGCGTTGCGCTTATGTCTTGTCAAGAATGAACTGAACGGTTCAGTATCGTGACTGTGGTGAAATCCCGGCGGCGTGTGCGGGGTGAGGATGAAATGGCGAATGTGATGGCACCCACTCCTGAAACAGGGTCAAAACCGGCGCAAATCCTTGAGGCCGCGACCGCGCTGTTCCTGGAAAACGGCTATGGCGCCGTCAGCATGGACACGGTGGCGAAAACGGCGAATGTCTCCAAGGCGACGCTCTACGCCCATTTCCGCAGCAAGGATGAGCTGTTCGCCGCCATTGTGACCTGCGAATGCCGCAACCAGATGGACATGCTGTCGTGCGAGCAGATGAGCCGTCTGGACATCGCCGAGGCGCTGCGGGTGATCGGTCGGCGTTTCATGCGGATGCTGCTGTCCGACAAGGCTTTGGCGGCATATCGCGTGGTGATCGCCGAGGCGCAACGTTTTCCCGAACTGGCGCGCGCCTTCTACGAATCCGGCCCGATGCGCTCAAGCGCACAAATGACCGCCTTCCTATCCGAGGCGGACCAGCGCGGCGTGCTGCGCATCCCCGACGCCAAACTGGCGGCGGAGCAGTTCTTCGGCCTGCTCAAGACCCACATGCACATGCGCTTCATCCTGTGCATCGAAACCCAATCGCCGGAATCAGAAATCGACCGTCTGGTCAACGCCGCCGTCGATTTGTTCGTCAAAGGCTACGCCCTTGACGAGCCTTGAGCGAGAAGCCCACCGGAGTGCTTTACCCGGTTTTCCTCCTGGTGCAGTATCCACGCCGCACAGCCGGTAGAGCCACCGGCTAAACCGGCTAAGCACATGGTCTATGGCCTCCATCCTTCATAATCACTCATCCGGCGGCCTGTCGACCCAAGGGCCGCAACTCACCTTCGGCGCCAAGTTCAGGATGATCAACTGGGGGCTGGTGCTCCTGGTGTGCAGCATCTCCAGCACGGGCCTCGCGCTCTTGTATTCCGCTGCGGGCGGCCAGTGGGACCCCTGGGCCAAGGCGCAGCTCATACGCGCCATTCCCGGCCTTGTCCTGATGATCGGCATCGCGCTGGTGGACATCCGCATCTGGATGCGGCTGTCCTATGCCCTTTACCTCTGCGTCCTGATGCTGCTGGTGGCGGTGGAGGTCATGGGGCACATCGGCATGGGGGCGCAACGCTGGATCAATTTGGGATTCTTCGTGCTGCAACCATCCGAGCTGATGAAACCCGCGCTCACCCTGGCGCTGGCGCGCTATTTCCATGGGTTGACGCTGGAAGAGATCGGCAAGCCGCTGATGCTGATTCCGCCGCTGTTCCTGGTGTTCACCCCCGTCGGGCTGGTGCTGCTGCAACCCAATTTGGGAACCGCGCTGCTGCTGATCCTCGGTTCAGGCGCGGTCTTCTTCACGGCGGGCGTGCGGCTCTGGAAATTTGCCATCGCCATCGGCGGCGGCCTGAGCGCCATCCCCATCGGCTGGGAATTCCTGCACGATTACCAGCGCAACCGCGTGTACACGTTCCTCAACCCGGAACTCGATCCGCTGGGGAGGGGCTACAACATCATCCAGTCGAAAATCGCGCTGGGTTCGGGTGGATTGTTCGGTAAAGGATTCATGATGGGCTCACAGAGCCAGCTCATGTTCCTGCCGGAAAAGCACACCGACTTCATCTTCGTCGTTCTGGCCGAAGAATTCGGCATGGTCGGCGCCCTGGCGATCTTGATCCTGTACTTCCTGCTGCTGGTCTATGGCTTCGTGATCGCGCTGAGCTGCCGCAACCAGTTCGGCCGGCTGGTCGGCGTCGGCCTGACGACGCAGTTCTTTTTGTACATGTTCGTCAACGTCGCCATGGTGATGGGCCTGATCCCGGTGGTCGGCATCCCGCTGCCGCTGGTGTCCTATGGCGGCACGGCGATGATGACGCTGCTGATCTGCGTCGGCTTCCTGCTCAGCGTCTCAGTCCACCGCGAGGTGCGCATCTCGCGCGCCGGGGTGAGTGACTTTTAAGCGGGGTCAGTGACTTCCCATAAATGCCCTTTGACACCCATCCATCACCCACGACATTGTCCCGGCGGTATGGAAACCAGGGAATAGGTGGGCGGCGTTGGAAAAGAACACGCGGGATCTGATCGCCCGGTTGGTTGGTTTCGATACGGTGTCGCGCCATTCCAATATGGCCCTCATCGCCTGGGTCAGGGATTATCTGGCGGGGCTTGGGATCGACAGCCGGCTGGTCCCCAACGCGGACGGCGGCAAGGCCAACCTCTACGCCACCATCGGCCCGATGGTTGAGGGGGGCGTCGTGCTTTCCGGCCACACCGATGTGGTGCCGGTGGATGGCCAGTCCTGGGACAGCGACCCCTTCACCCTGGTCGAGCGCGATGGCCGCCTGTATGGCCGCGGCGCAGCCGACATGAAAAGCTTTTCCGCCATCGCCCTGGCGCTGGTCCCCGAAATGCTGGCCGCCGGGCTGAAGCGCCCGATCCATCTGGCGCTGTCCTATGATGAAGAGATCGGCTGCTTCGGTGCTCCGGCGATGATCGAGAGCATGGCGCAGGATTTGCCCCGCCCCAGCGCCGTCATCGTCGGTGAGCCGACGAGCATGGGCGTGGTGTTGGCCCACAAGAGTTGCTACGCGCTGCGCACCACGGTGATCGGGCATGAAGCGCATTCCAGCCAGGTGAACCGTGGCGTCAGCGCGGTGATGATCGCCGCGCGGCTGGTCAGCTTCATCAGCGCGATGATGGCGGAAAACCAGGCGAGCGCCGACCCTGCCTCCCCCTTCGATCCACCCTACACCACGTTGCACGTCGGCACGATCGAGGGCGGGACGGCGCTGAACATCATGGCGAAGCGCTGCGCCTTCCTGTGGGATATCCGCACCATCACCGGCGATGATTGGAAACGCTATCTGGACCGCTTCCAGGCCTTTTGCGACACGCTGCTGGTGGAGATGAGGGCGGTCGCGCCGGAGTGCGGCGTCACCACCGAAATACTGGCCGGCGTGCCCGGTCTGGCGCCGGAGCCCGGCGGCGCGGCGGCGCAGCTTTGCCACGCGCTCACCGGACGCAACGACACGGCGGCGGTCCCCTTCGCCGCCGAAGCCGGGCACTTCCAGAACGCTGGTTATTCCACCGTGATCTGCGGCCCGGGGTCCATCGATCAGGCGCATCAGCCCAACGAGTTCATCGACATCGCCCAGGTCACCGCCGGTGAGCACTTCCTGCGCGCGCTCATCAAACGCCTGGCCGCCTAGTGGTGTGTCACCTGGGGTTTTTAGATACCAGCTGTAAGAACACAAGGCGTTTTGTTTTACCACGGCGGGCGGGGCCCACCCACCCACAGCAAATTTCACAGCC
>JAVBJZ010000044.1:0-25962 GCA_031546725.1 Azospirillum sp.
TCGAACGCCGGCTCTACCGTCTGTCGCCAATGGTTGAACCCCGGAAAGACGCCGATTCTGAGGACATCCCGGATCCCGCCAAGATCACCTTCTCCGCCACGCCGCTGGCGACCGGCCAAACGCTCGACAGCAACACCCTGTATGTCGATGAAATCGTGTTGAGCCCGCGCCAGGGCGCCTACCGCTATGGCCTGGTGGAAGCGCCGCTGCCTCCGGGCGGGGAGGTGGAAAGCACCACCTGGGGGCTGCGTATTGAAGGGTTGCCCGACACCAAGGCCACCGGTCCGCAACCGTTCCAGAGGCCGGTGATCTCTGAGATGGGCGCGCTGGCCTACCACCAGCCGATTGCGGCGCTGGAACGCCCGATGGTCCTGCGCCAATTGGTGCGCTTCTCCCTGCCGGGTCGTTTCACCCTGCCGCCGGTGCGCTACTTCCAGATGTACCAGCCGGAGTCCAAGGCGTTTCAGGGGGATGGCAAGACAGCGGCCTTCCCGCTGACGGTGGAGTAGAAGCCCGATGCGGCGCTTGCTCCAGGCGGGGGTGCTCTGCTGGCTGATGGCTGTCGTCTTAACCGGGGCCCCCTCAGCCTGGGCGGCGGAAGCGCCGCCCCCATATTTTGCGCGCCTGGATGATGGCGTCGTACAATTGTACCGGCTGGACGCCGATGGCGCGGTGGCCGTGCCCCTGCCCACCACTCTGGAAACCCCGCTGGGGAGCGTCTGGAAGCTGTTTGTCTACAGCTACCTGGTCGATCGCCAGCAGCAGACCGCTGATTACACCTGCCACGGCGATGATCCAGAGGAGGTGTATTGCTGCGCCCCCGGCCAGAGCATCGACCGTGAACGCGCGCTGGTGCAGTCCTGTGGCCGTTATTTTGAGCCGGCGCGGCTTGGCTTGAACGCCGAGGATTGGCGCCGCTTCTGGAGTCGGGTCGGAGCGCCCGCGTGGTTGCGTGACCTGAGGTCATTACAGCCCGCGCAGCGGGCGCCCGTGACCGAACTGCTGCACGCCTTGCGCTCCGTGCCCCCCGCGGCGCAGGAGGAGGCAGCGGCTACGCTGGTTTCCGTGCTGACGATCGGGCGGGGCGAAGGCGCTGTGGCCGATTACGGCAGCCTGCTGCGCGCCAAGACATGGACCATGCCCGATCCCGACCATCCCAGCGCTTCGGTGGGTGGCGCGGCGGGCTGGCTGGTGGATGGCAGCCCGGTCTGGCTGGGCGGGCAGGGCGGCGGCGGCGCCGTCTTGCGTCTTGCCGCCCCGCGTCTGCGCGGCGTGCTCGGCGCGGTGTCCGTGCCCGATGACGGCGCCTGCGTGCTGGTCGATATGTTCGAGCGCTATCCGCTGCTCGAGGTCAGCGCCGATCATCTGGCCGTGCCGGAAGGGCCGCTCGATGGCCGATTCCTCCTGCGTTTCACCAATGGCGCCCAATTGGCGGTGGTCAGCCGGGGTGAGTTGACGCTGCTGCGCCCGCTTAATGCAGCGCCGCGCATCGAGGGGCGCTTTGGCCTGAACGATTATGTCGCCCGCGTCGTCGAGCGCGAAGGTGACGCCATGCAGCCTGAGGCCGCTCGCGCCTTGGCCGTGGCCGCGCGCAGCTATCTGATTCAGCACGCGCAACGCAGCCAGGGGTGCTTCCAGATCGCCGATAGCACCCGCACCCAGCGCGTGCTGCCACGCCCGCCCAGCAACGCGGCGCGCCGCGCCGCCGACCAGACCGACGCCCTGGTGCTGACCGGCGTGGCGGTACGCTACCACCACGACGAAGACGGCCCTGACCGGATGGCCTGGGTGGAGGCCAAACGGCTGGCCGGGCAGGGGGAAACCTTCGATGCGATCCTGGCGCGCTGGTGGCCCCAGGCCACGCTCACCTCCTATCAGAGCCCGGTTGCCGGCGACTGCCCGCCCGTGGCGGGGGCGCGTGACTGGTTGACGCGGCAACTGCCGCTCTGGTCGCGCCAGCTGGCGGCCCAACCCGGCTTTGAGCCGCCAGCGCCGCCCGCCGTGTGCGAAGTCCGGGAAGGTCGCCCCTACGCCGACGCGCGGCGGAACCGTCTTTATATTCATCGGCTGAACAGCGAAGATGACCGCGTCGCGCTGGCGCATGAATATCTGCATCTGGCTTTCGCCCACCACCCGAACGGACAGAGCGAAACCTTCGTCGAATCGCTGGCGCGCCGGCTGGTGATCCCATGAGGCTTTCTTCCCGTACGACGCGCCGCAAAAGGCCCGGAAAGGATTCTATGAAACCGATCAGCCCGACCATCGCCTTGGCTTTCATCGCATCGGCTTTCATGGCGCCGCTTGCTGCGAAAGCGGCTTCCTTCGATTGCCAGAAAGCGAGAACCGCTGTTGAAAAGGCCATTTGCGCAAACCCCGCCCTTGGCGAGCTTGATGTCGAATTGGCCACTGCTTACCGAGAATTTCTTAAATCAAGCAGCACTGACGCCGCGCGCAAAGACATGGTCTCCGTGCAGAAAGCATGGCTTTCCAAAAGAAACGCCTGCGCCACGGATCAATGTCTGGAAGAGATATACAAGGGTAGAATTCATCAGCTCTGCGCATCCCATCCCACAAACAGGGGAGGGCTCTGCGCCGAGCCGGTCTCGACAGCCGCGAGCGACAGCACCGACGACGATGACACGACGGATGTCTCCGACAGTGAGGAAGGCGCGGACAGCGCGGTGATGGTCGCCAGCCCGCTCAACGGGTGGCGCAACACGACCGGGGAAACGGCGCGTTACACGCAGGATGTGCATTACCCTGCCGTCGCCGTATCCGTGCCCGACGGACAGCCGGCCGGCGCGGTGATCGCCGGCCGTATCCGGGCCGCGCCAAAGCCGGCTGCCCCGAAACCGGCTGGTGAGGCGAAGAAAGCCGAGACGGAGAATGATGGCTCCGTCGCCACGCTGGTGGTCAATGGCGTTTCCATGCCGCAACGTGTGGAAGCCGACGGTCAGTTCGCGCGCCCTTACGCTTTCGCCAGCGGCTCCAACAGCGTGGAACTGCGCACCGGGCAGGGGGAGCGCCGCCGTGTACAGTTCTATGACAACAACGCCGGCAAACTCCGCCCCCGCCTGCGCATTGTCCTTTCCTGGGACAGCGACGGGACGGATCTGGACCTGCATGTGATCGCCCCCGATGGTCAGCACACTTTCTACGGTGAGCGTGTCGCGGCCAACGGCGGCGCTTTGGACGTGGATGTGACCACCGGCTATGGCCCGGAAATCTATTCAAGCGCCGCACCGCCGCCGGGTCAGTATCTGGTCTACGCCAACTATTACGGCGGTGAGAACCCCGCCATCATCACCGTGGCGCAGATCACCATAATCACCGATGAAAACACCGCCCATGAAAAACAGCAGATGGTCCAGGTCCCCATGCGCGAGCCGGGAGAGCTGACGCTGGTGAAATCCTTCGTGATGCAATGAACGACAATACGGACTTTACCCGAGGCCTCTGTGATCCCCAACCGAGCCCTGCCTGATCTGTTGGCCGCCGAGCGCGGCTTGGCGCGGCTTGATGTTCTGCTGCGGGATGAAGCCAGCGCCCGCCGTCATGCCTGCGACGCGGCCCGCCGCAACGTCCTGGCCTTGGCCTTGCTGGATGGAACGCTGATCGACCCCGAGGATATGCTGCTCGCGCAGGCCGCGCCGGAGGAAGTGGCGTTGCCGCACCGCCTGGAGGCGACGGCTGCGGTGGGGATGTACCATCTGCTGCTGGCGTTGCGTGATGGGCTGACCCCCTTCACCAACGCCCCGGTCGCGGCCCCTGATGACGCCCGGTTGCGCCCGGCGACGGTGACCGCATGGTCGGCGCTTACCACCGAAACCTGGCGGTTGCTGGGCGAAGCCGAGTCCATGCTTCACCAGGACGAAGAAACCCCGGAACTATCGGCCCCGGAAGCATCGCCTACCCGGCGCCGGCTGCTGCCCTGGTCTGTCCCTTGGGTTGAGGAAATTCATGCTCATTGGCGTGAAGCCCGGCATGGCCGCCGCCCCACCCCCTGGGATGAGGAACAGCGCGCTGTCGCGCAGGAGGGGCTGTCCATCATCGACGGGGCCCTCGCCCTCGATCCCGGTTTGGCCGGGGCCGCGCGCGCGCTGCACCGCTTGCATTACGCCCGTGAATTTCCGACCGGCCCGTCCCCCATGCGCACCGAGAAGGATGAGCAAAGCCAGGCGATCCGCACCTATATGGCAAGCCAGACAAGCGCCGGCTGGTGGCCGCAGTTCGCCCGAATCATCGCCTCACTGCTTGTGGCGCGGGCCTGCCATCTGCGGGTCTTTATCCCGGTCGCCGCGCTCTGGGGGCGTGATTACACCGACTACCGCCGTGGCGTCGCCGGCTCGGAGGATGACTGGGTCGCCGCCATGGCCCGCCTGCTCGCCGATGCCGCAGGGCACGAGACCGAACGTTCAGAACGGATCGAGGCGCGTCACGCCGGCTGGATCACGGCGACGGCTGTGGCGCCGCGTCTGCCGAAGGCGCGCAAGAACACGCAGGGTCCCACCCGCCGGCAACGCGTTGGCGCCCGACGTTCGACAGGGCGTCTGCCACAGCTGCTGGATCTCTTGTGGGAACAACCGGTGATCCGCACCCGCACGGTTGAGACCCGGTTGAGGATGACGTACCGCTCGGCGCTTGACCTCATCGAGGATCTGAAGAAGGCCGGCGTGCTGCAACCGGCGACAGACCGCAAGCTGGATCGGCTCTGGCGCGCCGCCGTGGTTTAAGGGCCGTGGTTTAAGAGGCCTCTTCACTGTTGGTCATCGCATTGTGCAACGGTCATATTACTGAACCGTCTGCTCAAAGCGTAAAAAGGCCTCCCTATGGCGCAACCCCTCATCCTTATCGTTGAAGACGCACAGCCGCTGGCCGTCATCTATGCCAGGCAGTTGGGGCGGGGGCAGTTTGCGTCCGTGCACGCCGACACCCTGGCGCGGGCGCGGGCGCTGCTGGCGCAGGCGCAGCCCGTGGCTGTGCTGCTCGACCTGGAGTTACCGGACGGCAAGGGTATCGAGCTGCTGCACGATTTGCGTGGGGCCGGCGACCTCATGCCGGTCATCGTGATAACCGCGCATGGGTCGGTGGAAGCGGCGGTGGAGGCGATGCGCGCCGGGGCTGATGATTTTCTGACCAAACCGATCGAATCCGAGCGGCTGCTGATCACCTTACGCCATGTCCTGGAACGCAAGCGCTTGCGCAGCATTGTCGACACCCTGCGCGCTGACCTGGCGACGGGGCGGTTCGAGGGGTTTATCGGGGCTGATTTGTCGATGCAGGCGGTTTACCGGGTGATCGAACAGGCGGCCCGGAGCGCGGCCACCGTGTTCATCACCGGCGAAAGCGGTACGGGAAAGGAAGTTGCAGCGGAAGCCATTCACCGCCGCTCGGAGCGCCGCGACCGCCCCTTCATCGCTGTCAACTGCGGGGCTATTCCCAAGGAACTCATGGAGAGTGAGTTGTTCGGGCATCTTCGCGGCGCGTTCACCGGAGCAACCGCGGACCGCGCCGGCTTGATCGTCCAGGCGGATGGCGGAACCCTTTTCCTGGATGAGATCTGCGACATGGAGCTTGCCCTCCAGGTCAAGCTGCTGCGCTTTTTGCAGACCGGCGTCGTCCAGCCTGTCGGCAGCGACCGCACCCGCTCGGTGAATGTACGGATCGTCTGCGCCACGAACCGTGACCCGCTCGCCGACGTGCGGGCTGGCCGCTTCCGCGAAGACCTCTATTACCGGCTCTACGTCCTGCCCATCGCCCTGCCGGCGCTGCGTGAACGGAGGCAGGATGTGATGCTGATCGCCAATCATCTCCTTGCGGAGTATGGGGTTCTGGAGGGCCGTCGCTTTCGCGGCTTCACACCGGAAACGGAGGCGTTGCTGCGCCGCAGCCGCTGGCCCGGCAACATCCGCCAGCTCCAAAACACGATCCGCTCGATCGTGGTGATGCATGACGCCGATTTGGTGACGCCGGAAATGCTGCCGCCGTGGCTGCACGCCGAATCCGCCCAGGCTCCGAGGGCGACGGCGGTGGCCCTGCTTCCTGAAGCCGGGCGGCCCAATACTGAACGGGATATGATTCGTCCGTTGGCCGCTATCGAGCGCGAGATCATCGAACACGCCGTGGCGCTGTGCGACGGCAATTTGACCGAAGCGGCCAGCCGCTTGAAAATCAACGTCTCCACTATCCACCGCAAGCGTCAGCAGTGGCGGACTGAAGAATAGGGGAGGGTCAGGAGTCCGACGGCGCTGCGGATATCCACTGCTGAACGTGGGGAAGAGCGTTTTGCAGAGCCGCGACAAGCCTTTCCACAGCGCCGGATTCCACCGGCTCGCCCGCCTTGGAGGCCAACTCGATGGCGTGGGCCTCGTTGGCGAGCCCCGGCAGACCAAAGGTCATCAGGATGCTTTTAAGCGCATGGGCCTCCATGGCGAGGGTGGGGAAGTCCCCCACGCGCAGCCCCTCGCGTATCCGCCGCACGCGCTTGGGCGCATCATCGACCAGCGCGCAAACCGCCTCCGCCATCCCTTCGCGACCGAGATCGCGCAGCAGCCTCTCCAGCACGCCGGTATCGACCATCACAGCGTCATTCTCCGCCGTTTCCTCGCGGAGGTCCTCACGGAGGTAAGGCGCGATTGCTCCCGCCAGACGATCGGCGGTGAGCGGTTTGGCGATAAAACCGTTCATCCCAGCGCCCAGGCACGCTTCGCGATCATGCGCGAAGGCGTTCGCGGTCAACGCCAGAATGGGAATGCGCCCGACAGTCCCCGGCAGCGTGCGGATGGCGCGTGTCGCGTCCAATCCATCCATGCCCGGCATCATCATATCCATCAACACCAGATCGTAGGGCCGCGCTTGCGCGGCTTCCACCGCCTCGACACCATTACCGGCGACATCCACGCGGTATCCCATGCGCTCGAGCATGGTGAGGGCGACGACTTGGTTGGTGTGGTTGTCTTCCGCCAGCAAGATCCGAAACCGGCGCCGGCTCTCGGGTGGTGACCCCGGCGATTCCGGGGTGGTTTCCCGGTCGGTCGCGGCGTCACGCTCCCCAAAGGGCGACTCGCCCAAAAGCGACTCTCGCAAAAGCTCCGAGGCCAGGCATCGGCTGAGAGCGTCCGGCATGAGGGGTTTTCTCAGTATGGCGTCGAAGCCGGTGGGAAGCGTTTGCGCGCCGTCCGTGTGCTGGATCGACGAAACCGCCTTGACCAGACGTGTGCGCATCAGCCCCGGCTCACCCCGCACGGCTGCCGCAAGGGTGGCGGCGTCCACGCCAAGGCCAGAATCATCAAACAGCAGCGCATCGAACGGCGCACCGCTGGCTACAGCATCGCGCAGAAGGCAAAGAGCATCCTTGGCGTCCTCAGCCTCCTGCACCGTGGCGCCAAGGGCGTGCAGCAGACGCAAGGAAAGGGTGCGGGAAAAGGCGGTATGGGCGACGACAAGCACCCGTCGCCCGAAAAGGGTCTGCATCCGCCCGCCCGTATCGGCATCCCCAACCGTATCGGTGTTTGAGGCGGCGTTCTTCAGGCGTACGGTGAAGCGGAAGCGGCTGCCTTGACCGGGAACGCTTTCGGCGGAAATCGTTCCACCCATGCGCTCGACCAGGCGCCGGCAAATGGCCAGCCCCAGCCCGGTGCCGCCATGCCGGCGCGCCGTCGAACTATCCCCTTGAACGAACGCCGTAAAGAGGCGCGTCAGGATGGTGGGCGCGATCCCCTCGCCCGTGTCATGAACCACAATTCCCAAGGTCGCATCGTCGACACGCTGGACCTCGACCACGACACCGCCCTGGCTGGTGAATTTGATGCCGTTCTCGACAAGATTGAACAGCACCTGGCGCAGCCGGCCAGGATCGCCAATAAAACACTGCGGAACATTGGCGGCTATCACATAGCCGATGTCGATGCCTTTGCTGTGCGCCCGAGGGGCCAGGATCTCCAGCGCGGTGCGCACGCATTCATCGAGGTCGAAGGATATTTCTTCAAAATCAAGCTGCTGCGCATCCAGCTTGGACATGTCCAGGATATCATTGACGATCAGCAGCAGATGATCAGCCGATCCCCGCAGGGTGGTGGCGAAACGCCGCTGCTCGCGATTCAAACCCGTATCCAGCAAAAGCCCGGTCATGCCGATGATGCCGTTGAGCGGCGTGCGGATCTCGTGGCTCATGGTGGCGAGAAAATCAGTCTTGGTCCGGCTGCTCTCACGCAGCGCGTCCTCCATCTGCTCATGCCGCGCCATTTGCACCGCCAAATTCAGCGTCAGCGCCGCAAGAGCCAGAATCGCCGCGCCGGCCATGGCGATAATCCCGAGCGTCTGGCTCCACCAATTGTCGAGGATCGATCGGTAGGACTGCGAGGCGAGAACCCAGACCGGGACATCACGGACCTTCTGCGCGCTGATGAGGCGGGTTGCGCCGTCCTGGTTGCTCTGCCAGAAGGATACCGCCGAAGGCCCGGAACGATCCCAGCGCGCGCTGGTCGCGCCGCCGTAGAGGCGCTCCAAACGCGGATGACGGGCGAGGACCTCCAGCGTCTCGTGATGAACGAGCGCGATGGCGCTGTCCTTGCCCAACGCGATACGCCCGAACGCCTCTTCAAACCGCTGCACCCGCAGCGCCGCCGTCAAGGCGCCCAGAAAGCCGCCATCCGGGGCGCGCAGACGCCGCGCGTACACAAAGATCCAATCATCATCGACAAGACTGCGGATCGCGCCGCTGATCATCGTCTCACGCGCAGGATCCTCGATCAGCCCCGTGTAGAAGGAGCGGTTATGCGCATCGAGGAAGGGTGTCGGATAGGCTTCGGATGAATTACGCACCCGTCCCTTGCTGTCCAGCAGCCAAATGCGGTCGACGACCGGCACCCCGGCCTTGCGTTCGCGCATGACGCCATGCAGTTCCTCTGAACGCAGCCAGTCCTGCCGCGCCTCCACCGACCGTTCACCGATATCCCCGACCTGCTTGATGATGCCTTTGAAGACCGCATCGACCGCCTCGACAGTGCGTGAAAGCTCTTCGGCGATCAGCAGAGCGACGTTGCTGGTTTCACGCCGCGCCGCGGCGGTTTCATCGACATAGCGCAGCCACGCGGCAAGCCCGGCCCCGACCAGCACCAGCGCAATCACCAGCATGCCGCCGGCCACGATGCGGCGTCCGGCGTTGGTGGCGAGGACCAGGGTAAAAAATGAAGACAGCCGCGATGCTCTCATTGCCAAATTTATGCAGGTCCACGTGCGGATATAACGTTTGCCTGTTTACGATGATGCCAGCGAGCAAAAAGAGTGATCTGACGCTTCGCCTCGGGGTGTGGTCGCAACAGACGCCCGAGTAAGGCCCCTAAGCCGTTGCGAAATGCAATGGCGAAACGCAAGGCCAGCAGCGCCGGCATGAAAACAGCTCAGCACGCGGCCTTGATTTTCTGCGCTCGCGCGTTGGCACGCCCTTTGCTGACATCCCGGATGCTGGGCGCTCACCCTCTCAACAACGGGCTCTTTTTCATTTTTTGTAATTTTGTGCAGAATATCTTCCTACCACACGTCACGAAGCCGGTGTTTATCAGCCTATAGGAGGCTCATGTGGACAGAACTATGTTTTGGAAAAGAGGCGATTGGGCCGGTTACTTTGGACTTCTGTCCAATAACCTGACCAACCTTCTCACGATGGTTGCGTTGCTTCTTTTCGTCGTGGGCCTTCCCAAGGAAATGGTCTATGGGCGCATCGCGCCCGCTTTCGGCCTCGCCGTGTTCGCCGCGAGCGTCTGGTACACCGTCTTCGCGCTGCGGCTGGCGAAAACCACCGGGCGCACCGACGTTACGGCCTTGCCGTCCGGCCCAAGCGCGCCGTCGATCTTCACCGTGACGTTCCTGGTGATTCTTCCGGTCTACCAGCAGACCAAAGACCCCGAATTCGCCCTGAAGATCGCGCTGGTCTGGTGCTTCATCGAAGCCATGATCCTGGTGGGCGGCTCGTTCCTGGGCGACACCATCCGCCGCAACATCCCGCGCACCGTGTTGCTGTCGTGCCTTGCCGGTCTCGGGTTGCTGCTGCTGGCGATGAACCCGATGCTGCAGTCGTTTGAGACCCCGACGGTCGCATTCGTCGTGCTGATCTTGATCTTTATCAATTGGTTCGGCAAATCACCGATTTTCAAGAAAATCCCGACCGGGTTTCTGCTGTTGCTCGTCGGTACGATTCTAGCGTGGGCGTTCGGTTTGCAGAGCCCCGAGGCCATTAAAGCCTCGATGAGCACGTTCGGCTTCCACCCGCCCTCACTCCACATCAACAGCTTCCTCGAGGGACTGCCGCACGCCTTGCCTTACCTCGCCTCGGCGGTGCCGCTTGGACTGGCCAACTACGTGTTCGACCTTGAGAACATCGAAAGCGCGCACGCCGCCGGCGATCCCTACCCGACGCGCTCGGTCATGCTGGCCAACGGTATCTCGTCCGCTCTCGGCATGCTGTTCGGCAACCCCTTCCCGGTGACCGTCTATGTGGGTCATGCCGGCTGGAAGTCGATTGGCGCGGGCCTCGGCTACACCCTGGCGACCGGCGCCTCGATGCTGCTGATCTCCTTGTTCGGGCTTGGCGCCTTCCTGCTTGCGGTCATTCCCGCCGCCGCCGTCGCGCCGATCTTGATCTATATCGGCATCGTCACCGCCAACCAGGTGGTGCGTGAGACCCCGAAGAACGAAGTCCCCGTCATCTTCGTCTGCTTGTTCCCGTGGATCGCCAACTGGGCGTTGACGCTGGTCAACAACGTGCTCTCCGCCGCCGGGACGACCGCGCGCACCGTCGGCACCGATGTTCTCGCCAAGAAGGGCGTCTATTACCTCGGCCTGGCGAATCTGGGCAACGGAGCGCCGCTGGGCAGCATGATCTGGGGGTGCATCGCGATTTTCGCCATCCTCGACAAGCCGATCCGCGGCGCTGTTTCCGCCCTCGTCGGCGCGGTTCTGGTGCTGTTCGGGGTGATCCATGCCCCAAGCGTCGGCTTCGCCCAGGCCAGCGTCATGCCGCTTGTCTATTCCTACGTGATGATCGCCTGCGTCTTCGTGCTGAAGCACTACCTCAACCAGCGCGACGAGGCCAAAGCGCCCGTCAGCGCCGACAAGGCGAGCGCCACCTCGGCGTAAACGAAAAGCGGGCCTGTAGGCATGAGCAGAACAGGCCCGCTTCTTTGGCCCCCGCTTCTTTGTGAGTAAAGACTCCGTATGAAGGAAGATCCGCGATGAGCGACCCCACCCCGACGCTGATCACCGCCGCCGCCGCAGGCGATCTGGCCGCCATCGAGCGCCATCTGCGCAACGGCGCCGACCTCAGCCAAAAGGATTCGGGCGGACGCACCGCCTTGATGGTGGCGACGCAAAGAAACGACGTCGCCATGGCCAAGCGGCTGATCGAGGCGGGATGCGACGTCAACGCCCGGGACGTCACCCTCCTGACCCCCTATCTCTGCGCTGGCGCCAACGGCTTCCACGACATCCTAAAGCTGACGATCGCCGGCGGCGCCGATTTGACGAGCGTGAACCGTTTCGGCGGAACAGCGCTGCTGCCCTCCAGCGAAAAAGGCTATCTGCATACCGTCCAGATTTGCCTGAAGGCCGGCATCGCCGTGAACCACGCCAATGATCTGGGGTGGTCGGCCCTGTTGGAAGCGGTGATCCTCGGCGATGGCGGGCGGCTTTATTGCGACATCATCGCCGCCTTGATCGAAGCGGGGGCTGATCCCGCTCTGCCCGACCGCGACGGCGTATCGTCGCTGCAACACGCGCAAACGCTGAATCAGCCCCGCGTGGTCGCGATCCTCACGAAGCCGGCGCCGGAGCCCTCACCAGCAAAGACCCTGGCGAAGGCCGAGCGCTATGAAGAGGCGCTGCGCATCATCGACGCCGCCTTGATCGATGATCCTGAAAACCTCGACCTTCTGTACGACAAGGGCTCCGCCCTGTCCGAATTGAAGCGTTATGACGAGGCTGTTGCGGCGTTCCATGCGGCGTTGCGGCTCGACCCGCACGCCATCGAATTCTACTTCTACACGGCGAACGCCTACCGGCTGATGAAGCAGCCGGAAGAGGCGCTGCGTGAATACGACAAAGCGATCGCGCAGCAGCCGGATGCCTCGTTCCATCGCTACCACAAGTCAAACTATCTGCGCGAATTGGGACGCCATGAAGAGGCCATCGCCGTGATGGACCAACTCTTGGCCAAGGCCCCCCGCCGCTACGATTTCTGGTTTCACAAAGCCAACAGCCTGCGGTCGCTCGACCGGCATGAAGAAGCCCTGGCGGCCATGGAAAACGCCATCGCCGCCGATCCGACGAACCCGCTCTACCATCGGCACAAAGCGCAATCCCTGGTGCTGTTGGGCCGGCAGGCCGACGCGCTGGAGGTTCTCGAGCAGACGCTGCGCTTCGCCCCGGATAATTCCACTCTCCTGCGTGAGCGCGCCGCATTGCGCGCAGCGCAATTGGCCTGAGTTGCGCGCGGCGCAATTGAATTGATAAGTGGCTCTGACAACTGGAGAACAGTCTCATGGCGCTAAAAATCGTTATCAAGAAGAATACCTACTTCGATTCAGTATCGCTCATGTCGCTTTCGACCAAAGCGAACACCATCGCGGGAGTCGAACAGGCGGTCGTGGCGATGGCGACCGAAATGAACAAGGGGGTCCTGCACAACGTTGGCATGTTCGCCCCGGAGCTGGACGACGCCAAGAGCGGCGATTTGATGATCGCCATCAAAGCCGCCTCCGACGCGGCGTGTGAGCAGGCGCTGGTCGAAATCGAAGCCTTGTTCAAGAAGAAATCAGCGCCGTCCGGCGCCGGTCAGGTAAAATACGCCACCCTTGACTCCGCCATCGCCCACACCCCCAGCGCCAACCTCGCGATCATTTCGGTACCCGGCGACTACGCCGCCCTGGAAGCGAAGCGTGCGCTCGACAACGGGCTGCATGTGATGATGTTCAGCGACAATGTCGGCATCGACGATGAGGTGGCGCTGAAGCAACTGGCGCATGACAAGGGCCTGCTGATGATGGGGCCGGATTGCGGCACCGCCATGCTCGGAAATGTCGGGCTGTGCTTCGCCAACGCGGTGCGCAAGGGCAACATCGGCCTTGTCGGCGCCTCGGGAACCGGCAGCCAGGAAGTCGCCGCGCGCATCCATGATTTCGGTGGCGGTCTTACCCAGATCATCGGCACGGGCGGTCGTGATCTGAGCGAGAAAGTCGGCGGCATCATGATGATCGACGCCTTGCGGGCGCTCGCCGCCGACGAGGCCACCGAGGTGATCGTGCTGGTGTCGAAGCCGCCGGCGAAGTCCGTGCAGGAAAAGGTGCTGCGCGAAGTCGCGCAGTGCAAGAAGCCGGTGGTGGTGTGCCTTCTCGGCGGTTCGCAAGAAGCGGTGGTGAAGGCTGGCGCGCATTTCGCCAAGACCACGAAGGAAGCGGCGCTGAAGGCGGTGATCCTCGGTGGCAAGAAAGAGGAAGACATCAACAAGCGCGCCTTGAACCTGCCCCTCATCGCCGAGGTGAAGGCCAAGCTCAAGCCGGAGCAGCAATACATCCGCGCCCTGCTCTGCGGTGGCACGCTGTGTTACGAGATGATGATGCTGGCGCAGGAAACCCATGCGAACGTCTACAGCAACATCGCAAAGGACCCGGCCTACGCCCTGACCGATGTCACGGTCAGCCGGGAGCACAGCTTCATCGATTTCGGCGATGATGAATTCACCCGCGGCAAGCCGCACCCGATGATCGACCCCACGCTGCGCACCGCGCGCTTCGTCGAAGAAGCCCGTGACCCCTCGGTTGGGGTCATCGTTCTCGACTTCATTCTCGGCTACGGCGCGCATCCCGATCCGGTCGGGGTGATGCTGCCCGCCATTCGCGAAGCGAAGCAGACGGCGTCCGCGCAGGGCCGGCATCTGGAGATTCTCGGCTATGTGCTGGGAACGGAAATGGATACCCCCGCTTTGGCCGACCAGACGCGCAAGCTCTCTGACGCCGGTGTGACGATCGCAAGCAGTTGCACCAACGCCGGTCTTCTCGCCAGCGGCTTTGTGAAAAAGGGAATTCAGTGATGAGCAGGATCAGCGAACTGTTCCAAGGCGTAAACGTCATCAATGTCGGCCTCGAGATGTTCAAGGATGACATCACCCGGCAGGGGGCAAGCGTAACGCAGCTTGACTGGCGTCCGCCCGGTGGCGGCAAGCCGGAGGTGATCGCCGCGCTGGGAGCCCTGTCGCAGGCGTCGGTCGCCGACAAGATCGCTGCGGCGAACGAAAAGGCCATTGAGCGGATCATCACGTCGCACCCCGTGCTGGTCGGGTTTGGCCAGGCCATCGACGTTGTTCCCGGCATGACGAAGAAGACCATCCTGCACGCCGGACCGCCGATCACCTGGGACCGCATGTGCGGCGCCATGCGCGGCGCCGTCACCGGGGCGCTGGTGTTCGAGCGGCTGGCCAAGACCATCGACGAAGCGACTGAACTCGCCGCATCGGGAGAGATCACTTTCTCCCCCTGCCACGAGCATGACTGCGTCGGCTCGATGGCCGGCGTGACCTCGGCGTCGATGTTCATGCATGTCGTGAAGAACAAGACCTACGGCAACGTCGCCTACACCAATCTCAGCGAGCAAATGGCGAAAATCCTCAGGATGGGCGCCAATGACGAAAGCGTCATCGCTCGTCTCGACTGGATGCGCGACGTCTTCGGCCCGATCCTGCGTGACGCGATGAAGCTCGCCGGCGAGATCGATTTGCGGCTGCTGTTGTCCCAGGCGCTGCACATGGGCGACGAATGCCACAACCGCAACAACGCCGGCACCACCCTGCTGATCCAGAAACTGGCGCCGTTCATTCTGGAGACTGCGTTCACCACCAAGGAAAAGCGCGAGGTTTTCGACTTCGTCGCCAGCAGCGATTACTTCTCGGGCCCGACCTGGATGGCGCTGTGCAAATGCGCGCTCGACGCGGCGCACGGGATCGAGCACTCCACCATCGTCACGACGATGTGCCGCAACGGTGTCGAATTCGGAATCCGCGTCAGCGGCATGCCCGGAAACACCTGGTTCACCGGCCCTGCGCAAAAAGTCATCGGGCCGCTGTTCGCCGGCTACAAGCCTGAGGATTCCGGCCTGGACATCGGTGACAGCGCGATCACGGAAACCTACGGCATCGGCGGCTTCGCCATGGCCACCGCGCCGGCCATCGTCGCGCTGGTCGGCGGCACCATTGAAGAGGCGATCGGCTTTTCAACCCGGATGGCCGAAATCACCTCGGCGGAAAACCCCAACGTCACCATTCCCTTGCTGAACTTCCGCGGCGTCCCGACGGGCATCGACATCCGCAAGGTTCTTCAGACCGGAATCTTGCCCGTCATCAACACCGCCATTGCGCACAAGGACGCCGGCATCGGCATGATTGGCGCCGGCATCACCTATCCGCCCGTTGATTGCTTCGAGAAAGCCTTGCTGGCCTTCGCAGACAAGCAAACACAGGCGAACTGAACAGAACGGCGCATGGTTCATCTTTTTGAACCGTGCGCCGCATTAGGAGGCGTCGAAGATGCCACAAGCAGAAAATATTCCTGATCGTCTGATCATCGCCATCGGCGGAAACGCGATGCACCCCGAGGGAAGCCGCGGCACCGCTCAAGAGCAAACGCAGATAGCGCAGGCGACCGCCCAAGCTCTGCTGCCGGTGATGGAGCTCAAGACCGAGCTGGTGATCACCCACGGCAATGGTCCCGTTGTCGGAAAGATGCTGCTGCGGCACGCCATCTCCCGCAGCCGGGTTGAGCCCATGCCGCTTGATATCTGTGTCGCCCACAGTCAGGGCGGCATCGCTTACCTTTTGATGCAAGCGTTGGAAAATGCTTTGCGCGCCAAGGGAAACCCACGCCATGTCGTCTGCCTGCTGACGCAGGTGGAGGTCGACGCCAACGATCCCGCATTCCAGAATCCGTCAAAACCAATCGGCTATTTTTACACGGAGGAAGAGGCGAAGGCGCTGAGCACCGAAATGGGCTGGAACATGCGTGAGGACTCCGGCCGTGGCTGGCGTCATGTCGTTCCCTCACCGCAGCCAAAGCACATCGTTGACATCTCCTTGATCCAGACGGTGGTGAACAGCGGATCGGTGGTCATCGCCGGCGGTGGTGGAGGCGTCCCGGTCATTCGCGAAGGCCAAGGCCAGCGTCACGGCGTGGAAGCCGTCATCGATAAGGACCGGACAACCGCGTTGATGGCCAATGTGCTCGGCATCGAGGACATGATCATCCTCACCGCCGTGCCGCGCGTGGCTATCAATTACGGCAAGCCCAACCAGCGGGATCTTGACCGTGTAAGCCTGTCGGAGATCCGTGCGCTTCATGCCGAAGGGCATTTCCCGCCCGGAAGCATGGGGCCGAAGATCGATGCGGCCATCCAGTTCCTTGAAGGCGGTGGGCGCCGGGTGATGATCGGGCGCATCGAAGAAGCAATCCCCATGCTGCGCGGCGAAACCGGCACGCATATCATGGCGGATGGGGTGTAGAGTAGATAGTCAAATCAACGATTGAGAGCGGATTTTGCTTTAGAATGAAGTGGAATTCGCTCTTCGATCACTTTCTCAGAAAGAGGCAGTGCAAATCCGTGATTATATTTTCACTATCTGTATAGACCTCAATGTAAGAAGTATCGAAGGCCCTCACCTCAACAAGGGTGTCTTCCAAAAATTTTTCCATTGGCCCTTCAGCCGTTACGTCAGTTATCAGAATTTCTGGGCATACGGACCCTTTCATGGCCAATATGACCCCATTCAACAATTGAGAACACGCTTTTACCTTCTGGATAAAGTCCGCCATGTCCCAAACGCGCCGGGCATCGCAAGCAAAATAGGGTGATTGCGGACCGTCCAAGGTTTCGACAGCCCCTGCGTACCAAGCGCACCCCACCAACGCGGGCATTGCGATGAGCGCCTCAAGCACCACAGCCATCTGCGCTCCTGAGCAGGAATAGGCGCCACCGTCGATGTCACTGCCGCGAAGTTGGAGCACGGACATGCAAGGCATCTCTGCTTAATCAATAAATTCTGAGCGCTTATCGCTATGATAAGCCCTTTCTTGAAACCTCATGCGCTGATTTCGAGAGAAAACGCTCACCTCACCATCAGCCGTCCGACTCGCCAACTCCTGGCGCAGGGCCATCGCAGCGTCTAGATTGGAGGCCCGCTCACCGCTTTCATGCCTGTATGCCCATGCGTCTGATTCACACCGCCGATTGGCACTTGGGACAAACCTTGCATGGAATGTCGCGTGAGTACGAACATTCCCGTTTCCTCGATTGGCTGCTGGAGCGCATCGGTGAACACGCCGTTGACGCCCTGATCATCGCCGGCGACGTGTTCGACGGGCAAAACCCGCCGGTGACGGCCTTGGCGTGTTTCTACCGCTTCCTGGCGGAGGCCAAGGCGCGGTTCCCCCTGCTGGACATCGTGGTGGTGGCCGGAAACCATGACAGCGGTTACCGGCTTGAGGCCCCTTCCACGTTGTTGAGCGCGTTGGGCGTGCATGTGGTGGGCGCCTTGCCTTATGATTCTAACGGCGCCTTTGACGCCAAGCGTGTGGTCTTCGCCTTACGGGACAGTACGGGCGCGGTGGCGGCGCGCTGCGTGGCGCTTCCCTATTTGCGCCCAGCCGATCTACCGCCTGCCGATCCGTCCCCAGCCAACGAAAACCCCGACGACGACCCGCTGATCGAAGGGGTGCGCCGGATCACCCACGCCGCTGTGGAGGCGGCGCGCCGGCAGCTTGACGAGGGGGAGGCGCTGATCCTCGCCGGGCATTGCTATATGGTCGGCGGCGCGCTCTCCGAACTCAGCGAGCGCAAGATTCTCGGTGGTAACCTGCACGCTCTGCCCTGCGACATCTTCCCGCCTGACGCCGCTTATGTGGCGCTTGGCCATTTGCACCGGGCGCAGGCGGTCGGCGGGCGGGAGTGGGTGCGCTATTCCGGTTCGCCCATCCCACTGGCGCTCGACGAAGAACCCTATCCGCACCAAATCGTGCTGGCCAGTTTCACCGACGGGCGCCTGACCGGGCATAAAGCCTTGCCCGTCCCGCGGTCCGTGGAGATCCTGCGTATTCCTGGCGACGGCGCCTTCGCCGCTCCCGACGCGGTGCTGAAGGCGTTGGGCGGTCTTGATCTGGATAAGCGCGCGCCGCGCGAAAGATGGCCGTTCCTTGAGGTCAGCGTGATGCTGGCGCAGCCTCACCCCAGCCTGCGCGAAGAGGTGGAGGCGGCTTTGGCCGGGCAGCCCGTGCGCCTGCTGAAGCTGAGCGTGCGGATGACCGGCTCGGGGGAAACCCTGGCTGAAGCGGCGCCGGGGATTGATCTGTCGATGCTGACGCCCGAGGACGTGTTCCACCGGATCTACCACCGTCACCACGACGGCGATCCATCGCCAGCGCTGCTGGCCGCCTTTCACGAACTGGTTGAAGCGGCGCAGGAGCAGACGGCATGAGAATTCTGGCGATCCGTGGCTGCAATCTGGCGAGCCTGAGCGGCCCCTTCGCCGTGGAACTGGATGGCGAGCCGCTGCGCCGCGCCGGGTTGTTCGCCATAACCGGACCGACCGGGGCCGGCAAGAGCACCATCCTCGACGCGCTGTGTCTGGCGCTGTTCGACACCATGCCGCGGCTGCCCAACGGGAACGGCGTGCGGATCGGGCGTGAAGGCGACACGGACGCCATCTCCTCCACCGATGTGCGGGCGGTGCTGCGCCGGGGCGCCGGTTCGGGTTGGGCGGAAGTGGATTTCATCGGCGCGGATGGCGCCGCCTACCGCGCCCGGTGGGAACTGCGCCGGGCCAACATGAAGGCGCGTGGTCGCTTGCAAAACCAGGCGATGAGTCTGTCCAGCCTGGATGGCGCCCGCCGCTTCGGCGACACCAAGACCTCCGTTCTGTCTGAGATCGTCGCGCGCCTGGGCCTGAATTTCGACCAGTTCCGCCGCTCCGTGCTGCTGGCGCAGGGTGACTTCGCCACCTTCTTGAAGGCCCCGGCCAGGGAACGCTCCACGCTGCTCGAACTGCTGACCGGCACGGAGATTTACTCGCGCATCTCCATCGCTGCGCACCAGCGCTGCGCCGTTGAACAGCGTGCCTTGGACGCCTTGCAGGCGCAACGCGGCGCCATCCTCGTTCTGCCGGATGAGGAGCGCGCCGCGCTGGCGGCTGAGGCCGATCACGCGCACGCTTGTGTTCAAGCCGATGAACAGGCGGTCGAAAGGAGCCGCGCCGCCGTGTCCTGGCACGAGCGCGCGGCGGGCATCACCGCCGCTGAAGAAAGCGCCATGGAAAACGCGCAAGCCCTGGAATCCCAATGGCGCGACGCGGCGCCGCGCCGGCAGAAAATCACCGCCCTGCGCGAAGCCCTGCCGTTGCGCGGCCTCATCGCCGAGGCCGACCGCACCGCCGCTGAAGCCCAGGAAAGCCAGGCGGCCCTGATCCTCGCCGAACAAACCGCCGAAACCACCCGACGTCTGGTCGATCTCAGCACTCTTCATCACACACAGGCGCTCCAGGCGGCGCAAGAGGCCATCGCCCGCCAGCAGGATTCTGAACCGACGCTGGAACGCGCCACCACCCTGGACGGCCAAATCACCTCATTGACCGCCGAGCACACCAGCGCCGAAAGCGAACAAACCGAAGCGATACGGCAAACCACCGCGCTGGCGGCTGAGCACCACGCGCTGGAAGCGGCGCTGGCGGCAATCCAGGATGAAGCGACGACGCTGGGGGACTGGCTGGCGGGGCAGGGCGGCTTGGCGGCGGTCGCTCGGGAATGGGAGCGCTGGGCCGCAGCCATCACCCGCTTCGGCGCGGCGCAGGCGGTCTTCGCGACGGCTGATGCAACGATCGGCGCCCACCGGACCAAGGCTGAACGGCACGAGGCGGCGTTGGCCGCGCTGGAGCTGTCCCACACCGATAAGCAAGCGGCCTTGGCGGACGCGGACGCGCGGCTGGCCGCGCTGCACGCCGAGCCCATGCCCGCTTTGGCGGCGCTGAGCCGCCAGCGCATCGACCTCGACGATCGCCGCGCCCGCCTCTCCGGGCTTGCGCAAACCGCCGCATCCGCCGCCCGCACCGCCCGCGATGCCGTCGGCGCCGGGCAAGAGCGCGCACAATGCCTGTCCCGGGCTGAGGCTGAAGAGGCGCAAGCCGTCACCGCCAAGGCCGAGATCGAGCACCGACACGCGGCCCTCGCCGAAGCCGAAGACACGCTGCGCCGTCTGCTCCTCGCCGTGCGTGAGGATGTCCGGGACCTGCGCGCCCAGCTTAGCGACGGGAATCCCTGTCCGGTGTGCGGCGCCGAGCATCACCCCTGGGCGGAAACCAGCAGCCCGCTTCCCCGCCTCGCCGATGAACAAGAACGGCGCGTCGCCGCCCTGCGCGCCACCGCCGTCACGCTGGGCATGTCCCTTGGCGCCCATGAGGCGGCGGCCAGAGAGGCGCGGAATCGTCTGATCAGCCTTGATGGACGGCTTCAAGATTTGTCCGCCGAGCAGGATACGCTGGCCAGGCGCTGGACAGCGCAGGCCGCAGGCTTCGCTCTGCCGGCCCAGCCCTGGGGCGACGACGCGGCGAACGGGGTGCAAACCCTCCTCACCACTGTCAGCACCGAGCTCGACACCGTGGCGACGGCGGAGCAAGCCGCTCTCGCTCATCAGGCTCGTCTGGACGAGGCCACCCGGAGCTGCCACAACCTCACCACCGCCATGGCCACCGCAGCGGCGACCGCTGAGACGGTGCGCCGGCAACGCGACGCCGCCCGCCACGCCGAGGCCCTGGCCGTGGCCGAGCGCGACCGTGCGGAACGTGATCGCGCCGAACAGGCGGACGAACTGGCCGAACCCTTCGCGGCGATAGCCGGTTGGGAAGAATCCTTGCGCACCGCCCCGGCCGCCTTCCGCGACACCCAGGCCAAGCGGGTCACCACCTACCGTGACGCCCACGACCAGCAGGCACGCAAGAACCATGAAGCCGAGGCGTTGGCCCACCGCCTGTCAACCAAGGCAACCGAACAGAACGGCGCGCACCAGCGTGAACAAGCCGCACGCCAACGCGCCGAGGGGGTGGCTCATCGCCTGAAAACAGTGCAGACCGAGCGCGCCGGCCTGTTCGACGGGCGCCCGGTGACCACGATAAAACACGTGCTGGCCGAAGCGCGCTCCAGCGCCGAGACGATCCTGGAGGGCGCACGCGCTGAGCACCAGAACGCCATCACCAAATTATCCGCCGCGCAGCAAGAGGTGACGTGGCGCCGCGCTACAGTGAACCGCGCGACCGAGCGCGCCATGGCAGCGGCCACCACGCTTACTGAGGCGGCCAACGCACGCGCTCTGTCGTTGGACGAAGCGCGGAGCCGCCTGACCCATGGGGATGCGTGGTTGGCCAGCGAGGAAGAAGCGCTGGCGACGCTGGACGCCGCCCGCCGCGACGCCGCCGTGTTGTTGGCCGAGCGGCGACGCCTGCGCGCCGAGCATCACGCTTCCGGCGTGCCGGAGACCACGCCCGAAGAGGCGCGCGCCCACGCCGCCGCGATGGCTCTTCAGCTGGATGAGGCGCGGCGCCGCCACGGACAGCTCCAAGGCCAATTGCGCATTGATGCGGAAAACCGCGACCGCCTCGCCACCATGGGCGCGCAATGGAACGCCCAACGTGAAGTGCACGCGCTGTGGGCGGCGCTTGACCAGTTGATCGGCTCGGCCAACGGGCAGAAGCTGCGTAACTTTGCCCAAAGCCTCAGCCTTGATCTGCTGCTGGAGCAGGCCAACCGCTATCTGGAGGATCTTGCCCGCCGCTATCGGCTGGAGCGGGCGCCCGGCGCCGATCTGGAAATCCAGGTGGTGGACCGCGAAATGGGCAATGAGCTGCGGGGCGTGCACAGCCTGTCGGGCGGCGAAATGTTTCTGGTGTCGCTGGCCCTGGCCCTGGGGCTGTCGTCCATGGCCGCCAGCGGCGGTGGCATGGCTGCGGGCAGTGGCGGCATCGGAACGCTGTTCATCGACGAGGGCTTCGGCACGCTTGACCCCAACAGCCTCGACGTCGCGCTGTCCTGCCTGGAGGCGCTGCAAGCCTCTGGCCGCCAAGTGGGCGTGATCAGCCATGTCCCCGCCATGGTCGAGCGTATCGGCGCCCAGGTCTGCGTCATGCCTCAGGGTGGCGGGCGCAGCGGTGTGCGTGTATTGACCACGACCCCAAGCGACATTCCCCGCATCCTCACGACAGTGTGACGATGACGGCATGTTGATGGCGCTGGCTCGCCATCAACCATCACATCGATTGACAGTACCATCAACATAATCAAAAGTGCGCCAACTTCCATTGAAGGGGCACTCTTGTGGCGCACACCATGACCGGCGAAGAGCTGCGCAGCTACCGTGAGCAGCGCGGCATGAACCAGCAAGAACTGGTGATCTGGCTTAACGAACATTTCAACCGGCGCTATGACCGGGCAAAAATCTCGCGCTGGGAAACCGGGGCGGAGCGCATTCCCTTGGTCGTCGCCACCGCGCTGAAGGATGACACCAAGCCCGTCGGTATCCCGGCGGCGGCGGTGCACGGCGCCCCCATCGTCTTTTGCGCGGCCAACCAGAAAGGCGGCGTGGCGAAAACCACCACCTGCGTCAACGTGGCGTGGCTGCTGGCGATCAAAAAGCGCCGCGTGCTTTTGATCGACTGCGACCCGCAGGCCAATGCCACCGTTCATTTGGGCATCGACCCGCACGAGCGGGAATTGGCGAAGGCCACGTTGACGCACGCGCTGAAAGCCACCCGGCCTCTGCGTGAGTTCGTAACGCCGGTGTGCGATGGGGCGTTCGATCTCTTGCCCGCGTCCATCTCCCTGGCCGCCACGGACCGTGAGTTGCTGCGGCAACCGAACGGCACGCTGATCCTGCGGGCAAAGATCGCCCAACTCAGTGGGCATTACGATTATGTGGTCCTGGATTGCCCGCCGCATCTCGGCGAGTTGACGGTGTCGGTGCTGAACGCCGCAGACCAATTGTTGATTCCGACCCAGACCGAAATGCTTTCGATGATGGGGATTCCGCAGTTGTTCGAGACGATTACCGGCGTGCGTGAGTTGGTGAACCCGCGGCTGCAAATCCTCGGCATCCTGCCGACCATGTTCAGCCCACGCCGTCTGCAGGATGAGCAGGTGATGAACGACCTGCGCGAACTGGCGACGAACGAGAGCCTGCACCTGTTCTCGCCGGTGCGCCGTGCGGCTGACTACAGCAAAAGCGTCATGGCTGGCCGGCCCGGCTTGGCGATCAACCCAAACTCGGCGGGCGCCGAGAGCTATCAGGAAATCGCCAACGCGTTGCTGGAACTTGGCAAGGAGGCCATAAATCATGTCGCGTAAGCTCGACACCTCAAACGCCGGGCTTTTCAAGCGCGCGGTAAGCCGGACCAGCACCGGCGGCGGCGCCAACAGCGTGCTGTTCGGGCTCAGCGGTAAAATGCGCTACCGGGAGATCCCACTTAACCAGATTTTCCCAAACCCAGACCAGCCTCGCCGCAACGCTCAGGATGCCGAGATCGAGGCGCTGGCCACCTCCATCGAGCAAAAGGGATTGCTGCAACCGATCAATGTCCGCGAAGTGGCGGCTGATCGTTTCCAGGTCATTGCCGGTGAGCGGCGCTATTGGGCGTTCTTGCAGCTGGAACGCGAAGCCATCCCGGCGTTGATCCTCGACACCGACGACACCCAGGCGTTGGCGTTGATCGAAAATGTGCAGCGTGTCGACCTGCACCCCGTGGATCTTGCTCTGTCCCTCGAGCGGCTGATCACCGACAAAGATCTGACGCAGGAACAAGGCGCCGTCCTCATCGGCAAGTCGCAGGAATATGTCGCCCGCCTGCTTGGTATTCTGCGCCTGCCACCCGCCATTCTGGACGAGGCGCCGCGCTATGCCCATGTCTCGGTCTCGTTGCTGATGGAACTGGCAGAGCTGGGCGACCCAGCCCTGCAACGGACCCTTTGGGAGAAGGCCAAGACCGGCTTGACCGTCAAAGCCGTGCGCGAAGTCAAGCAGCAACGCAAAGCTTCCACCCCAACCTCGTCCTACCTGCCCGTGCTGCGCACCCTGCACAACAACGTCACCAAGATCCGCGACCTGAGCGAGGCCGGCGCCCGCCTTGATGATGGCGATCGGCAAACCTTGCGCAGCCTGCGCGACGCTATTGATGCGCTGCTAAATTAGACGTCTAATATTTCCTCAGCCTGTTACCGGTATCCTGCCGGTATGAAAAAGCACAACAGCGGTTTCCGGTTCAAACCGAATCGGAAACCGCTGTAGAGCCCAACCCGTGATGATTAGACGTCTAATCATCCCTCTGGCTCTTCAAGAGCTGAACCTCATTGAAAATGACTGCCCACTACCGGGTAAAAGACAAAACCAGCGTTGTGCATGGCCAGACTATGGCACAAACATCAAAAAACGTGCATGAGGCAGTAAAAATTTAAGACGCCCTCTCTACAGCGTCTTAAAAATCACGTGCGCACGCCCTGACGTTGTTTTCTTTTGTGTTCATGTAAAAACAAGCCGTCTCACAATCACCACCACCCTTAAGGCTGTAATCCTGGTGATCGAAATCGTGAAACGGCTCATCAAATCAAAGGTCTATAGCTCAACGATCAGCCCAGGCGCGCTAGTCAGCGTTCGATTCGTGGAAGTTCCAAAAGAGTAGGGGAACTCTCAGCCAGACGCTTCAAGCGCCGCATCCTGGTTTCGACCGCGACAGCCGGCGTCACCGGCACGAAATCGGTTGGACGCTGATCGTCGCCGGTGATCGCCTTTATGGCGGCGACGTTGGCGCTCTCGACCGCCCGCGCCCGGCGGACCTGCGTCAGGAATTTTGCGCTGGGCAGCATCACATAGGTGATGTCGTCGATCCGCGCCCCATTTTTCTCGTAAAGCTTCTCGATGCTGTTCAGGATGCCTTCTTCCACCAGCGCGTCAACGGCGCTGGTGACGGCGCGCAGGGTGTCGCGTCGACGGCTCCACACATTCATACCGCTGTTCTTGATGATTTCATCAGCGGTCAGCGTCACCGCCTTCACATCAGCCTCACCGAGTTCTTCGATATCGGATTGATCGTATTCCGCGCTCAGCCGGTTGTAGAGCCAGCGCGACACCGGACTCTTGAGCCGCATCAGCCACTGATAACTGACCGGCTTGAATTCCAGGTTTCGGATCGCCGATGAGACCAGCGGGTTGAATTGCAAATGTGTTTCTTCATCACTGCCTTCATCACCGACCAAATCAGGACGGGATCGGATAGCCATCACCGGAAAAGCCGTGGATTCCAGAAGATTATGCCCGCGGCCTTTCTTGGCCCCGTCACCGGGTTTACCGATGATGATGCGCGAGCGTGCAAGAATCGTCAGAGATTCTCGTATATCGCGAATAGATAAGGTGTGGCCAACCGCTCGTAGTTCGCGCTGAATCTCATACAAAGTAAAGCGCATCTGCACCTTGTCGCGGTTCTCTCCCCCCAACGACAGGCGCGAGCGATCCATCGCCAACCGACGCACCACATGTTCAACAACCTGCTCACGCTCGGCTGGGAACACTTCGTATTCAACTTCCGTGGGCGTGTCGGTTTGCGCGGAGCTTTCATCCTTGTTCACCACCCGCGTCAGGCGGGCGGGCTGGATTGTGAGGTTGAAAGTGCTGTCACGGTAGGTGAACTCACGCTTGATCGACGCAACGAAGTTACCCTTGGCCGGCGCGCTCTCCACCGATCGGGCGCCATCTCGGGACGCGAAGACATACCGTGGCGCCAAATCGTACAGCGCGATGAGGTGCGATTGCGAACGGTCTTCAAGCTCAAACAAAACCAGTTGCAGCGCGCCCGACGTCGTCCCTTTGCTCATCCCGTTCCCTCTCGCACCAAAGGCGTTTGAT
>JAVBJZ010000065.1:0-23373 GCA_031546725.1 Azospirillum sp.
GGATCGCATCGGCGATGTGGTCAAGCTGATCAGCGACGTCGCCAGCCAGACCAACCTTCTGGCGCTGAACGCCACGATCGAAGCGGCGCGCGCCGGCGAGATGGGCAAGGGCTTTGCGGTGGTGGCCAACGAGGTGAAGAACCTGGCCAATCAGACGGCCAAGGCCACCGAGGAGATCGCCAGCCAGATCGGCGCGGTGCAGGGCACGACGCGCGAAGCGGTGCAGGCGATCGGGGTGATCGGCGCGACTATCCGCAGCATCAGCGAGATTTCGGCGGCCATCGCCTCGGCGGTGGAGGAGCAGTCGGCGGCGACCGGCGAGATCGCCGGCAATGTGGCGCAGGCGGCGAACGGGACGCGGGCGGTGGCGGCGAACATCGAGGATGTGCGCAGGGCGGCGGGTGAGGCCGGTGTAGCGGCGCAGACCGTGTTGCGGGGGGCCGGCACGCTGAGCACCCAATCGGATCTGTTGCAGAACGAGGTAGACAAGTTCCTGCATACGGTCCGCGCCGGTTAACGAGCGCCTTGTCAACCGTGATCTGCGATCACGGTTGACCATCGATTAAACCAAGAGCGCACTTACAGGGTTTTGAGAGTCTTCAGCACGTCTTCCACATGGCCGGGCACCTTTACCTTGCGCCAGACTCTGCGCACAACACCGTCCTTGTCGATCAGGAAGGTGGTGCGCTCTATGCCCATGTATTTGCGCCCGCACATGCTCTTTTCCACCCACACGCCGTAGGCTTCGGCAACCCCGGTTTCCTTGTCGCTGGCCAAGAGAAAGGGCAGGGCATGTTTGACCTTGAACTTATCATGGCTGGCGACGGAGTCCTTGGAAACGCCGATCACCGTGGCGTCCACGGCCTGGAAATCCGGGATCAGGTCACGAAAACCGCAGGCCTGCGCCGTGCATCCCGAGGTGTCGTCCTTCGGGTAGAAGTACAGCACCACCGGCTTGCCCTTCAGGGCCGACAGGGTGACGTCGCCACCGCCGTCGGTCGGCATGGTGAAGTCGGGGGCTGGGATTCCCGTATCGATACTCATAAAATTCGCGGCTCCTCGGTGCGGGTGGGTGGGGTGAGCGTCGCGGCGGGGGCCTCGACAAGAACATGGAAATGCGTGTGAATTCGCGTGGCGACGGCGCGGATTTTGGCGTCAAGCGCGGCGAAGTCAACCGGCTGCTCTTCCTGGGGAAAGGCCGCCCGCGCCAAGCCGGCGAACAATGTCTGCGAGACCTGTTTGGGATCGAGCACGCCGTCGGTCGTCAACCGCAAAAACCCTTGAACGCGCAGCCAGAGCGCCAACGCATCCGCCAATTCCCGAGCCACACCCGGATCGAGCAGGCCGGCCCGCGCCGTGTTCTCCAGCGCCGTGGCGGTATCGACGCCAAGCACCGCGGGGCAGGCGTGGGCGTGGCGCAGTTGTAGATATTGGGCGATGAATTCGATGTCGATCAGACCGCCACGGATGTATTTGACGTCCCAGGGATTATCCGTGCCAAATTCCTTGTCGATCCGACGACGCATGTCGGCTACGTCCCACAGCAGCGCGTCCGGGTCGCGTTCCCGCGTCAAGGCTTCGTGGATCGCCGTCATGACCCGCTCGGCGAAGAGCGTGCGCGGACCCAGCGTTCGGGCGCGGGTAAGCGCCATATGTTCCCATGTCCAGGCGTCGTGCACCTGATAGCGGATGAAGGAGTCCAACGAGGTGGCCAGCGGCCCGGCGTTGCCGGATGGGCGCAAGCGCATGTCCACCTCATACAGCCGACCGTCCGCCATAGGGGCGGTGATGGCGCTGGTGAGACGTTGCGTCAGCTTGATGTAATATTCACCGGCAGCCAGAGGCTTGGCGCCATCGGACGGGACGCCGGCGGCGGGCGCGTCATAGACCACGATCAGGTCGATGTCGGAGGTGAGGGTCAATTGCCGGCTGCCCAGCTTGCCCATCGCGACGATCGCCCAGTCGGAGCCCGGCACGACGCCATGCCGCCGCGCGAACTCCTCCGCCACGCGGGCCGCCAGATCGGGCGTCACCACATCGGCGAGGGTGGCGAGGAAGGGGCCGCAGCGGTCGCCGGCGGTGATGTTGCGCAGCATGTGCGCGCCGGCGCGAAAGCGCTGGTCGTTGGTCCAGCGCCGCGCCACCCCCAGCGCATCCTCGAAACCATGCGCGGCGCCGATCACGCGGGCGTATTCCGCGGCGAGCGTATCCCAGCCGGGCAGGGGGTCGAAGAAGTCCGGCGACAACACCGCGTCGAGCAGCAAGGGGTTGCGCGACAAGGTTTCGGCCATGCGCGGCGCCGTGCCCAGAATCTCCGCCACCAGTTCCAGCAAGGCGGGGTTTGCGCAGAACAAGGAGAACAGCCCGATGCCGGTCGGCAGACGGCCCAGGAACATGTCGAAATTCATCAACGCCATGTCCGGCTGCGGCGTCTTGGCGAAGGCCAGCAGAAGGCCCGGAACCAGTTCCGTCAGCAATTCCCGCGCGCGGGCCGAGCGGGTGGCGCGATAGCGGCCGCGGTGCCAAGTGGCGACGACGCCGATCGCTCGGCTGGGGTCGTCGTAGCCCATCTCCCGCAGGGTTGTGACTGTTCCGGGATCGTCGTCGGCGCCAGTGAACACCAGATTGCCGCCAGTTCCAGAGGACAGCGACGGTGATTCCTCGAACAGTTCAGCATAGCGATCTTCGACGACGCCAAGCTGGGCCAGAAGCGCCGCGCGGAAAACCTCCACATCCTCATAGCCGAGGAACGCCGCCAAATGCGCCACCCCCGCGTCATCGGCGGGGACCTGATGGGTCTGTCGGTCTTCGGTCATTTGGATGCGGTGTTCGACCTGGCGCAGGAAGCGGTAGGCGCAAGCCAGTTCATCCACCGCCGCTTGCGAAACGCGCTCGACATCGCACAGCGCCTGGAGCGCCGCGATGGTGGGCGAGGGCCGCACGCGGGCGTCGCGGCCACCGAAGATCAATTGTTGGGTTTGGGCGTAGAATTCAATCTCGCGGATGCCGCCACGACCGACCTTGATATCGTGACCGTTGACCGTCACCTCGCGGTGGCCCTTGTGGGCGTTGATCTGGCGCTTGATCGAGTGGATGTCCTGAATCGCCGCGAAATCCAGATGGCGGCGCCAGACGAAGGGCCCCAGGGACTGCATGAAGACAGCGCCGGCCTGTGGATCGCCGGCCACCGGGCGGGCCTTGATCATGGCCGCGCGCTCCCAGTTCTGGCCGACGCTGGCGTAGTAGATTTCGGCGGCGCTGACCGATACGGCCAAGGGCGTGGCGCCGGGATCGGGGCGCAGGCGCAGATCGGTGCGGAATACGTAGCCGTCTCGGGTCCGTTCGTCCATAATGCGCACGAGATCGCGCGCCAGCCGGATGAAGGTTCGGGCGAGGTTGTGTGGCTGCGCCGTCTGCACGATGGCGTCGTCGTACAAAACGATCAGGTCGATGTCGCTGGAATAATTAAGCTCGCGTGCACCCAATTTCCCCATGCCGAGAACGATCAAGCCAGATCCAATCCACGGGCGCTCTGGCTCGGGCAGCGTCAGCGTTCCGGCATCCGCCGCCTTGCGCAGCAAATGGTTCGCCGCAAGCCTGAGCGCTGTCTCCGCCGTGTTGCTGAGAGCCCCGGTCACCTGTTCCAAAGTCCAGGCCCCGGTGATATCCGCCAAGCCGATCAGCAGGGCGGCGCGGCGCTTGGCGACGCGCAGCCCGGTCATCAGCCGGTCCATGTCGCGCTCGGCCTGCATGCCGTGTTCGAGATCCTGCATCAGCACGGTGAAAACGCTGTCGAAACCTTCCTCGACAACGCGGCGGACGAAGGGCAACTCGCGTGTCAGCACTTGGCTCAGATACGGGCTGTTGCCGCATACCGCGTCGATCAGCGCTCGGCCAGCCGGATCGGTGGCGAAGGCATCTGCCCACGCCGCCAGCTCCGCCCCACCTTTGACGGCTTCCTCGCGCCAGCGCTCCAGCCCCAACCGGGCCTGCACGGAGTCAAATGGTTTCGGCAGAGGAGCGGCAAACGGCATAGCGGTTTCTTGTGTCGAGGGGGCGTGGACGGCAAAGGTGCGCGTCCCGGCGGCGACGGTCAAGGGACCCCTTTCATGATCCGCCGTATCGCACGGATCATCGCCTGGGTGATAAGCGTGGCGGCGGCGACGGCGGTTGCGGGGGGCGCGGCCATTGTTGGGCGCCTGTCGCAGGGACCAATCCAGCTCGATGCGCTGGCGCCTTATGTGGAAGAAGCGCTGACCAGCCAGGACGGGCGGCTATCGGTTTCAATCGGATCGCTGGTGTTGGGCTGGACCACCGAGACGGAGACGGGGGACAGCGTTCTTGATCTGCGCGCCATGCAAGTGCGCGCCGCCAACGCCGAAGGAGCGCTCATCGCCGCCGTGCCCGAGCTGGGAATCGGCTTCTCGCTACGGGAACTGCTGTTCGGTCGCTTGTCGCCGACGCGCCTCGATCTGATCCACCCGCAAATCAACATCATCCACCACAAGGATGGTCATTACGGTTTCGATATCCGTGACGCCGAAGCGTCATCCGCCGACCAAGCCGGTGCGGAAGCGGACGGCGCCTTGCTTGACGCGCTGCGCCAGCCCCCCGACCGCCATCGACCGCTTGGCCTGCTGCGGCGGCTTACGGTGGTCGGCGCCGATCTGTGGATGCAGAACCGGGCGATCGGCTCAGCTTGGCATGCCACACGCGCGAACATAACCTTGCTGCGTGGGGCTCAGGGAATCGACGCACACGCACGCCTCGCTTTGACTTTAGGGACATTGAATTCCGGGACATTGACTCTGAAGGAGGGGGGAGGAAACGGCGCCGCCATGATCGATATGACCGGCGCCTACCGGACGCAGGACGGTACGAGCGATGGTCTGGTGACGGTGCGTGAGCTGGAGCTGTCACGGTTGGCGGAGATTATTCCGGCGCTGGAGCCGTTGCGCACGGCCAACATAAGTGTTGGCGGCGCGCTGGCGGTGCGGCTCGACGCCGCTTTCAAGCCGCAACGCCTCCGTTTCGACCTGGACGCCGGCCCCGGTCGTCTCTCCTTGCCGATCCGCCCCGAACCCTATGCGATACGCGCCGCTCACGCCCGAGGGGAGGTGGATCTGGACGCCCGCCGCTTGACTGTCGAGCGGGCCACGCTGGGGCTTGCCGAGGCGCGATTCGGTTTGAGCGGAACGCTGACGGAGAAGCCGGACGGTCCAGCCGGCGAGGCGCAGTTGACGCTGGAGGCCGGCGGACGCACCGCAACCGCGCAGGTCACCACCGCGCCGGAGAGCAACGGACAGCGCGTGACGGCGACGGTGATGGGCCTGTATCCGGCGATACTGGCCCCGTTGGCGCCAGATTTAGCGCCGCTTTCAGCCGTGACCCTGCCCATCGACGGCACGGTGGAGGCGGATTTGGACAGCCGGTTCCAGCCTTACCGTGGTCGGGTCGCGCTTACCGCTGGGGCTGGACAGGTCGAGATCCCCAACGTGTTGGAAGGACCCGTCGCGGTGAAGGCGGCGCGTTTGCGCGCTCATGGTGAAAACGTCACTGGCCGGCTGGAGGTGGAGGCGCTGACCATCGATCTCGATGGGGCGATGGTGCAAGCGACCGGGCAAGCGGGAATCAGCGGCGATACGGTCGCCATCACCGCTGAGGCGACGGCGAATAATGTGCGGTCTGGCGAGCTGCATCGCTACTGGCCGCTCACCATGTCGGCCAATGCACGCCAGTGGGTCACCACCAATCTGACCGGCGCGGTTGTGCATAAGGCGCGGTTGACCGTCGCGGGGACAGCGCCGCTTGCCGACCTCATGGCTTTTGAACCGACGGGGATAAACGCCCTGATCGAGGGGGAAAACGCCGATGTCGCCTATTTCCGTCCCCTGCCGCCGGTGATCGGCATCGAGCGTTTTCAAGCATCGGTCGATGGCAAGACCATGACCATCAACACGCAAGGGGGGCGGGTTGAGGACGCCAAGCTGGGTGCGGGGACAATCGTCATCCATGACCTCGGCGGTAAGGAACACATAGAAATCGACACGCCGGTCCAAGGCCCGGTGCGCACGATCCTGACGGTTCTGAACAACCCGCCGCTGGAATACCCAAAGCGGTTGAGCATGGACCCGAAACACACCGCCGGCTCCGCCGACGCCAGGTTGCGCCTGCAATTCCCGCTGGTCGTTGATTTGAAGGTCGAGCAAATCGACGTGGGCGTTACGGCCAAGCTGCGCGATGTCGCCCTTGAAAAAATAGCGGCTGGGATGGACACCAGCGACGGCATGCTCGATTTGACGCTCGACATCAAGGGCATGGCGGTGAAGGGGAAAACCAGGATCGACGGCATTCCATCCACCGTGCATTGGCAAGAATCCTTCGTCTCGGACGGGAAGGGACCGCGCACCCAGATTACCGTCAAGGCCACGCCCAAGGCGTCGGACTTCATCCGCTTCATCCCCGATCCCACAGGGTATGCCGAGGGTCCGGTGGGCGCCGATATCTTGTTCACCATCGATCAGCGCAAGCGTTTCGCCCTTACCGGAAACCTGGATCTGGGAAAAACCACCTTGACCATTCCCGAGCTGGGCTGGACCAAGCCGCCGGGAACAGCGGCCAGTGGCCGTTTTGCGCTGGAGTTTCAGAAAGACAAGGTCATCAAAGTAAGCGGCGTCGCCGTCGAGGGGGGTGGCCTGAAGGGGGCGGGCTCCATCGATCTGCTCCCCGCAACGACGGGATTGGCGCGTATCCGCGTGGATGATCTGTCCGTGGGCCGGACCAGGGCGCGCGGTGAGCTGGTCCCGCGCGATGGCGGCTACGCGGTAACCCTGAGCGGCGACAGCCTGGACGCCGAGGCGTTCCTCAAGAAGACCCGCAGCGCTGCCGACTCCGCCGCCGAAGAGAAGCGCAAACCGCTGTCGGTGAACGCGCAACTTGGTCAGGTGGTGTTCGGCGAGGGCCGGAAGATCAGTCAGGTCACCGCCGCGATGCACCACGATGGCGCGGCGTGGAGCCAACTCACTATCAAAGGCCGCGCCGGTGACAAGGGAAGTCTTTCCGTTGTTTACGGCCTGCAAGAAGGGCCGCGCCACCAGCTTACCATCCTTGCCGAAGAGGCCGGTACGGTGCTGCGCATGCTTGATGTCTCTGATCGGATCGAGGGCGGTACGTTGCGCATCAACGGGATGACGCAGGAGCCGGGGCCGGGCATGCCGATCAAGGGGCAGGCCGAATTGCAGGATTATACGCTCATCGAAGCGCCCACGCTGGCGCGTATCCTCAACGCCTTGTCGTTGGGGGGGCTGACCGATCTGATGAAGAGCAAAGGAATCCCCTTCGGTATGCTTCAGGTTGATTTTCGCAAAGAGGGGCGGTTGCTGACCCTGCGGGAATTGCGCACAGCCGGCAGCGCTCTGGGCCTCACTCTGGAAGGGGAGGTGAACATGGCCGACAACACCGCTGACCTCAGCGGCACCCTTGTGCCTTTCTACGGCATCAACCGCATCATTGGGCAGATTCCGCTGCTGGGTGACGCGCTGAGCGGGGGGGCCGGGCAGGGCATCTTCGCCGCCACGTGGCGGGTGCGCGGACCGCTCAGCGCCCCCGATGTGTCGGTCAACCCCCTGGCGGTGCTGGCGCCGGGTTTCCTGCGCAACCTGTTTTTCCTGGGCGGCAAGAAGAGCGACCCCAGCACATTGCCCCATCAAGACGGACGGACGGGGAATTGACCAGTCGGGTTGTCCGGGTGCGATGAATCGAAAAACGGCGGCGTCGGCTGTCGATGAATGTTACAAGGAAGGCGGAAATGCATGCTGCCCCCGCCTTGCTCTTCCAACCGACAGCGAGACGATCATGGACCTGAACACCCGCGTCGTTGAATTGATCACTTCCCGTTTGTGTCACGATCTGGTGAGCCCGGTCGGGGCCATCCGCAACGGCCTGGAATTGATCGAGGAAATGAACGAGGACGAAACGATCAACCCGTCGTTTCTGGGTGAAGCGATCAAGCTGATCGATCATTCCTCGTTGCAGGCGGACCGACGGCTGCGCGTCTTCCGCCTTGCCTATGGAATGGCCGGACGTGATCAAAAAGGGTTCGGTGAGGCGCGCAACGCTGCGCAGGGGTGGGTTGAAGGCTCCCGGGCTAAACTCAACTGGCCGGCGGAACAGCCATCCGACTGGGCGGCGGTGCGCTCCGGGTTGGTCAAAGTGTTGCTCAACACCATTCTCCTCGCCGATGAGGCGTTGACGCACGGTGGCGTCATCGCCATAGCCGGGGAGGGCGGCGCAGAGGAAGGCCGCATCACCGTGACCGCCCAAGGCCGCCCCGGCGCGTTGAACGCCGAAGCCGAAGCCGCGTTGAAGGGGACGGCCACCATCGAAGAACTGACCCCACGAACAACCCACGCCTACATCACCGGCCGCTTCGCCGAAGCCTATGATGTCCGCTTGACTGCGGCCCCGGCTGGGCCTGAAATCTTGGTGTTTACGCTGGAATGGTGAGGGCGAAGCAATCGGAAACCGTGATTTGCCGAAAGCGGATCGAACCCTACAATTGCTTGAAAATCCTTGCCTCCACCACGACCCGCTCGACGCCGTGGGTAGTCTGGTGGGAGGTCGTGTTCAGGCTTATGGCCAGGCGGTGGTGAGCGGCCACGGTCAACGTCTCGTTGAGTGTGGCCACAGCGTCGCGCACCCGTTGCGCCAGATCCTCATCCGTCATCCTGTTCCTCCTGAAATAATGCTGGGCCTGAGATAAAGTTTGGCGGCCTGTATCCATTCGTTCGAGGTAAGAAACTTTTAATCAGTATTGGGCAGGCTGTCATTCTGTTTGAAGAGCCGGTTTGCCCCCGGCTGTGATCCGCGTGCCGCCGGTCCAAATCTTTTGGTATCCCCATTTGATGGCCGAAGCACGGTAACGAAGGCCTAGGGAATGTGCCATGGATGATCTGCTCAGTGAATTCTTGACGGAAACCAACGAAAACCTATCGGTTCTGGACGTCGAGCTGGTCCGCCTGGAGCAGAATCCCAACGATCCACAGCTGTTGGGAAACATTTTCCGTCTGGTCCATACGATCAAGGGCACCTGTGGCTTTCTGGGATTGCCGCGCCTGGAAAAGGTGGCGCACGCTTCAGAGAACGTGCTGGGTAAATTCCGCGACGGTGAATTGACGATTACACCCGGAGCGGTGTCGCTGATCCTGCAGGCGCTGGACACCATCAAGGGTCTTCTGGCCGTGCTGGAAGCCACTGAAGCTGAGCCGCCCGGCGATGACAAAATTCTGATCGTGCAGCTCAACGCCTGCGCGGAAGGCAAGGTTGATGCAGACTTGGCTGCAGCCGCAGCCCCTGTCGTCGTCGCTCCGCCTCCGCCACCCGTCCAGAAGGAAAGGCCGCCGGAGGAAACGCCGTCGGTCTCGCTCGAAGAGCTGGAGGCTGCCTGGAACGCCGCTCCGGGACCGGGTACGGCGCTTACCCCCGTCACGCCCGAGCCGACGCCGGAGCCCGCGCAGGCAGCAGTTGCGGAGACGGCGCCCGCCCCCGCATCGAAGATGCCTGTGCCGGTCGCTACGCCCAGCAGCGGCGAGGACATGCGCGAGGCCGGCAATAAGGAATCCGCGATTGCGGCGCAGACCATCCGGGTCAACGTCGATCTGCTTGAAAACCTGATGACCATGGTCTCGGAGCTGGTGCTGACCCGCAACCAGCTGCTGCAGATCCTGCGCTCTCAGAAAGACAGCGAATTTGCGGCGCCTCTGCAACGCTTGAACCACGTCACGTCCGAGCTGCAGGAAGGCGTCATGAAGACGCGCATGCAGCCGATCGGCAACGCCTGGGCCAAGCTGCCGCGCCTGGTGCGCGATCTGGCGCATGAATTGGGAAAAAAGATCGATCTGCAGATGCTCGGCGCCGACACCGAGCTGGATCGTCAGGTCCTGGAACTGATCAAGGACCCGCTGACGCATATGGTGCGCAACTCGGCGGACCATGGGCTTGAGACCTCGGCCGATCGCTTGAAGGCCGGAAAGCCGGAGACCGGGCGCGTCACCTTGAACGCCTATCATGAAGGCGGTCACATCATCATCGAAATCCAGGACGATGGTCGTGGGTTGGCGCTCGACAAGATCCGGCAGAAGGCGATCCAGAACGGCCTGACCACCGAGGGCGAACTGGCCTCGATGTCGGAACAGCAGATCATCCAGTTCATCATGAAGCCGGGCTTCTCGACGGCGGCCAAGGTGACCAGCGTGTCGGGCCGTGGCGTCGGCATGGATGTGGTCAAGACCAACATCGAGAAAATTGGCGGCACCATCGAGATCAAGTCGATCCAGGGTAAGGGCTCGACCTTCATCATCAAGATCCCGCTGACGCTGGCCATCGTCTCGGCCCTCATCGTCGAATGCGCGGGCGAGCGTTTCGCCAGTCCGCAGATCAGCGTGGTCGAACTGGTGCGCGCCGCCGCGGGCAGCGAATACACCATCGAGCGGCTGAAGGGCACGCCCGTGCTCCGCCTGCGCAACCGTCTGCTGCCGCTGGTCTCCCTGCAAAGCCTGCTGCACATCGAGAACGAGGAGGATGTCAAGAAGAACTCCGACGAGACGTTCATCGTTGTGACGCAGGTCGGCACCTACACCTTCGGCATCATGGTCGACCGCGTGTTCGACACTGAGGAAATCGTGGTGAAGCCGGTGGCGCCCATTCTGCGCCATATCGAGATGTTCTCGGGCAACACCATCCTCGGCGATGGGTCGGTCATCATGATCCTCGACCCGAACGGCATTGCATCGGCGTCGGGTGAGATCGCCATGGGCGAGGCTTCCGGTCGGGATCCGACGGCGGTTCATGCGACGCGCCAGGAGGACAAGATGGCGCTGCTGTTGTTCCGCGCTGGCGTGGGAGCGCCCAAGGCGGTGCCGCTGTCGCTGGTCGCCCGCCTCGAGGATGTCGATGTCAGCTCGGTGGAAATGTCCAACGGTCTGCCGATGGTCCAGTACCGTGGCAAGCTGATGCCATTGGTCCCCATCGATCCGAGCTTCATGTTCGGAACCGAAGGGCGCCAGCCGGTGCTGGTGTTTGCCGACGGCGACCGCTCCATGGGCCTGATCGTCGACGAGATCGTCGATATCGTTGAAGAGAAGCTGATGGTCCAGTTGGCCGCCGACCGTCCGGGTCTGATGGGGTCGGCCATCATCGCCGGCAAGGCGACCGAGGTGGTTGACGCTGGTTTCTTCTTGACCCAGGCGTACAAGGATTGGTTTGGTTCCGCCCAGAGCAATGACGCCTTCGAGGAAGAGAAGGCGGTGCAGCGCGTGTTGCTGGTCGATGACAGCCCGTTCTTCCGCAACCTGTTGACGCCATTGCTGTCCGTGGCGGGGTATGACGTGACGGCGGTGGAAAGCCCACACGAGGCGTTGGCGCTGTGCGAGGCAGGCGAAGACTTCGATGTCATCGTCTCCGACATCGAGATGCCGGGTATGAACGGCTTCGAGTTTGCCGAGACCGTGCGCAATGGCACCCGCTGGCAGGCGGTGCCGCTGGTGGCGCTGTCCAGCCATGCCTCGCCACGCGACCTTGATCGTGGCCGGGGGGTTGGGTTTACCGATTATGTAGCGAAGTTCGACCGTGACGCACTGCTCTATGCGCTGCAGCAGACGCTGTCCGAAGATAAGGATGCCGAAGCATGAGCAACGCCAAGCTCCCCGTCAAGAAGACCAAGGGTGAAGATGTCGTCTCCAGTGGTTTCCAAGACTATGTGACCATGACCATCGCCAATCAGTTGTTTGGTATTCCGGTCTTGCAGGTCCAGGATGTTTTGGGAAACCAGAAGATTACCCGGATTCCTCTTGCCCCGCCGGAGGTTGCCGGCTCGCTGAACCTGCGCGGGCGCATCGTTACGGCCATCGATGTCCGGTTGCGCCTGAGTTTGACAGCGCGCACCAAGGACAAGCTAGGCATGAGCATTGTTGTTGATCTGCGTGGCGAACTGTATAGTCTAATGGTCGATTCGGTTGGCGAAGTGTTAAGCCTGTCGAAAGATGACTTCGAGCGCAATCCAGCAACATTAGACGCACGCTGGCGGGAGGTGTCGACCGGCATCTACCGCTTGAACGGTCAGTTGATGGTCGTGCTGGATGTGCCACGACTTCTTAACTTCGCAAACATGGAAGCTGCCTGACGGTATGATCGGCAGGCTTGAGGTGCAAGAGATGAAATCCTGTTTGGTGGTGGACGATAGCCGGGTGGTCCGTAAGGTCGCACGCAAGATCCTGGAGGAGCTGAACTTCACCTGCCTCGAGGCGGAAGATGGGCAGCAGGCCATGAACGTGTGTACGGCAAAAATGCCGGAAGCGATCCTTCTCGATTGGAACATGCCGGTGATGAACGGGATCGAGTTCCTGCTTCTTCTCCGGAAGATGGATGGCGGAAACCAACCGAAGGTTATTTTTTGCACGACAGAAAATGATCTCGCGCATATTCAGGAGGCGCTGTCAGCCGGGGCTAACGAGTACATCATGAAGCCTTTCGATACTGATATTATACAGACTAAATTCCAGCAAATCGGCCTCTTGTGAGCGGATTATACTGGTGAAAGGCGGAACCCTGAATGTCCGACAGCTTCCGAGGCTTTAGCGCCGCCAAGCCCCCGGCGCCCCCACCATCGAGCCCTGATCCCTATCGGGTTATGGTGGTTGATGATTCCGCCGTGATCCGCGGGTTGCTGACGCGCGCCCTGGAGGGTGATACGGAGATTCGTGTCACCGCCTCTGTGGGTGATGGCCAGATGGCGATCAATGCGTTGCAGCGCAATTCCATCGATGTCGTGGTGCTCGATATTGAAATGCCGGTGATGGACGGCCTCACGGCTCTGCCCAAACTGTTGGCCGTGGCGCCACAGGTGAAGATCATCATGGCGTCGACGCTGACCTTGCGGGGCGCCGACGTCTCGATGCGTTGCTTATCGGCAGGGGCTGCTGATTATATTCCTAAGCCCACATCAACCCGCGAGGTTGGCGGGGCTGACGATTTCAAGCGCGAGCTGGTCTCCAAGGTAAAAGCCCTGGGCGCGGCGGCCCGGCGTAATGGTTCGCGCTCGCGCGGTAGCGATCCTCGCCCATTGCCTGCATCGCCGGTCATCCGGCGCGCGGAACCCGGTGCGGTGACGTTGCGGCCTTTTCCGAACCCGCAGATACGACCCGACATTATCGCGATTGGCAGTTCGACCGGGGGGCCGCAAGCCCTGTTTGAAGTGCTGTCGCATATGAAGGGCGTCACGCAGCCAATTCTCATCACCCAGCATATGCCGGCTACCTTCACCACCATCCTGGCTGAACACATCAGCCGACAATGTGGTCTTTCCGCCACTGAGGCGAAAGATGGTGAAAGCATCCTGCAGGGGCATGTCTATATTGCGCCGGGTGATTTTCACATGCTGGTGACGCAACGCGCTGGTCAGAACCTTCTTCAACTGACCAAGGATCCACCGGAGAATTTCTGTCGCCCGGCGGTGGACCCGATGATGCGCTCTATCGTCAAGGCGTATGGTGGACGCAAGGTGTTGTCTTGCATCCTGACAGGTATGGGTCAAGATGGTATGCGTGGTTGTACCGAGGTTGTTAATCAAGGCGGCGTCTTGATTGGTCAAGACGAAGCGTCAAGTGTCGTTTGGGGTATGCCGGGAGCGGTGGCGCAAGCTGGATTATGCAGCGCTATTCAGCCACTCAAGGAAATTGGCCCCACACTTCGTAAGCTGGCAACGAGGACTTGAACATGAAAGTCGAAGACTTTGACATGTTCGCTTCGCTGCTAAGGCAGCGTTCGGGCTTGGTGCTCGCCAAGGACAAGGCGTATTTGCTGGAATCACGCCTGATGCCAGTAGCGCGCAAGTGGGGTATGAAGGGGCTGGACGATCTGGCTTCGACCATCCGCACCCGTAAGGATGAGTCGCTGCTTCGTGACATCACGGAAGCGATGACCACCAACGAGTCCTCGTTTTTCCGTGATCAAAAGCCTTTCGATCAGTTCAAGCAGCTCGTCCTGCCGCATCTTCTGACAGCGCGCGCGGCCAAACGTTCGATCCGCATTTGGTCGGCAGCCAGTTCCTCCGGTCAAGAGGCTTACTCGCTGGCGATGCTGCTGGCCGAAGAGGGGGCGAAGGTTGCGGGGTGGCGTATCGAGATCATCGGTACCGACATCTCGTCCGAAATGGTCGAACGGTCCAAGGCTGGAATCTACACCCAGTTCGAGGTGCAGCGCGGCTTGCCTATCCAGTTGCTGGTGAAGCACTTCAAGCAGCAGGGTGACAAGTGGCAGATCAACCAAAATCTGCGGCAGATGGTGACCTTCAAGGAATGGAACTTGTTGACTGATCTCAGTCAGCTTGGCCAGTTCGATGTGGTGTTCTGCCGTAATGTGCTGATCTACTTCGACCAGCCGACAAAGGGGAAGGTGTTGGACTCCATCGCCCGTTTGATGCCGCCGGATGGTGTTTTGTACCTTGGCGGCGCCGAGACAGTGCTGGGCATCACCGAGCGCTTCAAGACGGTGGAAGGTCAGCGCGGGCTTTACATGCTGTCGAATGGACCAGGGTTTAAAGTCTAAGCGAGAGAAACACAGCGGGTTTCAGCTCATCTTGAACTGAAACCCGCTATAGCTTCTTCTGCCCCCTGGGTAAGAACCTGGGGGAAGGGGAGGGGCTCGAAGTCAGCCCGCGGCTTGCTGCTGTGGAACGGTCGGTGACGCAACCGGCTGTATTTCTTCATGCGGATCACGCAGCACATAACCGCGGCCCCAAACCGTTTCAATGTAGTTGTCGCCTTGCGTGGCTGTCGCCAGTTTCTTACGCAATTTGCAGACGAACACATCGATGATTTTCAATTCAGGCTCATCCATGCCGCCATAGAGATGATTAAGAAACATCTCCTTGGTCAGTGTGGTGCCTTTACGCAACGACATCAGTTCCAGGATGCCGTATTCCTTACCCGTCAGATGCAGCGGCTGGTTGTCGACCTCCACCGTGCGGGTGTCGAGGTTAACGGTCAGGCGACCTGTTCGGATGAGGCTGTCGGAATGTCCCTTGGAACGGCGGACGATGGCCTGGATGCGCGCGATCAGCTCACGCTTGTCAAACGGCTTGGTGAGATAGTCATCCGCGCCGAAACCCAGCCCTTTGATCTTGTGATCCAGCTCGGTCAGGCCAGATAGAATAAGAATTGGCGTCGTCACCCGCGCCGCGCGCAGTCGTCGCAAAACCTCGTAACCATCGATGTCCGGCAGCATAAGATCAAGAATGATGATGTCGTAATCGTATAATTTGCCGATTTCCAGGCCATCTTCGCCCAAGTCGGTGGAGTCAGCGATATAACCTTCAGACTGAAGCATCAGTTCGATGCTTTTCTGGACCGAGGTATCGTCTTCGACCAGCAGTACCCTCATTGGTTTATCCCGACGTTGGAGGAGCTTTGCCGTCCCGAGCCTCAAACCAGTCCCATTCGTCCAAGCTTATGGCTGGCGACGGATGCGGAACAGCGGCTGTGACTCATTTACATAGGTTAACAGACGATTTCGCTTAGTGCTAGGCCCTGGATAAATTTCATTTAACGTTAATCTTTCGAGAGGAGGATAGCCTAAAGCGGCAAGAACACCAATTTTTAACCGTTCTACACGCTTAACCCCGGCTTCCCATGAGTCCGGTTCATCAGGATCCGGGGTGTGCGGCGGAGAGAAATCGGCGCCTTCGCGTGCGCTGGCGGTGGGATGCCGACACTTTTTGCGCTGGCGGCAGTCAGCGCTGGATTGAGGCCCATTGATGGGCGCCCATCAATGGGATCTGGTATAACGCTACCACGGTAAACTCTCGTGACCGTTGACATAGCCCCACTCCTGGATGAGATCGACACACTGCCGGAGTATCGCCGCTTCGGTCGGGTGACCGCCGTGCTTGGCCTGCTGGCCGAGGTCGGTGGAATCGAGAAGGAGCTATCCGTCGGTGGGCGCTGCATTATCGAAGCGCGTGACGGTCGCCGTGTTCCTTGCGAAGTGGTCGGTTTCCGCCAGAGCCGCGCCCTGTTGATGCCGTTAGGCTCGGTGGATGGGATCGGGCTTGGGTGTCATGCCCTGGTGGCCGATGGCCAGCCGATGATCTACCCCACTGACGCATGGTTGGGCCGTGTCATCAATGCCCTGGGCGAGCCGGTGGACGGTCTGGGGCCACTGCCCAAGGGCCCCATCGGCATACCGATCCGCAACACGCCGCCTTCGGCGCACACCCGCGCCCGGGTGGGGGAGAAGCTCGACCTGGGCATTCGCGCCATCAATACCTTTCTTACCTGCTGCCGCGGCCAGCGCATGGGCATCTTCGCCGGTTCGGGCGTCGGTAAATCATCGGTCATGTCCATGCTGGCCAAGTTCTCGGCGGCCGAGGTGGCGGTGATCGGCCTGATCGGCGAACGCGGGCGTGAGTTGCAGGAATTCATCGTCGAGGATCTGGGGGATGAAGGCCTGGCGCGAAGCGTCGTGGTCTGCGCCACCTCGGATGAGTCACCGTTGATGCGCCGGCAATCGGCCTACATGACCATAGCGGTGGCGGAGTATTTCCGGGACCAGGGCCAGGATGTGCTGTGCATGATGGACAGCGTGACGCGCTTCGCCATGGCGCAGCGCGAGATTGGCCTGTCCGCTGGCGAACCACCGACGACCAAGGGGTATCCGCCGACGGTTTTTGCCGAGTTGCCAAAACTTCTTGAGCGTGCGGGACCCGGTGCGGTCGGTTCAGGGTCCATTACCGGGCTGTTCACCGTGCTGGTGGAAGGTGACGACCACAATGAACCGATCGCCGACGCGGTGCGCGGCATCTTGGACGGCCACATCGTTCTCGAACGCCTGATCGGTGAACGCGGGCGTTATCCCGCCATCAACATCCTGCGCAGCGTGTCGCGCACCATGCCCGGCTGCAATTCCGACGAGGAGAATGAGCTGGTCGGTCGGGCGCGGCGTCTGCTGTCATCCTATGACAACATGGCGGAGATGATACGCCTGGGCGCCTACCGTCCTGGGACTGACCCGCAGGTGGATGAGGCCATCCAGTACCAGCCGGAACTTGAGACCTTTTTAAAACAGGGCAAGCGTGAGAGCACCGATCTTGCGTCCGGTTACGCCATGCTTGCCGAAATCCTCGGGACGCCGTGGTGATGAGCAGTCTGAAAACCATCATTCGCCTGCACAAATGGAAACTCGACGAAAAACGCCGCGCTCTGGTCGAATTGCAGAACCTGCTCGATCGTCTCAACTCCGAGTTGGAACGCCTCCGGCTTGAGGTTCTGGCGGAGCGGGAGGCCACCCGCAGGGACCCCTCTATCGCCTTCAGCTACGCCAATTTTGCTCAGGCCGCACGTGATCGCGAGCAACGTCTTTTGCAATCAATCGCCCAGGTTGAAGAGCAGATCTCTGTGGCCACCGACGAGATGGCCGAGCAGTATCAGGAATTGAAGCGCTACGAGCTGGCGGAAGAAGACCGCATCAAGCTTGAGCGCGAGAAAATCAAGCGTAAAGAAAACATCATGCTGGACGAAACCGCTCTGGTTGGTTTCCGTCGCCGGCAGCACGAAAACGCCGGACAGTAGGGTTTACAGGCGGTAATCACCGGAACGGTAAGGGGATTTGCGCCCTTACCGTTCCTGTGACCGTATTAGACCACCATCAGCGCCTTGAGGATTGGCAACCGTGTGTGAGTGAAGGCGGCGGCGTTTTCCGTCAACGCGACCAGGCTTTCTTCCTTGCTGCTGATCGGCTGCCCGTCCTTGGCCAGGCACTCCCCACGGGCAACCAATGACCGCCACGCCTCTTCAGCCATCGCCTCATGCGTTGTTCGGCCCTCTTTGATGGCTCGAACGAACAGCGGCTCAAAGCCTGGCATGATAACGCCGGCCCCCAGGACCGGACTGGCCAGGAAGATCGGGCTGACGCCGAAGGCGGCGCGCTCGATCAACCGATCATTCAGGCTGTCGGTCTTTTTCTTGCAGGCTCTGGCTTGTTCGACGCTCTGCGCCGGGCCGCCATGGTTGTTGCTGGTGATGACAGTAAGCGCGTCCATCAAGGATTGAAGATCGAGACCATTGGTCCGGTCGATCAATTCCGCAATGCTCTTGGGGGCGTAGTCATCGGCGGTCAGGGCCTCGATGACGGATTGGCCGGTTTCCGCTTGCAGGGTGAACTCGGTGATCTGGCCCTTTTTCGTCAGCGAGACCGCGTCCGTGGGAACGGTCAGGGCGAAATGCATTTGGCGTAACTGATTGGCCCGCTGAACTTTGCTCATGGGGCGGGGGCCTTTGACCCAGACGTCACGGCGGAACTGCCGGTTGACGCAGAGGTCGCGGGTGGCTTCGCGCAGGATTGGGTGGGTAATTTGTGCAAGCAGCGTCTGCCCAGCGGGGTCCAGGTTCAAACTGTCGAGGTGGTCGCTAAACTCCGTGGAGGCGGCAAAACTCAGTTTGGCCTCTCCAAGTTCCTGAGCGGCCTCGGCAAAGCTCATGGGATGCCAGTCCGCGTTCAGGTATTCATGGGCAAAATAGTTTTTATCTTGCTGTTCCATGACGTCGAGCCATTGCGCAATCCCCGGCTGCGTCAAGAGATAGCGTGCGCCGGACTCCCTTAGGGATTTGGCGAACGCCATGGCGCTATCGATGCGGGCATGCATGCCCGTTCCCGCTTTGTCCGTAAGGTCGGTATGCAGTTTCAGCAGTTTCTGCAGCGGCAGAAGCGGCGCCCAGGCCGGCAGGGTGTTGTAACTCATGAAGAACAGGCCGCCGGGGGCCAGCTTGCGCCGCGCGATGTCGACGATGATCTTCCGGTTGGGCTCTGATATCCAACTCCAGATGCCATGCAGGACGATGACATCGAACTCCGGCAGGTCGGGGCGTGCGGCGAGTTCAGCGAAGGATTCTTCAAGGACGACCGCATTGGCGCCCGAAGCCCGGGCCAGTTCCCGGGCGTTCGCCGCTTGGCCGGGGTGGAAATCCGCCCCCCAGAAGAGACCATCCGTTGCCGCAGCGTGAATATTGAACGATATCCCTTGTCCAAACCCAAGCTCAAGATAACGCAGTTCTCCTTCCGGGCGCCCGTGAAACATCCGATTGAGAAGAGCAAAATTTAAGACAACAGGAGACATATCGCGATGATAGTTTTGAGTATATTCGATTTCGTCAACGTAACCTTCAGACCAGGACAAGATTTTCTCCATAAAAAGGTGTAAAAACCTACGATTTCTAGTATTGGCTGTCAAGAGCCCCGGGACTGGAATTGCTGACTCCCCGTCATAGAGTTTTCTATGCCCGGCGGTTTATGGACAGACGCCGGAAGTCACGGTAAAAGCACAGTTTCGGCCTTTTCACCCGATCCGCGTACCGGAGCCTGACGACCCCATGCAGACCGCCAACGACATCCGCACCACGTTCCTGGATTTCTTCGCCAAGCACGGCCACCAAAAAGTCGATTCCTCGCCGCTGGTGCCGCGCAACGATCCGACGTTGATGTTCACCAACGCCGGCATGGTGCAGTTCAAGAACGTCTTTACGGGCGCCGAATCCCGCCCGTACAAGCGCGCCACCACATCGCAGAAATGCGTGCGCGCCGGCGGCAAGCACAACGACCTGGATAATGTCGGCTATACGGCGCGCCACCACACTTTTTTCGAGATGCTCGGCAATTTCTCCTTTGGCGACTATTTCAAAGAAGACGCCATCGCCATGGCCTGGGGGCTGATCACCAAGGAATTCGGCTTGCCCAAAGACAAGCTGACGGTGACGGTTCACACCTCGGATGAGGACGCCGCTACGTTGTGGCGCAAGATCTCCGGCCTGTCGGATGAGAAGATCATCCGCATCCCGACCGACGACAATTTCTGGCGCATGGGTGACACCGGCCCGTGCGGTCCGTGCTCGGAGATTTTCTTCGACCATGGCCCGCAGGTGGCCGGTGGTCCTCCGGGGTCGGCGGATGCGGACGGCGACCGTTTCATCGAGATCTGGAACCTCGTGTTCATGCAGTACGAGCAGCTTGGGCCGGATAAGCTGGTGCCGCTGCCCAAGCCCTCGATCGACACCGGCATGGGGCTGGAGCGTCTGGCGGCCGTGTTGCAGGGCAAGCACGACAATTACGACATCGACCTGATGCAGGCGTTGATTCTGGCGTCGGCCGAAGCGACGAAGACCACGCCAAACGGTCCGCATGCCGTATCGCACCGGGTCATCGCCGACCATCTGCGTTCCGTCTCGTTCCTGATTGCCGATGGGGTGCTGCCGTCGAATGAGGGGCGTGGTTACGTGCTGCGCCGTATCATGCGCCGGGCCATGCGCCACGCGCACATGCTGGGGGCGCGCGAGCCGCTGATGCACCGCCTGGTCCCGGCGCTGGTGCAGCAGATGGGGGACGCCTATCCCGAACTTCCACGGGCGCGAGCGCTGATCGTCGAGACGCTGAAGCTGGAGGAAACCCGCTTCAAGCAGACGCTGGAGCGCGGCCTGAAGTTGCTGGAGGAAGCGGAAGGACCCTTGCCCGCCGATACGCCGTTGCCGGGCGATGTGGCGTTCAAGCTGTACGACACCTATGGCTTCCCGCTGGATCTTACCCAGGATGTGCTGCGGGCCAAGGGGCGCGCGGTGGACGAGGCCGGCTTCAAGGCCGCCATGGATGAGCAGCGCCGCAAGGCCCGCGAATCCTGGGCCGGCTCGGGTGAGGCGGCGACCGAGACGCTGTGGTTTGAGTTGAAAGACGAACTGGGGGCCACCGAATTCTTCGGCTACGCCACCGAAGTGGCCGAAGGCAAGGTGACGGCCATCGTCAAGGGTGATGGCCGGGTGGAGCAGGCCAGCACGGGTGACGAGGTGCTGATCATCGTCAACCAGACGCCTTTCTACGCTGAATCCGGCGGGCAGGTCGGCGACACCGGAATCATCATCACCGCCGAGGGGACCGAGGTGGTGGTGAAGGATACGCTGAAGAAGCTGGGCGTCGTTTGGGCTCACCAGGGCACGATCACCAAAGGCGCGTTGCGCGTTGGCGATGTGGTGGAACTGCGCGTCGATTCCGAACGCCGGGCGGCGATCCGCGCCAACCATTCGGCCACGCATCTGCTGCACAAGGCCCTGCAGAACCGGCTGGGCGAGCATGTGACGCAGAAGGGCTCGCTGGTGTCGGCGGAGCGGCTGCGCTTTGATATTTCACAGCCCACCGGCCTGTCGGCTGAGGACATCGCCGTGGTGGAGCGGGAGGTCAACGACCGCATCCTTGGCAACAGCGACGTGGTCACTCGCCTGATGTCACCGGACGAGGCGAAGGCCAGCGGCGCCATGGCGCTGTTCGGTGAGAAATACGGCGATGAAGTCCGCGTCGTTTCCATGGGCGGCCCCTATGGCGGGCCGGAGCAGGACTATTCCGTGGAGCTGTGCGGTGGCACGCATGTGCAGCGCACCGGCGACATCGGTATCTTTAAAATCGCCGCTGAAGGGGCGGTGGCTGCGGGAGTCCGTCGTATCGAAGCGCTGACCGGCAAGGGGGCCGCGCATTATCTCGCCGGGCGCGAGCAGCTTTTGGGCGAAGCGGCGTCAACGCTGAAAGTGCGCCCGGAAGATGTGCCATCCCGTGTTGCCACGCTGGTCGAGGAACGCCGCAAGATGGAGCGCGAATTGACCGATCTGCGCCGCCAACTTGCCCTGAGCGGGGCGATGCACGGTGAAGGGGCGAAGGCCGACGCCGGTTCAGCGACGAAGCAGGTGAACGGCGTCGCCTTTGCCGCCCGTGTGGTCGATGGCCTGCCTGCCAAGGATCTCAAGCCGATGGCTGACGAACTGAAGCGGCAGATCGGTTCCGGCGTGGTGGTCCTCGTGGCGACCAGCGAGGGTAAGGCGTCGATTGTCGTCGGTGTCACCGATGATTTGACGGGACGCATCAGCGCGGTGGATCTCGTGCGCGCCGGCGCCGAAGCCTGCGGCGGCAAGGGCGGTGGCGGGCGTCCCGATATGGCCCAGGCCGGTGGCCCGGACGCCGCGCTGGCGCATGCCGCCGTTGAGGCTATCGAGAAGGCGGTTGCCGGGGCGTAATCGCAGGATGAGCGGCCTCGGTGGAGCGGGGGGCGACGCCCTGCCACTCCATCTCCGCCGCCAACCGGCCACACAGCATCAGCCCGACCATGCGGAAGTCCCCAGCCAGTGACTGCAAAGGCGCATCAAAGGTCTTCGGGCGGTTCTTTTCGACCATGAAGTGGCCAAACCAGGCGAAGCCATAGCCGACCACGGGGGCAGCCGCCAGCAACCGCCAATCACCACGGGTCACGCCGGCAGCAAAAAGTCCAGAGGCCAGAACGGCGCCGGTCATGTGCAGCGCCCGGTTCACCGGGTTGCGATGCTCAGCCAGATACTCGGGCCAGAACTCCGAAAACGACGGCATTGCTTACCCTCCCCACACACTGCGGTGCACTACAGTATGCACATAGCGCGGATTTATCTGTGGGGCGTTCAGGCAGGTTGCTACCCTGAAAGGGCGGGGGCTTTATCCTTGCTGCGTTTCCTGGGTCCCCGTTTTAACGGGGGTGACGGCATTATCTGGTATAACCCTCTACTGATCGGCGTCCCCGTGAAAACGGGGACCCAGTGGCGGTTGTTGACTCCGCACCTTATACAGTCTCGTGGCGATCAGGATTTCGGTCGGAACGCCTTGCAGACAGCCTCATGGGTGTCGATCCACGCGCCACCGATCAGATCAAGACAGTAGGGGATGGCCGGGAACACCGCCGTCAGGCAGTCGTGGATGGCCGACGGCTTACCGGGCAGGTTGACGATCAGGCTCGTGCCGCGAATGCCGGCGGTCTGGCGCGACAGGATGGCTGTCGGCACCACCTCCAGGCTGACCTTGCGCATCAATTCACCGAAGCCGGGCATCATCTTCGCGCAGACCCGCTCGGTCGCTTCGGGCGTCACGTCGCGCGGCGCCGGGCCGGTGCCGCCGGTGGTCACCACCAAATCGCAACCCACAGTATCCGTCAGTTCGATCAAAGTGGCGACGATAGCCTCAAGATCATCGGGGATGACGCGCGCCTCCGGCTGCCAGGGGGAGGCGATGATCATGTCCAGCTCAGCGTGGAGAGCAGGGCCGCCCTTGTCCTCGTAAAGGCCACGGCTGGCGCGGTCGGACACGGTGACGATGCCGATCTTAAGCGGGCGGTTGCGGCCGGGGGTGGTCATAAGCGGTTTTCCTTGGCTTATTGCGGCGCCATGAAGACGGATTTGTAGGTGTCCTTTTCATGGCTGACGCTGTCCAACAGGTGGAACATCAACGGTGTCGAAGCGGCGGCGAGCGCGGCGCCCGGCGCCGTCACATAAA
>JAVBJZ010000060.1:0-43303 GCA_031546725.1 Azospirillum sp.
TGCAGCTTCGCCAGCTCATCCATGCCGTGGCCGTGCGCGCCGCCTTCCAGCACGTAGGATATCAGCATGGTGTCGTCGGTGGGCGTCACCCGCACGCCGAATCGGGCGAATAATTGGTGGTCGAACTTGAAATTATGGCCGATTTTAAGGATCGCCGGGTCTTCCAGGACAGGCTTCAACACCGCCATGACCTGTTCGGGGTCCAGTTGCCTCGGCCCATCGCCGCCCAGCGCCAGTTCGCCGACGACGCTGTCCGGGGCGCGGTGGCCGACGGGGATATAGCAGGCCAAGCCCGGTTCCGTGCACAAAGAGACGCCGACGAGCTTTGCCGTGGACGGGGTGAGCGAGTTGGTTTCCGTATCCACCGCCAATATGCCGGCATCGATGGCGCGGTCGATCCACACCTGCAGGGCGTCGAGGTCCTGCACCAGCGCGTAACGCTTCTCAACATTCTGCAAGCCATGGTCGCGGCTGGGGGAGGGAGGCGCCGTGCTCTGCGTCGCATCTCCCATCGCGGGCATCGCGGGGGAAGGGAGGGCAGGGGCGCCGCCCGCCGCCATTCCGGTCCCCGCATTCCCTATAATCTCTTTCTCCAACCGCGTGACGATGCTGCGGAAACCCTGCGCCTTCAAGAAGGCGAGCAGTTTTTGCGGGTCAGGCTGACGAACCCGCAATTCTTCCAAGGGCTTGGGCGTCGGGACGTTTTGATCGAGCATGACCAAGCGCTTGGAAATCCGCGCCATCTCGGCGTTGTCCAGGAGCTTCTGGCGGCGCGCCGGTTGTTTGATTTCACCCGCGCGCGCCAGCAGTGTTTCCAGATCGCCGTATTCGGTGATGAGCTGGGCCGCCGTCTTGACGCCGATGCCCGGCACGCCCGGCACATTATCGACGCTGTCACCGGCCAGCGCCTGGACATCGACCACTTTTTCCGGGGCGACACCGAACTTCTCGAACACTTCCTCCGGGCCGATCATGCGGTTCTTCAGCGGGTCCAGCATGCGCACGCCGGGCCGCACGAGCTGCATCAGATCCTTGTCCGACGACACGATGGTGACCGGACGCCCGGCCTCGACCGCAAGGCGGGCGTAGGTGGCGATCAAATCATCGGCCTCGAACCCCTCCAACTCCAGGCAGGGCAGACAGAACGCATCGGTCGCCTCGCGGATCAGGGCGAACTGCGGCTTCAGCTCCTCCGGCGTGTCGGGGCGCTGCGCCTTGTAAGCGGGGTAAATGTCGTTACGGAAATTTATGCGCTTGGCGTCGAAGACCACCGCCACGGCCTGCGCGTGCAGATCGGCCAACAACCGGGTGAGCATGTTGGCGAAGCCCATGACGGCGTTCACCGGCGTGCCGTCGGGCCGCGTCAGGATCGGGATCGCGTGAAATGCGCGGAAGATGAAGCCGGAGCCATCCACCAGATACAGCTCGCTTGCGGCGGCGGCGCCGGTTGCCGGTTGCGCGACAGTGGTTTGGTCGGTCATGGAATCCTCTCCCCTTGGGGGGCTAACTTGGCGGAACGGGGCGGGAGAGTCGAGAGGGCGGCGCTACTGGAATTTATTGCTGGAAGGCGTATGGTGTGCGCCAATCCAGTATTCATCCGTTTTTGACGCTTTGTTAAGTATGTTCGGCCAAGGATACCACCCACCCGCCATGGGCCCACTGACAGGAAGAGCGTGTCCGAGTCCACCCCTTGCCGCCCCAAGCCCCGCCGCCCCGTCGCGGTGGCGCTGAAATCCAAGCCTGGTTCCGAAGCGCTGCCAACGGTGGTGGCGACCGGTCGCGGCGGCGTGGCCGAACAGATCCTGGAACTGGCCTTCGCCAACGATGTCAAGGTGCGCGAAGACGCCGATCTGGTGGAGATTTTGTCCGCCGTCGCGGTGGACAGCGAGATCCCGGTGGAGGCCATCGTCGCGGTGGCGGAGATCTTGTCGCATGTCTACCGCGCCAACGGCCTGTTGGCGCCCAAGCCGGAGGAGCCATGAGCCGCACAACACACAAAACCCTGCACCGGGACCTTTCAGCGGTCGCCGCGGCGCTGGCCGACGCCGGCGCGCAAGCCGAGGCCGGCGCTCTGGTCGATCTGGTCGGTCTGGAGGAACGTGTGGCGGCGCTGTGCGCGGCGGTGGAGGCGTTGCCCGGCAATGAAGGGCAGGCGCTGCTGGCCGAGCTGGAAGCGATCATCCGGGCGCTTGACGGGCTGGCGGCGACGCTGACCAGCCAACGCGCTCAGTTGGACGGAGAAGAGACCCATTCCGCGCGGCAACGCGCCGCCACCGTCTACGGGCGCCCGGCGCCGTCGCCGATTCCGCTACCCCCGCCCTCCGATCAGGACGAAGGCTAAGCCCGAGCCGCATGGACCAGCCTCATGGATATTGAAACCTATTTCCGCTTCTCGCTGGCCCTGGTCTTCGTCATCGCGCTGTTTTTCGTGGTGGTGCTGGTGTTGCGCCGTTTCGGTCTGGGCGTCACCGCGCCGTCATCGCGTCACCACCGCCGCGTCTCAGTGATCGAGGTGACGCCGTTGGACGCCAAGCGCCGTCTCGTGCTGATCCGCCGTGATGAGGTCGAACATTTGATCCTGTTGAGCTCCATGGGGGATTTGGTGGTCGAGCCAGCGATTCGCAGTGGCTTCCGCGATGCGGTGGCGCGGGTGGAAGCCAAAGAGGATTCGCCCGGAGGGGATTCACCCCAAGGAAATTCATTATGAACCGCCGTCTGTCCCTGCTGTTCGCCCTTCTTCTGGCGCTGGGAATCGGGGTGCTGGCGGGTCCGGCGCTGGCGCAAAGCCTGACGTTCGACATGGGCGATTCGGGCGGCTCGGCCACGGGCCGCATCGTTCAGATGGTGGCGCTGGTCACCGTGCTGTCGCTGGCGCCATCGATTCTCATCATGATGACCGCGTTCACCCGCATCGTCATCGTGCTGTCGTTCTTGCGCACCGCCATGGGGGTCCAGCAGGTGCCGCCCAACACCGTTCTGGTGTCGCTGGCGATGTTCTTGACCTTCTTCATCATGGCCCCGGTCCTGGAGCGTTCCTACACCCAGGGCATTCAACCGCTGATCAACGAGGAGATCAACGAGACCGAGGCGTTCAATCGGGCGCTCCTGCCCTTGCGGGAGTTCATGCTGCGCCAGACCAGCGAGAAGGATCTCAGGCTTTTCCTCGATATGGCGCGCCTCGACAAGGTTGAGGACCCGGCGGCCACCCCCATCCAGGTCCTGGTGCCGGCCTTCATGATCTCGGAAATCAAGCGGGCTTTTGAAATCGGCTTCCTGTTGTTCTTGCCGTTCCTGATCATCGATATGGTGGTGTCGTCAATCCTGATGTCCATGGGCATGATGATGCTGCCGCCGACCATGATCGCCATCCCTTTCAAGATCATCTTCTTCGTGCTGGTCGATGGCTGGTATCTGATCGCCGGCTCTTTGGCCCGCAGCTTCGGAACGCTGTAGCATCAAAACAATGCGTAATTGGTTTTGCGCCTGCGCGTTGCCCTGCCCCGCGACGCTGTATCGCTTGACATTCAATTCGAATTAGAGCGTTACAATCACCTTAAGCTGAGCATCGACCACCTGCCCAATGGGCATAAGGCTCCACCACCACCCACGGGTCATTCACCTTTCCATGTACTCCACCATGTCCTCGAAGGCCGCAGAGCCCGATACGGGCCGTCTTGCGGTGCTTACGATTGGCGCCCTTGGTGTCGTGTTCGGCGATATCGGGACCAGCCCCCTTTACACCCTGCGTGAATGCTTTTCGCCAGAGCACGGGTTGCCGCTGACGCCCGCCAACATCATGGGCATCATGTCGCTGGGGTTCTGGGCGCTGGTGATCACGGTGTCGATCAAATACGTGCTGTTCGTCATGCGGGCGGACAACAAGGGCGAGGGGGGGATCCTGTCCCTTCTGGCGCTGGCCACCAGCAGCCGCCCGGCCACCGCGGGCATGTCCAAGCTGATGATCCTGGGGCTGTTCGGCGCGGCGCTGTTCTATGGCGACGGGATGATCACCCCGGCGATGTCCGTGCTTTCGGCTGTCGAAGGCTTGGGCGTGGCGCAGCCGGCGCTGACGGAGATGGTGGTTCCGATCACCGTCACCATCCTCATCGCCCTGTTCACGATCCAAAGCCATGGCACCGCCAAGGTCGGCGCTCTGTTCGGCCCGGTCATGCTGGTGTGGTTCAGCACATTGGGTCTGCTCGGCTTGATCGAGGTGGTCAAGGAGCCGCAGATCTTCGCGGCTCTCAACCCGTACCATGGCCTGCAGTTCTTCATGACCAACGGCTGGGTCGGCTTCCTGGTTTTGGGCGCCGTCGTGCTGGCGGTCACCGGGGGCGAGGCGTTGTACGCCGACATGGGCCATTTCGGTCGGCTTCCGATCCGTTCGGCGTGGTTTTACATCGTGCTGCCATCGTTGCTGCTCAACTATTTGGGCCAGTGCGCGCTTTTGCTGAGCGACCCGGAAGCGGTGCGCAGCCCGTTCTATCTGCTGGTGCCGGAATGGGGCATCTACCCGATGATCGCGCTGGCGACGCTGGCCACGGTCATCGCGTCCCAGGCGGTGATCTCCGGGGTCTTCTCCTTGACCCGGCAAGCCGTACAGCTTGGCTTCTGCCCACGCATGGACATCCGCCACACCTCGAGTGAAGAGGAAGGGCAGGTCTACATCCCGCGCGCCAACTGGGGCTTGCTGCTGGGAACCATCGGTCTGGTGGTGTCGTTCCGCACCTCCAGCAACCTGGCCGCCGCTTACGGCATTGCGGTGACGGGTGACATGGTCATCACCACCATCCTGGCGCTGGTGGTGGCGCATCGCCGCTGGCGATGGGGCGTGCCCGCCTGTCTGGCTCTGGGGGCGGTGTTCTTGCTGGTCGAATTGTCTTTCTTCGCCGCCAACATCATCAAGATCCCGCATGGCGGCTGGGTGCCGCTGGTCATCGCCGGGCTGACGCTTGGCCTGATGTCCACATGGCGGCGCGGGCGTGTGGTGCTGTCACGCCGGCTGGCCGAGGAATCGTTGCCGCTTGAGCAGTTCATCAAGCGTTCAGCCAAATCCGAGGATCTTCATCGCGTCAAGGGCACCGCCGTGTTCATGACGTCAAGCAACGACACCGTTCCCATGGCGCTGCTGCATAATTTGAAGCACAACCAAGTGCTGCATGAGCGGGTGGTGTTCTTGACCGTGCTTGTCGAAGACATACCGCGCGTGCCGGCCAAGGACCGCGTGGTGGTCGAGGGATTGGCCGAAGGCTTCTACCGCCTGACGGTGCGCTATGGCTTTTCGCAGGCCCCGGACATTCCCAAGGCGTTGCGCCTGTGCAAGGCGTTTGGCCTGGAGTTCGATGTCATGGCGACCTCGTTCTTCCTGGGCCGCGAGACGCTCATTCCACGGATGAACCCGGCGATGGCGCAATGGCGCGAAAAGCTGTTCGTGGTGATGTCGCGCACGGCGGTGTCGGCCACCGACTTCTTCAAGATCCCACCCAACCGCGTGGTCGAACTCGGCACGCAGGTCCAGTTGTAGGTCCGGTTGGCGGCAATCAACGCAGGAAGGGGGGCGTCAGCCCCCCGATGCGGGGGAGCGGGCCGCCACCAATTCCCGTGACCCGTGGTCGGCCCCGCTGGCCAAGGGAGTGTCCGGGGTGCGAATCCAACCGGCGACGTCATCCAGCACCACGTCGCCCTTAAGATCGCGCAGCAGCATGTGATAGCCGTCGGGATAGACCGCCACCACATGCCGGCCACTGCCATCGAAGGCGGTGATGGCGCGTTTCACCGGCTTGGGCGGCAGCACCTGCTCATGCGCGCCATAGAGCACCAGCGCGGGCGCCGGCAATCGGTCGCAGGCCAGCAACGCCTCATCCATCAAATCAGTCAGGCCCTCCAGCGCATCCACGCGGGTTTCCTTGATGACCAGCGGGTCACGGCCCAAAGCGCGCAGCATCGCGATGTTGTCAGAGGGTTGGACGCGCATCTCCCTGGGTGCGGTTACTTTCATGCCAGGCACGAGGCTGTAGCTGATCCACAGGGCGGCGCGTGGGACGGAGCCCATGGTCTCGCGCCCCCACACGGCGGGCGCCACGAGAATGGTCCCGTCCACCTTCGGCGCGGTGCGGCGGGTCAAGGTGGCCAGCACCACAGCCCCACCCATGCTTTCGCCCATCAGGTAGAGTGGCGCGCCCGGATGCTTGGCGCGCACCAGTTCCACCGCCGTGGTGGCGTCAGCGACGAGCGTGTCTTTGCCAGGCCAGATACCCGGCGCGCGGGTTGCGCCAAAGCCGCGCTGATCATAGGCGTAGGTGGCCACGCCGACGCGAGCGAAATGCTTTCCCGCTCCTTCAAAGGAGTTGGAGTAATCATTGAAACCGTGCAGCGCCACCACCACGGCGCGCACCGGCTGCCCATCCGGCAACCAGGAGCGCATGGGCAACGCGTAACCGTCGCTGGCGATCATGGCGGATTGCGTGAGCCTCGCCGGCATCGCGGCGGTTCCCATAGGCTGAAAATTGGCGGAGCATCCCGCCAGAGCAAGGACTAAAACCAGATTACGCCATGCCACGGGAAACCTCGGATTCATGGGCGCCAGCGGTGAGTTGAAGGAAGATGTCTTCCAGATCCGACTCTTCGGTATGAACATCGATGATGGAAAGCCCGGCCCCCATTACGGCCGCGAGGATGGTGTCGGCGCGCTGCCGGCTTGGTTGATAACGCACCACGAGGCGTCTGGGCTCCGGCAGTTCGGCATGGAAAATGGTCAGCGCAGCGGGCACGGCGTGCAGATCGCGGTCCAGTTCCAGGATCAGCGCTTTGGCGTCCACCCGGCGCAGCAGCGTTGACGTGGGTTCGCAGGCGACCACCATGCCGTGGTTGATGATGGCGATGGTGTCGCACAGTTCCTCGGCTTCCTGGAGGTAGTGCGTGGTCAGCAGCACCGTGGTTCCGGCCTTGTTCAGGCGGCGCACATGCTCCCACAACAGGCGGCGCAGTTCGATATCGACGCCAGCGGTCGGCTCGTCCAGCACCAGCACGGGCGGGGCGTGCACCATGGCCTTGGCGACCATCAGTCGCCGCTTCATGCCGCCCGACAGCGTGCGGGCGTAGGCGTTGGCCTTGTCGGTCAAGCCGACGGCGGCCAGCAGCGCGTCGGTGTGACGCTCATGCTTCGGCACGCCGTAGAGACCGGCCTGCAACTCCAGCATTTCGCGCGGCGTGAAATACGGGTCCATGTTGAGTTCTTGCGGCACCACGCCGATGGAAGCCCGCGCCTGGCGCGGATTCTCATCGATATCGGTGTCCCAGATCTTCACCACGCCGTCGGTCTTGTTGACCAACCCAGCCATGATGTTGATCAAGGTGGATTTTCCCGCCCCGTTTGGGCCGAGCAGGCCGAACAGCGAGCCGCGCGGGACCGACAGGTTTATTCCCTTCAGCGCGTGCTTCGGGCCGGACTGGCCTGATCCCTGATAGACCTTGGTCAGGCCATGGAGGGAAACCGCGTTGGTGGGCAGGAGGGTGGAGGCGATGGGGAGGGGAGGGACAACCATGGCGTTGAGGTGATCTCCGATGGCGCAACGTGGATGGTTCAACACGGTGAACAGTTCAATGCCACTGATTGGGCCATTGATTGGCGTGGCGTGATGGGTATGATCCCGCCGGCGCCTACCGCATCCTAGCGGCGGATTGGGCCTGTGTGTGTGTCAAAAGAGAGGATTGTCTATGCAGCCCATCGAAACGATCTATATCGAGACCCGGGAGGTCGGCTGCGATGGCGGCGGGGCCCTCGGTCATCCGCTGGTCTACATCACGCTTGATAAGGACGGTCGGGCCATGTGCCCGTATTGCTCGCGCCAGTTCGCTCTTAAAGAGGGAGCCAAGAGCGCCGCTCATGGCCACTGATAGGGCAGGGGCTCGAGTCGAATATTCACCCTTCTCAAGGGATAGGGTGCGGTCATCGAGCGTCGGAGTCGTTTTGTTCAACCCCATGCCGAGGAGATGTTCTCGTTCAAACCTGCGTGTTCAGTCTTTATTAAGGAAGATACGGTAGGATCGCCTCAACGTGATTTACCGAACGTTCCGCACCTTCAAGCGGAACGTGGAACCAGGCAGGGCGTTTCATGGACCTCGGCAATCTTGGCATGTTCAAGCTGATGTCGCGCAAGATGGGGTGGTTGTCGCAGCGTCAGGAAGTGGTGGCGCAGAATCTTGCCAACGCTGACACTCCCCAGTACAAGGGACGCGATCTCAAGCCCTTTACTTTTCGTGACGCCTTCGCCGATAGCCGCCGCATGGCGCCGGTCTCCACCAGTTCCGGCCATCTTCAAGGAACGGTCGCCGCCGGTGGTGTTGATAAGGAACAACGGGTGCGTGACCCGTACGAGACCGCGCCTGATGGCAACAATGTGGTCATTGAAGAGCAGATGATGAAGCTCTCGCAGACCGGCATGGATTATCAGACCATGACGAACCTCTACAAGAAGCAGGTTGGTCTGCTGAAAATGGCCATCGGCCGCAACGGCTAGTTCTTCGAGCGCAACGGCTAGTTCCTCGAGCATAAAAAAGAGATCCGGCTATGGACCTTTACAAAGCGATGTCGGCCTCGGCGGCGGGTATGAAGGCGCAAGGCGCGCGCCTGAAGGTCATCTCCGAGAATTTGGCGAACGCCAACACCACGGCCGAAACGCCGGGTGACATGCCTTACCGCCGTAAGGTCATCTCCTTCCAGAACGCGCTCGACCGGCAGGCCGGGGTGAGCACGGTGCAGGTTAAAAAGATCAGCGTGGATAAAAGCGACTTTCAGCGCCGCTATGATCCCTCGCATCCCAGCGCCGACAGCGATGGCTATGTGCTGCTGCCGAATGTCAATCCCCTGGTTGAAGCCATGGATATGCGTGAGGCGCAACGCTCTTATGAAGCCAACTTGTCGGCCATCGATACGGCGCGCACCATGCTGAGTCGCACCGTCGAGCTGTTGCGTCCCTGATCGTCTTTTCTGAAGTCTCGGAACAAGGAAAATCCTCATGGTCGGAACCATCGCCAACGCCGCCGCCGCCTATGCCAACACCGCGCTGAAGACGGGAGGGGTCGGCTTCGCCCCACGCGATACGGAAACGAGTTTCGGCGCTATCCTTGAAGAGGCGGCGAAATCCGGCGTTGCGACCCTGAAGAAGAGTGAAAACCTGACGGCGAAAGCCGCCGTTGGTCAGGCTGACATCGCCGATGTCGTTCAGGCGGTGACCAACGCCGAAATGACCTTGCAGACCGCGACGACCATCCGCGACAAGGTCATCTCTTCCTATCAGGAAATCTTGCGTATGCCGATTTGATGGCGCGGTCGATTAACGGTGCGGACCCAACGTTGCGGCACAAGATGGTGAACCACTCCTTGCCCGTTGGGGGAGCGGACACGGCATAGCAGAGTCCGTTCTATGAGCGAAACAGACGTCATCGAAATTTGCCGGACAACGCTTATCACCCTGGTGATGATCATAGGGCCGATCTTGCTTGCCCTGATGGTCGTTGGCACAAGTATTTCGGTGTTCCAGGCCGTCACCCAGATCCAGGAACAGACTCTGGCCATGGTGCCTAAGTTGCTTTTGGTGTTCGGCCTGGTGATCCTGTTGATGCCCTACATGCTGAACCTGATGATGGCCTTTTTTCAAAATGAGGTTGCGGATCGCATCGTCGCCATCGGCACGCAGTAATGAACCTTCTCCAAACCCTCATTGGCGATCAGGTTTACGTCTGGATTATCATTTTCGTGCGCATCAGCAGCGCCTTCATGGTTATGCCGGCCATCGGCGATATGTTCGTGTCGACGCGCACGCGCCTCATGCTTGCGGTGACGGTGACGATTGTGCTGGCGCCGGCGCTGCGCCAATATCTGCCTCCCGAACCAACGCAGGTCCTGCGCTTGTTCTTGCTGATCGTCAGCGAGATTGTCATCGGCGTCTTCATTGGCACGGTGGCGCGCATGCTGATGAGCGCCTTGGAGGTGGCCGGGGCGATCATCGCCACGCAAGCCGGTTTGGCCAACGCGCAGATCTTCAACCCGGCCCTGGCGACCCAGGGCTCACTGCCGGGCGCCTTGCTGGGCTGGCTGGGGTTGTTGCTGATCTTTTTGACTGACCTACATCATGTGTTGATCATGGCGGTGGCGAACAGTTACACGCTGTTCGTGCCGGGAGCGCCCCCGCCGGTGGCCGACATGGCCAACATGTTGGGGCAGTTGGTGGCCAAAAGTTTCGTGATTGGCGTGCAGATGTGCGCGCCTTTCATCGTCACGGCTGTCCTGTTCGCGCTGGCGCTGGGCTTGTTGAACAAGCTAGCGCCGCAGATCCAGGTGTTTTTCCTGTTCATGTCCGCTCAGGTGGCGATCGGGTTGTTCTTGTTCGTCATCACATTGTCAGCGATGATGATGTTCTGGTTGCAGTATTTCGAATCCACCCTCATCGCGTTTCTGAACCCGACGTAAGGACAAGACGATGTCCGAAGACGCCGATGACGCATCGAAAACCGAAGAACCGTCAGAGAAAAAACTCGAAGAAGCTCATAAGAAGGGCAACTTCGCCATCAGCCGCGAAATTCACACATGGTTGGCCATCGCGGTGATGCTGGTTATTCTCATGGCGGTGCTGCCGGGGACGATGGCGGGGCTGGAACGGCGGTTGAGCTTTTACATAGAGCACATCCACGAACAGCCCATGGACCGGGCCAGCATCGGCTTGGTGATGTTCCGGGTATTGCTGGACATCATATGGACGCTGTGGTTGCCGATGCTGCTGCTGGCGGCGGCCGGCGTGCTGGGATCGATCAGCCAGACGGGCTGGAACGTCTCATGGGAGCTGATAACCCCCAAATTTGAAAAAATCAACCCATTGGCCGGTTTTGTCCGGCTGTTTGGCAGCATCAGGCAAATCATCGAACTGATCAAAGGCATCGCCAAGATAGCGGTGGTCGGCGGTGTGGCCTATCTGGCGCTCCAGCCCATGATCCTCTCGGTCGAGCATTTCACCGGGATCGATCTGATGCGGCTGCTGTCCGAGATGAAGGATCTGACCTACCGTCTGCTTGCCGGCGTGCTGGCGGTGCTGACGCTGATTGCTGGTGGCGATTTCGTGTGGCAGCGCCATGATTACGGCAAGAAGATGCGCATGACCCGTCAGGAAGTGAAAGATGAATACAAGCAGCAGGAAGGCGATCCGATGGTCAAGGCGCGGGTCCGCCAGATCCGCCACGAGCGCGCGCGCAAACGCATGATGGCCAGCGTGCCGAACGCCGACGTCGTGGTGACCAACCCGACGCATTATTCCATCGCGCTGAAATACGACCCGGAAAGCAGCGGGGCTCCTGTCGTTCTGGCGAAGGGCGTCGATCAGATCGCGTTGAAGATTCGCGAGGTCGCCAAGGATAAAGATATCCCTATCGTCGAAAATCCACCGCTGGCTCGGGCGCTGTACGCCAGCGTGGAGATTGATGAAGAGATTTCGGAAGAACATTATCGTGCGGTTGCGGAAATCATCACTTATGTTTTCAAGTTGAAAGGGCGTTCTGTAGGAAACTGACAAACGCCTCAAGCGAACGGCTCGGTGGTGCGTGTGGATGACTCCTCTCCGGTTATGAATCCCTCCCCCGTTACAAACCATAAGGCGCGTCCCGCATACGGGCGCCCGGATGGCGGCGTGAGGTCGATGGCGGCGATTGTGATACCGTTGGTTATCGGCGTAGCCGGGCTGATGGCGATGGTCGCCGGTTTGGTGTTTCATGATGACCGCTTGGCGTGGGAAGGCGTCATCGCGACGGCTTTCAGCATCGTTGCGCTGTTGATGCGCTTTATCCGCATGCGTCGTGTGATGCATGGCTACACATTGCTGACCGGCGCGCTGGGGGATTTGTCGGTCGGACACCTTATCTGCGACCGGGAAGGGTCGGCGGTGTTCGTCAACACCTCCTTCCGCACGCTGGTGGATGCGGCTTCCGACGAATCGCCTTTGTGGGCGCTGGAGCGTCAGCTTGGCTCCGCTCCCGACAGCTTGTCCGCGTTTACGCATATGCGGGAGCGCGCGCGCGCCGGCATGCCGGCTGTGGCCGAATTGACGGTGCCACGGGAAGGCCGTTCACCCGAGTGGCGGCTGGTGCGGGCGCAGCCAATCGTCGGCTTCCCTGGTGCGATGCATTGGCGCATCGAGGATGTCACCGCGCGGCGGGAGCTGGAGCAGGTGATGCTGAACGAGCAGGGCAAGCTGGTCGACTTTATAGAGAATGCGCCGATCGGCTTCTTTTCGGTGGACCAGTATGGGACATTCCTGTTTGTCAACGCCACCTTGGCGCGCTGGCTGGGGTGCGCCTCGCACGACCTAGTGGAGAGGGGGCGGCGCGTGCATGAGGTGCTGGACAGCCCTCCGCGCGACGCCCGGCCCTATGATTTGTTCGAGCATGGCGATGCCGAGCAAAGCGGCGATCTGACCATGCGCGGTCTTCAGGGGCGGCGCTTCCAGGCATCGGTGGTGCAGACGGTGGTGACCGACGATAATGGTACGGTGCACACCCGCTCGGTGGTCCGCGACCTGACACAGGAACACGAGTGGCAGGAGGCGTTGCGCCTCTCGCAAAAACGCTTTCAGCGCTTCTTCGAAGACGCCCCCATCGCTATTGCGCTGGTCAATCGGGAAGGCAAGCTGGACGAATGCAACCGGGCCTTCTTGACATTGCTTGCCAGCCAAGGGTCGCAGATGATCGGCCAATCCTTTTTTGAGGTGATCGAGCCGAGGGAAAGGGGGGGGGTGGCGGCGCGCTTCGCCTCCGTGCTTGATGGTCACGATCCCGAAGCGCCCCTGGAAGTGCGTATGGCCAGTGGGCGCGACGTGGTGGTGCAGCTCTATGTGCGCCGGCTTGAGATGAATGGGGTCGGGGAAGGCGGGCTGATCCTGCATTTCATCGACTTGACGGAACGCAGGAACCTTGAGGCGCAGTTCACCCAGTCGCAGAAAATGCAGGCGGTTGGTCAGTTGGCCGGTGGCGTGGCGCATGATTTCAACAATTTGCTCACGGCCATGCTTGGTTTTTGCGATCTTCTGCTGCTGCGTCACAAGCCCGGTGACCAGTCGTTCAGCGACATCATGCAGATCAAGCAAAACGCCAACCGGGCCGCCAACCTCGTGCGTCAGCTCCTGGCCTTTTCGCGCCAGCAGACGCTGCAACCGCGCGTGCTGGACGTTACCGATGTGCTGGCCGAGCTGTCGAATCTGCTGCGCCGCCTGATCGGCGAGAACATCGAGCTGCGCATGCTGCACGGCCGGAATCTGGGCCTTATCAAGGTGGACCAGAACCAGCTTGAGCAGGTGATCATAAATCTGGTGGTCAACGCCCGCGACGCCATGCCCGGTGGCGGACGGTTGACGGTGGTCACGTCCAACTACACGGTCTCCACGCCCGAACGGCGCGAGCAGGAGACGATTCTTCCCGGTGACTATGTGTCTATCGATGTGATCGATACAGGCGCCGGCATCCCACGGGAGAATCTTCAACGCATCTTCGAGCCCTTTTTCACCACCAAGGAAGTGGGATCGGGCACCGGGTTGGGATTGTCGACGGTGTACGGCATCGTGCGCCAGACCGGCGGCTTCATCACCGTTGATTCCGCGCTGGGGGAGGGGGCTAAATTCTCCATCCTGCTGCCGTGCCATCACGGCGAGACCAAGCATGTGGATGCCGAGCCGCGCGAGCGCCGCAGCAGCGATCTTACCGGAACGGGCACCATCCTTTTGGTCGAGGATGAGGACGCCGTGCGGGTCTTCTCGGCTCGCGCCTTGCGCAACAAGGGATATCAGGTGCTGGAGGCGAAGAACGGGGAAGTGGCCATGCAGCTCCTTTCCGCCGAATCGGCAAAGATTGATCTGCTGATCACCGATGTGGTGATGCCGCAGATGGATGGGCCGACGCTGGCGCGCAATGTGCGCAAGATACGCCCGGACATGAGCGTGATCTTTATTTCTGGCTATGCGGAGGATCGTTTCAGGGATGAGCTGGACGGTGGCGACAGCGCCGCGCATTTCCTTCCCAAGCCTTTCTCCCTCAAGCAACTGGCGTCCAAGGTAAAAGAAGTCATCAAAGGATAAAGCCCCTCGCCTTTCGCGCTGGCCGAAGCCACGCTGGCGGCAGGCAGGTCTATAGGACCCGCTGAGAGCTTTTGCAAGGATTTTATAATATTAAACTCTACTATCGTCATCATCGCGAAAGATAGTCATGAGAAATATAACCTTAAATTAATGTTATTTTTTGAGTCGTCTGTCCCACCGAATGCTCCCTTCAGTACCTCTGTCATGCTGTACCGTAACATATGTATATGCCGTAGCCTTAAGAAGGGGGCGGTCAATGTCTAGGGCCGTTGGCATGATTGGGTAAATTTGACTATACCCTTTTAGGAATAAAGGGTGTAGGCATCGTTTCGGGTTGAACCTCGTTATCATCAACTTATTGTGAGCGACCGCATGCGTTTTACCTTTTTTCAGCGCTTGACGTCTAATGCTTGGCGTAATGAAGTGCCTTTAAATACCTCTGAAAGATCAGCGTTCAGTATCACAACGGCTTGGAGGGTGACGTACGCTTCTATTGTTATTTTTTACGCATGGATTATGTCTAATCTACCAATAAATGCCATTCCTTTTGCTGGATATGATGATGCGTTGTTTGTGCGCCAAGCACTTTACCTACTAATGGGTGAATGGCTCGGTCCCTATGACAAGCTTACTTTGGCAAAAGGGGAATTTTATTCAATGTGGATTGCCGCCAACTGGATCGTTGGCCTGCCAATCCTGGTATCACAGGGGATTTTTTATGCGCTGGCCTGCTTGCTGCTGGTCTGCGGGCTACGGCCGTGGCTGCGCTGGGAAGCCGCCGTTTTTGCTGTTTTTTTGATACTTTTGTTCAATCCTGCGGTGTATGGAACCGAAAATTTGCGGATCATGCGTGAGGCAATCTACGTCCCGCTGACCGTATCGATCTTTGCCGGAACGGTGTGGTGGTTTCGATGGCGTCACCGTGGATTGCTCCGCCGCGTTGCTTTGGCCATAGGGCTGGGTGCGCTTCTTGCGGCGTTTTGGTTAACCCGTGAGGAAGGTTTGTGGATTGCACCCGCTCTTCTCCTGGTTCTTTTTATGGCCATCTTGGATGAAGTGGTGGGCGCTCTTGGAGAACGACAAGACCGCTGGTTGCGTGCAGGACTATTAGGGGTAATTCGTGTCATAACACTGGCGGGATTGGTGATAATTACCGCCATGCTCGGGGTTAGCGCCGTTGGTTGGATGAATCAGAAAAAATATGGAGTAACCGATACGGTAGAATTCAAGCAGCACGAATTTCTATCTGCTTATGGGGCGCTGTCTCGTATCCGTCATCGGGACTGGCGACCGTACGTGGTGGTTCCACGGGAGGTTCTGGAGCAAGTATATTTGCTAAGCCCGGCAACGGCGGAACTGCAGCCCTTTTTTGACAGTTCTCGGCCTGACGGCTACATCCAGATAGGATGCCAAACATACGCTGTTGCGCCTTGTGATGGAGAGATTCGGGCCGGCTGGTTTATGTGGGCTCTGCGCGATGCTGTTGCTCATGCAGGATACTACCGCTCGGCGACAGAGGCCCGTGCGTTCTACGCGCGTATGGCTGGGGAGATTGATACAGCATGCGAAGATGGGCGCTTGAGGTGCTTGCCGCCTCGCGCCACCATGGCGCCGCCATTCCGGGCAGATTACATTTGGCCTACCCTTCGTACAATGGTGATCATGGTGAAATCCTTGGCTACCTTCTTCTCCTTTTCGGTTCCCCATAGTCCCTTGTCCTGTGCTGTCGATACCTGCGGCCAATCCTTGCGGTACCAGATTTTCCTGGATGCTGTTCGGACAGATTTGTTCGTGCATGTTCCTTCGTTGGCCGCCCCTGACTTTCAGCACCGTAGCGCGGATGGTGGCTCCTTGCCGTTCCAAATGCGCAGCATCCTTATCACATCTGTGCTGGAGAAGGTCCTTCTCGGTTACCGCACCGTTCTGCCGTGGATCTTGATCGCAGCAGCAATCGCTTATGCTGGTGCGGCGGTGCGAATGGTGCGCAGGCGAGTCGTGGAGCCTCTATTCTTAGTTGCTACTGTTGCTGCCGCACTTATCATGATGCGAGTATTTTTGCTGTCCTATCTGGAAGTGGTTGCGATTCCGAGTATAAATTCGCTCTACAATGCACCAAGTTTTCCAGCGCTTTTGGTCTTCTGCACCACCGCAATCGCTGCCGCCATACGGCTCTATGGCCGACGCAAATACTGTCCCTGATCGATTCGATGGAGGCGAGCGATTCAGAACTTTGCCGCAATGTCAGGCATTCATTCACCCGATTATCCTGTATCCGGGAGCCGGTTGTTTGACAGGGCCGCCGGAATGCCGATAAACAGGAATAAAATAAGAACTATAAGCGAGATGATCGTGTTGAACTGACAGAGGGAAACAGGCAATGTCGTCCAAACAGCTCCAATTGGCGGATAAGGACCCCATGGATAAGCAGAAGGCCCTGGAAGCCGCACTGACCCAGATCGAGCGCGCCTTCGGCAAGGGCTCGGTGATGAAGCTCGGAGCGCGGGAGGCGTTGGTCGAGGCGGAGGTGATCTCCACTGGTTCGATCGGGCTTGATATTGCGCTGGGCATCGGCGGCCTGCCCCGTGGTCGTATCGTTGAAATCTATGGGCCGGAAAGCTCGGGCAAGACGACCTTGGCCTTGCATGCCGTCGCCCAGGCCCAGAAGACTGGCGGCACCTGCGCCTTTGTCGATGCGGAGCACGCGCTCGACCCGTCATACGCCCGTAAGCTGGGCGTGAATGTGGACGAGCTGCTGATCTCGCAGCCAGACACCGGTGAGCAGGCGCTTGAGATCGCCGATACGCTGGTGCGCTCTGGGGCCATCGACGTGCTGGTGGTCGATTCGGTGGCGGCGCTGGTGCCGCGCGCCGAGTTGGAGGGGGAGATGGGCGACAGCCATGTCGGCTTGCACGCCCGCTTGATGAGCCAGGCGCTGCGCAAGCTGACCGGCTCGATCTCCAAATCGAAGTGCCTGGTGATCTTCATCAACCAGATCCGTCTGAAGATCGGCGTGATGTTCGGCAACCCCGAGACGACGACCGGCGGCAACGCGCTGAAGTTCTATGCCTCAGTGCGTCTGGACATCCGCCGCATCGGCGCCATCAAGGACCGTGAGACGGTGGTCGGCAACCAGACCCGCGTCAAGGTGGTGAAGAACAAGATGGCCCCGCCATTCCGCGTGGTCGAGTTTGATATCATGTATGGCGAGGGCATATCGAAGGTGGGTGAACTGCTCGACCTCGGTATCCAGGCCAGCGTGGTGGACAAGTCGGGCGCGTGGTTCAGCTGTGAGGGGACGCGCATCGGCCAGGGCCGTGAAAATGCGAAGACCTATCTGCGGAACAACCCGGATATGGCGAAGTCGATTGAGGACAAGATTCGCGCCAACGCCGGCCTTGTCGCCAACGCCATGATGGGCCCGCCGGAAACCGACGCGGACGCACCCACGCCGGAGTGAGGGAGAGGGAACGGCAAGGAAGCTTTGGGCTTTGCCGTTCCTCTGTCCAGATCACACCACCCTCAGGGCCCGATTGGGCTCTGATTCCCAGTTCCTGACGCCATGCAGCGTGATAACACCGAACTCTGGCAGGTCGGGGTTGCCCCAGGGCAATCGCTTTAGAAAGACAACATTCCTTATTAAGAATACCGTCATCCTCGCGAAAGCGGGGATCCAGGCTTCGCAGCGAAGGGAATGCTTGGAAAGTCTGGGTCCCCGCTTCCGCGGGGATGACGGATATATTAGAATATTTTAGGCTTTAAATCTTTTTTTGAGAATTGTAACCTTTATTCGATTGCTATGAGGGTTGCCAGATTGCCTCAACGGTGATGCATGTCCTATGCCGTGACCAAGATTTTGTGGGGAGTGGCTCAACCCGGCAACGCGCTGGTGGTGGTGCTGGCGCTTGGCGCGTGGCTGCTGTTCAGCCAACGGGAGGGGCGGCGTCGAGCCGGGCGCAGGATGGTGGCGGTGGCCACCGCCGGTTTCCTGGCGTTCACCGTCATCCCCCTGGGTTTTTGGGTGGTGAAACCGCTGGAGAACCGCTTTTCAAAGCCTGACCGGCTTGAGCGTGTCGATGGAATCATCATGCTGGGGGGCGCCACGAACCCGCGCATATCAGCTGAGCGCGGTGAACCTTCGCTCAATGACGCGGGGGAACGGATCCTTGCCATGGCGGCGCTGGGGCGTCTCTACCCAGACGCCAGGCTGGTTTTTTCTGGCGATGGGGAGGAGGAGGGGACGCGCGCCGCCCTTGCGCAGGCCGGACTCGACACCGGGCGCGTGTTGTTCGAGAACAAATCACGCAACACCTGGGAAAACGGCCTGTTCAGCCACGCTCTTGTGGCGCCGAAGCCGGGGGAGACCTGGCTGTTGATCACCTCGGCGTGGCATATGCCGCGCGCTATCGGCATTTTCCGGCGTATCGGCTGGCCGGTGCTGCCCTATCCGGTTGATTACCGCAGCAGAACCAGCGCCAAACCCTATCTGATGTTCGGGCTTGAGCGAAATCTCGATGTGAGCAGCGTTGCATTCCGGGAATGGGCCGGTCTGGTCACATACCGCCTGTTGGATCGCACCGACACGCTGTTCCCTGCGCCATAATTTCCTAAGAAAACAATCCCCCTGCGATGCGGTTGCCGCTGTCTTGTCCCACCATCTTGGCGAATCGAGGTAACTCGATTAGAGTACGGCCATCAAATCGAGAAGGCCCAAGCGAGAGGGCCAAATCGAGAGGGAGTCATCTGATGCGCCGTGGGCATGGGCTAAGGGGAACGATAGCGCTCTTGGGGGTGCTGTCGCTCATGGCGTGCGCGTCGCAGCCCAAGGGCACGTCCCAGGGCGCCTATAAGGTCGGCAAACCCTATAAGATCAACGGCGTTTGGTACTATCCGTCCGAGGATTATTCTTACGACGAGACGGGGATCGGTTCCTGGTACGGGCCGGGTTTTCACAGCAAGGCGACCGCCAACGGCGAGACCTATGATGAAAACGACATGACGGCGGCCCACAAGACATTGCCGATGCCCTGTCTCGTGCGGGTGACCAATCTTGGCAATGGCCGCTCCGTTGTCGTGCGCGTCAATGACCGTGGCCCTTATGTCAACAACCGTATCATCGACATGTCGCGCCGTGGCGCCCAGTTGCTGGGGTATGAGAAGACCGGCACCGCCAAGGTGCGGGTGCAGATCCTGGCCGATGAGAGCCGGCAGATCGCCGCCGCCGCCCGTCAAGGCAAGTCGACGACGGCGATAGCCGCCGCCGCGACGCGTTCAGGGGATGAAGTCGCCAGCGCGCCGGATTCCGGTCGGGCATGGTCGTCGCCGAGAGACGGTGGCGGTGTCTATGCCGATGGTCCGTCCGCAGAGGTCAACGGACCCTCGGTCGGTGCTTCGACCGGCGCTTCGGTTGGTTCACGCTCAAGGATCGAAGTCGCCAGCTTGCCACCCCCCGGTCGATCGTCAGCGCCCGTATCGGGCGGTGGTGGTGTCTACGCTGATGGGCCATCGGTCACCGCCGGCGCTTCAACCGGGGCTTCGGCTGGTTCACGCTCAAGGATCGAGACCGCCAGCTTGCCGCCCCCCGGTCGATCGACGGCGTCCGCCTCCGCATCGGGCGCTATCTACTCTGGTGAAGGCGTGTCATCGCCGGCTGTGCCCGGTGCGGTGGAGGATGGGCGTTTTATTCCCGCGCCTGTTGTCGTCAACCAGCCCGTGCGCAACAATGGCGGCCAGATCTACGTGCAAGTCGGCGCCTTCGGCAGCACCGAGAATGTCACCCGCGCGCAGGCGCGGCTTAGTAAGATCGGCCAGCAGGCGCAAATCTCAACGACAGCGACGGGTGGCCAGAGGTTGCAGCGCGTGCGTGTCGGGCCCATGGAAACCGTCGAGAAGGCGGACACCGTTCTGGCGCAGATGATCCAAGCCGGCCTTACGGAAGCCAAAATCATTGTGGAATGAATGCCTGGATTTTGATCCGTTTTTTGCGAACGTTACAGAGGTTTCACAGGGGGTTCCATGACCGCTGCCCGCATCCGCTTCGCCGCCGCCACTGCCGTTGCGGTGATGGCCGCGCTGGTCACGGCTGGCCTCGCGCCGCCAGCACGCGCCGCCACGATTGAGACTGTCGGCAAACAGGCCATTCTGATCGATCTATCGACCAACACGGTTCTGTTCGATAAGAACGCCGACGAGCGCATGCCGCCCTCGTCCATGAGCAAGCTGATGACCCTCTATCTGGTCTTCGAGGCGATGAAGGAAGGCCGGCTGTCGTTTGAACACACCTTGCCGGTAAGCCAGCGCGCGTGGCGGATGCAGGGCTCCAAGATGTTTGTGGAGTTGAACAACTCCATCAAGGTGCAGGACCTCATCAAGGGTGTGATCATCCAATCCGGTAATGACGCCTGCATCGTGCTGGCTGAAGGGTTGGCCGGATCAGAACAGGCGTTCGCCGAGAAGGCGACGAAGCGCGCCAAGGAAATCGGGCTGGACGGCACCAATCTGGTCAACGCCACGGGGTGGCCGGACCCCAATCATTACATGACCGCCCGCGATCTGGCGACGCTGGCGGAACGGATCATCCGCGACTTTCCAGAGTATTACTACCTGTTCTCGGAAAAAGAGTTCACCTATCACGGGATCAAGCAAGGCAACCGCAACCCTCTTTTGTTGCGCAACACCGTTGGCGTCGATGGGCTGAAAACCGGCCATACCGAGGTTGGTGGTTACGGCCTGACCGCGTCGGGTGAGCGCGAGGGACGGCGTTTGGTGCTGGTCATCAACGGAATGCCGTCCATGCAAGCCCGCGCCGATGAGACCACCCGCCTGATGGAGTGGGGCTTTCGTGAGTTCAACGCCTATCCCCTGTTCAAAGCCGGTGAGACCATCGAGGACGTGCCGGTGTGGTTCGGCGCCCAGGGCAAGGTGTCGGTGACCGTGCCGCAGGACCTCAAGATCACCATGGCGCGCAACGACCGCCCGAACATGAAGGTGACCCTGGTCACCAACCAGACGATCGCCGCTCCTCTCAAGAAGGGGGACGTCGTGGGCAAGATCCTGATCTCCGCCCCCGGCGCGCCGACCAAGGAAGTGCCGGCGGTGGCGGCGACGGATGTGGAGCGTTTGGGCTTCTTTGGCCGCGCCTTCTCGGCGGCCCATTATCTGGTCTTTGGTCTGGGGTCATAGGCATGATCCGTGGGCGGTTCATCACTCTGGAAGGCGGGGAGGGGGCGGGAAAATCCACCCAGATCCGCCGGTTGGCCGAGGCGCTGGCTGGCCGTGGCGTCGAGGTGGTGGTGACGCGGGAGCCCGGCGGCTCACCCGGCGCGGAGGAAATCCGCGCCTTGCTGGTGGCCGGGGAGACGGGGCGGTGGAGCGCGATGACCGAAGCGCTGCTGCACAGCGCCGCACGCCGTGATCATCTGGAACGCACCGTCTGGCCGGCCCTGGAGGGGGGGCGCTGGGTATTGTGCGACCGTTTTTTTGACAGCACCATGGCTTATCAAGGCTATGGCCTCACCCTCGGTCGAGAGCCGGTTGCGGCCTTGCAGCGCGTGGCGTTGGGCGCGTTTCGCCCGGACTTGACGCTGATTCTCGACCTTCCCGTAGCGATGGGCCTGCGCCGCGCGGCGGAACGCCATGGGGATGAGGATCGGTATGAGCGCATGGATCTTGCCTTTCACGAACGCCTGCGTAACGGTTACCTCGACATCGCGGCGCGTGAGCCTGAGCGTTGCGCGGTTATCGACGCCACGCAGTCGGTGGAGGCCGTGCAGGCGGCTATCCTTGACGTGGTAACCCGGCGCCTTACGATCGGCTGAGTGTCGCTGCGGTGCGGAACACCCTATTTTGTGTTCCATGCGCACCGCCCTTCTTCTTGCCCTGGCCGGGTTTCTGGCCCCCTTTTTCGCCTCCTTTCCCGCATTGGGGGCGCCGCAGGACGCTGTTGGTGTCTGGCTGACGAATCGCCAGGCGGTCATTGAGATCCAGCCCTGCGGGGAAAGCCTTTGCGGGCGGTTGTTCTGGTATGTGGAAAAGCGCACGGGGAGCGACGCCGGGCGTGACAGCAAGAACCCTTCGCCAAAAAACCGCAGCCGTCCGCTTTGCGGCTTGACCTTGCTGGGTGGCTTCCAGCCAAACGCAACGGGCTGGGAGAACGGTTGGATCTACGACCCGCGATCGGGAAACACCTATAGCGGCACTATGGAGCCAGACGGCCCCGACCGCCTGAAGCTGCGGGGGTATGTCGGCATCTCCTTGCTTGGCCGGACGGAGGTCTGGACGCGCGCTCCAGCGGATCAGAAACGCTGCGACGAGTGAGACTCTGGACCCGGTAACGGTGATGCGTCATTGTGCGCCCATGCCGAGCAAAAAACCCAAGCCTACCAAAGAATCCGTGCCGTGAGCCGCGCCGCCCGCCTTCCCGAGCCCGTTGAGATCAACCCCTTCGCCCCCCGCCGCAACCCGTCTCTTGTCGGTCATGAGGAGGCGGAGCGTACGCTGCTGGCCGCCTGGAATTCCGGGCGGATGCCGCATGCTTGGCTGATCGGTGGACCGCCGGGCATCGGCAAGGCGACGCTGGCGTTCCGCCTCGCCCGTTTCGCGCTGGCCCAGAAGCTGGACGGGGAGGTGGGGCTGTTCGGCGCGTCCCCCCCCGTCAGTCTGCACCTCGACTCCGAGCATCCCACCTGCCGTCGCGTCGCCAGCGGCGGTCATGCCGATCTGCTGACGGTCGAGCGGCAGATGGATGAAAAGCGTGAACGGATGAAGCGCGACATCGCCGTGGACGATGTGCGCAAAATCGCCCCTTTCCTGCGCAAGACCTCGGCTGAAGGCGGCTGGCGCGTCGCCATCATCGACGGGGCCGACCGTCTGAACACCGCCGGTCAGAACGCGCTCTTGAAGATTCTGGAAGAACCGCCGATCGGGGCCTTGCTGCTGCTGGTCAGCGACAATCCCGGTGGCCTGCTGCCCACCATCCGCTCGCGCTGCCGCAAGCTGGCGCTGAATCCGCTGGACGAGGAGAGTGTCGTTCGTCTGTTGGAGCAATACCGGCCGGCGGTGACGGGGGACGATTGTTGGGCGCTGGCGCGGCTGGCGGAGGGGTCGATCGGGCGGGCGGCAGCGCTGGCCGACGCCGGTGGGTTGGATCTTTATCGCCAATGGATGGATCTGTTGGGCGGCTTGCCCAGGCTTGATATTCTCGCCGCGCACAGCTTTGGCGACACGCTGACCCGTCGTCAGGATGATGGCCATTACGAGACGGCGACCGCCTTGCTGGTGTGGTGGCTGGCGCGCTTCACCCGCGCGCTGGCGCGGGGCGAATGGCCAGCCGAGGTGGCGCCTGGGGAAGCGGCGTTGATGACGCGGTTGGCCAACGCGCGCGGCCTTGATCGTTGGGTGGAGGTATGGGAAAAGATCACACGCCTTTTCGTGCGTGCGGAATCCGCCAGTCTTGATCGTAAGCAGGTCGTGTTGAACGCCTTGGCGACGCTTGAGGCGGCCACCACTTGAACAAGAATACTCTGGAGAGCACCGATCATGGCCGGGTCGAAGACCTATTATCTGACGACGCCGATCTATTACGTGAACGACGTGCCGCACATCGGCCATGCGTACACGACCTTGGCCTGCGACGTGCTCGCCCGCTTCAAACGCCTGGACGGTTTCGACGTCAAGTTTCTCACGGGAACCGATGAGCACGGCCAGAAGGTCGAAAAATCGGCGCAGGTCGCCGGCGTCGCGCCGCAGGTCTTCACCGACCGGGTGTCGCAGAACTTCCGCGATCTCGTCGGGGTGATGAATTATTCCAACGATGATTTCATCCGCACCACCGAACCGCGTCACGTCGCCTCGGTGCAGGCCCTGTGGAAGCGCTTGCAGGATGCCGGGGAGATTTATCTGGGCTCCTACGCCGGCTGGTACTCGGTGCGCGATGAAGCCTTTTATGGTGAAGACGAGCTGACCAAGACGCCCGCCGGGAAGCGGATCGCCCCGACCGGGGCCGAGTGCGAATGGGTGGAGGAACCCAGCTATTTCTTCCGCCTGTCGGCGTGGCAGGACCGGCTTTTGGAATTCTACGAGAAGAATCCCAGCTTCATCATGCCGCCGTCCAAGCGCAATGAAGTGATGGCCTTCGTCAAATCCGGCCTGAAGGATTTGTCGGTCAGCCGGACCACCTTCAAATGGGGCATCCCGGTTCCCGGCGACGACGCACACATCATGTATGTCTGGCTGGATGCGCTGGCCAATTACATCACCGCCGTCGGCTATCCTGACGAGAGCGGCGCATACGCCCAGTATTGGCCGGCTGATCTGCACATGGTCGGCAAGGATATTCTGCGCTTTCACGCCGTCTATTGGCCGGCCTTCCTGATGGGCGCGGGTCTTCAACCGCCCAAGCGCGTCTTCGCGCATGGCTGGTGGACCATCGAAGGCCAGAAGATGTCGAAGACGCTCGGCAACGTCATCGCGCCGGAAAAACTGGTCAGCACCTATGGCCTCGACCAGACACGCTATTTCCTGCTGCGCGAGGTGCCGTTCGGCAACGACGGCGATTTCTCCCACGCCGCCGTGATGCAGCGGATCAACGGCAATCTGGCGAACGACTACGGCAATCTCGTTCAGCGCGTGCTGTCGATGATCAACAAGAACTGCGGCGCGCAGATTCCGCAGCCCGGACCGTTCACCGAAGCCGACAAAACGCTGCTGGAGGCGGCCTACGGGCTTTTGCCGTCCGTGCGGGCGGAGATGGACGCGCAGGCCTTCCACAAGGTGCTGGATGTGCTGTGGGCGGTGGTCGGCGACGCCAACCGCTATGTGGACGAACAGGCCCCCTGGACGCTGAAGAAGACCGATCCGCCCCGCATGAACACCGTGCTCTATGTGCTGGCGGAGACGATCCGCCAGCTGGCCATCCTGACCCAGCCGGTGATGCCGGATGCCTCGGCCAAGATCCTGGAGCAATTGTCGCAAGACGCCGGTGCGCGCGGCTTCGCCGCCCTGGGAGCCGCCGGGGCCTTGGTGGCGGGCACGCCGTTGCCGACGCCGCAGGGTGTGTTTCCGCGTTTCGTTGAGGAGCCCAAGGCCTGATGCTGGTCGATAGCCACTGCCATCTCGATTTCCCGGACTTCGCGCCGGAATTGGATGCCGTTGTCGAACGGGCAAGGGCGGCGGGGGTGGGGCGGATGATCACCATCTGCACCCATCTCTCGCGCTTCGACCAGGTGCATGCCGTGGCCGAGCGGTTCGCCGATGTGTTTTGCACGCTGGGTGTTCATCCGCACCATGCGCAGGACGAGCTTGCCGGGGTCAGCGTCGAACGCCTAGTGGAGCTGGCCAGTCGCCCCAAGGTGATCGGCATCGGCGAGACGGGTCTGGACTATCATTACGACAAGAGTCCGCGCGACACGCAGCAGGAGAATTTCCGCCGGCACATCCGTGCGGCCATGGAAACCGGCCTGCCGCTGATCGTGCACACCCGCGAGGCCGATGCGGACATCATGCGCATCGTTCGCGAGGAAGCGGCGGGGCAGCCGGTGAAAGGGCTGCTGCATTGTTTCAGCTCAGGCCGCGCCGTGGCGGAAGAGGCCCTGGCTTTCGGGTTTTATCTGTCGCTGTCGGGCATCGTCACCTTCAAGAAATCGGATGATTTGCGGGCCATCGTCAAGGATGTGCCGCTTGACCGCATCCTGGTCGAGACCGATGCGCCTTACCTCGCCCCCTTGCCCTACCGGGGCAAGCGGAACGAGCCCGCCTATGTGGCGCACACCGCCGCCGTCGTCGCCACGGTCAAGGGTGTGACGCCGGATGAGATGGCGCGGCTGAGCACCGAGAACGTCTTCCGCCTGTTCGACCGCCTGCCACGGCTGGCGGCGTAACCGGCATGCGCGTCACCATTCTCGGCTGCGGCGGTTCTTCCGGTGTGCCGACGGTCGGCAACCAATGGGGCGCGTGCGATCCGAACAACCCGAAGAATCGCCGGCTGCGAGTGTCCGTTCTGGTGGAGGAGAATCCTGGAGAGGACGATGGGGTGGGCGTGCTCATCGACACTTCGCCGGACCTCCGCCAGCAGCTTCTGGCCGCCGCCGTGCAACGCCTGGATGGGGTGATCTGGACGCACCATCACGCCGACCACGCCCATGGACTCGACGAGTTGCGCGAGATCTGCCGGTTGATGCAAAAGCCGCTGAATGTCTATGGCATGGCCGAGCATCTGGACGAGATCGAGAAGCGCTTCGACTACGCCTTTGCGCCGCTGAAGCCTGGAACCCCCCTCTACCGGCCCGTGCTCATCCCGCACGCCGTGGACAGGCCAGTCATGGGCCCGTTCGACATCGCGGGCCTGCGGGTCACGCCGTTCGCGCAGGACCATGGCTATATGCCCACGCTTGGCCTGCGATTCGGCGGGTTCGCCTATTCCACCGACGTGGTGCGCCTGGACGAGGCGGCCTTCGCCGCGCTGGAGGGGATTGACGTGTGGGTGGTGGACTGCGTGCGCATCGAACCGCCGCACCCCGTGCATTCGCATCTGGCGCAGACCCTGGAGTGGATCGCGCGGGTGAAGCCCAAGCGTGCCTACCTCACGCATATGAGCCAGAGCATGGATTACGACACCGTGCGCCGCCTGCTGCCGCCTGGCGTCGAGCCGGCTTATGATGGGTTGGTCATCGATCTATAGATGTAAATGACCGGACCGAGAAAGTTCAGGAGCTTGGGATGGCGCGTTCAGGCACGCGCGCAAGGGAATCATCGCCAATTCCGCAATGCGCCTCAGTTCCTGATCGGAGGCTCCGTCCCGGGCCTGCACCGATAATCCCTGCAGGGTGGCGGCATAGAAAGCCGCTAACGCTTCGGTATCTGTCGTCGCCTGCAATTCGCCTTGGTCCTTGCCGCGATCCAGCCGCGCTTTGATCGCGGCGCGCGCCTCTATCCGCCGCGTGGCCATTCTCATGGCGATGCCATGATGATCGGTCGCGCAGCTTAGAACCCCCAGTGATATGAAGCATCCCCCAGGCTGGCCGGTGGCGGCGTATCGCTGCGCCGCGCCGAGCAGGAGCGCGCGGATCGCGGCTTCGGCGCTTGCGTCATTCTCCAACGCTGTCGCGGCAAACGCCCCGGCGGTTCGCTGGTATAGGTCTACAGCTTCCTCAAAAAGCACCTCTTTGCTGGGAAACACCCCATAGAGGCTTGTCGCTGATACGCCGATAGCGCGCGTCAAATCCGCGATCGACGTTCCTTCGTAGCCACGCGCCTGAAACAGCGCCAAAGCCGTTGCAACGGCTTCATCGCGATCGAATTGGCGTGGCCGGCCCCGCCTTCTGCCATGCGGCGCGTCTGCATTTTTCATAGCGAACGCTACAATAATATCTTGACCGGAATGGGGCAAGCTCGTTATTTATGTATCGATCACTGCAAAAAAAGGAAAACGGCATGCTACGCCGCACTGTCGCCGCTCTTGGCGCTTTGGTCGCCTTCACCGCGCTCTCTGGTGCGGCTCATGCTGATCCGCACCGCATTCTGATCTACGGAGACAGCAACACGTGGGGGTATGAGTCGCGAAGCGACGGCGAACCGACGGGTCGCTATTCGCGCGAACAGCGCTGGACAGGGCTTCTTCAAACCACGCTTGGGAACGATTTCGAGGTGATAGAGGATGGCTTGAACCTCCGCACGACCGATCTGGACGGCGAGCAATGGGCCGGCGGCATTATTCGTCCGGACACCGTCAATGGTTCGAAACATCTGCCGGTCTCGATCGCGGCCAACATGCCTCTCGATCTGGTGGTCATCATGCTTGGCTCCAACGACCTTCAAGCCCGCTACCAGCGGTCGCCGCAGGATGTCGCGGCGGCAGCCGTGAATCTGGCGAGACAAGTCCAATCGTCGGCGGGAGGCATCGGGAACGCCTATCCAGCGCCCAAAGCCCTCTTGGTCGCTCCTGCCCGGATCGCCGCCATGCCTATTGCTGAGTGGAGCAAGCGCTATGAGGGAGGCCGTGAGAAATCAGCGCAATTTGCGGCGGCCTTCCAGGACGCGGCAAAGCAGGCGGGTATACCGGAGTTCGATGCAGCCGCCGCGATTGGCGGAGTCGCTCATGGCGCTGACGGTCTGCATCTCTCCATTGAAGATCATCGAAAACTGGTGGCTGCCATTGCGCCTGTAATCAAGAAGGCTCTTGGCAAGGAGTAGATTTGCAATACGGCGTAAAGACCAAAGAACCGACCAATTCTATCTTTATCCGCAAGCTTCTTGGTGTCCCTCACTCCTCATCTCGAGTACAGCGCTGGAGATATTTGGGACAACAGCAAGAGCCACAACCAGAGTGAAGACAGCCGTAAACAGGGATAATCGGGTATGGGGGCGCGTTCGTACAATCGTCGCCATGAATATTGTTCCATAAATCAGAAAGGCTGGAACGGCAAAAATCAACACACTGATAGGTGCATCACAGTCAACAATTCCAGCTTCATCAGGAACTAAAGCTATATATTCATTGACAGGCAGCAATGCTCCCAGAAACGCCAGAGGCGAAGCCGCAATCAACAAGGCAGAGATCAGAAAATAACGCTTCCGATGAGAGCCAATATTAATATTCGAAAGAGAGTTCACGTCTGAGCGCCCAGATTTTAGCGGCAAACCGGATATCGCGGATATCCTCAGGTAAGAGCGTCACGACCGGCTGCCTCCTGTATGCGGACCAGCCGCCGGCACAGGAGGGCAAAGCTAGAGCAGATCGCGTTCGGCCTGAAAGGCCGAGCGCGTGAATCGGTGCGTCAAGTCAAAGCTTTAGAGCAATTTCCGCTTCAGACTGAAGCGGAAATTGCTCTAAAACCGAAGAACACAAGGCGCAAATCCAGGAATCTTGGCCCCTTTTTTCTGCACCAAGTGATCTGATTCCCTCTTGAATTAAGGGAATAGCGGCAGGGGGACACCTCTGCCCGGTCAATCATCCTCCGCCTCGTCGGCGGTCAGCAGCGCCATGCGGCTGGCGATGAAACGGTCAGCGGCGGCGTGGGCGGCCTGATCGGCGATCTTTGGCGCCAGACCAAATTTTTCCTGATAAAATTTCGCCGTGGCGCTGATGGCGGCGGGCAGGGCGACGACGGCGGCCTTGTACTGCGCCTCTGGCCAGACACGATGGTCGTGCCAGTTGCGGAAGGCGGCGACGGCCTTGTCGCGGGATTCCGCCGCTTTCTTGGCCTCGGGTGAGTGGGGGGCTTCCAGCAAGGTGCTGGGCACCATGGAGGCTTGAAGCGCATCGATGGCGAATTGGCGTTCATAGCCATGGCTGATGCCGCCCCGTTCCGCCAGGGCCGGGGCGATGGTCGGGTCGATCAGCGACTCCAGCTTTTTCCACTCCGGCATTTCATAAATCGAACGCACATCGTGGCACAGCTCTGGCGTGTCATCGCGGGCGGCGCCCCAGAATGGGCCAAAGGACTCGAACGCCGGCTGCCCATGCTTGGTGAACAGGAAACAGGGGGCGTCCATCTCCGTGGTGGACAGGACATGCCGCAAGAACAGCAGCATCCCGGCGGTGTCCGCCTTCGCCACATCACCGATGTTCTTCATCTCCTCAAGGAGATAGGGATCGTTCGGCAGGCCATCCTTGAGGATGCCGTCGGCCAGACGTTGCACCTCGGCGTCCTTGTCGGCCACCGGCACGGCGCCGCTGTGGTACAAATAGATGAGCCACGCCTTGGCCGCAGCGCCGTCATAGCGTTGCAGCGCGCTCGCCACCGCCTTGGCGTCCTTGGGAATGGTGGAAATCACCGCCGCCAGACGCTCTTGTCCTGCCTCATTCTGCGTGGACAAAGCCTCGATCCGCGCGTCGTAAAGCGTGGTGCAGGCTTTTGCCTTGTCCTTGTCCTCACAGACCCGGTCACGCTCGGCCAGCCAAGTGGCTTGCGCCTTTTGGACCGACTCGCGCTCATCATGGGGTATGTATCCCAAAAGCGAAGCAAAGATTTCGCTGAGCTGTTCATCGCGCGCCCGGACATCGGCGTTCGCGCAAAGTGTCCGCTCGATGGGTTTCGTGGCTTTGGCGCAATCGATCGGGACAACACCCTGAGCGATGGCGCCCTGAGCGATGGCCCCCTGAGCGGTGAGAGGGGTGGAGAGGGCGCAAAGCGCGACGAACGCGCCTGAAAGCCAACGCGGCGAAAATACGGTCATGGGTCAAGGTTCGCTGCTGCGGAAATGGACGGGCGGAGAGTACAGCGGATTCGCCTTCAGTCTGAACCGGAATCCGCAGCCCTGTGGTGTGAAGCAGGGCGGCGTGGAACCAGCAGGTTGCCGAGCCAGCGCAAAACCTCCTCATCGTTCTGGTTCAGGGCGATAAGGCGCACGCGCACCACCCCCTGGTCCGGGCGCTTGAGCGAAGGGCGCACCTCCAGCACCTCCGTTTCGACGCGCAGGCGATCGCCGGGGCGCACCGGGCGTGGCCATTGCAATTGCTCGATGCCCATGCCGACGAAACCGCCGGCGAATTTGTGCTCACCGTCAACGAGCATGCGCATGGCCATCGCCGCCGTGTGCCAACCGCTGGCCGCCAGACCGGCGAACAGCGTCCCCTTCGCCGCCTCGGGATCGAGGTGGAAGGGCTGCGGATCATAGAGTTTGGCGAAGGCGAAGATATCCTGCTCCGTCACCGTCACCGCACCGCCGCCGTGATAGCGATCGCCGGGCTTGATATCGTCGAGATAGAGCATGGAGACTCCCTATGGATTGGTGCGGTAAAGGGCGGCGATTCGGCTGTCAAGCGCGGGGTTGTCGAGCATCAGCGCCTCGATGGACAGCAAAAGCGAAGTCTCCTCAACCTGGAGATGACGCTCCAGACGTTCCAGAAGATTCTGGCCGAAATGGACGAAGGCGCCATAGCTCTCCGCGTCGAAACCATCCCGCAGCGCCAGCGCGCAGTATTGGTGCAGGCGGCGGCTGATCGGGCGCATGGCTTCATGCTCGGCGGTGAGATGCTGCACCAGCTCATGCCCGCCTGCATCGGCGATCAGGGGAAACAACAGACGCTCCTCGGCGTCGAAGTGAGCGTTCAATTCCGACGCCACTTCGGTGTTGAGGTCGATGACAAGCTGGCGTGTCGGGATGTCGTCGAGGGAGGGGACGCCACGGGACTCCGCCTGCTCCAGATGCGTTTCCAGACGGTTGAGGATGGCGGTGGTCCGTTCGTGGTCCTGATGAACCAAGCGTCCAGTCTGCGAAAGAGCCTGCATGGAACCTCCCCCGGCTAAAATGAGCGGTGGCGCAGAATCCGCCTCAACACCAGGAAAAGCAAGCCGTGCGCGGCCATCCAGGCGAGCGCCGCCGCAGTCAGCAAAATGCCTGGCTCCAGCCAGCCAGCCGCGACGCGCAGCACGGCTGCGGCGCCGATCAACGCCAGCGCCCACGGAACGGCGGGGGCGAATTCCGGCTCGCACGCCTCACGCTGGAGGGTGACGCGCACCATCATCGCGCCGGCGATGGTCCCCAGCGCCGCGATGCCCAGCGGGTGCCAGCCAACCCCACCGGGCAACGGCGTCCAGCGCTCCACGGCCACGGCAAGCCAGCCCAGGCCGAGCCAGGCATAGCCGAGGTGCAGGCTCCACAAATCCGCCCGGCCAAGCACGGCTTGCGTGCGCCAATGCGCCAACCGCGCCCAGGCGGCGAGCCCGACGATGAACGCGCCGATGGCGCCGACTTCCGGCAGCAATCCGCTCGCCACCGAGGCGGCGGCGGTGATTCCACCGGCAATGCCAAGCCATTCCAGGAAGTGGGGCGCGGGAGGCATCGCCTTGCCGTGGCGGCGCATTTCAGCGGCGGTGGCCGCCGGGATGATGCGTCCACCCATGGTGAACAGCAAAAGCCCGATGGCGTGCAGCATGAACACGACGCCGGTTCGCCCCCCATCGCCGCCGGCCCAATACAGCGTCTCAGCCAGCGCAAAGGCGCCGATCAACGGGCCAAACACGCTGTTGCGACCGCTTTTAAGGGTGCGCAGGAACGGCCACCCCCCCAGCGCGAACAACACGATGGGGTAGGCGAGGGTGGCCGGCGCCGCCAGCATGGCGGGGGGCTGGGCAAGCATCGCCACGCGGCCCAGCAGCCACGTTCCGACGGCCAGAGCCAAGGCGCGACGCGACGGCCTGGTCAGCAGAAAACCGCCGACCACCGCCAGCGCATAGCCCATGAGCATCTCATGCGCGTGTACGGCGGGCGTCCAATGCGTGGCGAACCAGCCCAGATGACCGGCGGTCCAATAGGGCGCCAGGATGGCGGTGTGAAGCAGGGCCAGCGGGAAGAAGACACGGTGGCCGCCTGGCCGTTGTTTGGCGAGGTCGAGGGGAGCCAAAGCGGGGTGCTCCTGATGCTCATGAAGAGGATGCATACGGTATAACCGATGTGCTTTGTCGGAATTGACTAAGAATAGACACGGATACAAGCATGCTCTACTCCGATTTTCTCCCTTGCCGAGGCGTTGATAAAACAATATTCACCGATGCTCTCTCTCTATTTCATCTTGTCCAGAGATGCGCTCCGTCTTTAATGGAACAAACAGGAAATATGATCAGCCCACCCACGCAATCCCGGTTCTCCCTTGACTCAAGGTCCCATCTTGGCTGAGAAATCGTATTACTCCAATCGATCGTGCAGCCTAGGATCGGGCGCTTTTTGGTGATAATTTTCGATCATACCGCCCTCTGCGGCGTAAAAAAGCGCTCGGCACGCCTCGTGTTCGGCGCCTTCCTGCACCTTGGTTTGGGGCTGGCCGGTTGTGTCTCGACACCGGACATGGCGACCACGTCGGCGGTTGACCCTAATGATCCCCTGGCCCGCTGGGTTCCTTACATGCGGGAAGCCTCGGCGCGCTTCGATGTGCCGGAGCCATGGATTCGCGCCGTCATGATCCAGGAGAGCGGTGGGCGCGCCACGGTGAATGGCCGGGTGATCACCAGTTCAGCCGGCGCTCTTGGCCTGATGCAGGTGATGCCCAGCACCTACGCGCTGATGCGCACGCAATGGGACCTGGGGTCCGATCCAAGCGACCCGCGCGACAATATCATGGCCGGCACGGCGTATCTGCGCGAGATGTACGATCTGTTTGGCGCGCCGGGCTTCCTCGCCGCTTACAATTGTGGGCCGCGGTGCTACGCGCAGCATCTTGCGGGCAAGCAGAAACTGCCGCGCGAGACACGCCAGTATATCGCCGCCTTGAGCCCGAAGCTGAGGGGGACTGAGCCGTTGATGGCCTCGGCGTCCAGCAGAGCGACCTCCGTCGAAGTCGCGGTTCTGCCGCAGAGCCAGGAACCGCCCGTTCAAACGGCTCGCATCGAGCCGATCCCCGCGCCGCCGCCAATCATCGTCGCCGAGGCGGCGCCACCGCCAATCTCCCTTACCCCACCGCCGGCGATCACTCTCGCGCCACCGCCGGTGAAGGTCGCGGTTGAGCCACCGCCGCCGGTTATCGTCGCCGCCGCCGCCGAACCGCGGCCAATCACCATCGCCACCGCGCCGTCACTGGAAAAGCCGGGCAAGGAGAAGGCGGCGGCCGTTCAAACAGCCGAAGCGTCGAAGGCAAAACCCAACATCCGCTACCAGATCGCCCAAGCGTTCCTGCAACCCGGCGTTGACCCCGACCGTGTGCAGATCCGTTTCGTCACCCAGAGCAGCGACGGATGCGGCAGCCTGAAAGGGCGGGACAAAATCTGCATCACGCAAACCGGCAACGCTCCTCGGTTTTAAGGACAGCAAAGCAGTTCATTGGCTTTCTCCCCTATCCTTTTTGGCGCCATCCAGCGAAAATCCTTATGCATAGAGGCTTTCGCCGGGTGGTATCACTCACCGGGCGAGGGAGGGGCGGAACGGATGAACACACGGTTTCTCGAGGCCTTCGTTTGGGTGGCGCGACTCGGTAGTTTTCGCAGCGCTGCTGAGCGGCTGCACATCACCCAAGCGGCGATTTCCAGCCGTATAGCCTCATTGGAAGAGGAATTTGGCACGCGGCTGTTCGATCGCGATGGGCGGGAGGTCCGAACGACCGCCGCCGGTCGGCTTCTTCTGGTGCACGCCGAGCGTATTCTGGAATTGGCGCGGGAGATGGGCAGCGCCTTGATCTCTGACGAAGGGCTCAGCGGCGCCGTGCGCATCGGTGTTGTGGAAACCATCGTGCACACCTGGCTCATTCCCTTTCTTGAGCGCCTTCAGCAAGTTCACAGCAAACTGGCGATCCAGTTGACGGCGGAGCCGACCTTCCGCTTGCACGAGCAACTGCGGCGTGGCCAACTCGACGTCGCCTTGCAGACCGATCCCATTCTTGGTGAAGGCATCCTCAACCAGCCTGTCGGCGCCATGTCCATGGGCTGGATTGGTCGTCCCGGCGAACAATGGCCCGGCGAACAATGGCCCGACAAACAAAGGCCCGAAAGAAAGCCGATTCCTCTCGGTCGTCTGATCGAGCAACCGATCATCACCATGACCCGCGGTTCGCAACCCCATCTGGCCTTGTTGCAAGCGTGCCGAACCGAACGGGTTGAAGCCGGAAGCGTGCATTGCGTCGGCTCGCTGGCGACCATCATACGCCTTGTCCGGGCTGGTTTCGGTACGGCGCTGGTTCCTCTGGCTCCCTTTCGCGAGGAACTGGCTGAAGGAGAATTGATCACAATTCCCTGCACGGCGCGGCTGGCCGACCTTCGCTTGACGGTCAGTCATATGGACGATCCCAGCACCCGCACCGCCGACCTTGTCGCGGCGATGGCCTGCCTTGAAGCCCGTCGCTTCGCCGAGGCGGTGGGGCCGGATCTGGCGATCCCTGCCCCCCTGTCGGAAAGCCTGCCCCTTGAACTTTAAGCATCAATGCTTCTGAAGACAGGTTTCTCCACGTGCAATCTTGACGGCGATCCCGCCGCCAAGGGGAATCAACAGAGTGGTCTGCGCCACAATACCGCCACGATATCGGCATGATGCCGGCGCGATACCGTCTTAATGCTTGGATACCGTATGGATTAGAGGGTGATTTTCAAAGCATACGGAGGAAATTTGTGAGAAATTCAACAGGCTATCCGCGTCTTATTGCCGGGGCGATGATCGTCGGTTCGATCCTATTTTTTACGGCCTGCGCCAGAGGCCCGTCCTCTATGAGCGGCCCGCCCTCCATGAGTGTCCGGCCTGCGCCTGCTGCTCAGTACGAGCCATCCCTTATGGGCGGTCTGCCCGCTATGAAAGATCTTTCCCGATCGGCTCCGCATACGGCGCGCTACGATTCTTATAAAGACAACCCGATCAAGCAAACCGCGAAAGACCCTCTGACCACCTTTGGTTTGGACGTGGATACGGCAAGCTACGCCAATGTCCGGCGCTTTTTGGCTGAAGGCTCCCTGCCTCACCCCAGCGCGGTGCGGGTAGAAGAACTCTTGAATTATTTTCCTATGGAAAAAGAAAAACGGCCCCTGAATCATCTGGGGACGTCACCGTTTGAAGCCGCCTATGAGTTGGCGCCTTCGCCATGGAACGCCAACAATGTCTTGCTCTCCTTGACCGTGAAGGCGAGCGGCGTGGATAGCGAGGAAGCTCCGCCGGCAAATCTTGTCTTTCTGGTGGATGTTTCAGGCTCCATGGACTCTCCCGAGCGTTTGCCCCTGGTGCAGGACAGTCTCAAGCTGCTGGTCAAAAGACTCCGCCCGCAAGATAAGATTTCTTTGGTGACCTATGCCGGCGCAACGCGCGTTGTGCTGGGGCCGACATCGGGCCAGAACAAAGAAATTATCGCGGCGGCGATTGAAAATCTTCAAGCCGAGGGTGGGACCGCCGGGGGCGCTGGTCTGCGCTTGGCTTACCAGCAGGCGGAAGAATCCTTCGTCAAGGGCGGTGTCAACCGCATCCTTCTGTGCACGGATGGGGATTTCAATCTGGGGATGACAAGCACGGAAGAACTCTTGGCCATGGTGATCAGAGAGCGAGGAAAAGGCGTCACCCTGTCCAGTTTTGGCTTCGGTACGGACAATTACAACGACGCCATGATGGTGAAAATCGCCGATGCCGGTAATGGCAATTACAGCTATATCGATACCTTGTGGGAAGCCCGCAAGATTCTTGATGATGAAATGCACGCAACCTTGGTGACAATCGCCAAGGATGTGAAAGCTCAGATAGAATTCAACCCATCCGCAGTCCTGGAATACCGGCAAATTGGCTATGAGAAACGTCAGCTTCAAAATGAAGATTTTAATGACGATAAGGTTGATTCCGGTGATATTGGCGCCGGCAAGCGTGTGACCGTTCTGTATGAGCTTACTCTGGTGGGGAAGAACCCCAGTGTTGATCCTGCGCGCTATCCACAAAACGCTATCGCGAAAAAGTCCGGTGACACCGCCACGTCTTTTGCCGATGAACTTGCTTTTGTGAAGCTGCGCTGGAAAGCGCCGACGGCTCAAACCAGTGCGATGGTTTCCTTTCCTATCCTGCGAAGCGCTCTGGCGCTGTCTTTTGACCGTGCCGAGGAATCCCTGCGGTTTTCAGCGGCGGTCGCCGCCTATGGGCAGAAACTGCGCCAAAGCGCATTCCTGACCGATACGGCATGGAACGACATCGCGACCTGGGCCGACCAAGCGAAAGGGAAGGATTCCGACGGTTATCGGGCGGAATTCGTTCAACTCGTGCGCCGGGCCGGAAAGCTTGACAAAGCTTCACCGCAATAGCGCGATCACGCTGTGGAAGAGGCGTCAAGGGGGACTCCCTTGATGCCTTTCTTTGGCATCCCACCGTTTTGCGCATGATTCTATCGCATACAAACCCATGGCGATGAGGAAAACTGCGCAAACAGACCTGTCGCGGAAATTTTTATCGCGGGTGATTGGAAAAACCCGTTTGACCATGCCATCCGCCGATTCGATGATTTGCCCGGAAAGCAAAACCATCCCTGAGAAAAATGGGATGACCAACAAAAAACTGGCGAAGCTTAGGGGTATGCGATGGCAAGAAAAACGGCTGGTCTTTTGTTTGTTTGGGCTGACGTTGACCCGTCTTTTGAAGACGATTACAATCGTTGGTATGACCAGGAGCATGTTGAAGAACGTGTAAGAATTCCTGGTTTCATCTCCGGTACGCGCTATCACGTGGTGGGGACTGGCCGTCGTTATCTGGGCCTTTACCGTACGGAATCCTTGGATGTGTTCGATACGGCTGCCTATAAGGCGGCCTTCACTCACCAGACCCCCTGGTCGGTAACCAATCTGGGCCGGATGCGCGACGCCATGCGGCGGGTTTGCGCCGTGACCTGTGAATTCGGTGGTGGAACCGGCGCCTGGTTGTCGGTTCTGCGTCTGGGGCGCGAGCCAACAGTGACGGAGTTGACGGCGCTGCAAACAATCGGCGCCGACCTTCAAAAGATCGATGGGGTGGTCGCCAGCTCCCTGTTGATGCCCGACGTGGCGAAATCCACGCCTCTGCCTAATGAAACCCCCGGTCCGCGTGTCCTGGACCCGATCCTGCTGATCGAGACGACGAGTGAGGCCGCCGCGGCGACGGCGACGGCGGCGGCGCGGTGCGCCATTTCCCCTGACGGTCCTATGGAGGGCGCTGCTTTGTCATTGATGTGGCAGTTGCATGCTTCCGCCCTGTCTGATCCGCAGCCAGACGCCTGAAGGAAGCGAAGTCATGCCGCAGGACACCTTATCTCCCAACTTATTATCGGCCAGTAACCGTTTGGAGGCGGCGCTGGCGCGGATCGCCGATCCGGTACGGCAGGGCGCTTTGGTCTTCACCAGCCTTTACCCGCAAGAAGCCCGCGCCGCCGCAACAGCCAGCGATCGCCGGCTGGCCGAAGGACGGTCGCTCGGGCCGCTCGATGGACGGATCGTGTCGATCAAAGGCCTGTTCGATGTGGCGGGCGAAACCACCGCCGCCGGTTCCGTCATTCTGCGGACCCAACCCATCGCCCGACGCGACGCCCGTGTCGTCGCTCGCCTGCGCGCCGCCGGGGCCGTCATCATCGGCAAGACCCATATGACGGAGTTCGCCTTCTCCGCCGTTGGCGTCAACCCCCATGGCGGCAACCCCGGCAACCCACAGGACCGGACGCGGGTTCCCGGCGGCTCTTCCTCCGGCGCTGTAGTGTCGGTGATGGACGGGATGGCTGAGATCGGTATCGGCAGCGACACCGGCGGTTCACTGCGCATTCCCGCCGCGCTGTCGGGCGCGGTTGGCTTCAAGCCGTCGTCGGGCCGGTTGCCTGTGGAGGGGGCGTTTCCCTTGTCGCCGACGCTGGACGTGATCGGCCCGATCGCCCGCTCCGTCGCCGATGCGGCTTTGGCCGATGCGGTGATGAGCGATGGCGACCTGTCCCCTCTGCCGGTGGTGGGGCCCGAGGGGCTGTCCTTCCTGATTCCCCGTGGTCGGCTGTTCGATGGACTGGAAGCCGGTGTCGCCGCCGCCTTCGAGAACGCGGTGGATCGGCTGATCTCCGCCGGAGCCCACATCGTTGATGGGTCCATCGAGGAGGAATTGGATGCGCTCGGCGCGCTCGACCGTGTTGGTGTGTTCACGGCCATCGAATTGATGGCGACGCTGACGGATCTCGGCATCAGCAGCCTGGACGGAACCGATCCCAAGACACGGGCGCGCATCGAACGGGGCGGGCACACCTCCGCCGCGGATTATGTGCGCATGGTTCGTCGCCGCCACGATTTGCTGCTGAGGATGGATGCGCGCTTGACGCGCAACCCGGTGCTTTTGCTGCCAACCGTTCCATTGACCGCGCCGACCATTGCCGAAACGCAGGAAGACGAAACCTTCCACCGCGTCAACATGGCTCTGCTGCGCAACACGCGCGTCGCCAATTTGTTCGATTTGCCGGCGGTTTCACTGCCCATCGCCACCGAAGGCCTTCCGGTTGGGCTGATGGCGATGGGGCGGCGCGGCAGCGATCGAACATTGCTCAGCATCGCCGCCGGACTCGAGCGTGCGCTCGCCGCCTGACGAATTCCCCGGCCTGCGCTGGCCTTGGGCCTCATCACAAACAAAACACACAACAAAACAGGGAGTCCGCCATGGAAACATCCATGACAGTCAAAGACGATGTCCTCTCTGGTGTTGCGGATGCCGCCAACCCGACACTCTCTGCTCCCAACACAGCCGCGGTGACACGGCGGCTGGCGACGGCCAGCATGGTTGGCACCACGTTGGAATGGTATGATTTCACCATTTACAACACCATGGCTGCGCTGATCTTCAGCCGTCTGTTTTTCCCGAATTTCGACCCGCTGGCCGGGGTCATTCTGTCTTTCTCGACCTACGCCGTCGGTTATGTCTCCCGCCCCTTGGGCGGCGTGGCCTTCGGTCATCTCGGCGATAAGCTGGGACGCCGGGCGGTTCTGGTGGCGACCCTGGTCGCCATGGGGCTGACCACCATGCTGATGGGGCTGCTGCCGACCTACGAATCCGCCGGATTGCTGGCGCCGATCCTGCTGGTGGCGTTGCGCTTTCTCCAGGGCATCGCGCTGGGCGGCGAATGGGCCGGCGCCGTCTTGCTGTCGGTCGAGCATGGCCGACCGGATCGCCGTGGTCTCAACGCTTCTTGGACCCAGGTCGGGCCGTCCTTTGGCACGCTGCTGGGAACAGGCCTGATCGCAACCATCACCGCCTTGTTGAGCGAGGAGAGCTTCCTGTCCTGGGGATGGCGCATTCCCTTCCTGGTCAGCCTGCTGCTCGTCGGGTTCGGGCTGTGGGTTCGCCATGGCGTTGGTGAGACGCCGATGTTCAAGACGTTGCAGGACAGCGAGCGTCAGGCCAAGGCCCCCGTCGGCGATGTCCTGCGCTTCCATTGGCGGCGTTTGCTGATCGCTGGCGGCTGCCGCATCGGCTCCGACGTTCTGTACGGCTTGGTCGTGGTGTTCACGCTCACCTATGTCACCACCGTGCTGCATCTGCCGCGCCCGCTGGCGCTGACCGCCGTGCTGATTGGAACCGCGTGCAACGCTCTGGCCGTTCCTTTCTGCGGCGCGTTGTCGGACCGGCTGGGGCGGCGTGTGGTGTATGGCCTTGGCACGGCTGGCGCGTTGGTGTGGGCTTTCGTCTTCTTCATGCTCCTTGATACCGCCAACCCGCTGCTGATCATCCTGGCCGTGGTGGTCGGTCTGCTGCTGCACGCCGTGATGTACGGCCCACAAGCCGCCTTCGTGACCGAGCAATTCCCCACCCGGGTTCGCTACAGCGGCTCGTCCATGGCTTACACCTTCGCCGGGGTCGTCGGCGGTGGGTTCGCCCCGTTGATCATCGTCTCGCTGTTCCAGGCGTACAACACCACGCTCGCCATCTCGCTCTATGTCAGTGTGGCCCTGTGCATCACCGGCATCGCCCTGATCGCGGCGCGTGAGACGGCGCACAAGCCGCTTGAAGAATAAATCTGTCGGATTTTGTCGAGGTTTTCATTCCATGCACACCATACCTTTTTGTCTGTCACCTGACGGCGTTGCTCTGCCCACCACCGTCACCGCTCTGGTGATCGCGGGCTGGGCCGGGCGTGACGCCGCCGCCGTCGAGCATCACATCGAGGAGTTGGCGCTTCTCGGCGTGCCGCGCCCCAGCGCGACGCCGCTCTATTACCGGGTGGCGACGGACCAGCTGACCACCGCGACCGAACTGGAATTTCTCGGCCTCGAAAGTTCAGGCGAGGCGGAGGCGATGATCCTGTCGCGGCAAGACGGGCTGTTCGTCGGTCTCGGCTCCGATCATACGGACCGCGCGCTGGAGGCGTATTCCGTCGCCATGTCCAAGCAAATCTGCCCGAAGCCGGTGGCGCTCGAGTTGTGGCGTTTTGAGGAGGTCGCCGATCATTGGGATGCTTTGGTGCTTCGTTCTTGGGCGACCATCAACGGGGAGCGGGTGCTCTATCAGGAAGGGACGGTGGCGTCGCTGCTCAGCCCCGGCGCGCTGATCGACCGCTACACCGGCGGTACGGGCTTACCGCCGGGAACCGCGATGTTCTGTGGCACGCTGCCGGTGCTGGGGGGAATCCGCCCGGCTGAGGGCTTTGCGATGGAGCTTCATGACCCCGTGCGCAAACGGACCATCCGCCATGGCTATAAGGTCCGCTCCATGCCTGTGGTTAGTTGAGGGGCTTCTCAGTTGGATGGTAAGTAAAAATTAACCAAAACCTCCGATAAAATGCATGCACTGCATTTCGGAGCCGTCCATGACCATTCCTCGCGCCGACCGCATCGACGCCCAGCGTCTTTTGTCGATGATCATGCTTCCCTTCGCCGCCGCGCTGGCCATGGCGTCAGCGGCGGCGGTCGGCGGCGGCGCGGTGGAACGCATCGCCGAGGCCGGGGGCATGGCGCCTTTCGTGCTGGGCTTCGTGCAGTTTTGTTATCTGGCGGTGGGCATGGCGCATCTCTCCGGCGTCATCGTGGAGAAAATCAACGATAGGCTGGTCACTGGTGCGCGCGGGAACGAGACGCAGAGCGAACCCCAGGGTCTTACCCTGTCCTGGCACGATTTTCCCAACCATATCGACGGCGCGGCCATCGCCTGCGGCGTTACCGTGCTGTGCCTGTTGGTCGGTGATTTCTTAAGATAGGGGGGCGTAGGGCAGCCTCTTCCACCCGGATGCGGTGAAGCGTCAGGGGGATGTTGAGCAGGGTGAACAGCAGCGCCAATCCTCCTTGGCCCAAGGCGAGCGGCAGCACGGCCAACTCACCGGCCACCACGAGATAATTGGGATGCCCCAGCCAGCGGTAAGGGCCGCGCCGCACCAGCGGTGTTTCGGGCATGATGATGATCCGCGTTGTCCACCGCCGTCCCAGTGAGGCGATGACCCACAGCCGTCCGGCTTGCAGCAGCACGAACAGGGTGAGCAGCCAGGGGTTCACCGGGGTGCTTGGCGGCATCGTCGCGCGCGCCGTGCTGGCGAGCTGGCAATGGCCGGAGAGGATGGCCGCCCGCACGCTCGCCATGTCCGATATGGGAGGGCGGGCAGTGAATGATGCGGACTGCAGCGCCCGATGCCTTCGCCAAAATCACAGCGGGCGACCGGATCATCATCGCCAACCGCGAGGCGTTGGAGATGTGCCGCAAACCCGCGAATAGGATACGCGACACAGTGTGATGCATCGTCAGGGTTTGTCCAAAAAGATATTGAGTTGAATGAAGAGATTGTGGTTCAAATTTCTGGGCAGACTCTTAGCATTACAGTTGCGATGAAACGGCCTCCCGCCTGTTCGCTGGTTTTTTTGGGGCGCCATGTCCGGGGTTGCCGTGGAGGATCTGCTGGAGCTGTGGTCGGTCGAGCTGCGCGCGGCCAAGGCTCGGCTTTGTCGGTTGTTTTCATACGCCGAGACGGCGCAATCGGCGGCCCTGTTTCTAGATGGGCTGTTGGGCCCGAAGCGCCGCAAGACGGGGTGGATGCACGCCGAGGCGGCGGGCGACCCGAGACCGTGGCGCCAACAGGCGGTGCTCGGTCGCAGCCTTTGGGATGCGGAGGCGTTGCGGGATGTCGTGCGGACTTACACGCTGGAAACGCTGGCGGACCCTGACGCCACGCTGGTGATCGACGAGAGCGGTTTTTTGAAACAAGGCCAAGCGTCGTGCGGCGTGGGACGGCAGTACACCGGTTCAGCAGGCAAGATCACCAACGGCCAAATCGGTGTCTTTCCTGTCTACGCCTCGTCCAAGGGGCATCCTTCATCGACCGGCAGCTCTCTTTACCCAAAGACTGGACCGGCGATCCAGAGCGCCTCAGCAAGGCCCACGTGCCGGAAAGCATCGGCTTCGCCACCAAGCCGGCCATCGCGGTGGCCATGGTCCGCCGGGCGATGCGGCGATTCCCTTCCGCTGGGTGGCGGCGGATAGCGTCTACGGGATGGGTGAACTGGTGATGGCGTTGCGTCGAGCCGGCAAGGGCTATGTGCTGGGCGTGCCCAGCAGCCATGCCTTCCATTCCTGGAGCCCAAGCCTGTCGGTGTCAGGGACCGCCACGGCGATCGCCAAGGGGCTTGCGGCCACGGATTGGGTGCGGTTGTCCGCGGGGAACGGAACCAAGGGGCCGCGGCGGTTCGACTGGGCGTATCGGGAACTGGCTGCTCTCGCCCCCGAGGACGTTGGGGCGCCGGCCGGTCTGGGCCTGTGGACGCGGGGCCTGCTGATCCGGCGCCGTCCCACGGATGGGGAACTGGCCTTTTCAACTGGGGCCCCAAAGGCACGCCTGT
>JAVBJZ010000016.1:0-56642 GCA_031546725.1 Azospirillum sp.
GCCTGTTCGCCTTCATGGCAGCCCGAGCACGCCTCCCCCTTCTTGAAGGCCCGCGCCCCGCCATGGTCGGGGCCGTTTTGAATCCATTCGAACGAGGTCTGGCCGGGGTAGAACAGCGTGACCTTCTTCTCCGCAACCTGGCTCCAGTCGATGGCCGGAGTGACCGGACCGCCGACAGAAGCCGACGCGCCGCCTTGCGCGGGAACCACCGGGGTGGGAGCCGACTCCATAACGGGTGCGGCAGCGGCGACGGGAGCCGGTGCGGGAGTTGGAATAGCAACGGGGGCCGGGGCCGCCGCAGGGGCCGGAGTCGGCTTGGGCGTCTCGGTCGCCGCAACCTTGCCGGCGTCGGCCTTGCTGGCGCCGTCTTCGTCAAGCAACTGGTGCACCGGCTTGTGAGCGATGCCCTTGTGGCAGTCGATGCAGGTCATCCCATCGGCGCGGGCCATCTCGTGCTGCTTCTTGGCGCGCTGCTTTTGCTTATCCGGGGCCATGCCCTCGAAGGAATGGCAGTTGCGGCACTCCAGGGAATCATTGGCCTTGAAGCGGGCCCATTCATGCTTGGCCAGCTCCAGACGCTTGGCGTCGAACTTCTCGGGCGTGGACACCGAGCCCAACAGCCAGTGGTACACTTCGTTGGATGCCTGGAGCTTGCGCATCATCTTGTGCGTCCAGTCCTTCGGCACATGGCAATCTGGACAGGTGGCGCGCACGCCCGTGCGGTTTTGGTAATGGATGGTCTTGGTGTATTCGGCATAGACGTTGTCCTTCATCTCGTGACAGGAGATGCAGAACTCCATCCGGTTGGTCGCCTCCAGGGCGGTGTTGAAGCCGCCCCAAGCGAGGATACCCACAACAAACAGCACCGCAGCGCCAAGCAGCGACGCGCCAAAAATCCGTAAGCGGCCGAGACGGGCCCACGCCGTGCCCAACGCCATGTTACCACACATTTTCATGTATTTGACAAGAAAAGGCGGGCAAAGTCACCCTATTGCCCACCCCTATTCCTCGAAAAAAACCTGCCCGGCTGAAGCCGGGCAGGCGTAACCACAAACACGTTTAGTAAATATCGTGCTGCGTGTTCTTCACATTGAACTTACCGGTCGGTGTGATCAGCTTCGGATCCTTGATCACCGTCTTCATCTTGCGGGTCTTGTCGTCGATAACGACGATTGCTGACGGGTCGGTCTTACCGGCCCAGATCGAGAACCAAACCTCATCGCCCTTGGCGTTGTACTCAGCCTGAACGACGCGCTTGATCGCCTTGGTTTCCGGCAGCCCGGCCATCTTGGCGACGTTGATGATCTCTGGCCCCTTGTCGAGGTTCGCGATGTCATACACCGTCACCGACTCAGCCACCTCTTGCTCTGGGTTCAGCGTCGCATCGGCCCAGAGGTTCTTCGAGTTCGGGTGCGTCTTGATGAACAGCGAGCCGGCGCCATTGTTCTTCAGCTCGGCCACGACCTTCCAAGCATATTCCTTATGCTTTTCCGGATCGGTGCCGATCAGGGTGAGCACATAGGCGCCCAGGTGCGACGTCGCCCAGACCGGACCGAACTTCTGATGGAAGAAGTTGGCGCCACGGCCCGGATGCGGCTTCGACTTGGTGTCCACCAGGGCGGCGAGCTTGCCTTCCTTGGTGTCGACGACCGCAACCTTATCCGAGGCGTTGGCGGCGACCAGGAAGTAACGCTTGGTCGAATCCCAACCACCATCGTGCAGGAACTTGGCCGACTCGATGGTCGTTTCCTTCAAGTTCTTGATGTCCGTGTAGTCGACCAGCTTAACCAAGCCGGTCTCCTTGATGTTCACCACGAACTCGGGCTTGAACGGCGACGCCACGATCGACGCGACGCGGGGTTCCGGATGGTAGGTTCCATCCACGGTCACGCCGCGGGTGGAGACGATCTTGAGCGGCTCCAGCGTCAGGCCGTCCATGATGACGTACTGCGGCGGCCAGTAGGAACCGGCGATCGCGTATTTGTCTTCATAGCCCTTGAACTTCGAGGTCTCGACCGAACGGGCGTCGAGGCCGGTCTTGATGGTCGCAACGACCTCCGGCTTCTCCATCCACAAGTCGATCATGTCGAGCTTGCCATCGCGACCGATCACGTAGACGTAACGGCCCGACGCCGACATGCGGGAGATGTGAACCGCGTAGCCGGTCTTGACGATGCTCCAGATCTTGTGGGTGTCGCCGTCGATCAGAGCGACTTCGCCCGTATCGCGCAGCGTCACCGAGAACACGTTGTCAAGATTGACGTTGTTCATCTTCTTGGTCGGACGCTTATCCGGCGCGATCGCGATCTTCCAAGAAGCCTTCATCTCCTTCATTCCCCACTCGGGCGGAACGTCAGGAGTCATCTGGATGTAGGAGGCGACGTTCTTGATCTCATCCTTGGAAAGGATGTCGTCGAAGTTCGGCATGCCGCCTTCGGTGCCCAGAGTCAGAATCTTTTCCAGCCGCTGCTGGCCAAGCTTCTTCGTCGCATCGGGCTCAAGGTTCTTGCCGGTGGCGCCCTTGCGGAGCACACCGTGACAGCCCGCGCAACGCTCGAAGTAAATCTTGGCGCTGGCTTCCTTGGCTTCCTTGGGCAGCGTCACGTCAGCCGCCGGGGCTGCCGTGGGGGCTGCTGGGGCCGCAGCCGACTGGGCCGACGCGGAGACCGGCGCCATTGCGAGCAGCGCCGGCAGCGCCACTGACGCGGCCCAAAGGGCCCGATTGCTCCACCGCATACGTATTCTCCCTAAGGTGAGATAATTACGATTTTGCTTATAAGATCCGCATCAGTCCTCAACCTTGATTTTAGTCAACTTCCAAGGGCGTCATATTACCGCAGCACAGCCTCCTCTTGATCCTCATCAGCCAGGATTTGCGGAGCGCACACGGAAAATGAGGGGTGAAACGGGCAAGGCAGGGAGGCTTGAAAGCGCTTATTGATGCGCCGCAGCTGCCGAGGCATTTCGCCGCGGCGCGGTTTCTTCGCCGAAAAGATGAAGGCGGCGAAGCAGCGCCACATCCTGGATGCGCACCGAGGCCCCCTGGGTTTGCACGCCAAAATCGCGCAGGCGGCCCAAAACGCGCGACAGGCTCTCCGGCTCCATGCCAAGGCGGCTGGCGATGATGACTTTCTTGAGCGGCAGCGACACCGTCACCTCCCCTTCCTCGCAAGACGCCAGCGACAGAAGAAAGGCGGACACGCGGCGCAACGGGCTATGCTCGCGCAGCGCGCGCACCTCACCCTTCAAGCGCCGGTTCCACAGGCTGAGCGCTGACAGCATACGGTAGGCAAGATCCCGATTCTGCCGCAAACAAGACAGAAAATGCTCAGCGCGCACCCGCACCAGCGCCGCCTCCTCGATCACCTCGGCGTTGACGGGAAACTGGCCGTTGGCGAACATTGCGGCCTCGGCGAAGGATGAGACCGGCTCCACCAGTTCGACAATGCTCTCCTTGCCGTCTTCGAGAAGCGCGAACAGCTTCACCCGCCCACTCAGCAGTATGAAAAAGGCGTCGGCTGGGGCCCCCGCTTCAAACAGCATGCTGTGCTCCGGGTGCACCTCGACCACGGCGTTTCCCAGCAAGTCACCCAGCACCTCCGGCGGCACCTTCTCGAAAATCGGCAAGCACGCGACCAGCGCCGGGTCCAGCCGCTGACGCCGGCACGCCTTGCCCGTACGGCACCGCTTGGCTGGCTCCGCGTGACCACGCACCGGGCAGATCTTCGCATAGGCTCCGAGACGGCAGGTCATGGCGTTCCCCAGTGAAGCAGGCCCCAGTGAAGCAGGGAGCGAGCCGAATCAGGCATCGGGCGTGAAATCGCTGCTGCGGCAATAGCGGTGCAGCGCGCCGATATCCTTGACCAGCACGTCGTCGCCACGCCCGCTGGTGACGCCAAACGAGCGCAGTTTGGCAAAGGCGCGCGACAGGCTTTCCGGCTTCATGCCCAGGCGCGCGGCAAGCTGGTGTTTCCCGCTGGGCAGGACGATCTGCACAGCCCCTTCCTTCCCGGAGCCGGCAAGACTGATGAGAAAATTGGCCAAACGCCGTGTCGTGCTGCGCAGCTTCAGTTCGGTGATCTCATGAATGGATCCGCGCAGCCGGGCCGAAGCCCCCGCCAGCAGCGCCAGGACGATATCGAAGCGGTCGTCCAGATGCGTGAAAAACGCAGACGCCCCCACGATCAGCACCCGCGACGGCGACAGCGCCCGCGCCGTGGAAGCGTGAACGCCGCGGTCGAAGACCGCCTCCTCTCCCGCCAGATCACCCGCCACCAGCACATCGAGCAGCGTCTCCCGGTCCGGCGTTTCCCTTGAATACAGCCCGACGCTCCCCGTGACCACGAGGCAAAAATGCTCGGCCGGATCACCGGAATGAAACAGCAAAGCATCGCCATCGACACGACGTGTCTCACTGTAACCCCACAGACGCTTCAAATCGTCTGCCGGCAACAGGCTGAGAAAACTGCTCTGTGCAATGGCTTGGGCCAGTTCCGCGTCCATGGAAATCCATACTCGGCAAGCCATCAGCCGCCGCTGACGCGACGTCACGGCGGGGATGATCGATGCTCTTTTCTATCCTTATATCAGCGCGGCCTTCGCGTCGCTTGACCACAGTCAAGGATTTACCCCTGCCCGAAGCGATTATTGTCGCACCCTGGCGATGGTGCCCGCGGTCGCGGTCGCCGCCATTTGAACATTTGAGCCTCTTCATACACCAGGGATGAAGGGGTTCTCGCATGCATACCTTGCGATAAGGATTCACGCGATGACGGAGCGTTTTACAAAGGCGGCAGCGCGGAATATCTTTTTCGGCGGCTCGCTTTTCTTCTTTGTGGTGTTTATCGCGCTCGTCGCGATAAGCCACACTTATATCCTTAACAAAGGAACGAACACGGCTACTCTCTCGGACAGTGTCGCGCGCGGCAAACATGTCTGGGAGAAGAACGCGTGTATCGATTGCCACACGATACTGGGTGAAGGCGCCTACTTCGCGCCTGAGCTGGGCAATGTGTGGGTTCGCTACGGCGGCGACAAGGATGCGGATGCCGCCCGTAGTGCACTCAAGGGGTGGATGAAAGCACAGCCTTCGCGCATCGAAGGACGCCGCCAGATGCCACAGTTCAATTTGAACGAAGGGCAACTGGATGATCTGGTCGAATTCCTCCATTGGACGAGTACGATCAACACCCAGAACTGGCCCCCCAAGGTGTCCGGTTGAGGAGACTTGATCCATGAAGTACGCAACTCAAAAAATCGCCCTGGTCTACTTCGCCGGAGCTATGCTTCTGTTTGCGGTGCAGATTTTGGTCGGCGTCCTGGCGGGGGCGGTGTATGTCATGCCGAACCTCCTGTCAGAGCTTCTGCCCTTCAACATCATTCGCATGATCCACACGAACGCCCTTATCGTGTGGTTGCTGATGGGCTTCTTCGGCGCCGCCTATTATCTGGTTCCAGAAGAGACCGAGCGTGAAATTCACAGCCCGATGCTCGCCTATGTGCAGTTCGGCCTGTTCATGTTCGGCGCGCTGGCCGCGGTTGTCGGCTACATCTTCCGCATCCACGAAGGCCGTGAGTTCCTTGAACAGCCGCTGTGGATCAAGGCCGCCATCGTCGTGGTGGCGCTCATGTTCCTCTACAACATCAGCATGACAGTGTTGAAGGGCCGCAAGACGGTCATCACCAACATCCTGCTGATGGGTCTGTGGGGCATCGCGCTGTTCTTCCTCTTCGCCTTCTACAACCCGGCGAATCTTGCGCTCGACAAGATGTACTGGTGGTTTGTCGTCCATCTGTGGGTTGAGGGCGTGTGGGAACTGGTGATGGCCTCGATCCTCGCCTTCCTCTTGATCAAGATGACGGGCGTGGACCGCGAGGTTGTCGAGAAGTGGCTGTACGCGATCGTCGGCCTGGCGCTGTTCTCGGGCATCCTGGGCACCGGCCACCATTACTACTGGGTCGGAACGCCGGGCTATTGGCAGTGGATCGGTTCGGTCTTCTCCACGCTGGAAGTAGCGCCGTTCTTCGCCATGGTCGTGTTCGCCTTTACGATGGTCTACAAGGGCGGCCGCAACCACCCGAACAAGGCCGCCATGCTGTGGTCGCTGGGCTGCGCCGTGTTCGCGTTCTTCGGCGCTGGCCTGTGGGGCTTCTTGCACACGCTGGCTCCGATCAACTTCTACAGCCATGGCACGCAGGTCACCGCGTCGCACGGCCATCTGGCCTTCTATGGCGCCTATGTGATGATCAATCTGGCGATCATCACCTACGCCATGCCGTATCTGCGCGGCGTCCAGCCGTACAACCAGGTGCTCAATATGTGGAGCTTCTGGATCACCAGTTCGGCTGTGGCCTTTATGACCTTCACCCTCACCGTCGCCGGTGTCGTCCAGGTCCATCTCCAGCGCGTGCTGGGCATGGGCTTCATGGAAGTGCAAGATCAGCTCGCGATCTTCTACTGGATGCGTCTTGGCTCGGGCGTTGCGGTCCTGGTCGGTGTGTTGATGTTCATCTACTCGGTTGCTGGCCCGGTATCAAAAACCAGGCCGGTCACCGTCAGCGGCATGCAGCCCGCTGAATAACAGGTCCTGATCTGGATCTGCCTTGGAAAGCCCCGCCGGTCATGCCGGCGGGGCTTTTCTTTTGCCCGTTTGTTGACTTTTGAATCGAGGGGGAATTGATGAAGTCTTCGAGGCCATCACGAAAACCCTCTTCACTTGATTATGGTCAAGATGTTCCAGAGCGTGATAGTCAACCATACGTCTTTGCAGTGTGATATTCGGAGATTCGCTGATGTCCGCCTCCCCGCTCGCCACAGCGACCGAAGCCGCTGACACGATCCCCTATTATCGGCCAATCAGCGATGAGTGCGAGCTGTTCGAGCACGCCTACCGCCATCAGCTTCCGATGCTGCTGAAGGGGCCGACGGGGTGCGGCAAGACTCGTTTTGTCGCGCATATGGCGGCCAAGCTCGGGCGGCCGCTGTACACCGTGTCGTGCCACGACGATCTGACCGCCGCCGATTTGACGGGGCGCTACCTGATCAAGGGCGGCGATACGGTGTGGGTGGATGGCCCCTTGACCCGCGCGGTGCGCGAAGGCGCCATCTGCTATTTGGACGAGGTGATCGAGGCGCGCAAGGACATCACCGTCGTGCTGCACCCGTTGACCGACGATCGCCGCATTCTGCCCATCGACCGCACGGGCGAGACGCTTGAAGCCCCGCCCAATTTCATGCTGGTGGTCTCGTACAACCCCGGCTACCAGAATGTGCTGAAGGCGCTGAAGCCTTCAACGCGCCAGCGTTTCATGGCGATGGAGTTCGATTTTCCGCCGCCCGAGCTGGAAATCCAAGTGGTCGCCAAGGAGAGCGGCCTGTCCGAAGCCAAAGTCACCCCGCTGGTCCACCTTGCCAACGCGCTGCGCGATCTCAAGGGCCAAGACCTGGAAGAAGGCGTGTCCACCCGCCTGCTGGTTTATTGCGCCATGCTGATTCGTTCCGGCGTCAAGCCGGATCGTGCCATCCGCGCCGCCATGCTGGAGCCGTTGACCGACGACGCCGACGTCCGTCAAGCCTTGCTGCGCGTCGCACAGATCACGCTGGGCTGAGCCGTGGCCAGCATCTTTGAACCGGAGGAGTTGGTCGGACGTCATTGGCACCGGCTCATCGGCAACCGCTCCAGCTATCCCCATCACCCGGACGCCGCCGTGCGGCTGGAGACGCTGCGAAACCGGCTGGCGGTGTTCTATCGCGGCCTGGGCGGCGCCCACGCCGTACGGCTGACGGCGGGGGCCAAGACTGAATCCGGGCATCGGCTGTCCCTGCTCGACCGCATCGGCCTGGGCAACACGGAATCACTGGATAAGGCCAAGCTGGACGGTGAAGTCCTGCAACTCCCCCCCAGCATCGATCTGTTTGACCAGGCGCGGCTGAACACATTGCTCTATGAGTGGCTGGCCGCCTTCTTCGCCCACGCCGAACCTCTGGAGGGACGACCGGACGACCCGTTGCAGGCCGATATCCGCATGCTGCGCGCGGCGGCCAAGGTCTGCCGGCGCGCCATCACGCGCTGGCCTGGATTGAAGGGCATCCACGCTGAATTGGCGGCGGCCACCCTGGCCATACGTCCGGTTCGCACAATGCCGAAACAGGAATCCGCGATAGAGGCCACCGTATGCGCCTTGCTCACCGACCCTGAGACGGCCAGCGGCCCCTTCCTGGACGAAACGATTTCGCTGGAGCACTTCACGGCGGAGCGTGGTTATCGGTCCTTCCTGCCGGTCCCGTTGTGGGGGGAGGCGATCAGCCGCCCCCTGGGTGACGCCATCACCCGCCCCGACACGGAGGGCGCTCCGGGTGGCGGTGAGCAAAAGAACAACCAGCGCCGTAAGGCCAACCATCGCAAGAACGACCAGAGCAACCGTGACGATCCGCTGATCCTCAACCGCTTTGACAAGGTGCTCTCCATCGCCGAGATGGTGAATGTCAACCGCAAGACCGAGGATGACGACCTGGACAGCGCGCAAAAAGCGCTTGAGGAAACGGATGAGATCGCGCTGGGGGAGAACGACCGTAAGACAGCCACCAAGCTGAAGCTGGATCTGGAGATCGCGGCCACCGCCGTCGATCCCACCCCATTGCGGGCCGAAATCACCTATCCCGAATGGGATTATACCCGTGGCGCCTACCTCAAGGATTATTGCCGTGTGGTGGCGGAACCCGCGTCGGAAGAAGGCGAGGATTGGCAGCCTGATGAGGCCACGAGCCGCCGCATCCGCCGTGTCCGCCGCCAGTTCGAGGCGTTGCGTCCACGCCGTCAGGTCTTTCCCGGCCAGCCGGATGGCGACGAGGTCGATCTGAACGCCCTGGTGCGCAGCCACGCCGATACACGGGCTGGCGGCGTCGCCAATGAGCGCGTCTATCTTCAAATCCGCAACGCCCTGCCCGATCTGGCTGTGGCGGTGCTGGTGGATGTGTCGCTGTCCACCGATTCGTGGATCGACGATCGCCGTGTGCTCGATGTGGAAAAAGAGGCGCTGCTGGCGCTGGTGCATGGGTTGACGGCGTGCGGCGACCAGCATGCGGTGTTCGCTTTCACCTCCAAAAAACGCCACTTCGTGCATGTGAAAACGCTGAAGGACTTTGACGAAACACTGTCGCCAAAGATCAACCGGCGCATTCAGGCGCTCAAGCCCGGACACTACACGCGCATCGGCGCGGCGCTTCGCCATGTCACAAAGCGTCTGGCTGAGCGACCGAACCGCCAGAAGCTGGTGATCCTGCTGTCGGACGGCAAGCCGAACGACATGGACCATTACGAAGGCCGTTACGGTATCGAAGACACCCGCAAGGCTGTCCTGGAAGCGCGCAAGAAGGGGCTTGCGGTGTTTGGCGTCACCGTCGACGCGGAGGCGCGTGATTATTTCCCCACCCTGTTTGGTCGCGGCGGTTACGCAATATTCCCTCATATCGGTCGCTTGACGATCGCTCTACCGGCCTTGTACCGCCAACTCGCGCGCTGATTTTATAGGAAAACCTACTTCAGAACTCGGCCTTCACAAAAATTTTCCGGGTCTTGACCGTTATCAAGTCGGCGCAATCCCTTGCCGGAGATAAAGGAAGCAGAAAGATCGTTGTCATTATCTTTCACCACGTTCGCGTGGTTCTCTCTCTCCCAATATTGCTCCACTAGCGTTCCTTGACCAAACACCAAGGAACGCTTTTTTTTGCTGTCGATCCAGGGAAGCGCCGCATTCCACGGCAGCCGAGCGGGCCCGTTGTTTGCGCGCCAGGACGGTGTATAAGGGGAACCGAAAAAGCCCCTTCCCCTTCTTCATGCATCCGCGCATGCGCCGGTTCGCCCCAACAGAAGTGGAAGGCGAACACTAGAGCAGATCGCGTCCGGCTTAAAAGCCGGATGCGTTAATCTGCTCGTCAAATCACAGCATTAGAGCGGTTTCCGCTTCAGACTGAAGTGGAAACCGCTCTATAAAAGACGGAAGGGACGCCATTCATGGCCAACGATAGCAGTCTGAACCGGGATTCTTCGAGCCTCTTTCCGCTCGGCAAGGATGAAACCATCTACCGCACGCTGAGCACCGATTACGTCCGTGCCGCCGCGTTCGATGGCGAATCGGTCCTGACGGTGGAGCCCGAAGGGCTGCGCCTTCTCGCCGAAGCGGCTTTCAGCGACATCAATCACCTGCTGCGTCCGGGCCATCTGCGTCAACTTCGCACCATTCTCGACGATGCCGAGGCGTCGGCAAACGATAAGTTCGTGGCGCTCGACCTGCTGAAGAACGCTAACATCGCCTCCGCCGGCACGCTGCCGATGTGCCAGGACACCGGCACAGCCATCATCATGGGCAAGAAGGGCCGCCGCGTCTGGACGAAGGGCGGCGATGAAGAGGCGCTGTCCACCGGCGCTCGCGACGCTTATTTCAAGCGCAATCTGCGCTACAGCCAGTTGGCGCCGCTCTCCATGTATGAGGAGAAGAACACCCGCAACAACCTCCCCGCCCAGATCGACATCTATGCCGAGGGCGAGGATTCCTACAAATTCCTGTTCATGGCCAAGGGCGGCGGCTCGGCCAACAAGACCTTCCTGCATCAGGCGACGCCATCGGTGCTGGCGCCGGACCGGCTGTTGAAATTCCTTGAAGACAAGATCCGCTATTTGGGCACCTCGGCCTGCCCGCCCTATCACCTCGCCGTGGTGATCGGCGGCCTGAGCGCTGAGCAGACGTTGAAGACGGTGAAGCTGGCCTCGGCCCGCTACCTCGACGGCCTGCCGACGGCGGGGGGTGAATCCGGCCACGCCTACCGTGATCTCGATATGGAGGTCGCCGTCCATGCGCTGACGCAGCAGATGGGCATTGGGGCGCAATTCGGCGGCAAGTATTTCTGCCATGACGTCCGCGTCATCCGGCTGCCGCGCCATGGGGCCTCGCTGCCCATCGGCATCGGCGTGTCCTGCTCAGCCGACCGCCAGGCGCTGGGCAAGATCACCAGAGATGGGATCTTCCTGGAACAGCTTGAAACCGATCCCGCCCAATTCCTGCCGGAGGTCGACGACAACCAGCTTGCCGGCGACGTGGTGAAGATCGACCTGAACCAGCCGATGAGCGAGATCCGCGCCATCCTGTCCCGGCATCCGACCCGCACCCGCGTTTCGCTGACCGGCCCGCTGATCGTCGCCCGCGACCTGGCGCACGCCAAGCTGCGCGCCCGCCTGGACGCTGGTGAGCCACTGCCGGATTATTTCAAGAATCACCCGATCTACTACGCCGGCCCGGCCAAGACGCCTGAGGGGATGCCATCCGGCTCCTTCGGCCCAACCACGGCGGGGCGCATGGACAGTTTCGTCGATCAGTTCCAGGCGGCGGGCGGCTCATTGGTTATGCTCGCCAAGGGCAACCGCAGCCCAGAGGTGACGACGGCCTGCAAAAAATACGGCGGCTTCTATCTCGGCTCCATCGGCGGCGCCGCGGCGCGCCTGGCGCAGGACTGCATCCGCAAGGTTGAGGTGGTCGAATACCCCGAACTGGGCATGGAGGCCATCTGGCGCATCGAGGTGGAGGACTTCCCCGCCTTCATCATCGTCGATGACAAAGGCGGCGATTTCTTCCAGGAATTGAAGCTGAGCTGATCCACTGGGAAATGCCTTGTAACGAGGCATTTCCCTCCCCCTTCCCCCGCCACACTGGCCCGTGCATGACCCCCGATCAGATCCAAGCCCGAATCCTTTACCGGGATGGCTTGATGCTTATTCTCGACAAGCCGGCGGGGCTGGCGGTGCACGCCGGGCCGGGTGGCGGCGATAACCTCGAGCGCCATTTCGAGCATCTGCGCTTTGGCTTTCCCAAGCCGCCGGGACTGGCGCATCGGCTGGACCGCGACACCTCCGGCTGCCTTGTGCTGGGGCGGCACGCCAAGGCGCTGCGCAAACTGGGAAAGTTATTCTCGGAAGGCTTGGTGGGAAAGACCTATTGGGCGGTTTGCGCCGGCTCCCCACCGGCTGAGCAGGGACGCATCGAACTGCCGCTCAAGAAGCTTTCCAACCGCACCGGCGGTTGGCGCATCGTCACCGCCGAGGACGGGCAGACCGCCATCACCGATTACACCGTCATGGGCCGGGCCGGCGCCCTGACCTGGATCAGCTTCACCCCGCACACCGGCCGCACACACCAGATTCGCGTGCACAGCGCGCAAATCGGCTGCCCCTTGCTGGGCGATCCGCAATATGGCGGACCGGAAGGGCCTCTGCACCTGCACTCCCGCGCCATCACCCTGCCGCTCTACCCGAAAAAGCCAGCGGTCACAGCCGCAGCTCCAATACCAGCGCATATGCTGGAGGCGTTGAAGAGCTGCGGCTATGACCAAGACGAGGCCTTCCCCTCTTAGCTCTTGTTAAGTATCCGAGCATACGCAGAGGGCCTTCGCGGGGATGCCAACTCATGCCGATACTGAGTTGGACTCTCAGAGGTTCTTTTCAAGCAATGCGATCAAAGCATCGCTGCGTGGTTTGACATCGCTAGCGTTAGAGAATGGTTGCCAATTGATGCTGAGCCCACCGCTTTCAAATTTTAATCCATCTGGATAGTTCGACCCTGGCGCCGTCGCTTCATCATAGGAAATGCTGATACGCTTCAGTTTCTGCTTCAGAGCGTCACGCCCCATCTGGTCCTTGGTGACATCACGCAATGCCATAGTAAGCGGCTCGAAGATAGTTTTTCCGAAATAATCATCGTTCGCATAATTATTGGCGTCCCCTGCTATGGTCAGTCGATCCCATTCAACCTCAATCGATACGTCAAAACCAGCAGCATCATGAATCGCTTTTTCAATGGCAGGCCATTTTTCCTGGCGATAGGCAGCGATTGCGCGGCGATCGGCCAAACTGATTTGTGCCTGCGCCTGAGCAAGCCCAGGCGCCATCGCCAAAACGATGGTATTTGCAAGTAAAATGCGGCGGGAGAGCATTGATCTTTTCTCCAAAAATGTGCAGTGGTAGAAGGATTTCGAGAGATTAACTTGAAATAAAAAATACTGCAAACAGTCAAATCAATGCAAATAATCATTATTCTATCTGAATAATAATACATTGCATTGATTTGATTCAGCGAATATAGTTCTTTCTATTTGCTTACGATGACATCCCTTTTGATGCTATCGTAGACGCCCTGCGTAAGCACGCCTTTTTTTACCAGATCATCGGTGGTCGCATACGGGCGATGCTTGGCGATTTCCTGGGAGCGGACGTCACCGATTCCGGTCAGGATGGCCTTCATCTGCTGCGGTGTCGCCGTATTGATGTCAACCAGCGCCACCTTATCTTTGATGTTGTCAAAGACGGACTGCGGAATACCCGCCTTCTTCACCAGCTCGGTCTTCTCAAGGTATGGCCGGTTTTTGATGATGGCCTCAACGCGCGCGTCACCAATGTTCGGCAGCGCGGCTATCAGAGCCTTGGCTGAGGATGAGTTGATGTCAACCACAGGCGATGCGCCCGACGGTGCGGCCACAGGCGGCGCGGTTGCTTTGGAGTTCTGGTTCGCAGGGGCCATCCGCTTGCTGTCGGGAGCCACCGGCTTACTGTCTTTGGGGGGAGCCTGAGTGGTCGGCGGCGTCATCGGTTGGGTTGATTGAGCAGTCTGCGCCATAGCTGGGCTCGCCAAGGTAAGACACAGCAAAGCGGCGGATGCGGCGCGCGCAACGGTGTTCATGGCCTGATCCTTCTTTCTTTTCTGTTGATGCAAAGGATGAACAGCCGAATCACCGCTTTCGGTCCGGCCTTTTCGCCAACTCTACACTATGCCTGTAACGGTAAGATACTTCAGCGCGTCCAGATGCAAGCGGCAGATTTGGGTGCGCGAGAAGGTTGGAGGACGACGATGAAGCTGGGCATCCTCGACATGCTGGCCATCCTGTTCATCACCATCGGCCCGACCAAGGCGATGATCCTCTACGCAAGCTTGACGGAAGGAGAGGATGCGGAGAGCAAGCGGCGCATCGCCATCCGTGCGGTCACCGTGGCGGCCGTCGTTCTGGTGATTTTTTCGCTGCTTGGCGAGGCGATCCTGCACACATTTCACATCACCTTACCGGCGCTGAAGCTGGCCGGCGGGTTGATCTTGTTGCGCTTTGCTTTGCATATGGTGGCAAGCGAAGAACCCGAACCGGACGAACACGCACCGCACCGCAAGGTTTCGCCCCGCGTCGCCATCTACCCGCTGGCGATGCCGCTTATGGCCACACCGCAGGGCATCGTCGCCATCGTGGTGCTGTCCGCGGCCCGGCCCGGCATGGGCGCCTCTATCCTGCTCACCGTTCTTGTGCTGCTTATACTGGGATTCAATCTTCTCTGCCTGCTCTACTCAGAGCGGGTCTTGAGCGCCATCGGCCCCTCCGGGCTCCAGGTGATAACGCGCATCGTCGGGCTTTTGCTGACGGCGCTGGCCATTCAGATGATGATCTCAGGCTTTCAGGATCTGGGGCTCATCGCGCGCCCAGTCTTCAGCGGGCGTCCCTGACACAAAAGATCCTCCCACGGCGCCCAGACGGAACAGCACGCACCGCCGGCTTGTTTCTTGGCCGAAACTTTCGCTGCGCCGCCCTTTCATACCGGCGGCGCTCAATCGATTCCATTGAGCGTCGTCCGTATCATGCGTGAGAAGGCCGCCATGTTGCTTCACGTAACGTACCCCCCGGAATCACGTCTTCCGAAAACTGCATTGTGCTGGCCTTACCGTAACTTACTGCCGTGCCTGCACCGCGCTGCCTTAACGTTTCAACCAAGCTTGGTCGAAAGCCGACCCGTTCATGTTGGGACTCATGCGTTGAGATTTTGAAGAACGTTCCGTCCGGGCCTTCAGGAGGTGTCATGAAAAAGCGCCATACGTCCAACCAGGATTCCGGGACAGGGGCAAGCATGGGGTCATCGAGTGAGCCTCCGGGCCGGGAATCGATGAATCTCCAGGATTTCTTTTCCGCCGCCGAAGCACGGCTGGACCGTTGGCGCCGCTTGCACCGGGTGGCGCGCTCGATGGTCAGCGCGGAAGGCGACGCCGCCACGACGCTGCACCGGCACGCCGAGGATTTGCTGGCTGAACTGGACCCGTTGGAATCCTACTTCGGTTACCCCGGCACACGCTTGATGGACACGCTGCACAGCCATCTGCAGACGGGCGACAGCACCGGCTTCCAGCGTCTGTGCCAGCGGCTCAGCGCCGCCTTGCTGTCGAACAGCTACCGTCACGACGCCGATATGTGGGAAATCCACGACGAGGGTGAGACCCATCTGGGAGACCGGCTGCCGCCATCAGGAGAAAGCGGCGAAACGTACAAGCCCTATTTCGAGGTGCTGGTGGTCACGCCCTCGGAACATTCGACTTGGCCGGAAATCCGCAACAACATGCGCCGCCTGCGCCGTCCGATGGATGAATTCATCTACGAGCCGGTGGTGGTTGGCAGCTTTGAAGACGCGCTGATCGGTACGGTGATCAACGCCGGCATCCAGGCGGTGGTCATCTACGATGGTTTTTCCTTCCGCTCACAGCAACAAATGCCGCTGTTGCAGGAATATCTGGCGCGCACGCTGAGCGTCACCGACAGCGCGGTCGACCAGGACAACGGCAGCGCCCTCGCCGGCCTGCTCAAGCGCCTGCGGCCAGAACTGGACATCTATCTGCTGACCGACCGGGATGTGGAAAAGCTGGCGGGCTCCGACGAGGCCGCCCCGATCCGCCGCATTTTCTATGATCGTGAAGAGGTGATGGAAATTCACCTCACCCTCATGGAGGGCATCTCCGACCGCTACCGCACGCCCTATTTCGACAATCTGAAGCGCTACGCGCAGCGGCCCATCGGCACCTTCCACGCGCTGCCCATCGCCCGCGGCAAGTCGATCTTCAAGTCGAACTGGATCCGCGACATGGGTGAGTTCTATGGACTCAACCTGTTCATGGCGGAATCCTCGGCCACCACCGGCGGGCTCGACAGCCTGCTCGACCCCGTCGGCACCATCAAGGAGGCGCAGGACAAAGCGGCGCGCGCCTTCGGCGCCGATCGCAGCTTCTTCGTCACCAACGGCACCTCCACCGCCAACAAGATCGTTCATCAAGCGCTGCTGCGTCCAGGCGATATCGTGCTGATCGACCGCGACTGCCACAAATCGCACCATTACGGTCTGGTGCTGGCCGGTGGGCAGCCGCTGTACATCGACGCTTTCCCGCTGACGCAATATTCGATGTACGGCAGCCTGCCGATCCGCCCGATCAAAGAGGCGCTGCTGAACCTCAAGGCCGAGGGCAAGCTTGATAAGGCCCGCATGCTGGTGCTGACCAACTGCACCTTTGACGGCCACATCGCCCACGTCAAACGCACCATGGAAGAGTGTCTGGCGATCAAGCCCGATCTGGTCTTCCTCTGGGATGAGGCCTGGTTCGGCTTTGCGCGCTTTTCACCGTTCCTGCGCCCGCGCACCGCCATGGGCGCCGCAGCGGCCTTGCACGAGCAGTTCCACGATCCCGCGTACCGTAAGCGCTATGAGGAGCAGCGCGCCGAGATCAACGGGCTGGACCCGCGCGACCCGCGCCTGCTTGACTTGCACCTGCTGCCCGACCCGGACAAGGCCAAGGTGCGCGTCTACCAGACCAACTCCATCCACAAATCGATGTCGAGCCTGCGCCAGGGCTCCATCGTTCTGGTGAAGGACCAGGAGTTCCATCACGTCAAGGAATCCTTCCACGAGGCGTTCTACACGCACACTTCGACCTCGCCGAACCTGCAGATCATCGCGTCCATCGACGTCGCCCGCCGGCAGATGGAGCTGGAGGGGTATGAGCTGGTCTTGCGCGCCCTTCAACTTGCCATAGAACTGCGGCGCGACATCAACAGCCACCCCTTGATCTCCAAATATTTCCGGGTGCTGACACCGGATGAAATGATTCCATCCGAGTACCGGGAAACAGGAATCAAGGATTATGGCCGAAACAACGCCACTTTGCAGGAGATCGTCCAGGCGTTGAGGCAGGATGAATTCGTCCTCGATCCGACACGCATCACCTTGCTGTGTGGAACGGCTGGATATGATGGAACGCAATTCAAGGGAATACTGGCGAATGAGCATGACATTCAGATCAACAAGACGTCACGCAACAGCGTGTTGCTGCAAATCAACATCAACAACTCGCGCAGCGATCTCGCCCATCTGATCAAGGCGCTGGCCGACATCTCCCGCTCCATCGAACGGCGGTTGAATGAGGGGGGCGAGGCGGAACGAGGGGCGTTCCAAGCACGGGTCAAGGCGTTGATGCACGATGTGCCGAACTTGCCGAACTTCAGCCGCTTCCATGACGCCTTCCGCGATGACCCCAGCAGCAGCACGGTTGAGGGACATCTGCGCGCCGCCTATTACGCCGCCTACGACGAAGCCAAGTGCGAGCACGTGAGCTTGTCGAGCAAAGACATCGACCGCCGCCTGAAGGAAGGGCCGGATCTGGTGTCGGCCAACTTCGTCATCCCCTACCCGCCCGGCTTCCCGATCATGGTGCCGGGGCAGATCATCACCCAGGAAATCATCGAGTTCATGCGCAAGCTCGATGTGAAGGAGATCCACGGCTACGAAGCGGCGCTCGGGCTGAAGTTGCTGCGGCCCGAGGCGCTCACCGCGCAGCAATCCCGGGATATCGCGGCCTAGGAGGCGACCATGAACGCGTTCTTTCACTTCCTTCAGGCGAACCCTTACATCCTGCTGTTCTTCACCGTCGGCATGGCGGTGTGGATCGGTCGCTGGAGCGTCATGGGCTATGGCCTGGGCATGGTGGCGGCAGCCATCGTCGTCGGCGCGGCCATCGCCACCTGGGGGTCGCTATACGGCGTCAAGCTGCATCTGGACGAGTTCGCCAAGTCGCTTTTCTACTACCTGTTCATGTACGGCGTGGGGCTGCGCGTCGGGCCGTCCTTCATCAATTCGCTGAAGGGCGATGGCCTGAAATTCACCTTCCTGGCGGTGCTGTGCAGCCTCCTCGGTCTTGCCTTCGTCGTGATAGGCGCGCGGATCATGGGGCTGCCGCCGGGAGCGGCGGGCGGCATTCTCGCCGGTTCACAGACCATGTCGGCGGCCATCGGCACGGCTGAAATGGCGATGACCGACGGCGCCTACATTCCCCCAGCGGGGACTTCGGCTGAACAGGTTTCGGCGATGATCGCCCTGTCTTATGGCGTCACTTATATCTGGGGCACCATCGGCATCATCTTGATCTGCAAATACCTGCCGCGCTGGTGGGGGGTGGACGCCAAGGCGGCGGCGGCTGAATACGAGCGCGAAAATGGCGTGCAGAATGTTGATGACACTGGCCTGACCGGCTACCGCCCGCTGGGTCTGCGCTCCTATGAAGTGGCGGCGAACGCCGCCAACCAGAGCATCGCCAGTTTCCGCGCTTCCCATCCGCAATACCGCGTGGTCAATGTGGTGCGCGCCAACACGGCGCTGGAGCCAAGCCCCGATCTGGTCTTTCAGGCCGGCGATGTGGTGGCGCTAGGCGGACGGCTTCAGGATCTGACGGAGAACATGGGGTTGCTCGGCCGTGAGGTGGCCGATGAACGCGCCCTCAACATCCCGCTGGATCAGGCGGAGATCCTGGTGACGCGCAAGGAATACCTGGATCGTCCCCTGCGGGAATTCCGCAACTCGGAAATCGCCGGGCAGATTCAATTGCGGCGGATCGAGCGCAGCGGCGTCCCCATCCCCCTCGGCACCGAAACCAAGCTGCAAAAGCTCGATGTGATTTCCGTCGTCGGCCTTCGCGGCGCGGTGGAGCAAGCGGCTAGTTTGCTTGGCCGGGTTGCCCGACCCAGCACCCAGACCGATCTGTTGACCCTGTCGGCGGGCATGGTGCTGGGCTTCCTCATCGGCATGATCTCCGTTCCCGTCGGGGCTTTTTCAGTCGGCCTCGGCAACGCCGGCGGTCTGCTGGTGTCGGGCGTCATCGTTTCGTCGCTGGTCGCCCGCCTGCGTTTCTTCGGCGACACGCCGAACGCCGCGCGCAACATCCTGGAAGACCTCGGCCTCGTCACCTTCGTCGCCATCGTCGGCATCAACGCCGGGGCGTCGCTGCTGCAACAGCTTACCGGGTCGATCGCCTTCGGCATCTTCATCGTCGGCTTTGTGGCCAGCACCATCCCGCCCTTCATCATCTGGGCGATCGGATACCATGTGTTCAAGATCAACCCGGCGGTGTTGATGGGCGGCGTGGCCGGGGCGCGTTCGCATTCCGGCCCGGCGCGCGAAGCCGCCAAGGAGGTCAACAGCTCGGTCCCGTGGATCGGCTTCCCGGTCGGTTATGCGGTGTCCGGGGTTCTGCTGACGGTGTTCGGTTACTTCGCGATGATTTTGTGAGGCGATCATGGTCGAAGCGATCGCCGGACCCTTGCGCCAATACCCGGAACTGGCGGTGTTCCTCGTGCTGGCGGTTGGGTATTGGATTGGAAACGTTCGCTTCGGCTCATTCGCGTTGGGGGCCGTAACCGGCTCGCTGTTCGCCGGGCTGTTGATCGGGCAACTGGATATCCCCGTATCGGGACCAGCCAAATCCGTGCTGTTCATGCTGTTCCTGTTCGCCAACGGCTACACGGTTGGTCCGCAATTCTTCCGGGCGCTCAAGGGCGACGGGGTGCGATCGCTGGCCTTGACGCTTGTGCAATGCATCTGCGGTTTGGTGGTGTGCGTGCTGTTCGCCCGCCTGCTGAAGCTTGATCCTGGCATGGCCGCCGGCTTGCTGTCGGGCAGCTTGACGCAGTCACCGGCCATCGGCGCCGCCGCCGAGACGATCCAGAAACTGCCGCTGGACCAGATGGAGCGTGATCGGTTGGTCGCTCATGTCGTGGTGGCCGACGCGCTGACCTATGTGTTTGGCACCAGCGGCGCCATCTTGTTCCTCAGCCGGGTTGCCCCACGGCTGCTTGGCGTCGACCTGCGCCAGGAAGCGGCCTTGTTGGAAGCGAAGATGGGCATCGACTCGAAACGGTCGGGAATGCTCAGCGCCTACCGGCCACTCACCGCCCGGGCGTACCGGGTGGATGACCCGGCTTTACACGGACACCCCGTAGCGGAGTTGGAAATCCAGTCCGGCCCGCAGCGTGTTTCCGTCACCCGGCTGCGGCGCGGGGATACGATCATCCAGGCCATGCCGCAGACCATGATCGAGACCGGTGACGTGGTCGTGTTGAGCGGTCGCCGTCTGGCGGTGATGAACACCGGGGCCCGCGTCGGCGAAGAGGTGGAGGATCAGCAACTGCTGACTTTCCCCGTGGCCCTTGTCTCCATCATCGCCTCCGGGGTGGTGGATGGAAAAAGCCTGCGTGAATTGACCGACGCCCCCAGCCTGGATCTGCGCAACGTCTATCTGCGCCGCGTGGTGCGCCTGGGCCAGGAGATCCCAATCCTGCCGGAGACGGTTCTTCAACAAGGCGACGTGCTGGATCTGGTCGGGGGCGAGGCTGATTTGGAGCGTGTCGCCAAGCACGTCGGGCGTATCTTGAAGCCCAGCAGCGCCACGGACATAGGCGCGGTCGGGATCGCCATTGTCGTCGGTGGCCTGCTTGGCATCCCTTCTGCCGTGCTGGGTGACCTGCACATCGGGCTGGGGACCAGTGTCGGGGCGTTGCTGGGGGGCGTGGTGGTCGGCTGGTTGAGCCCCCGCATCGCCGGCTTCGGCCAGGCGCCGCGCGCCGCCATCGACTTCATGCGCGATATTGGCTTGGCCGCCTTCCTCGGCATCAACGGGTTGCAAGCCGGCCCACATTTCGTCGCCGCGTTTCAGGAATTTGGGGGAGTGGTGCTGTTGGCGGGGGCTGTCTGCACCCTCTTCCCGTTGCTTGTCAGCATTTTCTTCGGCGTTCGCGTGCTGCGCATGAACCCCGTTTTAGTCTTGGGGGCCTGCGCCGGCGCACAGACATCAACGCCATCCCTGGCCGCCGTGCAGGAGAGTTCGGGCAGCCCGGTGGCGATCCTCGGTTACACGGTTCCGTACGCCGTCTCTCAGGTGATCCTGACCATCTGGGGCTCGGTGATCGTCGGCGTCATGACATAGGCCAACTCAAGCCCAATCAAGGAGATTCGTATGCGTCTCATGATCACCGATCTGAAACCCTTGATCCGTTGTTTGGGGGCAATGACCCTTGTCGTGTTCACGGGATGCTCGACATCTCAATCGTCGCAGCAAAGCGCCAGCAAACCAGCATCCTGGGTTTACAAGGTCCCAGACGCCGATCTGCAGCGCTACACCCGCTTCATGGTTGACCCGGTGGTGGTCTACCGCGGCGACGATGCCCGCTACGAAGGGATCAACGACGCCCAGGTGACGGAAATCGCCCAACTGCTCACCAGCGAGACCCGCCGCACCTTGAGCAACGGCTACACACTCACGCCCAACCCCGGTCCCAACACCGCCCGCATCGTCATGAAGCTTGCCGGGGTGGAGGAAGCCGTGGTGGGAGACACCAAGGTCTCGCGGGTCGTGCCGATTGGCGCGCTGAAAGACACCACCGGCGGGAGCGGGGTCTACACCGGGGCCATCGTCCTGGCCGTCGAGGTCTATGACAGCCAAACATCGAAACTGCTGAGCGCCGCGCTTCGCCGCTACAACCCGCCGGCCTTCGACAGTGAGGCAAGCGTGTCGACCATGGACACCGCGCGCGCCGCCGCGCGCGCGGCGGCGGCGGATTTACGGGCCGCCATCGACCGTGTGCATGGCCGCACGGTGCGCGCACAGACCGACCGCTGATCAAAACGACCCACCGATCAAACAAACCGATATCAAACAACAGGGCTAGGAGAGATGACGATGAAACGCCGATCCAAAATCGCCCTCGCCGCCATTCTGGCTTCCATGATGGCCATTGGCGCGCGCGCCCAGACGGCCCCGCTCCCTTCCGAGAGCAATTTTCAAGTCAAGACCACGAGCGACCTCGTGCGGTTGTGCGAGTCCAAACCAACGGATGCCACCGGGGTCGCCGCGCTGCACTTCTGCCATGGCTTCGTGACCGGGGCCTATCAATACTATCAGGTCGCCGCCGCAGCCTCCGGCAAACGGCTGGTGTGCGTGCCCACCCCACCACCGTCGCGCAACGAAGCAATCGCCGCTTTCGTTACTTGGACAAGGCAAAACCCGCAGCCGATGTCCATGCCGCCAATCGAAGGGCTGTTCCAATATTTGGCGCAGCGTTACCCCTGCCGTGCGTGACGCCGGCGGGTGTTCTTGAAACCATGGTGATGAACATGACCTATGCACAGCTTACCCGCGCCGCAGCATTCGCACTTTTGCTCACCGGCTGCTCCGACATGTCGGCTTCACAGCAGCGCGTGCTGACCGGCACCGCCGGCGGGGCCGTCGCCGGCACGGCGATCGGCGCCATCGCCGGTAATGCGGGGATGGGCGCAGTCATCGGCGCCGGGGCCGGTCTGGCCGGTGGCGCCCTCTACGACTATCACAAACGTTCCGAAGATTCGGCCTACCAGCGCGGCGTGCAGCAAGGCCGCACGGGGGGATGACTGGCGGCTTACCCCGGCCATAAGGAACGCCTGAATCATGCTTGCACCCGTATGCCTGGAAATGCTTGACGGCCAGACCTTGGCGATACGGTGCGCCGGGGACTGGCGTGTGCGTCATGGCATGCCGTCCGTCGATGAGGTGGCCCGGCGCCTCGGTGATCCCCAAGGCGATCCCCAAGGCGATTCATCGGCGCCCAGCCGGGTTCTGGTCCAGGCGTCCGACCTCGGGCGCTGGGACGCCTCGCTGGTTTCCTACATCGTTGGCCTGGAATCCCTCTGCCGGGAAAGGCAGCTCGCCTTCGACAAGACCGGGCTGCCGCCCGGCGTGCGGCGGTTGGTGGATCTGGCGCTGGCCGTGCCGGAAAAAACCGGGACACGCCGCGCCGGAGCCAGGAAATCCCTGCTCACCGCCATCGGCGAAGCGGTGCTGGAGTCATGGAAGGGGTTTCAAGAGACCATCACCTTCATCGGCGAAGCCACCTTGTCCTTCGTTCGGCTGCTGACCGGCAAGGCCCGCTTCCGTGGTTCGGATCTTCTGTTGACCATGCAGGATTCCGGCATACGGGCTCTGGCCATCGCCTCGGTCATCTCGCTTCTTGTCGGCCTGATCCTGGCCTTCGTCGGCGCAGTGCAATTGCGCACCTTCGGGGCGGAGGTCTATGTGGCCAATCTGGTCACCGTGGCGATGACCCGCGAAATGGCGGCGATCATGACCGCCATCGTGCTGGCCGGGCGGACCGGGGCGGCCTTCGCCGCCCAGCTTGGCACCATGCAGTCCAATGAGGAAATCGATGCGTTGTCGACGCTGGGCGTCTCACCCATCGATTTCCTGGTGCTGCCGCGCATGCTGGCGCTGATGCTGATGATGCCGTTGCTGTACGTCTATTCGGTCTTCGCCGGCATGCTCGGCGGCCTTCTGGTCGGCGTCGGCATGCTCGATCTGACGGGCACGGTCTATCTCGAACAGACCCGCGCCAGCTTCACCTTCACCGACTTCTTCGTCGGCTGGGGCAAGAGCGTGCTGTTCGGCGCGCTGGTCGCCATCGCCGGCTGCATGCGCGGCATCCAATCGGGCCGGAGCGCCGCCGCCGTCGGCAACGCCGCCACCGCGGCGGTGGTCACCGCTCTGGTCTACATCATCATCAGCGACGCGATTCTCGCCGTCCTCCTCAACATTCTTGGCCTTTGAGGAGGATCATGGAACAGCCCGAACCCTGCATCACCGTCAAAAACCTCGATATGGCGTTCGGTGATTATGTCGTGCAGCACGACGTCAGCTTCTCCGTAGCAAAGGGGGAGATCTTCACCATCATGGGCGACAGCGGCTGCGGCAAAAGCACCATGCTCAAGCACATGATCGGCCTGATCCGACCGGCCAAGGGAGAGGTGCTCTATAACGGTGAAAACTTCTGGGCCGATGACCTGGAACGGCAAAGAGCCATCAGCCGGCGCTTTGGCGTGCTGTTCCAGAGCGGCGCCCTGTGGAGCTCCATGACTCTGGCCGACAACGTGGCCCTACCCTTGTCGCTCTACACCACGCTCGACGCGCGAGAGGTGGCGGAGATGGTGACGCTGAAGCTGGCGTGGGTCGGCTTGCGCGGCTTTGAGGATTACTACCCGTCCGAGATCAGCGGCGGCATGCGCAAGCGGGCCGGTCTGGCGCGCGCCATGGCGCTCGACCCCGACATCCTGTTTCTCGATGAACCATCCGCCGGCCTCGACCCGCTCAGCTCACGCCGGCTCGATGACCTCATCCTGGAGTTGAGGGATAACCTTGGCAGCACGGTGGTCATCGTCACCCATGAACTCGCCAGCATATTCGCCATAGCCGACAACGCGGTGTTCCTTGACGCGGAATCCCGGACGGCCATTGCGCATGGAAACCCCCGCACCCTGGTCGATCAAGCCGAGCATCCGAAGGTGCGAATTTTTCTACGGCGCGGTGAAACGGCGCCTGCGCATGCGTGAACCGCCGGCAACCCAAGAGGAGGTAAGGCGATGGCCGCGAAAGCCAATCCCAAGATGGTCGGTGGTTTCGTCGTCGGTGCGGTCGCCTTGCTGGTGATCGCGGTCGCCCTGTTCGGCAGAGGCCCCCTCCTGAAAGAGCGCCCGCACGCCGGCACCTATTTCCAAGGATCCGTGGCCGGTCTGGAGATCGGCGCGCCGGTGACATACCAGGGCGTGCGCGTGGGTGAGGTGAAGACGATCCGCGTGGAGATGGACAGCGCCACCTTGCAAACACGCATGCCCGTCGAGTTCGAATTCATTCCCGGCGCCATCCAATGGACCGACCGGCCGCTGCACGCCGAGGAATACCAAAGAATCATCGAAAAGGGGCTGCGCGCCAAGCTGGTGGTGCAAAGTCTGGTGACCGGCATGCTGGCGATCGAACTCGGCTATTACCCGCACACGCCGGCCACGATGATCGGCAAATTGCCGCCATCGGTGATCGAGATCCCATCAACCCAGTCGGACCTTGAATCGCTTAAAGCAACGCTGGGCAATCTGCCGCTGGAGCAAATCGCCACGGCGGCGTTGCAGGTCCTGACTCACCTCGACACGCTGCTCACCTCGCCGGAGCTGAAGGATTCCGTCGCTTCTGCGGCGGGCGGCTTGCAGCAGTTCGAGGCGCTCATGACAACGGCGAACCAACACTCCGGCCCCTTGCTGGGCGACGCCGTGACCCTGACGAAGGAATCCCAAGCCGCCGTGAACTTGCTGCAAGCCAATTTGCAAGCGGCTATCAGCGACTTCCAGAACCTGCTGCGCTCGGTGAATTCCGAAGTGCAGCCACTCAGCGTCCGCGTGCAGGCCGCGGCGGTGGCGGCGGAAAAGGCGTTGAAGGAGACGGAAGCCACGCTGAAAACAGTGGACGCCGCCGTAGACCCACGCTCACCGCTGCGCAACAACCTGGAGCAAACGATGGCCAACCTCTCGACCGCCTCGAAATCATTGCGTTCTTTTGCCGATCAGGTGGACCGCAGACCGAACGTCTTGATCACGGGACGGTGACCGCGATGCCCGCATGTGCGCCCATTCCCCGCCGGGGCCTTTTATCGCGGCTGGTGGCCTTGGTCATCGTGACCGGCTGTTCCGGCGCGGAGCCGCGCCTTTATGTCCTTACACCCATGGCGCCGAACAATGACGCAAGCCGTAACAGCCGGCGTTCCATCGGCATCCAGCCGGTTAGCATGCCGGAATACCTCGATCGCTCGGAAATCGTCACCTACACCAGCTCCTACGAGTTGAAAAGCAGCCGGGACGACCTCTGGGCCGAGCGCCTGCCCGCTAATGTGACGCGCGTCGTCGCTGACAATTTGTCCATCCTGTTGGGAACGAACGATGTCTCCGTCCTGCCATCCAAGAACATCGATCGCTTCGACTATGAAGTCAGCATCGAATTTGAACATTTCGAGCGGACCGCCGTGGGCGACGGCATCCTTGACGCGCATTGGACGATCCTCAACGGCGAAACCCAAAAAGTCATCACCCGGAAGCGAACCAAGCTGAACACCCGCGTTCCAGATGACGAATACACCTCTCTGGCGGCGGTGATGAGCAACAATCTGGCGCTGTTGAGTCAGGAGATAGCGGCGGCCATCACGGAGCGACCGAAAAGAAACGCATCCTCATCGTGAGGGGGCATAACAGATCGGGAAACAACAGCGATGATCAGGTTGATGCGGCTAACCGGCCCAGTGCTTTATGCGTGCGGGCTTTGCGCGTGTTTGCTGGCCGGACCAGCGATGGGCGCCGAGAAGCCATCCCCCGGCAATGTCAGGCAAGGCGACGTCAAGCAGGACAACGTCAAGCCGGGGGCTGGGCAACAAGATGAAGCGATGGATCCCAAGGCGCTGGCCATTCTCAACCATATGGCCGAATACCTCGCCCAAGCCCCGCGCTTCAGCGTGACCATCCGCGCCGGCTACGACGTCGTGCAAGACACCGGCGAGAAAGTGGAGTTCGGTGAACAGCGAATAATCACGCTCAGCCGCCCGGACCGGCTGCGGATCGAGGCGCGGGAGAGTGATGGCAAGCAAAAGCTGGTGATCTTTGACGGTAAGCAGATCGCCATGTCCGACCCTAATGAGAAGGTCTACGGGCAGGTCGAGAGGGCCGGCTCCGTCGATGAGGTCATGCGTTACCTGCTTCAGGATCTGCACATGCGGATGCCGCTGGCGCTGCTGCTGAGCAGCACCCTTCCCGCCGATCTGCAGCAACGCCTTCAGTCCATCGATTATGTCGAACGCGACACCCTCACCACGGAACCAACCGATCACCTGATCGGTCGAACGTCGGATGTGGACTTCCAGATCTGGGTGGCCGCTGGAGACACCCCCCTGCCGCAACGGCTGGTGATCACCTACCGCGACGATAAAGGCCAACCGCAATACCGGGCTGCGTTCTCGGAGTGGAATCTCAACCCCGATGTTTCGCCGGATCGTCTTGCCTTTCACCCGCCAGAGGGGGCCGAACGCATTCCGATTTTGGCGCGCACCCGCCGCACCGCGGATGCGCCCTCCCCCAAATCTCCTGAAACCCCATCCCGTACTGGTAACACGGCAAAGGCGCCGAAATGAAAACAGGATCACTACGGATCATCACTCTGGTCACCGCATCCCTGTTCGTGATGGCCGGGATAATAGAGAACGCCAACGCCGCTCGTCAGCATGGTGGCGGCGGCGGTAGGAGCGCTGGCGGCGGCCATAGAGGCGGTGGCGGTGGCGGTGGCGGTGGCAACTTCTCCCGCTCTGGCCCCGGCGCAAGCGGCAGCTTTGCGGCGCGGCCCGCCCCGACACGATCCACAGCAGCACGACCTGCGGCGGCGCGGCCCACGGCGGCGCGGCCCGCCCCGGAAAGGACGGCGCGCCCAGCCACAGGACGGGCAGCCGCACCGGCGGCGGAACGGGCGGCCCGCCCAGCCGGAAGCCAGCAGCAAGCCGCAACCCGGCAATCCCGCGTCGAAACACGCGGTGAGACCCGCGCCTCAGGTCAGGAGGCGCGAACGGAACGCCAGGGGCAGCGGCAGGAAGGGCTTACAGACCGCACCGACAGCCGCCAGCAAGGCATGACCGATCGCACACAAGCGCGCAGCGCAGCGGCGGCGAACGTCGCCAACAACCGCAGCAACTACAACAACTGGGACAACTACCACTACGACGATGACGACGATTGGGGCTATGCGCTGGCGGGCGCCGCGGTGGGCGCGACCGCTGGTTTCATCGCGGGGGCCGCCGTATCGAATTCAACGACAACCGTGGTCACCACCCCGACCTATGTGACAACGCTGCCGTGCTCGCCAACCGTCGTGGCGGTGAATGAGATGAGTTATTACCAGTGCGGAAGCACTTGGTACAACCGTAGCTATATAAGCGGAAACGTCACCTACGTCACCGCTGCTCCACCACCCGGCTATTGATACGGCATCACAGTGATAGCGCAGGAGGGTTACATGGGTATGTCTCGGCGTGGCTTGGCCGAATTCCTGGGTACATTCTGGTTGGTCTTTGGCGGTTGCGGCAGCGCGGTGTTCGCTGCGGCGTTTCCGCAGACCGGAATTGGGTTTGTCGGCGTCTCTCTGGCGTTTGGTCTCACCGTGCTGACCATGGCTTATTCCATTGGCCACATTTCCGGCTGCCATCTGAATCCGGCGGTGACCGTCGGGCTATGGGCGGGCAAGCGTTTTCCGGCCAAGGACATCCTGCCCTACATCATCGCCCAGGTGCTTGGCGGCTTCGTCGCGGCCCTGGCGCTGTACCTGATCGCCTCTGGCAAGTCCGACTACAGTCTGGCGACAAACGGGCTTGCGGCGAACGGCTACGGGCCGGGTTCACCGGGTAAATACACGCTGGCCTCCGGCCTGCTGGCTGAAGTCCTGCTGACCTTCTTCTTTGTCCTCATCATTTCCGGCTCCACCGATCACCGCGCCCCGGCGGGATTCGCCCCGATCGCCATCGGTCTGGCCCTGACCTTGATCCACCTGATCAGCATCCCCATCACCAACACCTCGGTGAACCCGGCGCGCAGCACCGGCCCCGCCCTGGTCGCCGGCGGCTTGGCGCTTCAGCAACTCTGGATGTTCTGGGTGGCGCCGCTGCTGGGAGGGGTGCTGGGTGGGGTGGCCTACAGAGCGATCGCCGAAGAAATGCCAGAGAAACCCGCCATCACGGGTGATGCGAAGTCGCGAGCCTAAGCGCAGTGCCTACAGGGGATTCCGATTCAATCTGAACCGGAATCCCCTGTAGTCCGCCGCTCGGATCAATCATCGTCGCCACTCAGGGCCGCGCTTGTTTGCACGCCGGATGCACCAGCGGCGTGGGGAACCGCCGGACGACCGCTCGTCTTTTCACGCATCCACTGAAACACGACATACAGCGTCGGAATCAGAAAGATCCCCAGCGTTGACGCCGCGATCATGCCGCCAAACACCGATGTGCCCACAGCGCGGCGGCTCGCCGCCCCCGCGCCCACGGCGATGACCAGCGGCAGCAGGCCAAGGATGAAGGCGAAACTGGTCATCATCACCGCACGAAAGCGCATGCGGGCGCCGGCGACCGCCGCATCGGTGATGGACAGACCATGCTGGCGTTGCTCCATCGCGAACTCGATGATCAGGATGGCGTTCTTGCTCGCCAACGCGATCAGCACGATGACGCCGATCTGCGCATACAAATCATTGGACAGACCCGCTATCCACACCCCCACATAAGCCCCCAGCAAGCCGACGGTGACCGACAGCAGGACCGGAATGGGGATGCACCAACTCTCGTACAGCGCGACCAGGAACAGATAGGCGAACAGCACCGCCAGCGCCAGGATGATCCCTGTCCGCCCTGCCGCCTGCTTTTCCTGCAAGGCGGTGCCGGTCCACTCATACCCATAGGAGGAAGGCAAAGTCTGCGTCGACAGCCGCTCCATCGCGGCCAGCGCCTGGCCGGAGCTGCTCCCCGGCGATGGCCCGCCGTTGATGGTCACGCTGCGGTAGTTGTTGTAACGGATCAGCGCCTGCGGCCCCAGGGTCAACCGGGCCTCCACCAGCGAGCGCATGGGAACCATCTCACCCTTGTTGTTGCGCACGTTGACACGATAGACGTCGCTGACCCGGCTGCGGTCCTCCGCCTCGCCTTGGATGTTGACCTGCCAGACGCGGCCAAACAGGTTGAAGTCGTTGACGTAAAGGCCACCGAGCGTCGCCTGCAAGGCGTTGAAGACATCGTTTACCTTGACGCCCAGAGTCTGAGCCTTGTTGCGGTCGATATCGAGGAAGAGCTGCGGTGAGTTGGCGGAGAAGGTGGTGAAGACATTGGCCATTTCCGGCTGCTGGTTGGCCGCGAAAATAAGCCCGCGCGTCGCCGCCGCCATATCCTCGACCGTCCCGCCGGTCAAATCCTCCAACTGGTATTCAAAACCACCGGCAGTGCCCAGCCCGATGATCGGCGGCAGGTTGAAGGCAAGGATGTTGGCGGTGGACACCTGGGCGAATTTGGGCCGAAGCCCGGCGATGATGTTGTCCACCGCCTGCGCTGGGTCCGTCCGCTCCGCGTATGGCTTCAAGGTGACGACCATGAAGCTGCCGTTGGCCACGGCCAACCCGTTGAGGAAGCTGTAGCCCACGATGCTTGTCACATCGGACACGCCCGGCGCTTCGGCGACGATCTTCTCTATATCCGCCGTGACCTGGGTGCTGCGGACAACGGATGAGCCCGGTGGAAGCTGGATTTCGATAAAGAACGCGCCCTGGTCCTCTTGCGGCAGGAAGCCGGTCGGCGTTACCCGCGCAATCCCCCACACGCCGGCGATCACCAGTCCCAGCACCACCAGGGATGCAACCGCCCAGCGCACCAGCCGGCCAACGATCGATGCGTAACCATCGCGTGTGCGGTCGATCCCCCGCATGATCTTTCCCATCAAACCACGGCGGGGACCATGCGTTGGTTTCAATAGGATGCTGCACAGCGCTGGGCTCAGGGTCAGCGCGTTGATCGCCGACAGCACCATCGCCACCGAGATGGCCACGGCGAATTGCCGGTAGAGTTCCCCGGTCAAACCGGGAATGAAACCGACAGCGACGAACACCGACAGCAGAACCAGGGTGATGGCGATGATCGGCGCGGTGATCTCCTCCATCGCCTTGCGCGTCGCTTCCTTGGGCGGCAAGCCTTCTTCTTCCATGATGCGTTCGACGTTTTCGACGACCACGATGGCGTCATCGACGACGATGCCAATGGCCAGCACCAGGGCCAGCAAGGAAACCGTGTTGGCCGAAAAGCCCACCGCCAGCATGATCGCGAAGGTGCCGATCAACGACACAGGCACGGCGATGGTCGGAATCAAGGTCGCTCGCCAGCTTCCAAGGAACAGAAACACCACGAGGACCACCAGCACGAACGCCTCGATCAGGGTGTGGATCACCTCTTCGATGGTCGAGGTGACGAATACCGTCGTGTCGTAGACGACCTGGCGCTTGAGGTCTTCGGGGAAGCGTTGCGACAGACGATCCAGTTCAGCCAGCACCCCCTCGGCCACGGCGACCGCGTTGGCGCCCGGCGCTTGATAGATGCCAATCGCCACACCCGGCTTTCCGTTGAAGCGGGAGAAACTGTCGGAGTTCCTGGCGCTCAGATCGACACGACCGATATCCCGCACGCGCACCACCGAACCATCGGGATTGGCGCGGATGACGATGTCCTCGAACTCCTGCAGACTGGTCAGGCGTCCTTTGGTCTGGATGTTGAGCTGGAACATCTGGTCGGAGCCAATCGGCTGCGCGCCGATGCGCCCCACCGCCGCCTGGGTGTTCTGGCTGCGGATCGCGTCCACCACATCGTTCGGCGACAGCCCCAGACTGGTCATCCGATCCGAACGCATCCACACCCGCATGCTGTAGTCCAGCCCGCCGAACTGGAAGGCGTCCCCGACGCCCGGCACCCTGGCCAGCGTATCCAGAATATTGATGGTCGCGTAATTACTGAGAAACAGTGAGTCGTAAGTGCCGTTTGGCGAGTAGAGATTGATGACTTGCAGGAGGGCTGACGATTTTTTCTTGACGTTCACCCCCTGTTGCTTCACCTCTGAGGGCAGTTGCGCCACGGCTAGGTTGACGCGATTCTGCACGTTGACGGTGTTGATGTCCGGGTTGGTGCCCAGCGCAAAGGTAACCGTAAGGTTGTAGCTGCCGTCATCGCCGCTGGTTGACTTCATGTACAGCATGTCGCTGACACCGTTGACCTTCGACTCGATGGGCTGAGCAATGGTGGATTCCACCACGCCCGACCCCGCGCCGGGATAGACGGCGGTCACGCTGACCTGCGGCGGCACAATATCCGGGAATTGGGCCACGGGAATGGCCTTGATCGCCATCGCCCCCGCCAACGTGATGACAATGGCGATGACGAAGGCCAGCCGGGGCCGGTCGATGAAGATACCCGACAGCATCGCTTACGCTCCGCTTTTCTGGGAAACCGGGGTGGGTTCGACCACCTGCCCCGGTCGCACTTTCTGAATTCCCTGGACGATGATCATTTCGTCGGCCTTCACCCCCTGCTGCACAACCGATTCCCCGCTGCTGCGGCTGTCGCCAAGGGTGATGCGCCGCACCTCGACTTTGCGATCGGCGCCGACGACCAGCACGAAGGCGCCGGCCTGATCGACTTGCACCGCGGTCTGCGGCACGACCAGCGCCGGTTCGCCATGCTCCTGCTCGACCAGAACGGAAACGAACTGCCCATCGACCAGAAGGCGCTGTGGGTTGGGAAATTCCGCCCGGACCGTCAGCGTGTCGGTCCCCTGATCGACGCGGACATCCAGGAAATTGATCTTGCCGGGAAGAGGATAGGTGCTGTTGTCGGACATCTTGAGGTGCACGATCACCTGTCCGGCCTCGGCTTGCTTATTGGCGACGCGCTGCTTGAAGGCCAGGATCTCGCGCTGGCTCACCGGGAAGGTGACGTAGATCGGGTCCTGGCTGACCACGGTCGCCAGGGGACCGGCCTCCGGTCCGACCAGACTGCCCTTGGTGTAGCGCGCCCGGCTGATGCGGCCGTTGATGGGCGCGCGGATTTCCGTATAGCCCAGGTTGATGTTGGCCTGGAGAGCCGCGGCCTTTTGCTGAGTGACGGTCGCCCGCGCCATGGCGTCGCCCGCCCGGCGGTCATCCAGCGTGGATTCGGAAACATTGCGGTTTTTAACCAGCTCGATGGCGCGCTGAAGCTGGAAGGAGGCGTTGGTGGCGTCCGCCTCGGCCCGCTCGACATTCGCCTGGACCTGCGCCGCCTGCGCCTCATAGGGGGCCTTTTCGATGACGAACAGCAGATCGCCCTCGTGCACCTCTTGCCCATCGGTGAAGAGTGTCTGCTCAAGAAAGCCGGCGACGCGGGCGCGGATGTCCACCGAATCAATGGCGACCACGCGACCAACGAAGTCGGAGCCGGCGGCGACGCTCTTGCGCTCCACGGCGGCGACTCCGACCGCGACCGGCGGCGCGGCTGCTTGTTTGCTTTGCCCGCTTTCCTTCTTCTGGCACCCGACGAGGAGGCCGATGGCCAGACAGACGCCCAGCGTTTGGTTGAACGGTTTCCTCAGCTTTCGCTCGCCCATCACGACCTCGTTCCTGACGTCAAGGACCGGTTGGAAATCAGCAGTTCATGGCGTCTCACGGCGCCATCATCACTCTTCCTTCAAACCGCTTTGTTCGGTGGAATGCTAACACGCACTCTCTCTTAGCGGCACAGTTGAGTTGCATAAGTCAGCACTCCGTCAATCGGGCAAACGCAGACCAGCGCGAAACAAGCTGTCACGAAGTGTCGCGTCCAGCGATGGCGGCAAGGGTTGGCTGCGATAACGTTGCGCCGCGCGTTCGGCGAAGCCGGGGTCCATGGACAGAATCCGGCTGGCGATCGCCTGCGCTTCGTCCAGGCGTCCAAGCTGCACAAGGGCCACCGCGCGGGCGGCGTAGAGAGCTGTGGTGGCGCCAGCGGTTTCTTCAGCGTTTTCAACCAGAGCCATAGCGCCCCCCAACCGCGCCTGCGCCAGGCCATAAACCGGAAGCAGCCGGGCCGCTTGCGAAGGGGCCGTCATCATGGCGCGTTTGAGCAAGTGCGCCCCCCGCCTGGAGTCACCCGCCTCCACATGCCAGAGCCCCATATCGGCCAGCACCTGGGAATCATCCGCCGCAACCGCCAGCGCTTGATCCCCAGCGGCAAAACAGAGGTCATACTGATGCCGCAAGCAATAGGCCGTATACAACGCAATGCGCGGTTGAGAGGAATCGGGATCCCGTTCAACCGCACGCAACGCCATCTCCAGCGCCCGGTCAAGCGGATCGCCGGCATCCGCCCGCCGGTTGAAGCCGAATTGCTGTTCATCGGCGGCGATCAGCGACAACGCCGCCCACACCGCCGCGTCATCCATGCCCGCAGAACGATTCTCAAGACAGCCACGGATGAGGGCATGCTCTTGGGCTGTGCGGTTGTAACGGTAAAGGCTGGCGAGGAAGGAACAATCCCTGGCCGTCAGATCCTTTGGCGGCTTGGCGTGCAGACGCCGCCCCATGGTCTGGAACAGGATTCCATCGGGCTGGGTGATCCGCGCCACAATGGCGGAACCGATCAGGCGTGGCAGCGCGACGGCGTTGTCCTGGGTCAGCAGCTGGTCAAAACGCTCGGACCACAGGACCAGACCCGTTGCGGATTCACCCAAGCGCATCAGCACATGCACTTGCCCCTCATCGCGTTGAACACTGCCGTCCAGGCGGAGCCCAGGCATAAGCCCGGTCGAACCGGGGTTCGCCACGCTGACGGCGAGGTCCATGCGATCCGCAAGGAGATGGACCACCTGCTCGGTCAACGCATCCGCCAGCGTGGACTGATCGAGAGCGGCGCCCTTTGTCATTGGGCCATAAAAATGGAACGGCGCGATCTGGATGGAGTCGACTCCCTGATCCGCCATGACCGGAGAAGCGGCGCTCAGCGCCAATGCTTCGGGTTCCACCAAGGAAACGCCGGCGTGCAACCAAGCGAACAAGACGATGCCGACAAGGGACGCCAACGCGGTTCCGCCAACGGCAAAGCGCCCTTTTGGAAGGCGGCGCCGCCTTACCTCGGCGGGTTCTGGCCCGGCTGGTCCTGGAATTATCCCCCCATCACCGGGTTCAAAGTGGGGGACATAGCTGCCTTTGGGAATGACGATGCGAATGGGATCATCCCGCCCGTCCGTCAGATAATAATGTTCCAAACTACGGCGTAACCGACCGGCCTCAAGCCGTACGATGGGGTCCAGCTGCGGATCGAAGTTCGGTTCGCGTTTGAAGACGCTTACAGCAATGCAGTAGGCCTTGATCTGCATGGCCCGCCCACCAAGCGTTTCCTCAACCACATAGCGAAGAAATTTGCGGTTGCGTTCCGATGCATCGAAGGCTTTGCTTGATAGGAGCCGTTCGAGCTGCTCGTGTACAGCCTTTTCATCCAGCGCACGCATCGCCTCCCCATTGGTGATTATAGTTAAAATTTTACAGTCATATTACATATTTTTCATTTATAATGCTGTATTTGTTGTACTGTAATTTCAATCTCATGTCGCTTACTCATTTGATTTATTGCTTAACACCATAATTTCTTCTTATTTGCGTTTATAAATTCATCAAATGGGCGCTCTGTTCTTTCCAGGCCCACTGTAATAACGGGTTCTTATCGCGATTATGGCGATGCCCTGTCGCCGTCAGCCCGTCGCCGATGGGCTGTAAACAACGGTACGGTACTTCCCGGAAAGGGCGAGACCCGGCGACACTGCGGTGCAGAGCAGATTGCGGCACAGAGCATGGTGGACGACAGCACCGTTCAGCTCATCCTCGCCCGATTTCCGGCGTTCAAGGATTTGATCCTTCAACAGATCGCCGAAAACGCACGCCTGCGCTCGCTGTGCGCCGATTATGGCGAGGCGCTGGCAGCGCAAACGGCGTGGGAAAAAACCTCCACACCACAAGCGAACCTCTATGTGCGGGATTACCGGCGTCTGGTCGCGGAACTGGAACGCGACCTGTTGCGCGAACTCCTGGATCTCGATGCAAAAGATTGATATTGCCACAAAGGGGTGGTTACTGTGGCGTAGGTTTTGCTTAATGAGGCCAGCGCGAGATTTGGCCATTTTTCAGGAGAATTGGCGATGAGATGTCCACGCTGGCAAAGAATAATCGCCGGCTTCTTGATATTGGCTCTCAACGCCGTGCTCTCGGCCTGCGCAATACCCGAGCGAATCACCGCCGTTCCACGTGAGCTTCAAGACCGCGCCACCGTGCTTGGCCGCGATGATTTGCGTTATTGGGCCGATCGCCATACCGACAGATTCATAAGCGCCGCGATACGCTCGCAGCAGCGCGAGCGCGCGTATCTAGGCGTAACCGACACAGCCCCCATGCCGCCCGCTGATTTTCTCGCCATTTCCGGCGGTGGTGAAAATGGCGCCTTCGGCGCTGGTTTGCTGCTCGGCTGGACCGCCGCCGGCACGCGCCCGCAATTCAAGGTCGTCACCGGCGTCAGCACCGGCGCGCTCACCGCCCCCTTCGCCTTCCTCGGCTCCGCTTACGACGCCAAATTGAAGGAGGTCTACACCACCATCTCCGGCAAGGACGTGCTTCAGCCGCGTGGCTATATGGCGGCTTTGTTCAACGACGCGATGGCCGACAATTCTCCCTTGCGCCGGCTGGTCGCCCATTATGTCGATCAGCCCATGCTCGATGCGATCGCCGCCGAGCATGCCAAGGGCCGTGTCCTGCTGATCGCCACCACCAACCTCGACGCCCGCCGACCAACCATCTGGGATATCGGCGTCATCGCCTCCAGCGGAGAGCCCAAAGCTCTGGAGCTGATCCATGATTTGCTGATCGCTTCAGCCGCGATCCCCGCCGCGTTCCCGCCGGTGATGATCGACGTCGAGGTGGACGGAAAAAGCTACCAGGAGATGCATGTCGATGGCGGAACCAGCGCCCAGGTTTTCCTCTATCCGCCATCGATCAACACGCAGACCATCCGCTTCGAGCGGAAGCGGCGGCTTTATGTCATCCGCAACGCCCGCCTCGACCCCGATTGGGCGGAAGTGCAGCGCCGCACCTTCGACATCGCCACCCGCTCGGTGTCATCCCTGATTCAGACGCAGGGGGTGGGCGATCTGTACCGCATCTATGTCACCGCCCAGCGCGACAAGCTGGACTTCAACCTCGCCTACATCCCCGATAGCTTCACCACCGAACTGAAAGAGCCGTTCGACACGAACTATATGAAGATGCTGTTCGAGCTGGGCTATGAATTGGGTTCAAAGGGTTACCGCTGGGCTAAAACCCCACCCGGTTACGCCGCGCCCGAAATCGAACCCCCTGTACCGCCAACGCGGCGCGCAATCGCGCCGCCGGTCGATGGGCATGGCAGCTGAATCCGGCCCTTCCGTTCACTTCTATGGGCGCCCCCTTGGCCTGACGCCGCCCGGTCAGGCTTTGCCGGGCGCCCGGTCCCTGGCGGGGGGATGGCTCTGCTTCGACCGCTGGGAGGTCATCGAGCGGCGCGGCCCCGTCGTTGAACGCACGCTGGCAGCGCTTGGCGACCCCAGCCCGAGACCAGAAGAGCTCCTGGCATGGCTGGGCCGCCTGTCGGCGCCCCGACCGGCCTTCGCCGGAGTTTCGCTCGACCGGCCCCGCATCATGGGAATCCTCAACGTCACCCCCGATAGTTTCTCGGACGGTGGCCGGTATTTCAACGAAGACGCGGCGGTCGAGCATGGGTTGGCGATGGCCGTAGCCGGGGCTGACATCATCGATGTTGGCGCGGAGTCCACTCGACCGGGGGCGCTGCCGGTTCCCGCGCAGGAGCAGATCCGCCGGGCCATCCCCGTCATCACCGGGCTGGCCCGGTGTGGCGCGGTTGTTTCCATTGACACCCGCAGCGCTGTGGTCATGCACGCCGCCGTGGCGGCTGGCGCCAGCATCATCAACGACGTTTCAGCCTTGAGCCACGATCCCCTCTCCTTGAGCGTCGCTGCGGCCTCGGACGCTGGCGTGATCTTGATGCACATGCGCGGCGCGCCGGAGAACATGAACCAAGCGCCCGCCTATGCCGACCCGGCGCTGGATGTGTTCGACGCGCTTGAGCAGCGCGTGCTGGCCTGCGAAGCCGCCGGGATTGCACGCCACCGTATCCTCGTCGATCCGGGCATCGGTTTCGCCAAGACGATGCCGCAGGGGGTGGCGATCGCCAACGCTCTTTCTTTGTTCCACGGCCTGGGATGCGGTGTTCTCGTTGGCTTTTCGCGCAAAGGGCTGATTGAGCGCTGGACGGACGCAACCGAGCCCGATGAACGGCTCCCCGGTTCCTTGGCGGCGGCGCTTGTCGCCTTTTCTCAAGGCGTGCAGGTGGTGCGTGTCCACGACGTCGCCGCAACGGCGCAGGCCCGCGATGTCTGGAAATGTCTCATCACCTGAGTTGGCGACCCGATGCGCCACCAGTATGCTGGCGCCCTGAAGGCTCGCCGTGAGCCTCGGTAGAGAATGAAGACATGAGCATTTGGAAAAAAATCTTAGGCGGAGCCGCGGGTTTCGCCATTGGCGGGCCATTAGGGGCCTTGGTGGGCGCCCTTGCCGGCCATGCGGTGGACCGTTGTTTTTGCGAGCCGGAGAAAACCGATGGCACGAAGTCCGTTGTCTTCACCATCGGCGTCATTGTTCTGTCGGCCAAGCTGGCGAAGGCGGATGGTATCGTGCGGCGGGTTGAGGTCGAAGCCTTCAAACGCGCCTTCAACGTACCGCCGGACGAAATGAAGAATGTCGGCGCCATCTTCGATCTGGCCCGCCGTGATTCCCAGGGGTTCGAGGTCTACGCCCGGCAAATCGCACGCCTGTTCAACGAACAGCATCCCGTGCTGGAGGGATTGCTGGAAAGCCTGCTGCGCATTGCCGAAGCGGATGGTGAGGTGCACGAAACCGAACGGCGCTATTTGCGGGAAGTGGCGGTGATTTTCGGCTTCACCGAAGCGGACATCCAACGCATTCTCGCCGAACACAGCGCATGCTGCGGCGATGGCGAGGCCGATCCCCATGCGGTGCTGGGTGTGGCCCGTGGCGCTGACAGCGACACCGTCAAGGCCGCCTTCCGCCGCCTGGTGCGGGAGCATCATCCCGACCGCCTGATGGCGCAAGGACTGCCGCAAGAGTTCATCGATCTGGCGAACGAGAAGATGGCGTCCATCAACGCCGCCTATACCCGCCTCCAAAAGGAATGGCAGCCGACCTGAAGACGAGCAGAGCGCCAGCAGCGCTCTATTTTTACAGATTTTCTATGGTCTATGGCTGCTTGAATGTTACAAAGTTTATACGTTAAATGCACTCGCTACCCCTTCATTCTTCTATCGATGGGCGATTTCAGGGTAAAATCCTGTGCTGAAACATGTTGCTTAATTATCTAAAATTAGTATAAATCACGCCCTTGTCGCCCGTTCATCTCTTCCTTGGGAACGGATTCCACTTTGTTTTGGCTGCCTAATCTGGATAATGAGATATGACTCTCGGTCTTCCTGTCGGGTGTTGACGGTGTTCGGCGCTCCCTGACCATCGAGAGCCGCCTTAGTCTTTAGAGTCGGCGTGTGAGGCCATGCGAGGTGAACGTGGATCACAAACCACTTCCATCGCTTTAATTGTGGGCAGGTAGTGCTTTGTCACTCGGAACCGTGGTTGACCTCGAAGAATCAAATGATCCATTCGTGACCGGATTCTCGCATACCGTGGACGCCCGGGCCTTGCTGACGGCAAGCATTCTCGACCATGCGCTGTTCGCGGTCGCCATTATGGGCGCCGATCTGCGCTGCCAGCAGGCGGATGAGCGTTTCGCTGCGCTGCTTGAAATTCCAGCCAAGGATTTGGTTGGCCGATCTCTTGCCGACTTCGACCACACCGTCGCCCATGGCGTCATCGAAGCGCTTGCCAAGGCGGCGAGCACCAGGAAGCCCGTGCCCGTCGATTGCCTCGCCACCCGGCTTGACGGTCACCGGGTGATTTTGACGGGCTGTGTCGCGCCGTACAATCTCAACCCTGGCGGGAGAAGTCCAGAGGAAGGGTATCTCATCTTCGTCCGGGACATCGCGGACAGCGGGCTTGTCGCTGGATTGCTGGCCGGCCGTGATCCGTTCGTCACGACATTGCTGGACGCCACGGCGGGCAGCATCGTCATCACCGACAGCACCGGCACGATCCTTACCGCCAACCGCGCCTGTTGTGAGCTGTTCAGCTATGAGGCGTCGGAGCTGCTGGGGCAGAACATCTCAATATTGATGCCCCAGCACAGTGACGTCCATAATCACAGCCGCTTCATTCAGGCCCATCTGAAGAGCAATCTTCCAAAACCTCCGTGGATCAGGAAAGACACTTTTGGACAGTCCAGGGATGGTACGATTTTTCCCATCCATATCGGTATTGGCACGGTGCGAATTGGCGATGACTTCATCTTCATCGCCGCCATCCGCGATATCTCCGATCGGTTGCTCGCTGAACAGCACGCCTCTTTTCTGGCGCGGCATGATCCGTTAACCGGCGTCCTGACCCGCACCGCCTTTCTGGATGAGTGCGAGGCGGTGTTGTTCGACGCCCTTGGAAAGGGCGATACGGCCTGCTTCGTGCTCTACTCGCTGGACATAGACCACTTCAGTGACTTCAACGAAGCCTTCAGCTTCCACATCGGCGATGCGGTGCTGAAAGTACTGGCCTCCCGTCTGCTTGAGGTGCTCCCCGATCAGTCTCGGGTCTGCCGCATCGCCGCCGACGAGTTCGCCGTCCTTGCGTGGGTGAAAGATGCGCAGGCCGCGTACAGCCTGGCCGATACGCTGCATTCTTACCTGACGATGGGGGGATGCATCGAGAATCACTGGGTGCGTTTGCGCGTTTCCATCGGCGCCGCGATCCTCGATCCATCAATCCAGGGAATCCGCGAGCTAACGGCGAAGGCCAAGCTGGCGCAGCAAGCGGTGCAGCAGAATAAGGGCAACGCCGTCTGCTTCTACACGCAGGAAATGGCCGCCGTCGCCAGCCGGCGCATGCGGTTGTCCATCCATTTGGCCAACGTCCTTGAACGCAACGAGCTGCATCTTCTCTATCAGCCCATCCTGGATGCGAAGACCAATGAGGTGATCTGCGCCGAAGCGCTGCTGCGTTGGACCCACCAGACCCTTGGTTCCGTTTCTCCTGCGGAATTTATCCCTGTTGCTGAGGAAACCGATCTGATCTTGTCAATCACCGACTGGGTGTTGGCGGAAACAGTTGAGCAGATGGTTAAGTGGGATGAGCAAGGTGTTCTCCCTGACCGGGTTTTTCTTAATATATCCGGTCAGCAATTCCTACGCGGCAATTTTCCCAAGCAGATAGCGGAGTTGCTGGAAAAACATCCCACCTTGAAAAATCGTCTCGGTTTGGAAATTACTGAACAATCTGTCGTGCGTGATCTGAAGTCCGCCGTGCATTTGTTGAATGATCTGGCCGATATCGGCGTGCAAGTCGCCCTTGATGATTTCGGTTCCGGTTATTCATCGTTGAGCTATGTGCAGCAACTCCCCATCGCAAAACTGAAGATCGACAGCAGCTTCGTGGTCGATGTACCGAAAAACACCAAGAACGCCGCCCTCGTCCGTGCGGCGGTCGGCATGGCGCACGGCCTGGGTCTTCCCATTGTTGCTGAAGGCGTAGAAACACAAGGACAGCATGATTTCCTGGTTTCAATCGGCTGCGACCAGCTTCAAGGCTACCTGTTCAGCGTCCCGCTGGAAGCCGATGCGTTTGCTGATGTCGTCAGGGCAAGACGCAAGAGTTAGATAAAGGCGTCTATCGAATGGGATCGGCGTAAGGCCTACCCGTCCCGCCCGCGCTGGCGCTCCTGCCAGCGGCGAAAGGCCGTGCGGCTCCACCAGCTTATCAGGCGCTTGCGAAGCTGACCCGATGGCAGGAGGAGCGGCAGCGGGGTGTAGGCCGGCGTGACAGGCTCCAGGCCCAGGCCGACGGAAATGATCTCACCCGTCTCATCCAGGTCGCGCACGATCAGCTCCACACCACCCATGCGCACACGGTCACCCAGCTCGAAGCCCTGCGGAAATTCGTGGTGGAACAGCGCCCGCAACGATCGGCTGGCGTTAGCCAAGGCCAAAGGCAACCCATACATCTCGGCAATCTGCTCAACTGTCGCGTCGGGGCTCAACGCCAGATCACCGTAGAATTCACGATCGCTCTGATCAAGCGCGCGAACCCCACCCATCAGCTTGTCGAGCAGAGCCAGCCGGCCAGGGGCGATAAAGATATAAACGCGGTCACCTGAGCGGATCGGCAGCGCTTTGTGCAGCGGCACCACCTTACCCTCGCGCACCACCAGCGACGGGCGGGCCCAGCGCGGCAAGGATTGCCCGCGCGCGACGGCGCTTTTCGCATGGACGGTGTAGGCGACCAGCTCGTGCCCGATTTCACCGGGCAACTCCAGTTCGACACGCTCCACCGGGCCGGTGCGCGGCGGCACGATCAGGCGCAACCCACGCGCCATGGGACCGATGGTCCATCCCTGCACAAGCAAGGAGACGATCACCACGATGAAGGCGGTGTTGAAGATCGTCTGCCCATTGTCCAGATGGCCGAGAATCGGCACCAAGGCCAACAGGATCGAAACCGCGCCGCGCAGACCGACCCAGGCGACGAAACTCGTCTCATTGGCGGTGAAGCGGAACGGCAGCAGGCACAACCACACCGCCAGGGGGCGGGCCACCAGAATCAGCAAAAAAGCCAGGGTCACCGCCGGGATGAGGATGGCGCCGAACTCGCTGGGCGTGGCAAGCAGGCCGAGCATGACGAACATGACGATTTGCGCAAGCCAGGTAAGGCCGCTGTGAAAGCGCCGAAGATTCTGCATGCCCCGCAGGCGGACATTGCCGGCCACCAGGCCCGCCACATAGACCGCCAGAAAACCGCTGCCGCCCAACACCGCCGTACCGCTGAAGACGAACAGCGCGATGGCCAGCGACACCACGAGGTTCAGCCCCGCTTCAAGCCGGGCGCCGTTGATCAGCAGCACCAGCAACACACCGCCCGCCAACCCGCCCAAGGCCCCGCCGCTCAACTCCCAGACGAATTCCAGCGCCATGGCGGCCGGCGTCACATGTCCACCGGCCTGGGCGAATTCAACCAGCAGGACGGTGAGCAGAATCGCCATGGGATCGTTACTGCCCGACTCTATCTCCAGCGTCGAGCGCACGCGGTCGCGAACGGTGATGCCACCGACGCGCAGCAGCAAGAACACCGCCGCCGCATCGGTCGAGCTGACCACCGCGCCAATCAGCACCGCCGCGATCCAGGGCAGCGCCAGCAGATAATGCGCCGCCACGCCAATGATCCCGGTGGTGACCAGCACCCCCAGGGTGGCGAGGGTCAACGCTGGCCACGCCGCCGCCCGGTAGCTCTGCAACCGGGTGTCGAAACCGCTTTCAAACAGGATGATGGCCAGCGCCGCCGAACCGATGAGGAAGGTCGTCGGCGCATCGTTGAACGGGATGCCGCCGATTCCATCCTGTCCGGCCAGCAGACCGACGGCCAGGAAGATCAGCAGCAAAGACGTGCCAAAGCGTAACGCCACCACACTCGTCAAAATGCTGGCGGTCAGCAGGACAGAGCCGATCAGAATAATGGTGCTGGATGCTTCCATGGCAGTGATCCTGCCGGTTTGGTGGCCGGGAAGCAATGAAAGACGAGGTTTACAACGGATTTCACCGATAGACGCCCATCAAGGAGATTTGGTGTTATGCTGCGGAGAAGCCGGCTTTACCATCGAAGTTGCAGAGATTTTCGATCTGCATGAAATCCAAGCCTGCTCCAGCGACGCGACTCAGCAAATCCACGATGTCACGGTGGGCGATGGACGGCCCGGACGCCATGAATCGGCACCGCCAATGATCGGTGCAGAAAATATGTGTGTCGCCGTCCGGCCAGACCTTTTGGCTGCGGTTGGAAATGCTGGTCAGTTCCAGCCGCACCCCGCCCAAAGGTTGCAGGAACCCCGCAAGGTCGTCGGGCGCACCCCCCGACCAGTGCAAGAAGACATCCACGCCGATCAGTTCCTTCAGCGCCGGTGGGCGCCCGCCGGTCCGCACGCGGGTGTCAAAGCGTGGTTGTGCGCCGGTATAACCGACGGGTGGCAGCGTCACCGGCGTCAGCCCCAGACGTTCGATCACCGCATCGGCGAAACCATGCGTGCCAACGCGGTAGCGGCTGGAGCCACGGGTGAAGATATCGGCTGTATGGACCCCATCCTCGATGGTGCGTAACCAGGCGTTATGCACCCGCCCGGCGATTTCCCCCTGCCCGAGGTGAACCAGCATCATCACCGCCGCCATCAGCAACCCCGAGGGGTTGGCGATCCCCTGCCCCGCCAAGGCTGGCGCCGCGCCGTGGATCGCCTCGAACATGGCGCAGCGGTCGCCGATATTGGCCGCGCCCGCCAGCCCGATCGACCCGGTGATTTGTCCCGCGATGTCGGAGACGATGTCGCCATAGAGATTGAGGGTGACGATGACGTCGAAACGTTCGGGTTGATCGGCAAGACGCGCCGCGCCCACATCGACGATCAGGTGATCCGCCTTGATCTCCGGGTACTCGACCGCGATCTCACGGAAGATGCGCAAGAACAGGCCATCCGTCATCTTCATGACGTTGTCCTTGACCAGCGCCGTCACCTTGCGCCGGCGGTTGGCGCGGGCGTATTCGAAGGCGTAACGGATGATGCGCTCGGACCCCGGCTGCGAGATCAGCTTGACCGACTGGATCACATCATCGGTCTGCCGGTGCTCGATGCCGGCGTAAAGATCCTCTTCATTTTCGCGGATGATCACCACGTCCATGCGCGGATGCCGTGTGCGCACATAGGGGTGATGGGACACGCAAGGACGCACGTTGGCGAACAAGCCCAGCGCCGTGCGCGCCGTCACGTTCAGCGACCTGAATCCCACTCCCTGCGGCGTCGCCACCGGCCCCTTGAGAAACACCCGCGTGCGGCGGATCGACGCCCAACCATCCGGCCCAAGCCCGCCGGCATGGCCCTTGCGGTACATCGGCTCCCCCGCCGAAACTTCTTCTACCTTGAGATGCGCCCCGGCGGCGTTGAGAATATACAGCACGGCGTCCATGATCTCAGGACCGACGCCGTCGCCCTTAGCGACTGTAATGGGGATGGCGTCCGGCATGCGGATAACTCCTTCGGGTCGGAACCTATCCGTAAAGACGAGGGGATTGCAACAAGGGCACGCCGCCGCGGTCAAAAGTTGTATCGACAGCCGCTCATCGCCATCGACCTCCCGACGGAGCGCCTGGCGTCTGGCGAGCGGGTGAACAATGGCGTTTTTCCGGCTGTGCCGGCATTATGAAGGTGCTTTTAGGAAACACGCCATGAACCCGCTTGTCCAATTCGCTTACGCCCTCGACTTCGCCGCCCACAAGCACACCGACCACCGCCGCAAGGGCGTGCGTGGCGAACCCTATGTCAACCACCTCGTCGAAGTGGCGCGACTGGTCGCCGAGGCGACCGGGGGCGAAGACCCGCTGGCCATCGCCGCCGCCGTGCTGCACGACACATTGGAGGACACCGACGCCACCCGTGAAGAATTGGAGGAGTGTTTCGGCGCCGAAATCGCCTCCATCGTCGCCGAAGTCACCGATGACAAGCGCCTGACCAAGAAAGAGCGCAAACAACACCAGGTGGATGCCGCTCCACACGCCTCGCACCGCGCCCAGCTGGTCAAGCTTGCCGACAAGATCAGCAATTTACGCTCCATGCAGACCAGCCCACCGGCGGATTGGACCCTGGAACGTAAGATTGAATATTTCAAATGGGCGGCCTCCGTCGTGGCCGGGCTGCGCGGCGCCCATGCCGGGCTGGAGGCGCTGTTCGACACAGCCTACCGTGACGGCCTGGACCAGCTCTGCGGCAAAAAGTCCTGATTCGTCCCGGAGATGGTTCAATGTGACCTGACTGGAGGGGGTATATAAGAGAATACGAAAGCACAAACACCATCTGGTGCGAGAACGCCATGCCTCCCTCCGAGAACGCCGCCCACCCCACGGCGGACGGATCAAACCAAAGCCGCTACGTCAACCGTCCCAAGGTCTACCCGGCTGACGTTCAAGGGGTTTTCCGCCGACTGAAATGGGCGGCGGTGGCCGTGCTGCTGGTCATCTATTACACCGTTCCCTGGCTGCGCTGGAACCGTGGCCCCGGCATCCCGGATCAGGCGGTGTTGATCGACATGCCCGGTCGGCGCCTGTACTTCCTCTTCATCGAGATCTGGCCACAGGAGGTCTATTACCTCACCGGCTTGTTGATTCTCGCGGCCATCGGTCTGTTCGCCGCCACCACGCTGTTTGGCCGCATCTGGTGCGGCTACGCCTGCTGGCAGACGGTGTGGACCGATGTGTTCATCTGGGTTGAACGCCGGATCGAAGGCAGCCGCAACGAGCGCATCCGCCTCGACAAGGCCCCTTGGACCTTGGACAAGATCGCCCGCAAAACCGCCAAACATCTCGTGTGGATTCTCATCGCCACCGCCACCGGCGGAACCTGGGTCCTCTACTTCACCGATGCGCCGACGCTGATGCATGATCTGCTGGCTGGGGAAGCGTCACTCACCGTGCTGGCCTTCGCCGGTCTGTTCAGCTTCACCTGCTATTTCTTCGCCGGCCTCGCGCGCGAACAGGTCTGCATCTATGTCTGCCCATGGCGCAGCTTCCAGTCGGTCATGGTGGACGAAGAGACCTATATGGTCACCTATCAGGATTGGCGCGGCGAGGGCCGCCACCCCCTGCGCAAGACGCAGAACTGGGAGGAACGCCAGGCCGGAGGGTACGGTGACTGCATCGACTGCAAGCTCTGCGTCACCGTCTGCCCCACCGGCACCGACATCCGCAAAGGGCAGCAGATTTCCTGCATCGGCTGTGGCCTGTGCGTGGACGCCTGCAACGAGGTGATGGAGAGAATCGGCCGTCCCGGCGATCTGGTCCTCTTCGACACCCAGAACGATCAGGAAGCCAAGGCGCAGGGCAAGGTGGTGACGCCACGCTTCATCCGGGCGCGCACCATCGTCTACAGCCTTATCCTGCTGATCGTCGCCAGCGCCATGTTCATCAGCCTGATGTCACGCCCGACCGTGGATCTGAGTGTGCTGCGTGACCGCGCCCCGTTGTTCGTCGCCCTCTCGGATGGCTCGGTGCAAAACGCCTATACCCTCAAAATCCTCAACAAGGTGCATGAACCCCGCCGCTATACGCTGTCCGTGCAGGGGATGGATCGGTTGATCCTGTCTGCGGTCAACGCCGAGGGGCAAGGGCCATCGCTGACGCTGTTGGCAGAGGCGGATTCAGTGGCGACCTATCGTGTCTTTGTCCGGTTGCCGCCAGGCGCGGCCACGCATGGAAACAGCGACATCACCTTTGTGGTGAGAGAGGATAAGACCGGCGAGGTGAGTTCACATAAGAGTGTCTTTATCGGGCCGTAAGGGAAAATGGGAGGGCGCCGCCCTCCCACACCCACCCGCCAAAGGCCGATGGCCCTTGGAACCCGGAGCTTTAGTGCATGCGCGCCAGCTTTCCAGCGCGGGTGAACGAGCAAAACCAGCGCCAGCGCGCTAAAAACACCGGGTATCAGATCTCTCGTTATTGGGGCTTTTTATAAGCTTTCCAAAACGACAGAGGCAAAATGCCGCAATTTTCTCAGCCTTGATCAAAATCAAGGCTCGTGATCTATACCGGGATCACGTTTCGTCAGATCGAGACGGACAGGGGTTATAGACCGCCACCATTTCGTAAAATTAACGAGTAACGATCAGCAGCCTATTGCTTCGTGCATTGGTTTGACGTTTTTCAACTGTTTTACGATGATTGTCTATTCCGATATTCGGGATAGGCTTTTTGACCAGGACGAACGGCTTGGCCAGCCGGCGCCCACGGGTGAGGGACCTCCCGCCCGGCGTTCGCCCCCTGACGGGACCTGAAGTAACGTGCTTTTCAATCCACGCGGAGAAACCACATGAAATCGGCTTTGAAGGCATCAGCGGCCTTCGGTGCTCTCATTATGGCAAGCACGATCGCCAGCAGCGCGTTCGGTGCGGAAAGCCTGCAGGACGTTTTGGCGCGCCGCGGCTTGAATGAGAAGGACCTGCTGGCGGCGGCGAAGACCTACACCCCCTCGGGTGGACGCGATGAATTCCTCGCGTTCTCGTCGGGTGGTCAGTCGGGCCAGGTTATCGTTTACGGCATCCCGTCGATGCGCATCTTGAAGTACATCGGCGTCTTCACGCCCGAGCCCTGGCAGGGCTACGGCTACGACGACGAGTCGAAGGCCGTCCTGGCGCAAGGGAACATCAACGGCAAAGAAATCACCTGGGGTGACACCCACCACCCCGCCATGTCCGAGACCAACGGCGACAGCGACGGCAAGTTCCTGTTCATCAACGACAAGAACAACCCACGCATCGCGGTCATCGATTTGCATGATTTCGAGACCAAGCAGATCGTCCCAAACCCGATTATTCAGTCCGAGCACGGCGGCGCCTTCGTCACGCCGAACACTGAATACGTGATCGAGACCGCGCAATACCCCTCCCCTCTCGGTGGTGGCTACGCCGGGCTCGATCAGTTCAACGACAAGTTCCGCGGCGCGATCACCTACTGGAAGTTCGACGCGGCCAAGGGCCGGATCGACCCGGCCCAGTCCTTCTCCATCGAACTGCCGCCCTACACGCAGGATCTGTCGGACGCCGGCAAGTCCGTGTCGGACGGCTGGTCCTTCACCAACTCGCTGTGCTCCGAGCGCTATGTCGGCGGCATCGAGAAGGGTCGCCCGCCGTTCGAGGCAGGCTGCTCGGCTAACGACCATGATTACATGCACGTAATCAACTGGAAGAAGGCCGCAGAGGTCGCCAAGGCCGGCAAGACCACCAAGATCAACAACCACGACGTCATTTCGCTGCAAACAGCGATCGATGAAGGCCTGCTGGTCCTGGTGCCGGAGCCCAAAAGCCCGCACGGCGTCGATGTCAGCCCCGACGGCAAGTACATCATCGTCGGCGGCAAGCTGGACAGCCACGCGCATGTCTACAGCTTCGACAAGATCCAGGCCGCCATCCAAGCCAAGAAATTCTCTGGCAAGGACAACTATGGCGTGCCGATCATCGACATCAAGGAAGCCATCCACCAGCAGATCGCGCTGGGTCTCGGCCCACTGCACACCCAGTACGATTCCAAGCCTTGCATCGCCTACACCTCGCTTTATGTTGACAGCCAGGTGGCCAAATACAACTATTGCGAGGGCAAGGTCCTCGACAAGATCTCGGTGCACTACAATATCGGCCATCTGATGACCATGGAGGGTGACACCGCGCACCCGAAGGGCAAGTATCTGGTGGCGATGAACAAGCTGGCCATTGACCGCTTCAACCCGGTTGGCCCGCTGCACCCGCAGAACCATCAGCTGATCGACATCAGCGGCGACAAGATGGAACTGCTGTACGATATGCCGATCCCGCTGGGCGAGCCGCATTATGTGGCCGCCATCGCGGCTGAAAAGCTGAAGCCTGTCGTCCGCTACAAGTTCGGCACCAACAGCCGCACGGACGCCTCGAGCGAATACGCGGTCCGTCCGGGTGGCGAGAAGGTGGTTCGCAACGGCAACAAGGTTGACGTCTACGGCACCGCCATCCGCTCGCACTTCACGCCGGAAATCGTGGAAGTCGAAGAAGGCGATGTGGTGTCGTTCCACATCACCAACATGGAACGCGCCGAAGACGAAGTGCACGGCTTCGCCGTCTCCGGCATGGACGTGAACCTGTCGGTGGAGCCTGGCAAGACCGCCACGGCCACCGTCAAGGCTGAGCGCGCCGGCGTCTACCCGTACTACTGCACCGAGTTCTGCTCGGCGCTGCACCTGGAGATGGAAGGCTATCTGATGGTCAAGCCGAAAGGCGCCCAGCAGAGCACAGCCAAGGCCGAGGAAGGCGCCAAATACGTCAAGGCCGACTTCGACAAGCAGTACAAATCCTGCATCGACACCCAGGCGGTGATCGACCAGGTCGTTGGTTACATCGTCTCCACCAACTTCAAGGACTTCCCGTCTGTGGTCGCCTTGGTTGAGGATGCGACCGACCAGTTGAACTTCGCCAAGGACGCCCGCGCCAAGGCGGACGACGCGGCGAAGAAGGAAGATTGGCAGCAGGCCACGTTGTGGGCCGGCCAATGGTGGCAGTATCAGGTCAAGGCTGCGGACATCGGTCTGCGCGCCAAGACCTATCTGGAGCAGAACGGCGCCAAGAAGGCGCAATGATCTCCTGATCGGCGGGAGGGGGGATTTTCTCCCCTCCCGTTTTCATTTCGACCATCAGTTTCTGCCTATGAAATAATCTGGAGGACAGACCATGACCGCTCCTTTCCGCTCGGCGCTGCTTGCGGCCGGCCTGATGCTGATCGCGCCCGGTATGGCCATCGCCCAGCAGCCTGCTCCCCCGCCGTCTGCTGCTCCGCCCTCCGCCGCCGCGCCAATCGACGGCAAGAAGCTGTTCCAGACCAAGACCTGCATCGCCTGCCATGGTCGTGACGGCTCTCGGGCGATACAGATGTATCCGAACATCGCCGGCCTTGATGCCGGCTATTTGCTGCGCCAGATCAATGATATCGCGTCCGGGGACCGGGTTTCCGGCAATGATGCCCGCGGCTACCCGCGCACCCAGAGCATGAAGGACGTCATGCATCTGGTGAGCGCCGAGGAACGCCAGACCATCGCCGCGTGGCTGTCGACCCTGCCTGCGCCCAAGCTTGCCGGACAGCCAGCGGACCCCGAGCGCGTCGCCAAGGGCAAAGAGCTGTACGAAGCCTCCGACTGCCTGGCGTGCCATGGGCCCGACGGCAAGGAGCCGCAGGCCGAGATCCCCGCCATTGGCGGTCAAAAACAGAATTATATCGCGCTTCAAATCAAGGAAATCCGCGATGGGATTCGTAAAAATGGTATGACCGAGAGCATGGCGCCCTTCGCTCAGAAATTGACCGATGACCAGGCGGAGTTGGTGGCTGACTATTTGTCCCAAGTGGACAGGTCATCGAAATAGCGCCGGACTGCTTGCCTCAAGACATACAGGTGATGATGCGGCGTATCACACCAGACGAAACAGTAAAGAGATGGAGTTTCTAAGATGAAAACCGTGCACTGGCTCGCTACCGCTTCGGTGTTGGCTGTTTTGGTGACCGCATCGGCCAGTCAAGCCGCCGGCCCGGTGACGGCGCCACAATCGGACAAGAAAGTGTGGATGTCGGAAGGCTCCGAACGGGACGAGGCGCTGAAGCTGACCCCGGATCGCGAAAAGGGTAAGGAAATCTTCGAAGTGTGCAGCGCCTGCCACATGCCGGAAGGCTGGGGCTTGACCGATGGCACCTTCCCGCAGCTCGCCGGACAGCACCGCACCGTGCTCATCAAGCAGTTGGAAGACATCCGCGAAGGCAACCGCGACAACCCGACCATGTACCCCTTCGCCCTGCCCTCCGAAATCGGTGGTGCGCAGGCGGTGGCCGACGTGACGGAATACATCGCCAAGCTGCCGATGAACCCGGAAAACGGCAACGGCCCCGGCACCGACCTGGAGCTTGGCAAGAAGCTGTACGCTGACAATTGCGTCCGTTGCCACGGAACGAACGGCGAGGGCCTTGCGGAGAAATATTTCCCGCGCATTCAGGGCCAGCACTACGAATATCTGCTTCGTCAGTACAAGTGGATCAAGGAAGGAAAGCGCCGCAACGCCAATCCTGAAATGGTCGAGCAGATCAAGAACTTTAGCGACCGCGATACGACGGCCGTTCTTGACTATGTGTCACGCCTGACGCCTCCGGCTGAACTTCTCGGCGTCAAGGGCTGGAAGAATCCTGACTTCCAGTAATGGAAATGGTTTGCCCCCTTCATATCGGTGAAGGGGGCAAATCCTAGAGCAATCGCTTCAGAAGAGAGTATTCTTATAATAAGAACTGAGATATCAGAGCTTTAACGTATTCGTCATCCCCGTGGAAGCGGGGATGACGACATTCCTGACAAGGAATACTATCTTCTGAAGCGTTGCCCTCGGGCAAACCCTGGTACCGTATTGAGGGCGCCGAACCATGAGCACCATCTCCCTTCAGGCTTCCACCGGCGTCCAGAGCCGCCGCATCCTGATCTTTCGTGTTCTGACGCTGGCGGCCATGGTCTTGATCGCCGTCGCCTACATCTCACCGGTCTGGTGGGTGTCGCTGAAGGCCCCGAACTACCCGCCCGACGCCTTCCCGGACGGTGTGCGCATCCATTTCCACGTGAACGGCGTCATGAACGGCTGCGAGCTGCGCGCCAGCAAGGAAATCGCCGAAGACGAGCCCCTCGATTGCGTTCATGAGATGAACACGATCAACCATTACATTGGTATGGAGCCAATCGAAAAGGGCGCGCGGTACGAGTTGATGCTGGCCCCTTACGCCTTCTCGCTGGTTGGGGTGATGCTGCTGGCTTTCCTGTTCTACCGCGGGCCTTTCTGGTGGCTGCTGCCCGTCGGCGGCATCATCATTCCCGTGGCGTTCGTCGCCGATTATTCGTTCTGGCTGTGGTGGTTCGGGCACAACCTGAATCCGTGGGGCGCCTTCACGGTGAAGCCTTTCATGCCGACGGTGTTCGGCGAAGGCAAGGTGGCGCAGTTCTCAACCTTCTCGTACCCGCATTACGGCTTTTTGCTGTTGCTTGCCGCATCGGCGTTGCTGATTCTCGCCACACTGATCCGCCGCAAGCAGTTGTCCGACGAGAAGGGCGCGCGCTAGAACGATCATCGGCCAAGAGAGATCGAACGCATGAACGATGCGCGCGATCAAGGGGCTGGAGTGGATTCCTGTTCCGGGCGAACCGGAATCCCTCCTCGGAAGATGTCACGCCAGGGCCAATCACCCCCGGTCAAAAAGATGGACATCGTATCAATCAGCCCACCAAATTAAAGAATTCTAGCGGATTTCGGTGCAGACTGAGCAAGAGTTCGCTGCAATCCGCCAGCCCCCGGACGGTCATGTCTCGTTTCCCACATTTCCTTTCGCTGGTTTTCGCGGCTATCGCCGCAGCCTCCACCGCTTTGGCGGCGGAGACCGCGCCCTTACCGCTCCAGCCGCTCATCGACGCGACGCCAATCGCTGGCTCCTTGACGCTGCCTCCTGGCGTTTATGCCGGGCCGGTCACCATCTCCCGACCAATCACCATCGAGGGGGCCGGCAAGGTGACCATCGACGGTGGCGGCCAGGGCGCGGTGATCATGGTCGCGACCAATGGCGCGACGCTGGATGGCCTGCGCATCGTCAATTCCGGTATGCAGCACGACAAGCTGGACGCGGCGATCCAGGTGCGCGGCCGTTACAACATCATCAAGAACAATCTGATCGAAAATTGCCTGATCGGCATCGACCTCAGCCGCTCCGACAACAACGTCATCCGCCGCAACACCATCCGGCCACGGGTCGAGGAGATCGGGTTGCGCGGCGACGGGATCCGGCTGTGGTACAGCATGAATAACGCCGTCCAGGGCAATGTTGTCGAGAACGCGCGCGATACGGTCATCTGGTATTCGGAAGGCAACACGCTCACCGGCAACCGGCTGATCGGCGGGCGCTATGGCTTCCACTTCATGTACGCCAAGCACAATGTGGCGGAAAACAACATTTTTGAAGGCAACACGGTCGGCGTCTTCCTGATGTACGCCGAAGACATCACGATCAAGAACAACCGCATCCTTCGGACCCAGGGCCCGTCCGGCATCGGCATCGGGCTGAAGGAATCGAGTGGCGCGACGATTACCGGCAACGACATCCTCTCCAACGCCACCGGCATCTACACCGACCTTTCTCCCAACGACCCGGACATGCCCGTGGTGGTGGAGGGAAACCGGATCGCCTTCAACGGCATGGCCATGCTGTTCCACAACGACTGGGAAGGCGTGCTGGTCCGGCGCAACGACTTCGTCGGCAATTTCGATTCAGTCGCCGTGCAGGGCGGCGGGACCGCGCTGCGCAACGAATGGACGGGAAACTACTGGGACAGTTACGAAGGTTTCGACCGCAACGGCGATGGTGTCGGTGACAGCCCGTTCGAGATCTATGCTTACGCCGACCGCTTGTGGACGGATGTGCGTGACGCTCAATTCTTCCGCGCAACCCCCATGCTGGAAGTGCTCGACTTCATGGAACGGCTGGCGCCGTTCAGCAGTCCCCGGCTGGTGATGCGCGACACGACGCCGGCGCTGCGCCCCGTTGCGACCAAGCCCGCTTCTTGAGGAGATCCCCATGACTGCCCTGACCCAGCTCTTGGGTGACGTGAAATCAAGCCGGCGGGAAATCCTGCGCAGCGCGCTGCTCGGCGCCGCGGTGATTGGCGCCGGGCTCAGCGGCTTCCTGCCCCTGGCCGCTCTGGCCATGCCCCGTCTGCGCCCCCCCGGCGCCGTCACCGAACAGGACTTTCTCTCCTCCTGCATCAAATGCGGGCAGTGTGTGCAGGTCTGCCCGGTGAAAGCCATCCGGCTGGCCGATATCGATGAGGGTTTTGGCGTTGGCACCCCCTATATCGACGCCCGCGACCAGGCCTGTGATTTCTCATGCGACGCATTGCAGTGCATCCTTGCCTGCCCGACCGGCGCGCTCAGCCACGAGCCCGGCAAGCCTGAGGAAGTGCGCATGGGCTTGGCCTTCCTTGCCAAGCCGGATGCCTGCCTCGCCCGTCAGGGCTTGAGCTTCAAGGGCCTGGCGCGCGGCGCCGACACCACTGGCCTGCACCGCTACGCCGCGGTTGACCGCTGGAATCCGATCAGGGTTTCCAACCATCCCTATGACGTGGAGCTCTGCGATCTGTGCGTGCGCGAGTGCCCGGTGAAGGGAGCCATCACGCTGGAGCCCATGAGTTCCGATCCTGACGATAAACGCCGAACGCCGACGGTGCACCCAAGCTGCGTCGGCTGCGGGATGTGCGAGATGATTTGTCCAACCGAGCCCGCCGCCATCGCTATCGAGGCGCGCGCCGGCGGGAGTGCGCCGAAATGAGCCGTTTTTTCAAATCCCTGGCCGTGATGTTCGGGCGTGAGCCGACAAAGCCGACGCCCGAGGGGCAGACCGAAGCCGCCAAGGCCCTGTTCCGCTTCAAGCGTGAACCGGAACAGGTAAAGCTGCGCAAGAGCTATATCCGGGACGAGAAAATCAACTTCAAGCCTGGCAACCGCTGGCGGATCCGGCGGTGGATCTCCATTATTCTCGTCAATCTGCTGTTCGTCGTGTCCTTTCGCGCCGACATCCAGTTGGTGGAAGGGGCGCTGACCGCATCCCGCTTCGTCGGCTTCCATATGGCGGATCTGAATTCCGCCCTGCAGGTGATGCTGGCCGACAAACGGATTCTCATCAATCTGCTGATCGGCACCTCCACGGTGCTGCTCATCTGGTGGCTGTTCGGGGGGCGCAGCTTCTGTTCCTGGGTCTGCCCTTATCATCTGTTGGGTGAAATCGCCGAAAAGCTGCATCTCAAACTGGCGGCCAAACGCTGGGTTCGCGACCACCCGCTGCACCGTGGCACGCGCACGGTGGTGTATGGGGTGTTCGCCCTCCTGGCGATTGTCACCGGCTACACCGTGTTTGAAACCATCAACCCGGTGGGGATCCTCAGCCGCGCCTTCACCTACGGCGTCAGCCTTGCGGTGCTGTGGGTGGCGCTTTTGCTGTTGGTTGAGGTGTTCTATTCCCGCCGGTTCTGGTGCCGGTACATGTGCCCGATCGGCATGACCTACGGCGTGGTTGGCGCCTTCTCGCCGGTGCACATTCGCTACAACGCCGAAGCCTGCGTGCATGAAGGGGAATGCCGGCGCGTCTGCATGGTGCCGCATGTGCTGTCCATGACCAAATTCGGCTGGAACGAGGACGTTACGCAGGAAATCAGCGCCGACTGCACCCGCTGCGGCATGTGCCTCGATGTCTGCCCGACCGGCGCTCTGAAGTTCGACATCAAGGGGTTGGGGAAGCTCCTCTAATCCTTGACGTTCATCAAGGCGGGGATAACCTTGCCCCCGTTCAATCCTTTTAACGCGCACCATGGGGTAAGGGAATACCACTGATGATTCGCATCGAGAACCTGACCAAAATCTTCAAAGGGGCGCGGGTGCTGGATGCGTTATCGCTCTCGGTCCAAAAAGGATCGCGCGTGGCGCTGATCGGTTCCAACGGCGCGGGCAAGACGACTTTGATCCGTTGCCTGCTGGGCGAATACACCCACCTCGGATCGGTGTCGGTGGGCGGGCTCAACCCACGCAGCGACCGCGCCGCGGTGCTCAACGCCGTGGGCTTTGTGCCGCAGCTCCCGCCGCCGTTGAAAATGCCCGTGGGAGAGTTGTTGCGCTTCAGCGCCCAGGTCACCGGCGCCAACCCCGCGTGTTTTGAGCGGGTCGCCTCCAGCCTCGGCCTGACGATTGAGCCGATCCGCAACCGCCCCTTCGTCAAACTGTCCGGCGGCATGAAGCAGAAGCTGCTCATCTCCATCGCGCTGGGCCGTGAGGTTGATCTGCTGATCATGGACGAACCGGCGGCCAACCTTGATCCGCCAGCGCGCAAGGCGCTGTTCGCGCGGCTGGCTGAAATGCAGGACACCACGATGATCATCACCAGCCATCGCCTGGATGAGGTGGCGTCGCTGGTCGATCGGGTGATCGAGCTGGACGGCGGGCGCGTGGTCCTGGATGACACGGTGAGCGACGCGCTGGATCGCGCCTGCGTGCTGGCCTGCCGCTTGACGGTGGTGCGGCGCGAGGAGGCTTTTTCCCGCGCCATGAACGAATGGGGTTTTCACGACGCCGACGCCGGTCTGGTGTGGAAGGGAGAGGTGTCGGGCCCGGACCGGCTGCGTTTCCTGGGCACGCTGTCGCGCTATTCCGGCCTGATCTCCGCCGTTACTCTTGAGGAATCCCGCGCATGACCTCCCTATCCCGGCGCAATGCCCTGAAATATTCAGCCGCCGGCGTGGCCCTGCTGTGGCT
>JAVBJZ010000021.1:0-40687 GCA_031546725.1 Azospirillum sp.
AATATTCCTTTTACTAAGATAACCGTCATCCCCGCGGAAGCGGGGACCCAGGCTTTGCGCAAAGAAACTTCTCGGAAATACTGGGTCCCCGCTTCCGCGGGGATGACGACATTCCTAACAAGGAACGCTATCTTCTGAAGCGATTGCCCTGGGCCAGACCGCCGATGATACAGGCGGTTGCCCTCCGGCGCGTCGCCGTGCTTCCCTTGGGGTATGCCTTATACTCCTGATGAGATGCGCTCCTTTGTGCTGCACCGTGACCCGCAAGTGCTGGTGCTGAACAAGCCCGCTGGTCTGGCGGTGCACGCTGCGCATAAAATTGAACATCACCTCGGCCAATACATGCAGGACCTCGCCTTTGAGGCGCCCGAGCCGCCACGGCTGGCGCACCGGCTTGACCGCGACACCGCCGGGTGTTTGGTGATGGGCCGGACGGCGGACGCCGCGGCCCGGCTTGCCAAGCTGTTCGCCAATGGCTTCATCGATAAGACCTATTGGGCGGTCAGCGAAGGCGTGCCCGAGCCCCCGGAGGGGATCATCGATCTGCCGCTGTTGAAAATCAAAGAGCCGGGTTTGTGGAACATCATCCCCGACCCCCGCGGCCAAACGGCGATGACCGCCTACCGTGTTTTGGGCGCCCGTGTTTTGGAAAACGGACAAGACAGCGGGCATGCGTGGTTGGAACTCAAGCCGCGCACCGGACGCACCCACCAGCTCCGCGTGCACTGCGCCGCCATCAACTGCCCGCTCAAGGGGGAGCCCTATTATGGGCCAGAACGTGTTGCGCCGGGGAATCTCCATCTGTTGGCGCGCTCCATCGCCTTTCGCTTCGACAAGGACAGCGAGCCGATCACAGTCACCGCTTCGCCACCGCCGCACATGACCGAAGCGCTGGCCGCCTGCGGATGGAAAGCTGACTTGTAAGGTTTTTATTAACCATAATAGTCCATAGTCCCCTCGGTTTCTTCTTTCAGCAAACGGGATGGACAATGACCTGCATCGTGGGCTTGGTGGACGGGAATGACGTGTGGATGGGGGGCGACAGCGCCGGGGTGTCAGGGCTTGACATCACCGTACGGTCCGACAGCAAGGTGTTCCATAACGGCGAATTCCTGATTGGTTTCACCAATTCCTTCCGTATGGGGCAGTTGCTGGCCTGCCGGTTGGAACCGCCGGCTCGCCGGGATGGCCAGGATTTATTCCGCTACATGGTGACGGACTTCGTCGACAGCGTGCGCTTGTGCTTCAAGGACGGTGGTTGGGCGCAGTGCTCAAACGATGTTGAGACCGGGGGCACGTTCATGGTGGCGCATGAAGGTCGCCTGTTCACCATCCAGTCCGATTATCAGGTCAGTGAAACGGCGCGTGGTTATAACGCCATCGGCTGCGGCGCGGATTATGCGTTGGGCTCTCTGGCCTCAACCGCTTCTCTGCCGCCCGAGGGACGGGTGCGCAAGGCGCTTGAATGCGCCGAGCTGTTCAACGGCGGCGTTCGCGCCCCCTTCACCATTCAGCGCCTTCCAGCCCGCATGAGGCTGAGCGAGGCGGCCTGAGCCGACGGTGGGTTTATTATGAGTGCGCCGGAGGCGGGTTCTTATGATTGCGCCGGAGGCGCCGCCAGCAACCGCCACGCCCCATCGGGTGTGGCGCGCTGCCCGCTCAACACCGACGCCAGTGTTTCCTCGATCCAGCCGGCCACGCCAATACGGTAGTGCAAATTGTCCCAATAATTGGCGTCGTCGGTGGTGATTCGCGACGGAATACGAAAATCGACCACATAAGCGCCGCTCTGCTCGCCGAGATGTGTGATGCGGCTCTTGCACTCCTGTTCATAGGCATCGGCGTATGAGCCCGGTTGTGGCTGCGCTATGGCGTGCACGGGCATGAAAGCCAGCACTGGGCGCGTTCCTTCCGGCAGGCGCGTCAGCAATTCCTTAAGCCAGACCAATGCGGGGAAGCGCCAACCCTGCCGTTCCGCCTCGCTTACCGTATAGGGAGGCTGCAACGCTGCGGGGATGGCGCGCTTTGGCCCGCCATAGATCTTTGCTTCCACCTTGACGCGGTCCCATTGCTCGTCGGGTGGGACGAACCGCTCATAGCCATCGTCACCCAACCGTGGCCGACGCCAGCCAAGGTGATACCCGAGCAGCCGCCAAGCAATTTCCAGCGTCTTGCCGTTCAGCAGGTAAGCAAGGTCGTTCCAGCGGTCCTCATCGTACAGCCACGGTGGAAACGGTCGAAACGTCGTACGTTCAACGTCGGCCTTGGCCTCACACCAGGTGTGGTCGAGAGTAAAGATCATCGTGCGCGGCGCTGGCACGGTGCGCAGGAACAAATCAGCCAGCTTGTATTGTTCCCATGCCATGGCGCTGTTCATGGCGAGGTTGGCGAAGCGTCCCCCCAGCCGCTGGTCGAGATGGGCCGGTTGCAGCAACCGCCCCGTCGAGGCGCCGAACACGGCGCTGTCGAAACGACCGGAACGCACCACGCCCGGATAGAGGAAACGCTGATTGTCGTCCATCAGCGGTCGCTTGATCGGCAGGGAGAACGGCACGACGTCGTAGGGGTCCATCAACAGCACGAACCCCGTGAGCGCAGCGATCAACCCCAGCACCGTCACGACAAATGTTTTGACCCACCCGCCCCAGAGTGAAGAGTTGCGCACGCCTTGCCTCATCAGAATTGAAAATAGATGAAGGTGACCGGCTGCCCTTTGCCGACCTCAAGGATGCAGATCACCGCCAGCACACTGGCCCAGCAGCAGCGGCGCGAAGCGTATGTCCCACCAGCCATAGAAGATGACGGAGGTCACGACCATGACCCACTCACGCACCACAGCGCGCCCGGCGGTCGCGTAGAACAAGATCAACGCCACAGGCAGAAAACCCAGTACGAAAGCCTGTGTATGGAAGAGCATCTGCGTCGATTTTCCGCGTGTGTGACGGGATCATACAGCGGATCGATGCGCGCTTGGCAACAGAAAACACCCTGCCGCCACCAGGCGATCAGGTGAGATGGATGAAGAGGAAATCATCGCTGAGGAGTGACAATGCGGAGGCCCGTTGAAATTACCCTTCCCTCCTGTTAAGCCGCTGGCATGCATGATCCAACGGTGCGCCACCCTTCCCCCTTCGACACGGTGCTGACGTTCCTGTTCGCCGCCACCGCAGCCCTGCTGGGTCCGCTGGCGGGAACAGCGCCGCGTGGCATGCCTGTGTGGATCTTGACTATTCTGGCGCTGTCAGCGGCTCTGCTTGTCCGCAGGGGTGGGCGCGTACGCCCGTACAGCCGAACAACAATCACCATCGCGGCCTTCGTCGCACTGGCGGCGGTGAGCATCGCCTGGAGCCCATCGCCGCGCGCCAGCCTGACGGTGCTGGAGATCAGCTATACGGCGCTGACCGCTTTACTCGCGGGAATGTGCATCGCCACCCTGTCGGAGACGGCGGCCCAACGTCTGGGTGGACTGTTCGTCGGTGGCCTGCTGGTAGGAATCCTCACCTTCGCGGTGGAAAGCGGCTTTGACTACCCCTTCCATCACTGGATCGGCAACGGCGTGGATAATGCTGTTCTGGCCATCAGCAATGTGCCAAAGCGCAGCGCGGCGTTGCTGGCGCTGTTGGTGTGGCCGGCGGCGCTGGTGCTGCGGCGGCGTGGCTGGGGGGTATGGGCGCTGGCGCTGCCGGTTGCCTATGTGCTGATGAGCCTGCTGCAAACCAGCCGGTCGGCCATGGTCGGCGTGTTCATCGGCTTGGTGACCTTCGCGCTCGCCACCCGCTGGCGGACGGCGACCCGGCGGGCCCTGGCTCTACTGCTGGCCGTCGCCTTCATCGGGGCCATTCCCATCGCCTACACGCTGGATCGGATCTTTGGGTTGGACGATGCGGAGTGGCTGTTCACTTCGGCCCGCCACCGCGTGGAAATCTGGTGGCGCGCCGCCCACCGCGCCCTGGACACCCCCTTCCTCGGCCAGGGCATCGACGCCTCGCGGGCGCTGATTCCCAGGGGGGAGACCTCATATTTTGAAACCTTGACCAACAGCCTGCTGCCCTTGCACCCCCACAATGTCTTCCTTCAGCTCTGGCTGGAGCTGGGCGCGGTGGGGACTGCGCTGGCCTTGGCGGTGTTGCTGCTGGTGCTGGACGCCATCCGCCGGCTGGAACCGCGCGACCAGCCCTACGCCCTGGCTTCCTTCGCGGCGGCGCTGGGCATGGCCTACACCGCTTATGGAGTCTGGCAAGCCTGGTGGATGGCCGGTATGCTGGCCGCTGGGCTGATGGTGCGTCTGGCCACCCGTATTCCCCAAAGCGCATCATGAGCAATAAACGCATCCTCATCATCAAGCTCGGCGCCTTCGGCGACTTCTTCCTGGCGCAGAGCGCCTTCGAGGCGATCCGCCGCCGCCACGCCGATGACCATCTGACCCTGCTGACCATCCCCCAACTCAGCGCCCTGGCCCGCATGAGCGCCCGCTTCGACGAGGTGTGGGAGGCCCCACAGAGCCGCACCCCCGCTACTTACATGCACATTCGGCGGATGCTGCGCGGCGGACGCTTTGACCAAGTCTATGATCTGCAAGGCTCTGGGCGCACGAACCGCTATTTTTACCTGCTGTTTCCCGGCCCCTGGCCGCAATGGTCGGGCACGGCGCGGGGCTGTTCGCACAATGACGCCTATCCCGGACGCCGCCGGGTTCCGGTGCTGAAGCGTTATGCGCGCCAGCTCGCCCCCTTCGGCATCAAGCCAGAGCCATACCCTGATCTCTCCTGGCTGGATGCCGACATCAGCCGCTTTGGGCTGAGCGGTGACTATGCGCTGCTCATTCCCGGTTGCTCCGCCGGGCGTCCATACAAACGCTGGCCGGGCTACCCGGAGCTGGCGAAAGCCCTTGCCGCACGGGGGATTCGCCCCGTGGTGTTGGGCACGGCGATCGAGAAGCCTCTGGCCGCCGCCATCACCGCCGCCTGCCCGCAAGCGCTGGACCTCACCGACCAAACGAGCATCGCCGCGATTGCGGCGCTGGCCCGGCGCGCGCTTGTGTCCGTCGGCAACGACACCGGGCCCACCCACCTCATCGCTGCGGTGGGCGGGCCGACGGTGGCGCTGTTCTGCGACGTTTCCAAGGACATCGACACCATCGGCAGGCAGGCGCTGGTCCACCGCAGGCCGGACTTCGCCTCCATGGATGTCAACGGCGTCCTGGAGGCTATTGGGACGGTGTCACCCGATAACGCTTGCTGAAGGCAAGTCCGTCGGTACTTCATCATTGCGTCGGTCATAGAGCCGGCTGGCTGCGGCAATCGCTGTGGTGCAGAAGACCAAAAGTGCTGGAAAAGTTGGCGCGTTGTAGAGTGGACTCATACTCGGAATTGCAACCACATCCAGATAGGACAGCAGAAAGATCCGTGTCATAACAAGTACGGCGGCAACGGTGGCAACCAGGAACAAAGGCTCCACCACCCGCCTCTGCACCATCCTTACGACCGTGCCAACATAGGCGATTGCTGCTGCGATCAAGATCCACGGCAGAACGATACGGTAGCTGACAAGGACTTTCTCCAGCACAGAGGTAATGCGATTGCTGCGCATTTGGAACGGTAGGGAGCCCCCATCCGCGCTGCGATTCTGAAAATCAGGCCCTGCCAATGAGGGAGGATGTGTGAACAGGTCTGTCCGAACAATGTCCAGGAAAGTCTGGTACAGTAAGGATTGACCACAGCTATCGACAGCACAGGACCGCGGGTTATGGGGTACTGACGTGGGGAAGAAGGTAGCCACGGATTTTATCATGATCGCCATCGTACGAAGGGTTGGCCAAACATAATCCACCCGGAATGGCGGCGCCATAGTGGCGCGGGGCGGCAAGCACTCCAAGCGCCCATCTTCGCACGCGGCGTTGATCTCTTCAGCCATACGCGCATAGAACGCTCGAGCCTCTGTCGCCGAGCGATAGTATCCTGCATGAGCAACAGCATCACGCAGAGCCCATATAAACCAGCCAGCTCGAATCTCTCCATCGCATGGTGCAATAGCGTATGTTTGGCATCCGACCTGGATGAAGGCGTCAGGCCGGGAACTATCAAAAAAGGGCTGTAGTTCCGCCGCTGCCGAACTCAACGGATATACTTGTTCTAGAACCTCCCGAGGGATCACCACATATGGCTTCTGGCCATCCCGATGATGGATGCGAGATAACGCGCCATAGGCAGATAGGAATTCATGCTGCTTAAACTCTACCGTATCGGTGACCCCATATTTTTTTTGATTCATCCAGCCAACGGCGCCAACACCCAGCGCAGCAACGGCTGCCACCAGCCCGGCTAACGTTACAGCGCGCATGGCTCCTGACAGGCATGCACGCAGCCGGCCTCTCTGTTCCCCGGATACGCTCCGAAGAGCGTTCATCACTTCATCCAAAACGGCTATACAAAAAACCAGAAGAAGAGCCGGCGCAATCCATAGGCCTTCCTCACGGGTCAACCAGAACGCAGCAAGAAGCGTGCCCAGACCTATGGCCAAAGTGGCGCGGCGGAGCAGCCCACGGTGACGCCATCGAAACCACCATAATGCCCCCGCAAAGATCGATATGGTCAGAGGGACGTAAACTGCCTCACGCATGATCCGCAAGTTTTCGGTTATGTGCATCGCAGGGTTAAACAAAAGAATTAGGAAAACAGTAAATGTTGCAGCTTCCCAGCGTAGCCATGGGCGGAGGCCCCGTACCAGAAACAAGCACGCTAATGCATAAAAAAGTCCTTGCGACACCAAGATCGGTAGGCCAACAATCCAGTTGACAGCGATCCACATTGGATAGAACGCGCCTTTTGCCAAAGTAAGATTATTGTAGGGACCAAGCCACTCCCCCACTATCAATTGACGTGCTTGATATACGAATAGTCCATCATCATGTCCTGCAGCAGGAATAGCGTATATCGGAACACTCAGCCTGAGCCATGCGTACAGAATAATAACAAAAACATATGCCACCTTCCAAACCGCCGTGGTGCTGAGTGTTATACTTCCAGATGGCAAGGCTGTGTTTAAAATCCGATTATGCCCCTCTGGTGTATTGATGTGGCAGAGAGGTGCTTCAGTGCGCTGAACGCAAGATGCCAAGCGACGAAAAAGGGTAAAAGGCATGATGCGGCTCACAATAAGTTGACTTTAATGAGGTTACACCAAAAAAGAGAGAAATTATAGACTTTTTAACCTTAACAGGACATGGTCAATCTACCAGATCATAACAATAAAGAGCGGCGCTGAGAAGGACCTCATCGCTTGACTGCCCCGCTATTCCATCACCACCGGCTCGGACGAAGCCGCAGCCCCTCGGTTGGAGTTTCGGATCAGCAGTAGCATCGGCAAGATCAGCAACGCGATGAACATCATCAGTTTGAAATCATCCAGAAAGGCGATCATCGTCGCCTGACGGGTGATTTCGCCGTCGATCTTCAGCAGCCCGTCCACCCCGTCCAGCATGCCGTTCAATGCGGGACGGAACGGCGTTATATGCGTGGCCAGCGAGGCGTGAACCGTCTGGGTGTTCTGCGCCAACAGCGTCATCACCACCGAAATGCCGATGCTGGAGCCGATGTTGCGGACCAGGCTGTACAGGCTGGTCGCTTCGGTGCGGTAGCGCTGCTCCAAGGTGGCGAAGGCCACCGCGCTCATCGGCACGAAGACCAGGCCGAGGCCGAACCCCTGGATAACGCCGCTGGTGATGACCGGCCAGCGGTCCATGGTCAGGCTGAAGCCGGTCATCTGATACAACGACCAGGAGGTCAAGACCACGCCAAGCGCGATCAGCAGCCGTGGATCATAGCGGCGCACCAACCGCCCGACCACCATCATGGAGACCATCGTTCCCATTCCACGCGGCGCCAGCAACATCCCCGTGGTCTGCGTGGGGTAACCCATCAGCGATTGCAGCATGGGCGGCAGCAAGGCCATAGTGGCGAACAAGATGACGCCAACCATGAAGATCAGGATCAGGCTGCTGGCGAAATTGCGGTCGCGCAGCATGTGCGGATCGATGAACGGTTCTTTCGCCGTCATGGTGTGAACGCCGAACACCCAGAACGCGCACACCGCCACGGCGGTCTCGATCAGGATTTCAGTGGAGCTGAACCAATCCAACTGTTCGCCACGGTCAAGCATCATCTGCAAGGCGCCGATGGCCAGGGACAGCGCGACGAAACCAAAAATGTCGAAGCGGCGTGTCTTGCCCTTGGTTTCCGGCAGAAAGACCAGCATGCCGATGAACGCCAGAATACCGACGGGCAGATTGATGTAGAACACCCAGCGCCAGTTGAAGGAATCGGTCAACCAGCCGCCCAGGGTCGGCCCGGCGATGGGGCCAATCATGATTCCAGCGCCCCACATCGCCATGGCTTGGCCATGATGCTCCTTGGGGTTGATGTCGAGCAGAACCGATTGCGACAGCGGCACCAGGGCCGCGCCGAAAACACCCTGACACAGACGGAAGGCCACCATTTCCGGCAGACTGCCGGCGATGCCGCACAAGAGTGAGGCCGCCGTAAAACCCGCCACCGAGACAAGGAACAATTTCTTGCGCCCGATGCGGTCGGAAACCCAGCCGGTCAGCGGCGTGGCGATAGCGGCGGCGACGATGTATGAGGTCAACACCCAGGTGATGGCGTCCTGCGCCACCGACAGGCTGCCTTGCATGTTGGGCAACGCCACATTGGCGATGGTGGTGTCCAGAACCTGCATAACGGTGGCCAGCATGATCGCCAGCGTGACCATGCCACGGTTGCGAACCTCCAGATGCGGCTTTGACGCAGAGGTGCTGCTCATCGGAGTCTTACCGATTCCTGGCATAGGCCTGAATGCCGGGCAGCGAACGGATGAAGCCGGTATCGACCTCGACATTCGCGCTCAGGCCGGTGCGCAACGGCATTTCAGCCAGCTTTTCGATGCGCAGACGGACGGGGACCCGCTGCACCACCTTGACCCAGTTGCCGGTGGCGTTCTGCGCCGGCAGCACCGAGAATTCAGCGCCCGTGCCGGCGCCGATGCTGTCCACGACGGCGGTCAGCGTCCGGTCGGGATAGACATCCAAACTCACCGCCGCCGTCTGTCCAACGTGCATATGGGTGAGGTCTGTCTCCTTGAAGTTCGCCTCGATCCAGTTACGGTCGCTCTCCACCAGGCTCAACGCCGCCGTACCGACGCTCATGTATTGACCAATCAGAAGATGGTCGGTCTGACTGACCACACCGTCCTCCGGCGCGCGAATCACCGTGTGTTCCAGATCGCGCCGCGCCTGATCGCGCTTGGCCAGCGCTTCTAAAACCATGGGATGCTGGTCGGGGGAAATGGTCGGGTCCCCTGCCAGGGCGACGCGCGCGCCTTCCACCGCCTGCTGGGCGTTGATCAGCTTTTGCTGGGCGTCCTGCATGGTGTGGCGCACCTCGTCGTATTTCGACTGGGTGGTGACGGCGCCGCCAATCAGCCGCTGCTGGCGCTGGAATTCGCTTTGCCAATAGGCAAGGGTCTCCTGCGCGGCCTTCTGGCTGGCGAGGCTGTCGGCGTAGGTGACGCGCAACTGTTCGATCTTCAAACGGGCCGAGCGGGCGTTGGCCTCATCCGCTTGCAGCACCAGGCGGTAGGGTTCCTCATCGATCCGAAACAGCACGTCGCCCTTCTTGACCGGCTGGTTCTCCCGCACGGTGACTTCGGTGATGCGACCGGCGATATCCGTGCTGATCGTCACCTTGTCCTGATGGATATAGGCGTTGTCGGTGGACACGTAACGCGCGCCGAACACATAGAAGTAAGCGCCCCCCAGCAGCGCCGCCGCCGGCACGGAAACCATCAGGGCGAAGCGACGCCAGCGAAAGCGCGATGGGGTGGCGATGTCGGTGGAAATGGCTTCGGTCGTCATGAGGGGGATTCCTGGGACTCGTCGCTGCGACGGCTGGACAGATTGTTGCGGATATGAAGCAAGGCGCCCATGAGCTGGGTGACCTGATCGGGGACAAGGCCAGCCAGCGCCTCGGCATGGAGGCCGACGGCGATGGTGTGCGCATCCTCTAATATGCGCCAGGATTTCTCGGTCATGTAGAGGCAGCGCGCCCGGCGGTCGCCAGGGTCGGCCCGGCGTTCAACCAAACCCGCCTCCTCCATGCGGTCGATCTGCCGGCAGAGGGTGATCGGTTCCACCTCCAGCAATTCGGCCATGCCCGCTTGGTTGATTCCCTCGTTGCGGTAGAGGTTCTTCAACACCTCCCACTGCGCGCGGGTCACTCCGAGCACGCGGGCGCGCCGGTCGAAGCGACGGCGCAGCAGGCGCGCGTTGTCGGTCAACAGCATGCCCAAGCCGTTGTCCAACGTCGTCAGGAGCGGGTTCATGTCAGGGTTATCATGAGGTTGCTTATCATATCTGATGATTTATTGAGTGTGCTTATGTTTGTCAAGCGCCGGCAAGAGTCTCATGGCGGCGGATTCCGGTTCAAATCAAACCGGAATCCGCTGTAATATCCTCTCCCCTTCATTTTGCGCTCACCGCAACTCGTCTTTTCCAAGGTGCCCTCGATGCCGCATTACCGCTCTCGTACTTCCACACACGGTCGCAACATGGCGGGCGCCCGTGGTCTCTGGCGCGCCACGGGCATGAAGGACGGTGATTTCGGCAAGCCGATCATCGCCATCGCCAACTCGTTCACGCAGTTCGTCCCCGGCCACGTCCACTTGAAGGATTTGGGTCAGATGGTGGCGCGCGAGATCGAGAAGGCCGGCGGTGTGGCCAAGGAATTCAACACCATCGCCGTCGATGACGGCATCGCCATGGGGCATGACGGCATGCTCTACAGCCTGCCTTCGCGTGAACTGATCGCCGACGCCGTTGAATATATGGTGAACGCCCATTGCGCCGACGCGCTGGTGTGCATTTCCAACTGCGACAAGATCACCCCCGGCATGCTGATGGCCAGCATGCGCCTCAACATCCCGACGGTGTTCATCTCCGGCGGACCGATGGAGGCCGGCAAGGTCACTTGGCACGGCAAGACCAAGGCGGTGGATCTCATCGACGCCATGATCGCCGCCGCCGATCCCACCGTGTCCGATGAAGAAGCGATGGAGATGGAGCGCAACTCCTGCCCGACCTGCGGTTCTTGCTCGGGCATGTTCACCGCCAACTCCATGAACTGCCTGACCGAAGCGCTGGGCTTGGCGCTGCCGGGCAACGGCACCCTCCTCGCCACCCACGCCGACCGCAAGGAGCTGTTCCTCGCCGCTGGCCGTGTCGCCGTGGATCTGTGCAAACGCTGGTACCAGGAAGAAGACGCCACGGCGCTGCCACGCGGCATCGCCACCGTCGCGGCGTTCGAGAACGCCATGACCTTGGACATCGCCATGGGTGGCTCGACCAACACGGTGCTGCATCTTCTGGCCGCCGCACAGGAAGCCGGCGTCGATTTCACCATGAAGGACATCGACCGGCTGTCGCGCCGCGTGCCCAACATCTGCAAGGTGGCCCCCGCCGTTTCCGATGTGCATGTCGAGGATGTGCACCGCGCCGGCGGCATCATGGGCCTCCTCGGTGAGCTGGATCGCGCCGGCCTGCTGGACCGCTCCACCGCCACCGTGCATGCCAAAACCCTGGGCGAAGCCCTCGATCGCTGGGACGTCATGCACTCGTCCGACGAGGGAACGCACACCCTGTTCAAGGCCGCCCCCGGCGGCATCCCGACCCTCACCCCCTTCAGCCAGGCGAAGCGTTGGCCGGAACTGGACCTGGACCGGGAAAAAGGCGTGATCCGCTCAATCGAACACGCTCATTCCAAAGAAGGCGGCCTTGCCGTGCTGTACGGCAACATCGCTGAACGCGGCAGCATCGTGAAGACGGCTGGCGTCGACGCCGCAAGCCTGACCTTTTCCGGCCCGGCCCGTGTGTTTGAGAGTCAGGATTCCGCGGTTGAGGCGATTCTTGGCGACAAGATCGTCCCAGGTGACGTGGTGGTGATCCGCTACGAAGGCCCGCGCGGTGGCCCCGGCATGCAGGAAATGCTGTACCCCACCAGCTATCTGAAGTCGAAAGGCCTGGGGAAGGCATGCGCACTGGTCACTGACGGACGTTTCTCGGGCGGCTCCTCTGGCCTGTCGATCGGCCACGCCTCACCGGAAGCGGCGCAAGGCGGCGCCATCGGTCTGGTCGAGGAAGGGGACCGCATCGAAATCGACATTCCCAACCGCACCATCACCCTCGCGGTGCCGGCGGATGAACTGACGCGCCGCCGCGACGCGATGAACGCCAAGGGAGCGGCTGCCTGGAAGCCGGCAAACCGTACGCGCGTGGTGTCGTCCGCCCTGCGCGCCTACGCCGCCCTGACCACCAGCGCCGACCGCGGAGCCGTGCGCGACGTGAGTCAGGTGGAGATGTCTATCCCCGTCACTCCCAACCGTTGAATAATACCCAGAAAAAATACTGTGCCGGGGCAATCGCTTGCCCCGGTATTCTTTGCGCGCCAATTGATGTATTCGATTAGGAACGCCGCACAATACTGACCATAGTCAATCCCTCCCTGTGATCAAGGCTGCTGGTGTGATACAAGGACATAAAAACTGGCTTGATGCACACGGCATCAATATTTTTCTGTCATGGTAAAATATTGATGATTTTTAACCTATTCTGCTACTACAGTATGATTGAATTAGTCTTTATCATCAAAACATGGCAAAGATAGTAAAAAGTTACCATCATTTATTAATCTGGTTTTATGGCGATCCATCATGATGCTCTTCTTTAGAATCTATAAAATCAAAATTATTATGGCAGCGATATTGGGTGTCGCTGTCATGGTTATGATTATGCTCGGTGGGTTGCTTGGCTTTGCAAAGCTTGATTCATACACAAAGGACATGCATCGCAAAAACATGAAACCAATGAGTGAGTTGAGTATTATTCACACCTCTTTTATTGATATTCGGCGTACATTTTGGAAAATTGCTGCACTTAGAGACTCTGCAGAAACCAAAGCAGAGCTTATAAAAATTCAGTATAATATCAATAAAATTGATGATATTTGGGATGATTACTATACACAAGGAATTGCCAGCGGACAAGAACAAATTATTGCTGATTCACTTAAATTAAAACTTCCTCATTTCAAAGAAATTTCCAATAAAGCTACATACCTTATCAATAGTGGAAATTATAGCGAGGCAACATCATATCTTCATTCGGAAATTGATTATTTCAAAGAAATAGATGAAATTATCTCATATGATATTGCATTAAACGAATCTCAATTATCTGCATTTCTAGATAAAAGTTCAGATCTATTTAGTCTTATTTTCTGGAGCACACTTACGATTATTGGCTTTGTGATCTGCATTGTTGCTGGATTTTCTTTATATTTAATGCGCCAACGCGACGATGCGGTGAATGAATCTCACTATAATCTGTGGCTTGCCAACGAGGTGGTGGCGTATACGGAAAATGGCGTGCTGGTTACCGACGCCAAAGGCCTGATCCAGAAGATCAATCCGGCCTTCACCCGCCTGACCGGCTACACCCAGACGGACGTGCTGGGGCGGAATCCCAGCATGCTGACGTCGAAACGGCAATCACCAGAGTTTTATCAGCAACTCTGGCGCTCCCTGGCGGAAAAAGGCGAATGGAAAGGTGAGATGTGGAACTGCCGGAAGAGCGGCGCCCTCTATCTTCAGTCCTTGTTGATCAAGGCCATCCGCGCTTACGATGGTAAGACATCCCACTATGTCGGGGTCTTTTCCGACATCACGGAGCGGCAGTTGGCCGAGGATCGTCTGAGCCATCTGGCCACGCATGACGCGCTGACGGGCTTGCCCAACCGCGCTCTTTTCAACGAACGTCTCGGCCAGGCGATCGCCCGCGCCAAGCGCGGCTTGTGGCAGGTTGCGGTGATGTTCCTCGATCTCGATCGCTTCAAGAGCATCAACGATACGCTGGGGCACAAGATCGGCGACGGCGTGCTGATCGCCGTGGCCCGGCGCCTTAAACAGCCTTTGCGGGAAACCGATACGGTCGCCCGCCTGGGCGGGGACGAGTTCGTCGTCATTCTCGAAGACGTCACCGAGATTGCGCACATCACCTCGGTCGCCCAGGCGCTGCTGCAATCGGTGGGACAAGCCATCGACATCGATGACTGCTCCGTCTCGACGACGCCGAGCATCGGCGTCAGCTTGTATCCGGTCGATGGCGAAGACGCCAAACTGCTGATCGAACGGGCGGATCTGGCGATGTATGAAGCAAAGAAGGCGGGAAAAAACACCTTCCGATTCTACAAAGATATCGATGTGGATACGCTTCACATCAAGGAGATCTATTGAATAAAGGGCAGATGCTGTGATCCTTCCAAATACAAAACTGGAGGACAAAGCTATACTTGCTGCTCACGTGAGGACAGGAAAATCACAATAAAGCGGATTCCCGTTCAGTTTGAAGCCTCATCTCTGCAGAGGCGTGGCAAGGATGATGATCTATAGGCCCGCCAAGATATCTTGCCCCTTCCCTGAGCAAGAGATCGCCCCCTTATCCGATGCCCCGTTCGGCGTGACAAAGCGTATCTGAATCGGCGCTTTCGAAGAATCGGAAGGTGTTCTTCCCTGCCCTTTTTGCTTCATACATCGCCAGATCCGCCCGTTCGACCAGCAGTTTGGCGTCTTCGCCATCGACCGGGTACAAGCTGACGCCGATGCTCGGCGTCGTCGAGACGGAGCAGCCATCGATGTCGATGGTCTGCCCCACCGACTGCAGCAGCGCCTGGGCGACCGAGGTGATATGAGCAATCTCGGTGACGTCTTCGAGAATGACGACGAACTCGTCCCCGCCCAGGCGGGCGACCGTATCGGTTTCCCGCAGGGTCTGCTTAAGGCGCCGGGCCACGGTGATAAGCACGCCGTCGCCGATCTTGTGCCCCAGCGTATCGTTGATGCTCTTGAAGCGATCGAGATCGAGGAACATCACCGCAACCTGCCACAAGCCACGCTTGGCGCGGGCGATCGCCTGACCGAGACGTTCGTTGAAAAGGGCGCGGTTGGGCAGATCTGTCAGCGCGTCATGCGTGGCCAGATAACTGAGGCGTTCCTTAGCCAGTTCATGTTCCGTGATGTCGGAAAATATGCCTACGTAATGGGATATTTTTCCATCACGCGCACGGATACTCGTAACCGATAAGGATTGAAGGTAGAGGGCGCCGTCCTTCCGGCGATTCCACAACTCACCTTTCCATTCGCCTTTTTCCGCCAGGGAGCGCCAAAAATCACGATAGAACTCCGGCGACTGTCGTTTTGACGTCAGCATGCTGGGATTCCGCCCCAGCACTTCCGCCTGGGTGTAGCCGGTCAGGCGCGTGAAAGCCGGGTTGGCCTTTTGGATCGCCCCTCTGGCGTCGGTAACCAGCATACCATTCTCTGCGTTCGCCACCACCTCGTTGGCAAGCCACAGATTATAGCGAGAATCATTTATCGCGTTATCGCGCTGGCGCACCAAATAAAATACAATCCAGCCAATCGCACAGACCCCAAAGCCAATAATCGTAAGAGAAGTTATGAAGATAACATTAAATATTTCAGCACTTCGCTTCATAAGATCTGTTGCTTGGGCCTTATTTGTAGCAATATTCTCAGATATTAAATCATCTACCTTGTCTAGGAAAGGAATGCTTGAATCAAGCCATAGAATAGCTGCTTCGTAATCTTTCCTGCCAACCAATTCATTTGTTTTATCTATTACTTCCTTGAAATGCGGAAGCCTTTCTCTGAGAGCTGCGGCGATCTCAGCCTCTTTATCGCTGCTGATGCCCCGCGGATCATAGCGAGACCAAGCTTCATCGACCTGAACCACGTTATGCTGAATAAGCCCGAGCCCGGCTTCAGACTCCGATGGATCTTGGAGCGCCAGGACTCTCCAGAGAGTCCGCCGGCTATCCATCATAGAGGTCCGAATAATGCTTAATTCGCTGATCGGCTCCGTGTTTCCATGATGCACGATCTCCATATACGCGTTGATTTTTGTAAAACCAACCAGCCCCCCCAGCGTGACCATAGCCGCAACAAGGATGCATCCCGTCGCTATGAAGAGGATTTTAAATTTATAAATCCGAAAGAAGAGCATCATGACATCGAGCCACGGAAGCGGTGTGATGACTGAGATCTCATACTTTCCATCCCACCTGCGCTGAGGATATTTTTGGCGATGAGGGCTGCCTCATTTGAGGCATGATAGCGCGGAATTTGTTAAGAATACGCTTTCGCTCCAGAGAATTTTTAGGCTTCAGCATGGAAATTTTCATACTGAAAGCGGCATGCAAAGCGGATATTCCTGCAATTTCAGGCCCCTCCTCCCCTGTTTGGGGCAGAAGGGACGGGCGCAAATCATAAAAAATTGGAATGAAAGCACTTTTGGTATAGATGAATGATATTTGAATAAAATATAAAACAGCCCTGCTGAACCTGACGAAACCCTTTCCCCCAACTTTCCTATACCTGATTATGATCCGCATAGCTTGAACGCTTGCGAAGAGGCGGAACCACGCATCACATCAATCAAGACAAAACACATTTGGTCTTTCACCGCCTGATGGACGCATGGACCATGAGCAGCAACAAAAAAGGTGGCGCCACTCTCGAAAACCGGGATGTTCCGCAGATCAAAGGACTTCATGTTCACGCACCCTTCTTTTGACGGTGCATCAGAGGCGGCGGGCGCCTATAGTTTCCGAGGGTTGAGGTTTCAGGCGCACCCCGTCGATCACGTCGAGGCGCGATGACCACAGCATCTGAGGCAAGCAGGCTATCCTCGCGATGGCCGGTCGTCCTTTTACGTACGGCTGCCGGGCTGCCCAGCCGCCATACCGTCCTTCAGGCCATAGGCCCGATCGACATCAGCGAAGATCAGGCCCTCGCGGTTCAGCCGGCGCCCGGTTTCGGTCGGGTTTCCATCGTCGGCGGCGCGCGCCATCCTCTTCTCCTTGTCGAACCGGCCCCGCCAGGCCGGATGTGTCGTTCTACTGTTTTGGACGAACGAGGAAAATATGGTCGAAAACGGCTATACCCGCAACTTGATTTTCTGTGGAAATGGCCAAAAACAGAGTTTTTTGGTTTCCGAAAACTCTTCGACATGCCGAAATTCGGCTATGTCGCTGATCTCGCTTGGCTTTTGGGAACGTCAACGTTTTGAACGGCTGCATCTTGGTCTTTCAGGATTCACGCCATGAATCTTGAAGCGCTCAGCAGACTCTCAGCCCGACTCCGACACTGCGCCGATATAGTCGGAAGTGGCGATGAGCTTTCACGGAAAACAACCATTCCGCGGAGTACTTTGGAAAGTTATTTAACAGGAGCGAGTGAGCCAAAGGCCAGCCGACTGGCCGCTATCGCAATGGTTGCCGACGTTTCACTTGATTGGCTTGTGCGCGGTCAAGGGCCGATGCGCCCCGGCGAGGAAGCCATAGCCGCAACGGCGTATGCAAAATCGATTGCGCCCATGGTGGACGCTCAGCTGATCGGTCGGCTGACAGAGAAAATTCTGTTGGTTTACAAGGAGACCGGAACCGCTATCGCCATTCATCAGGCCGCTGAACAAGCGGCAAAAGAACACAACCGCATCGTCCTCGCCATAACCGACCCCGTCGAGCGCCTTATCCAGGTTGGTGAGGTTGCAGAGCGGCTTCGCCAAGAACTGCGCGCCACCGCCGGCAATCCCGCAGCGAATAAGCGTTAGGTCGTGTGGACTCTTGGGGGTTCCCAAAGATGCAGCACTGTGATTCAAGGCTGCTTTTTGGGAGGCCGCGATGGGCGTTGTGGATCGGTTTATTCTTCGGGATGATCAATGGGAGCGGATTGCGCCGCATCTTATTGGCGATGAGCGGAGCCGCGGTTCATCGGGCCGGAATAATCGGCTGTTTATCGAGGCGGTGTTATGGATCGTGCGCACCGGCTCCCCTTGGCGGGATCTTCCCGAGGTGTTCGGGGCCTGGAACAGCGCCTTTCGTCGGTTCAGCCGTTGGAGCGCCAAGGGGGTCTGGTGGCGCATCTTCGCCGCCGTCTCGGATGATCCGGACTTCGAGTATCTGATCGTCGACTCCACCATCATTCGCGCCCACCAGCACGCGGCGGGGGCGAAAAAGGGGGGTCTGACGATCCGGCCTTGGGGCGCTCCCGCGGCGGCTTGAGCACCAAGATCCATGTGGCGGTGCGGGGACTTGGACTGCCGGTCCGCTTTCAACTCACCGCCGGGCAGAAGGGCGATGCGCCTCAAGGTGAGGTGTTGATCGCCGACTTACCTGCGGATGTGGTGATGGCTGACACCGCCTACGATTCAGACCGCCTGCGCCAAATCATCACCAATAAGGGCGCTCAGGCGGTGATCCCCAACAACCCCTCCCGCACCAAAAAGCATCCGCTCGACAAGCATCTCTACAAACAGCGCCATCTCGTCGAATGCTGCTTTTCCAAACTCAAGCAATTTCGCCGTGTCGCTACCCGCTACGAAAAAACCGCCCGAAATTACTTGGCTGTGCTTACCGTGGCCGCAATCGTCCTCTGGCTGCGATAACTGTCCACACGACCTAGTAGGCTGTTATAATATAGCCTAATTTTGATTAATATACAAATGACCCTTAGAAAATTAATCTTTTTTTCTAGAATATATGTGCTTTACGATAGAGTAAGGACGTTGCTTTACTTCCAAAAATATCTTTGAAAGATAGACCCCCACAACGCCAATAAAAGAAATAATCATTCCACCAATTAGCCAAATAGAGCTTATCACTGATGTCCAGCCACTTATTGGTTTTGCAATAAAAATCCAATTCAATGCTAAGTATGCTATATAGATCAATGAAAGAAATGATATTGAAATTCCAATATAAAAAATACCTATAAGCGGCACATTGCTAAATGAAGCAATTGAATTAATCATTAATGATAATTTTTTGCGAAAAGTATATGTTGTGTCGCTGGTATTATGTTTTTTAATTACTTGACATCGTTGATCAAATCCTGTTATATGAAAAAGCCCTCCCATGAACACCTCTCTCTCTTCATGGCGAAGTAAGGCGTCAACATAGCGCTTTGTCATCAATCGAGCAGTAACCATATTCTTAGGCAATGACAAGCCTGTTAATAAGTTAAATAAATAGTAAAACAATTGCCCACTCCAGCGCTCAAACCATCCTCCTTTCCTCTCTCCTTGAACGCCAAAAACAACATCACATGAATATTTTTCTATCTGAAGAAAGAAATCACCCATAAGTTCGGGATCCTCTTCAAGATCACTGTCAATAAGAAATATCCGTTGCCCTTTAGCATAGGACAGCCCAGTCATCATGGCTCTGTGATGGCCGAAGTTACGCGACAAGTCGACAACGACAACGTGATGGTCATGCTCTGTAAACAAGATAGCCCGTTCCAGGCTATTATCCGGCGATCCGTCATTTACAAAAATAATTTCATAATCATCACCAACCAGCAATCTTGCAGCGGTACTCACGCGCTCGTAAAATTCACTTATATGGGGGGATGACTGATAAAGAGTCGCAACAATTGAAAGATTCATGCGGTGACATCTTATGCTTGTTAGAAATATTTTTATTTTAACTAATCTATCTGCTAATATTATAAGAAGATACTAGCAAAGCTTATTCACTAAAAATACTTAACATGGCCCACTCCATGATGGCTTGATGATTGTGCTGTTGACATCTTGTGCATTCATTTCCTTAATGATATATTTGGACTCGCCCAATCATATAGGCGGTTCTATCTATATACTACCATAACCCGGCGCGTAGCTCTATAAGTTTATAGTCCTTGTTTCAAATTGGCAATAGATATCCTCTATGAAGTAGTGATTCGATCACGAACTTAGCTATTCCCCACTCCATACAATCTCGAATAATCCAGCGAGGGGCTTTCCCTCGCTAAAGAATTGGACGTAGCGTTCCATGGACACCTGAAATCTGTGCTCTGGCATGGTGGGGATGATCTCGTAGAGCATGCCGCGCCCGGTCACCAAGTTCAGGGTCAGCGCAGTCTGTCCGTCACGCTCACAGCCGATCCAGTCCTTGAGGATGGGGGACTAAACACCTAATCTTTCAAAAATTTTCTCGGAAACAAAACAGAACCCCTATACCATCGTGAGGAAAATTGTGCCCGACAACACAATTTAACCGACGTTGGCTGAGGAGCGTATTCAGGTGTCGAGCCCATTAATCCACATTCTGGGAGGTGGTCGCTGGCAGTTGCCAACGATTGCCGCCGCACGGCGGTTGGGATATCGTATCCTCGTCAGCGACATTTATGAAGACCGTCCAGGGTACGCTCTGGCTGATTACCATGAGGTGGTGGATATCCGGGATCGAGAGGGAACCCTTGCCATCGCCCGTCGCCACGGTATCAATGGGATCATCTGCGACACAACCGATGTTGGCGTGCCGACGATGGCCTATGTCGCCGAGACGCTGGGACTACCTGGAATTGGCCTTCAAACGGCTCTGCGCTGTACTAACAAATTGTTGCAACGTCAAACTCTCCTCGATAGCAGCGTCAAGCAACCGCGTTTCAGCCAAGCTACCTCCGCCGAGGATATCCTTACCTTCGGGGACAAGGAGGGGTGGCCTGTAGTGGTCAAGCCCGTTGACAGTCAATCAAGCCGAGGGGTAAAAATTGTCCGTTCCCCCTTTGAGGCTTCCTCGGCTTTCACCCTGGCATCAAGTGAATCTCAGTTCGGTAGCGTGATCGTTGAAGCTTTTCTGCCTGGGATTGAAGTTACCGTCGAAGGTTTCGTCGTTGATGGTAAAGTAACTGTGGCTGCCATTTCAGACAAAGACCATTATCACGATCTCCCCGCTGTCGCATGGCGATTAACTTACCCTGCCGATTTTTCTCCATCAATCTTTCAGAAAATCATCGCGGCGCAGACGGAAGCAGTGACACATATCGGGTTGCGAACAGGAGTCTTTCACGCCGAATATATGATCGTGAATGATGATCCTTTCCTGGTGGAACTGGCGGCGCGCGGCGGAGGAAGCAGGATCTACACGGATATTTTGCCTCGCTTGGCAAACACTGACATTGTTGCTAACTATCTTCAATTCACTGTTACAGGAAAATGGGGAGACAGTGGCGCATTGACCGCCGCCCCCCCCCAGGCAGCCAACCTTTTCTTTCTCCGCTTTCCAGCCGGCGCTGTCCCTCTCGCTTTTAAGGGGCTTGACGAGGCGCGTGCCATGCCCGGAATGGTTGAGATTGATCTTGAAATTGGAATCGGCAGCCCCATTCCCCCGGTCGATAATGATCGCGCGCGACATGGATATGCGGTGACGTTGGGAGAAAGCCGCGAAAGCGTTCTGGCCATCATGCACGAGATTCTAAGCTTGGTCAGTATCACCACGAAAGCCGGGACCATCGTTGAAGGTACAGCATGACAGAGTTTCGAGCGGATTCGGTCTACCGCGACCCAAATTCTAACGAAGCCGTACTAAGGTATCGGGAACGGTTTCACGAACATCACATCTCCCCCGCTACGATTGGTTGGCGCGCCGGAACGCAGGAGATTCGCTTTGATGCATTCCTGAAAGGGTTTGACGTTTTCCGCCCGGACAGTCTCCTGGATATTGGGTGCGGGTTTGGCGACCTCCTGCTCTTTCTCCGACAACAGGGGTGGGAGGGTACGTATATCGGGATCGATATTGTCCCGGAGTTCATTGATGCCGCACGGACTCGTTTTTCTGGAGAGAAAGAGGAAAAAGTACAGTTCATTTGTACCGACTTTATGGAATGGGAATCGCCCGTTGTCGCGGATGCAGCATTTGCCTCTGGGCTGCTGAATCATCGCAGATCCGATGACAACATGATTTACCTTGAAACATTTCTTAAGCAGATGAAGCGATATTCAAGAGGTTATAGCGCCCTTGATTTTCTTAGCGCAACATCAGATAGATGCCGACCTGATCTGTTTTTTTTCGATAGCTCTAAGGTGTTATCTGTAGCCTTACGCCAAACCAAACGTGTAATTCTTGACCACTCCTATATGCCTTTTGAGTTTATGCTTAAGCTTTACTGGCGCAACAGCTTCGGTGCGGATGCACCTGTCTTCAGAGGATAAGAGCGTGGCGCCTGTTCCCCTTCTTTTTGACTGCAACGTTCATCCGACAGTTACCGGGCAGTGGCTGGATGGGCGCGAGATCTGTGGCTTTGAGCAGATTCAGCAAGACCTTGTGGCGGCGGGAGTCGGAGCAGCAGCGGCAGTTGGGCTCCCTGACGTGGGCGGTTACGACGACCAAGCTTTCATTGTGCGTTGCCAGGGATGGAACTGGATACCAGTTGCCGCTTGGAGCGGTGACGCTTCGGCCTCAGAGGGTGTGAGACGTGTCCGCCGCCTTGCGGACATAGGGTATCGAGCGATTAAGATCCATCCACGCCTTTTGGGTGGCTGTCCGTCATCAAGCGCACTGAGGGACATCTTCCGAGCGGCCCATGCCTGCGATCTTGCCGTGATGCTCTGCACCTATCCGTGTTATTCTGCTGCCCGCTCCTCTCCTGTGGATCTTCTCACTGTTCTCCAAACCGCTCTGAGGGAGGTGCCTGAAGTGCGCCTCATGTTGATGCATGCCGGTGGCGTCGAGTTATTGAAATTTATGGAGTTTGCTCGCGCCAATCCACAAATCACTTTAGATCTATCATTTACTTTAATAAAATATCAGGGCAGCTCTATTGATTCAGATCTTTCTTTTTTATTCAAAAAATTTGACCAAAGAGTTGTGATTGGGAGTGATTATCCTGAGTTTGCTTTTTCATCTGTCAGAGATCGTGTTATTGATCTTGCTTGCTCAGTGTCAGAGGAGCAACAGGAGAACATCTTCTGGCGCAACGCCGCAACATTTTTTGGAATGCCTCTATAATTATGAGAATAACTGTTCATTAATTCCTAATAATCGGCTCCAACCCCAATGATGAGGACATAAATGCTGCATCAACTAGTGGATTACATCGTTGAAAACCGGCTTTCGACAACTGAGATCGCCGATGCGATGGATAAGTCTGGTGTTCTGGGGCGAGTCCTCCCGCTCAATCGAGGCCTTCATCATGTGGGACCAATTTTTCCTGTCTTTGCCGCAAATGGCTCAAATTTTGCAGTCCATGAGCAGATCCGTAATGTCCCCGCCGGTTCAGTGGTCGTGATTTTTGTGGAAAACTGTGACCAGAAGGCTATCATGGGAGAATTAATGGTTAAGTATATGCTCCTCTACCGCAAGGCTCGTGCCGTTATTATTGATGGACTTGTTCGAGATGCGGCGCGCTTGTATCGCGAAAATTTTTCCGTATGGGCTCAGGGGGTTACACCTTTAGGATGCGTGAATACTTCCAGCGATCCTTTCACACCGAGCCGCCAACAGGAATTGATCGAGCAATACCAAGGTGGCCTTGCCGTCTGCGATGACGGCGGAGTTGTCTTGGTCCCAAAGAGTTGGATCGGTCCTGACTTATTGACTCGATTTGAGCGGATTGAATTGCAGGAAGATGTTTGGAGCTTCTGCCTCAATTCTTTGAAATGGGATACGAAAAAAATCGTTTGTGATAAGGCATATTTGGATGAAATGGAGGTGTTGCCGGCTATGATGCGAGGACAAATTGACGAACTCCGGCATGGTTTTAAGAAATAGTAGAGTCAGGGTGCCGCCGGTTCTTTGCAGAAATGCCAAAGGGCGGCATCGTTATAGAGGACAAATTTCTACCGCATGGATCATATGGAAATACCTCTTCCATGGAACGTAGCTTGCCTGGAGGGTAGAGATTTTTTATTGGTAAAAATACTTAGATTTGTAAACCTGATACACCTGATTTGGCGTATCCGACAATAGTATAAAATTATCCATAATATATTGATTAGCCAATGGATGTGTATTTTTGAATCGCAATTCATCTCTCCCATCCAACGGTATGTCGAGAACAAGGGCAAATCCTGGTCCAGCTGCCTGGATGCGGTCAATTTCCATTTTTTCAAAAGCTTCTGATCGGGGGAAAAGGGCATAAATCTCCCACATCGGTGACCTTCGTTCCAGCAGGGCGTACGCGCCGGGCCAGAACGGAGTCGCAATAAAGCTTTGCCCATTCGGCGCGTATTGCTCGGCAAGACGCCGGAGCAATGCGATGCTACCAGCCACGTCGGGGGTGATCTGAAGATTGTTGCCAGAAACCTCCACGGTTACACATTGCTTGCTCAGGTGACACTGCCAGCCTGGATGATAGATATGCACAGCTCCAAGGCTTCCAGCGCATAGGGCGGCGGTGAAAGGCCATTTAACCCTAGCTGCCTTTGCAGAAAGAAGAAGAAGGCAACCCATCAACAACGGGAAGATACCCTGAGCCAGATGCCCCACGTCCGCTCGCGAGAAAGCATAATGGGCATACGGAAGTGACAAAAATGCGGTAGCGACCAAGGCTGGCGTAACCGGTCGCTTTTTAAATTTTTGAAGCAGAACCCAGGCAATCGTTAGACACCCAAAAACAAGGGTAGCTATGAAGAAAAGGCCAACCAATACGCCACGAGCAGCATCGATTGATGAGACGGCTGCAAAATTAACTGTCCAGGGCCATGGTATCGGCAGAGGTAAATTCGTTTCTTTTACTTCAAACAAGAACTTAACGCTCTCTAAAAATGCAGTAAAAAACCCCGGCACCGCCACAACCATCAATAAAATAGGGATAAACCCAACAACGACCCCCACAGACCAAGCAAGAAATCCTTTAACAAAATATGGCCCCTTCTCACGCTTGATGCTGAGCCAAAGCATGACGCCTAAACTACCAGCACTGCCATACATACCATGATTTCGGCCAAATACTGCAACAAGTCCAATAAAGAAACCTGAAATAAAATAACGGCGAGTTGTTGGGTTTTCAATTAGGAAAGCTAACACTCCAATCTGCAATAGAGAGAGTGATATATCAAATATCTTGTGGCGTGGAAACATCCACATTACTAAAATTAGCGCTACCAAAACTGTATATAAGGGTGAGCGTTTATTTTCTACAGCTGACGACCATGAAACCAGAAAAACCCCAATAAATAGTCCTATTACCTGGAAAGCGGCAACAGCAAGACGCAAAGCCATGATGCCATTATCACCAAAACCATACATTAGGGCTGCTGACCAATAGTAACGGCCAGGATCATAGGCCATAAAATCGCGAATTGGCACCTCACCCACCAGGACCCGCTGAGCGCCATACCAAAGAAACCCTTCATCTCCTATGTTAAAGCCCTTATTCCCCTGCCAAATAAACAAAATAGAAACAATAAATACAGAGAGGGCAAAACTATTCAGAGCGTAGTATCTTTTATTTTTCATAGCCTGATCCAACAGCAAGAATAAGCTATATATATCGCATCCGGCTGGTGCTGCACTATTTTATAGATAACTTCGGCGATCGGTTCCAGCGTACGAAACCATACACGAATCTAACCGACACCGAAGATCCCAATTCAAATATACAGCAACCCCAGGATGGCTGCGCCGGCAACGATACGGTACCAACCGAAGGGGGCGAAGCCGTAGCGGCCGATGAAGTCGACGAAAAGCTTCACCACCACAAGGGCCGAGACGAAGGCCACCACGAAGCCAACACCGATCAGCGCTGCGCTGTCGCTGTTTATGTGACCCCAATTCTTGTACAGATCATAGGCCGTGGCGCCGAACATCGTCGGGATCGCCAGGAAGAACGAGAACTCCGCCGCTGTCCGCCGGTCAACGCCGAGCATCAGCGCGCCGAGGATCGTGGCGCCTGAGCGTGACACCCCCGGCACCAGCGCCAGACACTGGAACAGGCCGATCTTCAACGCGAGCGGCGGCGTGAAACGCTCAATCTCATGATAGCGGGGGGTGGGCAGGATGCGCTCGACCAACAAGATGACGACGCCACCGATGATGAGCGAGACACAGACCACCGTCGGGTTGAACAGCACCGCCTTGATATAGCCGTGCAGCGCAGCGCCGAGCACCGCTGAGGGCAGGAAAGCCAGCAGCACGGCGGTGACAAAACGCCAAGCGCGCGGGTCATCCCTCAGCCCGATCAGCACACACCAAAGCCGGCTGAAATAGACGACGCAGATCGCCAGGATGGCGCCGAGCTGGATCACCACATCGAACACGTGACCCGGCGGCCCGTTGAAGCCGAGGAGATCGTCAAACAGGATCATATGGCCCGTCGAAGACACGGGCAGGAACTCTGTCAGGCCCTCGACAAGGCCGAGAATGGAGGCGTCCAGATAATCGCGGAACATGGGTTTCGGCGCTCAAGCGGTCGTGAAGAAGGCGGCAGACGGCGCCGCGTGCGGTGCGGCAAGACAGAGTGGCTTATAGCAGGGCCGATGGGGCTTGACGATGGAAGACAGTTCGGTACCCCAAAAAGGGCTATAGTCTCTTTTTGGTACTAATTTTCTCATCATTCCCAGCACCCCTCACCGAATACCGCCCCTTCTACGAGGTCGGTCAAAAATTGGTCATCATTTGTGACCTATTCGTCGTTTTTTGCTCGCCGGCCCTGACAGCGTGCGTTATTAGGACGGGGCGGTCGCGTTTCAAGGACTGATCACCTTCCGCTGCGGCGGAGAGGAAGAGAAGAGGAGCTTAAGGCGTCATGGCGAAGCAAAAGATGTTGGGCTTTGTACGCACGGCGCAGTGGATGCCCGACAAGCGCACCGCCGAGGAGCGCCGCCAGGACTTCCGCGAGATTTACGCCCGCTTTACTGATGAACGGGCCAACGAACAGGCGAATCGCTGCTCACAGTGCGGCGTTCCGTTCTGTCAGGTGCACTGCCCGGTCCACAACAACATCCCGGACTGGCTGAAGCTGACCGCCGAGGGACGCCTGGAAGAAGCCTATGAGGCGTCCCAGGCCACCAACAATCTGCCGGAGATCTGTGGCCGCATCTGCCCGCAAGACCGCCTGTGCGAAGGCAATTGCGTGATCGAGCAATCCACCCACGGCGCCGTCACCATCGGCTCGGTCGAGCGCTACATCAACGACACCGCCTGGGAGAATGGCTGGGTCAAGCCGCGCATCCCGTCGCGTGAACTGGGTCTGTCGGTTGGCGTCATCGGTTCCGGCCCCGCCGGTCTCGCCGCCGCCGAACAACTGCGCGCCAAGGGGTATGCGGTGCATGTCTATGACCGCTACGACCGCCTGGGCGGCCTGCTGGTCTATGGCATTCCAGGCTTCAAACTGGAAAAACAGGTGGTGCAGCGCCGGGTCCAGTTGCTGGCTGACGCCGGCGTGACCTTCCACACCAACTTTGAAATCGGCCGCGACGCTTCCTTGAAGGATCTCCGCCGCAAGCACGCCGCGGTGCTGATCGCCACAGGCGTCTATAAGGCGCGCGACCTGCGGGCGCCGGGCGCCGATCTCAACAATATCGTGCCGGCGCTGGATTACCTCACCGCCTCCAACCGCAAGGATCTGGGCGATTCCGTCCCGGCTTTCGACGATGGCTCTCTGAACGCGGCGGGCAAGAGCGTGGTGGTCATCGGCGGCGGTGACACCGCCATGGACTGCGTGCGCACCGCCGTCCGCCAGGGCGCAAAATCGGTGAAATGCCTGTACCGCCGCGACCGTAAAAACATGCCGGGCTCGCAACGCGAGGTAACGCATGCTGAAGAAGAGGGTGTGGAATTCCTCTGGCAAGCCGCGCCCGAGGCCTTTCTTGGCGACGAGGCTGTCAAGGCGGTGCGCGCTGTGCGCATTCATCTGGGCGTGGCCGATTCCACAGGCCGCCAGACCCCCCAGGTGATCACCGACTCAGCCTTCACCATCGACGCCGATCTGGTGATCAAGGCGCTGGGCTTCGACCCCGAGGACCTCCCCACCCTGTTCGGCGAGCCCTCCTTGCAGGTGACCCGCTGGGGAACCATCACCACCGACTCCCGCACCAAGGCGACGAATCTTGCCGGCGTGTTCGCCGCCGGCGACATCGTGCGCGGCGCCTCCCTGGTGGTATGGGCGATCCGCGACGGCCGCGACGCCGCCGAATCGATCCACACCTATTGCAAATCAACCGCCTACGCCGAAGCCGCCGAATAACATCCTGGATCCAAGGACCTGTGGTCCTTGGCGGGGGTTGCAGGGGGCGGAGCCCCTTGCGGAACGTGATCAACGAAAGAGGGTCCACTCGATGACCGAGACGCTGAACCAGGGTGAGCAGTTCGTCGCCGAATACCGCGCCAACGTAGAGCGGCTGACCACGGCCAACGCCTACGACCCGGCGGACGAGCATGACGCCTGCGGTGTCGGCTTCATCGCCGCGCTTGACGGCAAGCCGCGCCGTTCAGTGGTCGAGAAGGGCATCGAGGCCCTGAAATCCGTCTGGCACCGTGGCGCCGTCGACGCCGACGGCAAGACCGGCGACGGCGCGGGCATCCACGTCCAGGTGCCGCAGAAATTCTTCAAGGACCACGTGCGGGTCATCGGCCACACCCCACCGGAGAACAACCTCGCGGTCGGCATGGTGTTTTTGCCGCGCGTCTCCCTGGACGCGCAGGAGGCCTGCCGCTGCATCGTCGAGACGGAAATCCTGAACTTCGGCTATTACATCTATGGCTGGCGCCAGGTGCCGATCAATGTCGACATCATCGGCGAAAAGGCCAACGCCACACGGCCAGAGATCGAGCAAATCATCATCGGCAACCCCAAAGGCGTCAGTGATGAACAGTTCGATCTGGATTTGTACATCATCCGCCGCCGCATCGAGAAAGCGGTCGGGGCCGGGCAGATCAATGATTTCTATATCTGCACGCTGTCCACACGCTCGCTGATCTACAAGGGGATGTTCCTGGCCGAACAGCTCTCCACCTTCTACCCGGATTTGATGGACCCGCGCTTCGAGTCGAATTTCGCCATCTACCACCAGCGCTATTCGACCAACACCTTCCCGACCTGGCCGCTGGCGCAGCCGTTCCGCATGCTGGCGCACAACGGCGAAATCAACACGCTGAAGGGCAACGTCAACTGGATGAAGGCGCACGAGACCCGGATGGAGCATCCGGTGTTCGGCAGCCATATAAGCGACATCAAGCCGGTGATCGGCGTCGGTCTGTCGGATTCAGGCACGCTGGACAGCGTGTTCGAGGTGCTGGTGCGCGCCGGGCGTCCGGCGCCCATGGTCAAGATGATGCTTGTGCCGCAGGCCCTGACCAATTCCTCGACCATACCAGAGACGCACAAGGCCCTGATCAGCTACTGCAACTCGGTGATGGAGCCGTGGGACGGCCCGGCGGCGCTGGCCATGACCGATGGGCGCTGGGTGATGGCCGGCATGGACCGCAATGGTTTGCGTCCGATGCGCTACACCATCACCACCGATGGCTTGATCATCGCCGGCTCGGAGACGGGCATGGTGAAGATCGATGAGATACAGGTGGTGGAGAAAGGACGTCTGGGTCCGGGGCAGATGATCGCCGTCGATCTGTCCACCGGCACGCTCTACGACGACAGCGGCGTCAAGGATCTGCTGGCCGCCCAGAAGCCGTGGGGCCGCTGGATTCAGAACACCATCCATCTGGACGAGCTGGTCAAGAAGGCCTCGCAGCAGGGCGAGCCGACCGACCTGGACCGGGCGGCGCTGCGCCGGCGCCAGATGGCCTTCGGCATCACCATGGAGGATCTGGAGCTGATCCTCCATCCGATGGTCGAGGACGGCAAGGAGGCCATCGGGTCGATGGGTGACGACAGCCCCATCGCCGTGCTGTCGGAGAAGTACCGCGGCCTGCACCATTTCTTCCGCCAGAGCTTTTCGCAGGTCACCAACCCGCCCATCGACAGCCTGCGCGAGCGGCGGGTGATGAGCCTGAAGACGCGCCTGGGCAACCTCGGCAACATCCTCGATGAGAGCGAGACTCAGTGCCGGCTGCTTCAGCTCGAATCGCCGGTGCTCACCACCGCCGAATTCCGCGCCATGCGCGCCTATATGGCCGACACGGCGGCGGAAATCGACGCCACCTTCCCGGTGGACGGCGGCCCTGACGCCATAAAGGACGCGCTCAAGCGCATCCGCCAGGAGGCTGAGGATGCGGTGCGCGGCGGCGCCGAACACGTCATTCTCACCGACGAGCGGATGAGCGCCAAGCGCGCCGCCATCCCGATGATCCTAGCCACGGGCGCGGCGCACACCCATTTGGTCCGCAATAATTTGCGCACCTTCACTTCGCTGAACGTCCGGTCGGCGGAGTGCATCGACACGCATTATTTCGCTGTTCTGATCGGCGTCGGCGCGACGACGGTGAACGCCTATCTGGCGCAGGAAAGCATCGCCGACCGCCAGCGCCGTGGCCTGTTCGGCGCGCTGCCCCTGGAGACATGCCTGGCGTATTACAAAAAGGCGGTCGATGAGGGGCTTTTGAAGATCATGTCCAAGATGGGCATTTCGATCATCAGCTCATACCGCGGCGGCTGCAACTTCGAGTCGATCGGCCTGTCCCGCGCGCTGATCGCCGAACATTTCCCGGTCATGGTCAGCCGCATTTCCGGCATCGGTCTGAACGGCATCCAGAAGAAGGTGCTGGAGCAGCACGCGGTGGCCTATGACGAGGAAGCGATGGCGCTGCCCGTCGGCGGTTTCTACCGCTTCCGCTCCTCGGGCGACCGGCACAGCTGGGAGGGTGACGTCATCCACACCCTGCAAAAGGCGGTGCAGACCGACAGCTATCTGACCTTCAAGAAATATTCGGAGCTGGTTCACAACCGGCCGCCGATGCAGCTGCGCGACCTGCTGGCGTTCCGTCACCTGCAGCCGGCGGCGCCCGTCGATGAGGTCGAGTCGATCACCGCCATCCGCAAGCGTTTCATCACGCCGGGCATGTCGCTGGGGGCCCTGGGCCCGGAGGCGCATGGCACGCTGAACGTCGCCATGAACCGCATCGGCGCCAAATCAGACTCCGGCGAGGGGGGCGAGGACCCGGCGCGCTTCCGCCCGGACCGCAACGGCGACAATTGGAACTCGGCCATCAAGCAAGTGGCCTCGGGCCGCTTTGGCGTGACGGCTGAATATCTGAACCAGTGCCGTGAGCTGGAAATCAAGGTCGCCCAAGGGGCCAAGCCCGGTGAAGGCGGCCAGCTTCCCGGCTTCAAGGTGACGGAGATGATCGCCCGCCTGCGTCACTCCACGCCCGGCGTGACGCTGATCAGCCCGCCGCCGCACCACGACATCTACTCGATCGAGGATCTGGCGCAGCTCATTTATGATTTGAAACAGATCAATCCCGAGGCCAGGGTCACGGTGAAGCTGGTCAGCCGCTCGGGCATCGGCACCATCGCGGCGGGGGTGGCGAAGGCCAACGCCGACGTCATCTTGATCTCCGGCCACTCCGGTGGAACGGGGGCCTCGCCGCAGACCTCGATCAAATTCGCCGGCTCCCCGTGGGAGATGGGGTTGTCGGAGGTGCATCAGGTTCTGACGCTGAACCGGCTGCGCCACCGCGTGCGTCTGCGCACCGACGGTGGCCTGAAGACCGGGCGCGACATCGTCATCGCCGCCATGCTCGGGGCGGAGGAGTTCGGCATCGGCACGGCGTCGCTGATCGCCATGGGCTGCATCATGGTCCGGCAATGCCATTCGAACACTTGCCCGGTGGGCGTGTGCGTGCAGGACCCGAAGCTGCGGGAGAAATTCACCGGCACGCCGGAAAAGGTGGTCAACCTCTTCACCTTCCTGGCCGAAGAGGTGCGCGAGATCCTGGCTTCGCTCGGTTTCCGCTCGCTCAACGAGGTGATTGGCCGCACCGATCTTCTGCATCAGGTCAGCCGCGGCGGCGCCCATCTCGACGATCTCGACCTCAACCCGTTGCTGGCGCAGGTCGATCCGGGTGAGAACGCGCGGTACTGCACCCTGCAAGGCCGCAACGAGGTGCCGGACACGCTCGACGCCCGCATCATCGCCGACGCCCGCCCGCTGTTCGAGGAGGGCGAGAAGATGCAGCTCGCCTACAATGTGCGGAACACGCAACGCGCCATCGGCACGCGGCTGTCGTCGATGATCACCCGCAAGTTCGGCATGTTTGGCCTGCAACCCGGCCATGTCACCGTGCGCCTGCGCGGCACCGCCGGGCAATCGCTGGGGGCCTTCGCCGTGCAGGGAATCAAGCTGGAGGTGATGGGTGACGCCAACGACTATGTCGGCAAGGGCCTGTCGGGCGGGATGATCGTGGTGCGTCCGACCACCTCATCGCCGCTGGAGAGCAACAAGAACACCATCATCGGCAACACCGCCCTTTACGGCGCCACGGCTGGCAAGCTGTTCGCCGCCGGTCAAGCCGGCGAGCGGTTCGCCGTGCGCAATTCCGGGGCCAGCGTCGTGGTTGAGGGCTGCGGCTCCAACGGCTGCGAGTACATGACGGGCGGCGTCGCCATCATCTTAGGCCCGGTCGGCGACAACTTCGGCGCCGGCATGACCGGCGGCATGGCGTATGTCTATGACGAGAGCGACTCGTTCCCACGCTCGGTGAACGAGGAAAGCGTCATCTATCAGCGGGTCGAAGTGGCTCATTACCAAACCCAGCTCAAGCGCTTCATCGAGGAGCACATCGAGCAGACGCAGAGCCGCTTCGCCGCTGAATTGCTCAACGACTGGACGCGGGTTCTGGGCAAGTTCTGGCAGATCGTTCCGCGCGAAATGCTGAGCCGTCTGGAGATTCCCGTGACCACCATGCCCGAAGCCATTCCGGCGGAGTGATACCCCCAAGAGGGTGGCCCTTATCCCCTTCCCGCTCTGGTGGAGAAGAGATAAGGGCCCCCCTCCCCCTACCGTCTGGGGCGGGCCCTTCACCGCCAGGATGAGGTTGACCTTTTGCTTTGCCGAAAGGGGCTCGCTCGAAAGCGGGATGTTTTCCTTGGTTAACTTGCGCTAAAGTCCGGCCAGCATGCGGACTTTGTACCATCACACCCTCTCCCCGTTTTCGCGACTGGCGCGCGTGGCGATGGCTGAAAAAGGCCTGTCCTTCGCCCCCGTCGTTGAGAAGCCATGGGAACGGCGTCCCGAATTCCTGGCGCTCAATCCAGCCGCCGATGTGCCGGTTCTGGTTGAGGAGGATGACACCGTGATCGCCGGCGGCTGGCCCCTGATCGAGTATCTAGAGGAAGCCTACCCAACGGCGCCCCTGCTGCCGCCGGACATTGCCGACCGTGCCGAGGTGCGCCGGCTTGTCGCCTGGTTCCTGCACAAATTCGACCGCGAGGTGATTGAAAACCTTGTCGGGGAGAAGCTGACCAAGCGGATCTCCGGCCAGGGACAACCCTTTGCCCCGGCGATCCGCGCCGGGCTGGCGAACATCCACTACCATCTCGATTACATCGCCTTCCTGGCCGAACGGCGGGCATGGCTTGCCGGTCCCGTCTTTTCGCTGGCCGATCTCGCGGCGGCGGCGGCGCTGAGCTGCGTTGACTACATCGACGGGGTGCCCTGGGACGATGTTCCAGAGACCAAGGATTGGTACGTTCGCATCAAATCCCGACCGAGCTTCCGCCAAATCCTCAGCGACACCATCCCCGGCTGCCCCCCGCCCCGGCACTATGCCGATCTGGATTTTTAGAGCGGCTTCCAGTTCAGCGCGCGAAGGACGCCAGTGACACCCCGGCCTTCAACGCCGCCAACGCGATGCCCGCGCAGGCCTGGGCGTCGGAAAGGGCGTCGTGATGGTTGAGGGCGATGTTCAGATGCCGGCAGACATCCGGCAGTTTGGTCGGATGAATGTTCCAAAGATGCCGGGCGATGCGCACCGTGCAGGCGAAAGGCTTGACGGGCGTGGGCAGGCCATGAGCGGCGCAGCAGGCGCGCAGCACACCCTTGTCAAAGGGCGCGTTATGAGCCACCAGCAGTTCAGCCCGGTCGAGCAACGGCGTCAAACGCGGCCACAGCCCAGCGAAATCCGGCTGTTCGCAGCATTCTTTCCAGGTCAGCCCATGGATGTGGGTAAAGAGAAAGGAGGAGCGCGGCGGTCGGATCAGCGCGGAGAATCGTTCGGTGACGCCGCCATTTTCCACCAGCACCACCGCAACGGAACACGCGCTGTCGCGTCTGTTGTCAGCGGTTTCAAAATCAATGGCGGCGAAGCACGTCATGCAAGAGACCTCAGAAAAAAAGTGGCTCAGTTCATCATGGCGGCGACGATGTTCTCATCAACGGCAAGATCGAGGAGAGGCAGGAAAATCAACGGTTCCTGGGCCCCGGAGAGCGCGTAGCGGCGGTTGAAGACATAGCAGGGCACCGCCTGCAACGCCAAGCGGTGCGCCAGCGTATCCGCTGACCGCACGGTGGACGCCTCCGCGTCGCCAAGCAACAGCGCTTTCACCTCACCCGCATCCAGGCCGAGACTGGTGGCGGCCGCGCTCAGCGTATCGATGTCGCCGATGTCCAGCCCATCGACGAAATAGGCCTGGAACAGCGCATCCACCATCGGCCTGTCCATGCCGCGACGACCGGCGATCCGGATCAACCGATGGGCGTCGAAGGTGTTGGGCACGCGGCGGATCCGATCAAAGCGCATCGGCAACCCGTCACGCTCCGCCGTTTCTTCAACCACCGCGAGGATGGGTCGCACCTGCTCCAGCCCACCGAATTTGGTGATGAGATAGGCCTCCCACGCCATGCCAGGATTGGGCATGGCGGGGTTGAGTTGAAACGGCTGCCAGCGTATCTCAGCCCTGAGCTGTGGCCGCTCCGCCAGGGCGCGGGCAAGGCGATGGTGGCCGATGTAGCACCAAGGACAGGTCAGATCGGCGAAGGTTTCGATAAGCATGCCTCAAGTATCGCCAATTCGCCGCCACCGGGCAACGCACAACCGTCATTAAGCAATTTCCACCTTCATCAAGCAATTTCCGGTTCGATCATCATCCATTCTCATGCTTGCAGTGGACAGTCAAAGCGCGTACGGGTAAATGAGGCGCCAGATCCCGGATGGAGGCTACAATGAGCAATTCCTATGTGGATGGTAAGGTCCGTGAAGCTTTGCTGATTGCCAAAGGCAGTCGGTCTGTAACGCAAAAATTGTTGATCACCTGGGCCGTGCAGGATTCTGAACTGCTGCGCGGCATGGCTGAACCTTTCCTCAAGGCGATTGTCGGGGCCGCCGTCGATCGCGCCGGACGGCCCCCAGCGGCGCCCCCCCGCCCGGCCTCCTCCCTGTCGAAGGAAGCGTTGCAGCGCGTGCTCAGCCGCATGGGTGAGGCGGAAAGTGACAGTGAATCGGCGCCGGAAACCCGCCCGACCGCAGCGGTGGCGCCGCCGACCCGCACGGCGGCCAAGGGCGCCGGCCATGAAAAATCGATGATGGCTATCGCCAAGGCGTTCGCGGCGAAGAAGACACGGTGAACGGACAAGCCAGGTATTTTGCAAAACAGAGGCCGCAAGGCCTCGTTTTTTCTTCCCAAAAGAGCAGGCGTTCGGCATCACCGGCTCACGAGGAACGCAGCTCTCACAGCTTCCCACCCGGACATGCCCCAGCTTCCCGCCCTTCCCCTTGAACCCTCCGTCCTGCTGTTGTGGATGGATCTGGTTGGTATCTTCATCTTCGGACTGACCGGCGGGACGCTGGCGGTGCGGCATCGGCTGGATTTGTTTGGCGTGCTGGTGCTGGCGATGGTCTGCGCGCTGGCGGGCGGCGTGGTCCGCGACGTGATGCTGGGCGCCGCGCCGCCGGCCAGCTTCCGTGACGACCGTTATCTGTGGTCGGCCCTGGCGTCGGGCATGGTGGCGTTCGTGGCGCATCCGTTGATCGAGAAAATGAGCCGGCCAATCATGGTGCTGGACGCTGCGGGGCTGGGGATCTTCGCGGTGACCGGCTGCCATAAGGCCCTGGCCTATGGGTTGGCGCCGCTGCCCGCCGCTCTGCTGGCGATCATCACCGCCATCGGCGGCGGTGTGCTGCGCGACATGCTGGTCAACGAGATTCCCCGCGTCCTGCGCGAGGAAATCTACGCGATGGCCGCCTTGCTGGCCGCCACGATTGTTATCGTGGGAACGAAACTCGGGCTGCCCGACCTGCCCGTTACGGTGACCGGCGCCGTGGCGGCGTTCATGCTGCGCGTGATCAGCGTCCGGTACAACTGGCAGGCGCCGCGCGCGCCATGGAGTTGAAGCGGGGGGAGTCATGGCAATCGCTTTAAAAGATAATACGCTTTAAAAGATAATATTCTTATGTTAAGAAAAAAACATCAATATTCTAACAGATTCGTCATCCCCGCGGAAGCGGGGACCCAGTATTTCCAAGGATTTTCTTTGCTACGAAGCCTGGGTCCCCGCTTCCGCGGGGATGACGGTATTCCTAGAAAGGAACACTATATTTTAAAGCGATTGTCCTGGTGGAGGAGTTAGCGGGCGCGCGGCAAAATTCAGCGCTCAGCCGGTTTTGAAGGCCTGGGGGTGGTTCCAGAAACGCCACCATCCCCTGGGCCAGGAGCGGGACTCGCCAAATCCGATTTGGGCTTATCGGTCCCAGGCTTGTCGATGCTGCGCGCCGGGGCCGAACGCAACGGGCGCGGGGTGGGATAATCCGTGCTCCAAGGCATGACACACCCTTCACAATCATTCAAAACCAGTGCACTCAACACCGTAGATGGGCTTTTGATGATCGTTGACCTCATACGATGAGGGGGTATCCTTCCCCGTCAGAGGAATTCCGAACGAAAGACAGAGGACAGCATGGCCGAACGCGATGCGGGGACCGTAAGCGCGCTGACATATGTGAAAGGCGAATGGCTCGAGGGCAATCCGCCCTTGATCGGCCCGATGAGCCACGCGATGTGGATGGCCTCGGTGGTTTTCGATGGCGCACGCTTTTTCGAAGGGGTGGCGCCCGATCTGGACCAGCATTGCGCGCGCGTCGTGCGCTCGGCCCACGCCATGGGCTTGGCGCCCATGCTGACCGCTGGTGAAATCGAGGAATTGTGCCGCGACGGCATCCGCCGCTTCCCCTCGGACGCGGCCCTGTACATCCGCCCGATGTTCTGGGCTGAATCCGGCTTTGTGGCGCCCGACCCCAGCAGCACACGATTCGCGCTTTGCCTGCACGATGCGCCGATGCCCGCAGTCAGCGGCTTCACCGCCTGCCTTTCCACACGCTGCCGGCCTCTCCCCGCCAGCGCCCCGACGCAAGCCAAGGCCGCCTGCCTCTACCCCAACGCCAGCCTGGCGCTGAACGAGGCAAGCCAGCGCGGCTTCGGCAACGCGATCCTGCTGGACCCCCTCGGCAACGTCGCTGAGTTCGCCACCGCCAATTTATTCATCGCCAAAGACGGCGTCGTGCACACGCCGATCCCCAACGGCGCCTTTTTGAATGGCGTCACCCGCCAACGCATCATCGGCCTGCTGCGCAAAGCCGGCGCGACGGTCCTCGAGCGCACCATCACCTTCCCTGAGGTGCTGGCGGCGGACGAGGTGTTTTCCACAGGGACTTACGCCAAGGTGGTCCCAGTGACCCGTGTCGAGGGCCGCGACTTCCTCCCCGGCCCCTTCGCCCGACAAGCCCGCACGCTGTACTGGGAGTTCGCGCACTCGTGAGCACGCAACGCCGTACGCAACTCGACACCACCGCCGTCGTGTGCATGATCTCGCTGTGCGCCCTGTGGGGATTGCAGCAAGTTGCGGTGAAGACGGCCACCAGCGGCATCTCCCCGATCCTTCAAGCCGGGCTGCGCTCGATGGGGGCGGCGGCGCTGGTGTGGGCGTGGTCGGCGTGGCGCGGGCAGCGGCTGTTCGTCCGCGACGGCGCTTTTTGGCCGGGCATCGCCGCCGGGGTGCTGTTTGCGGCGGAATTTCTGCTGCTCTACACCGGGCTGGTCCACACCACCGCATCACGCTGCGTGCTGTTCCTCTACACCGCCCCCTTCTGGACGGCGCTGGGGCTGCATATCCTGGTGCCGGGGGAGCGTCTGTCCCGCGTCCAGGCGCTGGGGTTGGGCTGCGCCTTTGTCGGCGTCTGCGTGGCGTTCGCCGACTCGCTGCGGGTCCCGACCTGGAGCGAGTTGATGGGCGACCTGATGGTCCTGCTCGGTGGTTTCATGTGGGCGGCGACCACCATCGTCGTCTGCGCCACACGGCTGATCAAGGCCCCGGCGGCCAAGACTTTGTTCTACCAACTGGGTGTCTCGGCGCTGGTGCTGCCGGTGGTGTCGCTGCTGATGGGGGAGCCCGGCGTCATCGCGCTGACGCCGCTGGTGGTCGCGGCTCTCGCCTACCAGATCATCGTGGTGGCGTTTATCAGCTATCTCACGTGGTTTTGGCTGATCACCCGTTATCCGGCGTCGCGGCTGGCGGCGTTCTCGTTCCTGACGCCGCTGTTCGGCATTGTGGCCGGCGGCGTCCTTCTGTCCGAGCCGATCACCCCGGCGCTGGTCGCCGCTTTGGTTCTGGTGGCGGTTGGCATCACCCTTATCAACCGCAAGGCGGCGCCCGCCCCGGTCCACACCCCGAAAACAGCGGAGCCATAGCCGGCGCAGGCAAGCGAGTTTCCGCTTGCCTGCCCCCTCATAGGGGAAAAAACCTAGGAGATCTTTACTGGCTGGCCCAGATGATGCGGGCTATCCAGGCGACATCATTGCGTGGAATGGAACGATCGCCATGGGCGCGGTTGATCGATAGAAGCTCGATCCGTGTGGCGCTTTCACGCACGAGTTGCTTGATCATCACCTCACCGTCCTTGGCGCCCACCACCACGCGGTCGCCGCGGCGAATTTGTGCGGCTGGGGAGACGATGATGGTGTCGCCATCGCGGTAGGCCGGCTCCATGCTGTCGCCGGACACCTCCAGCGCGTAGGCGTGCGGGTCACTGAGGCTGGGAAACAGCAGCTCATCCCAGTGCGCGCCCATGGGATAGCCGGCGTCATCGAAGCAACCACCGCCGCCGGCCTGGGCGCTGCCGATCACCGGCATGCGCTTCACGCAAGAGCCGACGGAATCGGAATCCCCCCCCGTCAGGCCGACAAAGTCGGCCAACGAGGCGCCCGTCGCGTCGAGCACCTTGGCGATGCTCTCGGTCGAAGGCCAACGCAGCTTGTTGTCGCTGCTGGTTCGTTTGCTTTTGTTGAAGGTGGTTGGGTCCAGACCAGCACGCCGCGCCAACCCCGACGCAGAAAATCCGTTCTGAGCCGCCAGACGGTCAATCGCCCGCCAGATATCTGAATGTCTCAACATGGGATCATAGTCTCACGAACGGCCCTCTCCGTCCCTAGGATTATGTTCATATAGCAAGCTGTTTCTCCCATAGCCCGGCTCGCCATTCCCGGCATATCGCCCAAGAGCAACCCCAGAGCGACAAGGCGGCGTTGACGTTGTCCGGTAACGGTCCTAGGGTCCCTGCTTCCCCATTCCATAAGTAAGAAGTCAAGGATCAGCGGTGATGACGAGCGAGCGGGAACTGGCGTTGCAGGCGAAAGCGTGGCCGTTCGAGGAAGCGCGCAAGCTGGTGGCGCGCTTCGCCAAGGCGCCACCGGCCAAGGGGTATGTCCTGTTCGAGACCGGCTATGGCCCGTCGGGCCTGCCGCACATCGGCACATTCGGCGAAGTGGCGCGGACCACCATGGTGCGTCAGGCGTTTCAGCGTCTCTCGGACCTGCCAACCAAGCTGTTCGCCTTTTCCGACGACATGGACGGGCTGCGCAAGGTGCCCGACAACATCCCCAACAAAGAGATGGTCGCCCAGTTTCTCGGCAAGCCGCTGACCCAGGTGCCCGATCCCTTTGGCACCCATGACAGTTTTGGCGCGCACAACAACGCGCGCCTGCGCGCCTTTCTGGACCAGTTCGGCTTCGACTACGACTTCCAATCCTCCACGGAATGGTACAAATCGGGCCGCTTCGATGAGGCTCTGCTGAGGGTTTTGCGGCATTATGACGCGATCATGGCCGTCATGCTTCCCACCCTGGGCGGGGAGCGTCAGCAGACCTACAGCCCGTTCCTGCCCGTGTCGCCATCCACCGGTCGCGTCCTCCAGGTCCCGGTGCTCGAACGGAACACCGACGCCGGCACCATCGTTTTTGCGGATGAAGACGGCAAGAAGGTGGAGGTTCCCGTCACCGGCGGCCACGTCAAGCTGCAATGGAAGCCCGACTGGGGCATGCGCTGGTACGCGCTGGACGTCGATTACGAAATGTCCGGCAAGGATTTGATCCCCTCCGTCGAGTTGGCGGGAAAGATTGTGCGCATCCTCGGCGGCCAACCGCCAGAGGGTTTCAACTATGAACTGTTCCTCGACGACAAGGGCCAGAAGATCTCCAAATCCAAGGGCAACGGCCTGACCATCGAGGATTGGCTGACCTACGCCCCGCCGGAGAGTCTGGCGCTTTACATGTTTCAAAAGCCGAAGGCGGCCAAGCGCCTGCACTTCGACGTGATCCCGCGCGCCGTGGACGAATACATCACCTTCACCGCCAAGCTGCCGCAGGAAGAGCCGGCCAAGCGGCTGGAAAACTCCAGCTGGCACATCCACAACGGCCAGCCACCGGCGGTGCGCTCCGACCTCAGCTTCGGCCTGCTGCTGAATCTGGCGGGCGTCGCCAACGCTGAAACAAAAGAGGTGATGTGGGGCTTCATCAGCCGCTACGCGCCCGAGGCCAGTGCTACGAACAGCCCGCTGCTCGACCGGCTGGCGGGCTATGCGGTGCGCTATTACCAGGATTTCGTAAAGCCCACCAA
>JAVBJZ010000053.1:0-22745 GCA_031546725.1 Azospirillum sp.
TAATTCGGGCCTCGTTCTTTGTACTCTGTTATTTTCTTCACCGGGATCACTGAGCTGTGGGCTTTTTCTTTTCCCTCGGCGGGCGGGCGCAGCCGCGCCCTGGCCTCCGCGCCCCCGTGGGCGCGGAGGCACGGGCGCGGATGCGCCCGCCCGCCGAGGGAAAAGAAAAGCATCCAACGGTCCTTGGCCATGGCCAAGGACCGTTGGTAATTGCCTTGACGCCGCCCGTATCCCTTGGCAGGCTTGGCGGAATAACATCAAGGGAGGGATCGAGGACGCCATGACCAGGTCCGAGCTGATCCAACGGCTCGCGGAACGCAATCCGCATCTTTACCAGAGCGACATTGAGAAAATCGTCGGGACTATCTTCGGCGAGATCGAAGAGGCGCTGTCGCGGGGAGACCGGGTTGAGCTGCGTGGTTTTGGGGCCTTCGCGATCAAGCTTCGCAACGCCCGCCAAGGCCGCAATCCTCGGACAGGCGAAGCTGTGGATGTGGGCGAGAAATACGTGCCCTTCTTCAAGACCGGCAAGCAGCTGCGCGAGCGGCTGAACACTGAAGACTGACCCCTTAAGGAACATGCCCGTGCGCTATTTCAGTTGGATCATTACCCTGCCGATCGCTCTGTTCGCGGTCCTGTTCGCCATTTCCAACAGCGATTTGATGGTGACCTTTACGCTGTGGCCGACACCGTCCAAGCTGGAAGCTCCCGTCTATTTGGTGATCCTGTTGACCCTGGTGGTCGGCTTTGTTGTTGGTGGATTCATCGCCTGGGCCAACCAGCACCGCAACCGCGCCCGTGCGCGCCGCGCCGAGGATCGGGTATACACGCTGGAGCACGAATTGATGGAGACGCAGCTCCGTACCGCAGCCGCTGAGAAGCGTGTCGCCGAACTGACCAAGCCGATCTCCGGCGAACCACCGCGCACTTCACTGCCGGTCGGCAACACGCTGCGGATCGCGGCGGGCTGACGCACAGAAGAAGTTTGAGGCGGCGCCCTCGGAGCGCTGCTTTGCAGAGGATCGGAGGTTTGGATGCGCACCGTCGACGGCGCTGAGCTTAGGACGGTCCTGCACCACCGCATGCTCATCGAGCGCTTGCGGCAAACCTTCCGAAGCGGCGTCGAAGCGCCATTGGGACGCCATTACACGGTAAAAACCTATGGCGAGCATGACGGCGCGCTGCTGCTGACGCCCGCGTGGGAGGTTGGCCGCTTCATTGGCGTCAAGATCGTCACGGTTTTTCCTGACAACGGCGCCAAGGATCTTCCGGCGGTGCAGGGCTCGTACCTATTGCTGGATGGCAAGACGGGCGTTCCCCAGGCGCTGATCGATGGACCGGCGTTGACCAAACGGCGCACTGCGGCGGCCTCGGCGCTGGCGGCTTCGTATCTGGCGCGCCCGGACGCCGAGCGCTTGCTGGTCGTCGGTACCGGCGCCCTGGCGCCGGAACTGATCGAGGCGTACAGCGCGGTGCTGCCGATTGCGCATGTTCTCGTGTGGGGCCGCGATTTCGAGAAGGCGAAGAGAGTCGCCGGTCGCTTCCATCGGCCAAAGTTCCGCATCCAAGCCACCGATGATTTGGAAGGGGCGGTTCGGGGGGCGCATGTCATTTCTTGCGCCACCTTGTCCAAGACCCCGCTGATCAAGGGTGAATGGCTGCAAGAGGGCCAGCACCTCGACCTTGTCGGTGGCTTCACGCCGGAAATGCGCGAGGCTGACGATGAGTGCATCCGCCGCGCGCGCGTCTTCGTGGACACCCGTGAGGGGGCGTGCACGGAGGCGGGCGACATCGTGCAGCCGCTGGCGTCAAAGCTTCTGACGCTCGACGACATCGCGGGCGACCTTTATGATCTGACCCGTGGGGAGCGCGCCGGGCGGCGCTTTTATGACCAAATCACCTTGTTCAAAGCGGTGGGCGCCGCGCTGGAGGATCTCGCGGCGGCGCAGTTGGCCGTTGAGATGCTGTTGCACAATGAAACGCTTCGGTAAGCTGCGGTAAGAGGGACCTAGCTTCCGTGCTGCGGGGTTCAACCGCGAGGTTGACGCCCCCCATACCTATCATCCACCGGCCACCACCCCATAGCGTCATCCCCGCGAAAGCGGGGACCCAGGAAACGCAGTAGAAGGAAAACACATGACCGCCGCCAACCGCATCTTCTGCGCCGTTGACACCACCGAGCTGGACAGCGCCCGTGACCTGTGCCGACGGTTGGCCGGTCTGGTGGGGGGCGTCAAGCTGGGGCTGGAATTCTTTGTGGCGCACGGACCAGCCGGAGTGCGCGCGGTGATCGGCGAGGATGGACCGCCGTTGTTTCTCGACCTCAAGCTGCATGACATTCCCAACACGGTCGCCGGGGGTGTGCGTGCGGCGCTGTCCCTCAAGCCCGCCTTCATGACCATACACACCGCCGGTGGCCCCGCCATGATGCGCGCCGCTGTGGAGGCTGCGTCTCAGGCCGGAGCGGATCGCCCGAAGATCCTGGGCGTGACCGTGCTGACCAGCATGGACGATACGGATCTGGAGGCTGTTGGCCAACGGACTCCCGTCGCCGAGCAGGTGTTGCGGCTGGCGTCCCAGGCCAAGCAGTCCGGGCTGGACGGGGTGATCTGTTCACCGGGTGAGGTCAAGGCGCTGCGGCAAGCCTGTGGACCGGATTTCGTGCTGATGGTGCCCGGCATTCGCCCATCCTGGGCGGACAAGGGTGATCAGAAGCGCGTGCTGACTCCCGCCGAGGCGCTGGCTGCCGGGGCTGATCATCTGGTGATTGGTCGGCCCATCACCAGCGCTGCCGACCCCGCCGCCGCCGCCCGGCGCATCCTTGCGGAACTGGGGGCATGAGCATTCACGCCAAGATCTGCGGCATCAACGAGCCAAAGGCGCTTCAGGCCGCCATAGAGGGTGGGGCGCGGTGGATCGGCTTGGTGTTCTACCCACCATCGCCGCGTTTCGTGCCGCCAGCGCTGGCGGCGGAGTTGGCGCGTCTCGTGCCGACCGGCATACGCACGGTGGGCCTGTTCGTCGATGCGGACGACGCCTTTCTGGAGGATGTCATCGGCCAGGTACCCTTCGACACGCTGCAACTGCACGGCAAAGAGACGCCGCAGCGCGTGGCTGAGGTCAAGGCGGCGTTTGGCGTCCCGGTGATGAAAGCCATCACAATCGGCGGTCCCGAGGATGTGGAGCGTGCGGTTGAGCACGCCCAAATCTGCGATCGCTTGCTGTTCGACGCCAAGCCGCCGGCCAAGGCGGTTTTGCCGGGCGGCAATGGCGTCGCCTTTGATTGGATGCTGCTGAACGGGCGGAGCTGGTCCAAGCCATGGATGCTGTCGGGTGGCCTCAACGCTGGCAATCTTGCCGACGCGGTGCGCACGACCGGCGCGCTGGCGGTGGATGTTTCCTCGGGCGTCGAGGACCATCCCGGCCACAAGGACCCCGCGATGATCCGCGCCTTTCTTCAGACGGCGGCGATGCTCTGAGCGGTCACAGCGACCGTGGCGCGGGGGCTGCCCTTTCGGTCTGTTCGGGTTCCGGCAGAGGCCCGCTCAGCAAGGCCAGGACATGCTCCAACCCCTCACGGCTCTGTTTATGGGCGGTATGGGCGCGGGTCAGAGCGTCGAAGGCGGCGCGATTCAACTCTTCGCGATTCCCGGCCCAACGGCGCAGAATCGGCAACACGGCATGGACGAAATCTTCCCCCACCGGCACGGGGTGGCCAGCCGGGCTGAGATCGCTGGCGACACAGCCACGGGCGTAGGCCAGGGTGGGCACGCCAGCCGCCATTGCCTCAAAAACAACCAAAGGTTGCGCTTCATTGCGGTAGCGGGTTGGGAAAACGAACACGTCGATGGTGCGGTAGAACGCTCTCTTGGCGGCGCCGTCGATGGGGCCGAGATACTCCACCGCGTCGCCGAATTCATACAGGCCAGCGGCGATCATGGCGTTGTCCATGCGCTTCAACCCCGGACCGGCAAGCACCAGCTTGGCGGGGATTCCTTCATCCAGCAGCGCGCGCAGCACCGAAAACAGCGTGTCCAACCCCTTGTCGCTGCACAAGTTGGAGAGATGGCCCAGGCGCAAAACCTCGGCAGAGCGCTGGGTCAGGGAGGGTTCCTCGGCTGGGGAGCTGAAGATGGCGTTGGATAACACCACACCCTGACGGGCCACGGGGTATAGGCTTTGGAAGCGCGCGAGCATGGCCGGGCACAGCAGGATATGCCGGCAGTCAACCCCGGCGACGCGGGTCAGCACCCCCATGCGCCGCGAACGCTTGGTCAAATAGGCGAAGGAGTGATGGTGCACGAAAGGCGCGTAGCCCAGCAACCGTCCCACCGCCAGCAGGGCGATGGTGTAATAGCACCCCAGGCCGGCGTCGGCTGGGATGTACAAACGCTTGTCGGGCCGCATCGCGCCAGACCACAGCAGCAGCATCGCCCACAGCACCCGTGCGGCCTTGACCATGTGATAGAGCGGCCCACGACCGTTGTGACCGGGCGATAGATTGGCGACCTGCACCCGGCCTTGCAGCCGCAACCTTTCCAGCACCAGCGCGGTCACGGTGGACATGCCGTCGATAGGCGGCGGCAAGCGGCTGATGACGACGATGTGGGGGGGAGGAGGGGGATTCATGGCTCTCATGACCCTTCGCTCCGCTGCCCGATGCTCAGCTCCGTGACGACTGGAATCGCCTGGGGCAGGGCGTTCAGGCTAGCCAGCACCTTCTCGACCGCCTCGGCGAAATGACTGGCATCGGCGACGGGTTGGAAGATCCGGGCGCCCTCGCTGAGTCGCCGCCATTCCGCCGCGTCGGTGGACAAAGCCAGCATGGCGCGCGCCAGCCCCTCGGGATTGTCGGGCTCGACCACATGCCCATTGACGCCCTGGCGCACCAGCACATCATGCGCCCCGCAGGCGTGCGACAGCACCACCGGCAAGCCCATGGCCAGCGCCTCGTTCACCACCAGCCCGAATTGTTCCTCGGTGGAGGGAAGCAGCAGCGCCAGGGTGCTTCCCAGCGTTTCGGCGATGGCCTTTTCTTGCAGGAATCCACGGAAGATCACGTGGCTTTCCAGGCCGCGTTGCGCCACGCAGGCGCGCAGCTCCGCCTCCAGCGGGCCGGAGCCGCAGAGGTGCAGCACGCGCGCTTCAGCGCCGGCCAGCGTGCGGTAGCGCTCATAGGCTTCGATGGCGTGGAACAGGTTCTTCTTCGGCACGAAGCGGGCGATGAGGGTGAAATGCCGCTCCGCCCAAGCCGGCCCCTCGGGGGCCGGCGGCACGCCGGCCAGGGTGCGGATGCGGTCGAGCGACAGCGTGTCATAGCCCAGAAAGACGCGCTCTTCCGGGATGCCCAGCAGGCGCAGATAGTCGCGGGTGCGCTGGCTACCCGCCAGACCCGCCTGATAGGGCGCGTAGAACAGGGTCTTGCCCAGTTCGCGGGTGAGGACACGGGGCTTGTCATCGAATTTCGACGCCTGCATGGCGATGAGACGCCGGCCCAGGGCGCGCAGCGTGACCGCCAGGGTGAACATGTCCAAATCTTCGTAATTGCACAAGAAGACGGTCTGCGCCCGCAGCCTCAGGCACTCCGCTAGCGCCGCCCGGTAGAGACGGGGCCAGGCGATCTGATCCTTGGAATGGCCGGGGAACAGGGTTCGCTTGTGAAAATGCTGACCAGAGCCGCTGGGTTCCCAGGCGTAGGTGTGGCTCTTCGAGCCGATCTCCAGCCCCACCACCTCAAACCGGTCGCCCAGCCGTCGGCCCACCGCTTCCAGCCGGTCCATGTGGTAGGGACCGAACATCTCCCAGGAAAAGACCAGGGTCGGTTTGCGGGTGGGGTTGGTCATGAAGCCACCTCGGGCAGCAGCAAGCGGGCGTAGCGGGTGAGCACGGCGGAGCGGGAGGCGTTTTTCTCCACCCAGGCGCGGCCACGACGGCCCATGGCGGCGCACAGCGCCGGATCGTCGAGGAGCCGGGCCACAGCCTTGGCCATCGCCGCGGCGTCACCGGGTGGAACACACAGGAAGGCCTCGACATCCCGGCTCAGACGCGCCAGGGCGGAGCCCTCATCGCAGGTGCACACGAAGGGCCGCCCGGCGGCCATGATGGTCACCGCCTTGCCGGGCATGGCGAAGGCCGCCCCCTCGGCGCGTTGCGGGACGAGGTGCACGTCGCCTTCCGCCAAGCCTTCGTTCAGGCGATGCTCGGGCGTCAGCGGCTCAAAGCGCAGATTGGTCAGGGCCGCCGCGCTGGCCTGGGCGCGCAATTCCGCCTCGCAGCCGCCATGGCCGCGCAGAATGACCCGCGCGGTGGGGAGGCGGGCGGCCATCTCCAGCACCACCCCCAGCCCTTGCTTGCGGGCGAAGGCGCCGCTGTAGAGCACGGTCGGCGGTTGGCCGGGTTGGCGGGGCAGGGGGTAGATCCGGTCGGTGTCGACATGCGGCGGGATGACCGCGATGGGGGCGGTGACGCCCAGCTCCTTGAGCACGTCGCGCATCGGCTCCGACAGCACGACTACGGAATCGGCTTGATTCAGCGCCCGTCGTTCCACCGCGCGCAACGCGCGCAGGATCGGCCCCCCGCCAAGGCCAAGCGCGCCGGCCAAGCCCGATTGCACATCATGGACGATGGCGACGTGCCGACCGCCGGGGGTGGTGAAACGGCCCGCCGCGGCGATGCTGAAGATGGAGGGGCACAGCGACAGCACCGCCTCATGCGGGGCGACCCGGCCACGGGCCCGGGCGGCCAGGAATCCGGCGTGCAGAACGCCTTCATGCAGGAGGCGGGCGGCGGCGCCCCCGCCCTTGGGGGGAATGGTCACGGAGCGCTCGACCCGCACGCCGTCGGTCACCACGCTGTCGCGCTGTCCGCGTGCGTAGTCCGGGTCGACCCGCTGGCCCGGGTAGTTGGGCCGTGCGGTCAGCACCGTGGTGGCCGTACCGGCCATGGCGAAGGCCGTGGCGAGGTCGGTCATCATCGGGGCGCTGCCGGCGGGCTCCGGCCAATAGCTCATGGCGACCAGCAGCACGCGCGCCGGCACGGTTGTTTCAGTTCTGGGGACGCTGTCGGCAAGCGGCTTGAGAAGCCGCTTGGGGCCTTTCGCGCTGCTTTCATCAGCGCTGTCGGCGAACGGCTTGAAAAGCCGTTTGAGATCATCGCGCATCGGTTGCTCTGGCGACGGCGTTTTCCAGGAACCAAGCGTAGGTGCGGCGCACCCCTTCGTCCAGATTCATCGTCGCCCGCCAGCCCGTGGCGTTCAGACGACTGATATCCATCACTTTGCGGGGATGCCCGTCGGGTTTGGTCAGATCGTGTTCGATGCGACCGGCGTAGCCGATCGTTTCACCGATCAGCGCCGCCAGAGCGTGGATGGTGATATCCGCGCCGCTGCCGACGTTGATGATGTCCTCCTCGTCATAATGGCGCATGAGGTGGAGACAGGCGTCCGCCGCGTCATCGACATAGAGGAACTCGCGCCGGGGCGTGCCGGTGCCCCACAGGGTCACGCTGGAGGCGCGGGCGCTCTTCGCGTCGTGAAAGCGGCGGATCAGGCCGGGCAGGGCGTGCGATGTCTCTGCTTCGAAATGATCGCCGGGGCCGTAGAGATTGGCGGGTTGCGCGCAGATGGCGTTGAAGCCGAATTGCTGGCGATAGGCTTGGCACAGGGTGATGCCGGCGATCTTGGCGATGGCGTAGGGCTTGTTGGAGGGCTCCAGCGGGCCGGTCAACAGCGAATCCTCGCGCATGGGTTGCTCCGCCAGGCGCGGGTAGATGCAGGATGAACCGAGGAACAGCAGCTTTTTCACCCCAGCCCGCCACGCCGCATCGATGACGTTGGTCTGGATCAGCAGATTGTCGCGGATGAAATCGCCGCCCTGGCGCTGGTTGGCGAGAATGCCGCCGACACGGGCGGCGGCCAGGAAGACGTGGTCAATTCTTTCACCCTCGAAGAAAGCGCGCACGGCGGCCTGATTCGTCAAATCCAGCTCGGCGCGGCTGCGCAGCACGAGATTGCCATACCCTTCCCGCGCCAGCCGGCGGTGGATGGCCGAACCCACCAGCCCCCGGTGCCCGGCGATGAAGATGCGGTTATCCTGATGCATGGTTGGCCTCATCCCGTGGCGCGGTGTGGCGCTGTGTCAGCGATGCGGGCGGCGTACCAATCCACCACCCCCGGCAAGCCTTTCGCCAAGGGTATGTTTGGCCGGTAGCCCAAATTCATCAGCGCTGCGATGTCCGGGCAGCGCCGCCCGGTCCCACCCGGAGCGGGGGGGCCGGCGATGATTTCCGCCCGGCGACCGAGATGGGCGACGATCTGGCGGGCCACGGCGGCGATCGGCACTTCTTCGGGATTGCCGACGTGGTAGATGCCCAGATGTTCGCCTTTATCGATGACGGTGACGATGCCTTCCACGGCGTCGTCGATGTGCACGAAGGCGCGGGTCTGCGTGCCGTCGCCTTGGATCGGGAAGGGCACGGAATCCTGTGGTCGGCTTTTCTCCACAGCGGACAGGGCGCGGCGCACGAACTCCGGGATCACATGCTCCCAGCCCATGTCGGGGCCATAGACATTGTGCGGGCGGAAGATGGCGACACGCTCGAATCCCGTGCGCCCCCAGGTGATCGCCAGCAATTCCGAAGCCAGTTTGGAGCCGCCGTAGGAATAGCGGGGATTGAGCGGGTCGGGCACCACCAGCGGAATATGCTCCGGGGTCGGCACCAGGGGCGGGGTCTGGTACGCCTCGGAAGAGGAGGCGAGCACCAGGGTGCCAACCCCCTCCGTCCGGCAGGCGTCCAGGACGTTCAGCATGCCGCGGATGCCGACATCCAGCACCAGCTCCGGCCTTTCGTAGAAATGCCGGGTGCCGTTGACGGCGGCGAGATGCAGCACCGCATCCACGCCCTGCATGGCGCTGCGCACGGAATCGGCGTCGCGGATATCGCCGGTGCGGATGTCGACGTCAAGGCCGGCCAACCGGCTGGGGTGACCGCGTGAATTGTCATCCAGCACGCGCAGGCGATGTCCATCGGCCAGCAAGCGGCGAACCAGGGATGCTCCGATGAAGCCGCTGCCGCCGGTGACCAGATAGTGAGTCATGCCCCCCACCCCGCATGCGCGAACCGCGTCGCCCCATGGCTGCCCAGCGCGATATAGGCCGTGCCTTCGGGGAGGTCGGTGTTGCGGCTGCTGAAATTGTTCCAGAAATCGTAAATCAAACCGGGCCGGTCCATGCGATTGGCCAGATCAGGCAGCGGCATGGAGGTGAAGATCGGGTGGTTGTTCAAGATGACCGCCAGATTGACGCCATGCACCGCCCCGACCATGCTGTCGGCTGGTTCCAGCCCGAAAGCACGGATTTGTTCATGCCCCACCACCGCGTCGAAGCCGCGCCAGCGCGCCTTTGGAAAACGGGCGCGCAATTCCTGGAACATCGGCCTGGCCATGGTGCCGCGCAGATCGTCGGTCTCCGGCCGTCCCTTGAAGGCGAGGCCCAGCAGGCTGATCGTCGGCGCCGTCGGAAAGCCCTGCATGGACCGGGTCAGGGCTTCCAGGAAGCCGGCGACCTCAACCGGCTGAGTCTCGTTGACGCGCCGGCCTGCGGCGGTGATTTCCATCTCCACACCGGCTTCGCGCGCCCCTTCGATCAGGATGTGCGGGTCCTTTTCCAGGCAGGGGCCGCCGACCGGGCCGGGCAGCGGCAGGTTGGTGCGCGGGTAGCCAAGCTTGCCGGCCCGCACCACTTCAGCCGCGCTGATGTCCAGCTTGTCGCACAGGCGGGCGATCTCGTTGGAAAAGGCGAAGGTGACGTCGCGGTAGGTGTTGTCCACCAGCTTGATCAACTCCGCTGTTTCCAGCGTCGAGACCTTCACGGTGGTGGGCGTCAGGAAGCCGAAGATTTGCGCGGCGCGCGCCGCCACCCCCACGCTCTCGGCGCCGATGATCTGCGGCAACTGATTAAGCTCAACCAGCGCCTGGCCTTCCAGCGTGCGCTCCGGGCAGAAGGCGATGTCGAAGCGTTTGCCGGTGGCGGCCAGGATCGGCTGAACGATCCGGCGCGTCGTGCCCAGCTTCACGGTGGAGCGCAAGATGACGAGATCGTCATCGCGCAGGCATGCGGCCACCTGCCGGGTCGCCGCCTCGATCATGTCGGTGCGCACACGGCCCTGGTCATCCAGCGGCGTGCCCACGGTGATGATGTAAACGCTGTGGTGCTCACCCTCCGGCGCCTGGCTGAAGGTGAAGCGACCGCGCTGGAGAACATGGCGCAGGCGTTCAGCTAGGCCTGGCTCGTGGAAATGCGGGACGCCGCGCCCCAGCGTGTCCAGGATGTCGCCACGGATCTCGACGCCGTGCACCTGGAAGCCGGCGTCGGCCATGGCCACGGCCAGCGTCATGCCGACATAACCAAGCCCCAGCACGCAAATTTTCTGATCGGGGAAAGTGTTGGGAAGCATTCGATGTCCTGCCGGTTGAGGCGGCCATTCAAATGGTGTCGTCCAAAAGCCGCGTATGCCCAACGGAGATTGCCCGAGAATGTTCCCGTGAATTCACGGGTCAAGAAAGACTACAAAAATCATGCAATAGAAATAAATCAGCTCATTCTGGCTGATCTCAAATGGATATCAAAAGAAATTCTGAGAAGAACGAAGTGGTAATGCTTGGCGTGCGATCGTGTATCCATAGGGGGAAGCGCTACCCGCCCAAGGGGCGGCGCTCACGAGGCGGCGCCCACAAGACGGCGCAGGCGTGACAGCGCCACCAGCCCGGTGAACGGCACCACCAGGGCATAGATCAGCGCCATGGACAGCCCTCCCAACACCAACTCCAGCAGAGGATGGTGGTGAAAGATCAACGGCAGCACGGGTTTCAGGGTGAGCCAGCAGAATATCGTGACCAGCCCGCATGCCCAGGCTTTGGCGATGGCGCCGAAATAGAGTTGCCCCACGGCGCGGTGGTGCTGCCACGCCAGACCGATGGTGCAGATCAACTCAGCGGCCAGGGTGGCGGAGGCCGCCCCTTCCATGCCCCAGCGCGGGATGAGAATGAGGTTGAGCAGCGCGTTGGCGCCGCCGCCGATGAGGATCGCGGTCATGTAGCCGGTCTGCCGATGCCAGACCAGCAACGGATTGCCCAGCACCATGTTCAGATACATCACCCCGAGCGCCGCCATCAGCAAACGCAGCGCGTGCACCGCCGGAGTGTAGGAGTGACCGAAGAACATGAGCAAGATCTCGGGCGCCAGCGCCAGCCCGGTGACGCTGATCAGCACCCCGGCCAGCAGCATGGTGGTGGCGTAGTCGCGCATGCGCGCGCGCATACCTTCGGCGTCGCCATAGGTCGCGGCGAGTTGCGGCAAAAAGCTGTTGACGATGATGTGCCCGCCGGTGGCCGACAGCATCACCACCTTATAAGACGCCGCGTACCAGCCGACCTGCGTGGGGTCAGTCATGAATCCCAGCATCACGACGTCAAGATTGGAAAACACCGTCCAGGAAAAGACGCTGATCGCCATGGGGGCGGTGGCGATCAGCATCACCCGCCACACGGCGGCGTCGAAGCGCAGACGCGGCAGACGGATTTCACGGCTGTACCGCACCAGCACCAACGTGGCGTTGAGCACGATCGAGGCTGCGGTGATGGACGCGGCGGCGACCACATCGTCCGGTCCGTGCACCAGCGCCAGCACCGCCAGCATGGTGGCCAGCGAGGTGCCGATCTCGCGCGTCGCGATGACGCCCATCCGCTCGGCGCCCTGGTAGAAGAAGTCGATGATCAGCGCGTTGCCGAGCAATTGCGCGGTCTGCACCCACAGCACCGCCTTGACCAGCGGTGGCATATCGATGGCCAGCACGACCAGCCCATAGACGCAGCCGGACACCAGGGCCAGCAGGATGCGCATCGTCAGCACATGATCGACGATGAGCGGGGCTTTGTCGTGATTATGGGCGATTTCACGAATGGCGTAGGTGGACAGCCCAAGGTTCACGAACAGCAGCGCATAGCCGAGGAAGGCGCTGCCGAAGCCGATGATGCCGAAATGCTCAGGCCCCAGCGAGCGAGCGGTCCAGGCCGTGGCGATCAATCCGGTGAGCAACGTCACCGCCTTGGCCAACGCCAACACCCGAATGTTGCGAAAGATAAGCTGCCCAGCCGACATGCGGGATTCCCTCGTGCCCGTTGCGGTGTTTTTCTTGTTGCGCCTTTTTCAGTTCACGTAATAACGCCGGTAGCCGTGGTAGCGCCCACTGTCGGGGAATTCATACTGGGCGTGGCGGCGGGTGTTGACTTGGCAGAGCAGAACACCGACGACATCGGCCCCCGCTTCGACCAGCTCCTTCAGACCGGCCAGGGCGGTCTCACGCCGGGTGCGGCCCCAGCGGACGATGAACACCGTCTGATCGGCCAAGGCCGCCAGCAGTTTGCTTTCGGACACCGCCAGCGCTGGGGGTGAGTCGAGAATCACCCGGTCATACTCCAACGCCAGATGCGAGATGAGGTGATGCATGCGGGCCGACCCCAGCATATCCTGCGGCAGGGCGAGGCCTTGCCCGGCGGCGATCACATGCAGCCCCGTGCGCGCATCGGTCTGAATGACCTCATGCACCTCCTTCTGGCCGGCGAGCACCTCGTGCAGGCCGGGGGCGTTCTCGATGTCCAGCATGCGGTGCAGGCCTTTGCGCCGCAGGTCACAATCGATGATCACCACCCGTTGGCCGGCGCTGGCGCAGATTCGCGCGAATCCCGCCGCGACGGAGCTTTTTCCCTCATCCGGTACGGAAGAGGAAAACAGCAACACCCGGCGGCGCCCATCGGGGTTGGCGAGCAACAGCGTGGTGCGCAGGCTTTGCAACGCTTCGGAATAGGAGGAAAGCGGCTTGTCGAGCGCGTAATCGGCCGGGCTGCTCCACCTCCGCCGCCAGCGGGGGATGGTTGGGATCATGCCCAGCCCGTGGACGCCGGTCATCCGCTCGAACTGGTGCGGGCTGCGAAAACCGCGCTCGAAATACTCGGTCAGCATGGCCAGCAACACGCCCAGCGTGGCGGAGGTGACCAGCGACAAGATGGCGATGATTTTCTTATTGGGCTGGCTGGCCATCAGCGGGATCACCGCCCGCGAAACGACATGCGCGTCCGGCTGCTGGATATCGTTCTGCGCCGTGATTTCCTGGAAGCGGGTCAGCAACGCCTCGTACATGGTCTGCGCGGTGGTGACGTCACGCTCCAGCGTGTGCAGCGCGCCGACCGATTGTTGCTGCTGATCGACATGCGCCTGCATCTCATCCAGGCTGGCCTTCAGCGCCTTCTCGCGACCACGGGCCATCTCGACCTCGTTATCGATGCCCAGCGCAACCTTATCCACCTCCAGGCTCATCTGCCCTTGCAGATCGCGGAGTTGGCTTTGCAGCGTCTGCATCGACGGATGCCGGGAGCCATAGCGCTGGTTGGCGTCGGCGATCTGCCGTTGCAACTCCACCTCCTGCCGGCGCAGGGACTGGATCAGGCCATTGCCCAGCACGTCGCCAATGGCTCCGATGCTGCGCTGGTTTTGCGTCAGACTTTTCACCTCCCGCTGCTTGGCCTCGACCGTCTCGCGCTGGGTGCGGGCGAGGACGTAGTTGGTGTTCAACTCGGCCAATTGCTGGGTGCCGATGGTGCGCGTCGTGCCTGATTCGGTCAGGCCGGTCTTGGCGCGAAAGGTCTCCGCCGCGTCGCTGGCCTCACGCGCCTCCTTGCGGACATCGCCGATGCGCTCTTCCAGCCATTGGGTGGCGCGTTTGGTCGCCTTGAATTTTTCATCCAACTGATCGACCAGATACATTTCGCTGATGGTGTTGGCGATGGTCGCGGCCTTGCGCGGGTCCTCGCTGTCGAAGGTGACCGACAGCACATAGGAACGGCCTTGTGGCCGGATGTTGATGTTGTCCAAAAAATCTTCGATGACGGCGGTTTTCTGATTCCGCGCCTTCTCCTCCTCGGTCAGTTCAAACGAGAGGCGTTCACCGCGCGCCGCATCGGGAATCCAGTTGCGCGGGTTGAGATAGGCCAGCAGGGGATTGCCCGGCGGCCGCAGATCGGCGTTGAATTCGGGATCATTCACCAAGCCCAGCTTGTCCACCACCTTTTCCGCAAAGGTCGGGGATTTGAGCACCGCCACTTCGCTTTGCATCACGCTCATATCCGAACCGAGATCGGACAGAACCTCTTCAAAACTGGTCACCGCCGTCTTGCGGTGCTCCAGCATGATCAGCGTCTCAGCGGTGTAGAGCGGCGTCATCTGCAAGGCGATCAGGATCGCGAGTCCCGTGCCAAGCACGGTGGTGACGCTGATCAGCAGTTTGTGACGCCAGAGCATGCCAGCCGTGCGCCGAACAGCGTTTACCGCGGCGGTGGAGATGTCGAACGTCACATGTCCGGCAGGCCGCCGTGGTGGGATTTCCTGGATCTCTTGCGTCGCCAAAGCCGATCCTCCTCACGCTTGTCACCCACACCGCTGAACGCGGTAGTGCCTCGGCCAAGAACGCGCTTGGGAGGCATCCCGTTTCATGTCCAGCCCGGCGCATCGGAGGGTCAGGGGCGCCGAATGGGTGATCCTTTGGAGAAACGCCTGGACAGGCGGCTTTCGCGTTGGGTGATTCCATGCATGAAGAAACGTCGCCAACCGCCTGACGCCCCGCTACCGCCGGAACACCGCCACGGCGTTCAGCCCGCCGAACGCGAACGAGTTGGACAGGGCGGTTTGGATCGCGGCGCGCCGGGCTTCGTTGGGCACGGCGTCGATCGGGCAAGCCGGGTCGGGAGCGGTGAAATTGGCGGTGGGTGGCAGGATGCCGTGGCGCAGCGCTTGCACCGTCGCCACCGCCTCCAGCGCACCGGCGGCGCCAAGCGCGTGGCCAAACAGGGATTTGGACGAAGATACTGGCAAACAGGACGCGCGCGCCCCAAACACGCTGTGGATGGCCTGGCTCTCGCATCGGTCGTTGGCCGTGGTGCCGGTTCCGTGGGCGTTGATGTAATCCACCGCATCCGGGGCCAGATGAGCGTCGGCCAGCGCCAGGCGCATGGCCCGCGCCGCGCCGTCCGGGTCGGGGGTGGTGATGTCGTGGGCGTCGGCGCTCATCCCGACGCCGGCCAGTTCCGCCAACACCTCGGCCCCACGGGCGCGGGCGTGGTCCTCGCTCTCCAGCACCAGGATGGCGGCGCCTTCGCCCAGCACCATGCCGTTGCGGTCACGGGAGAAGGGACGGCAGGCGTCGGGGCTGACGATGCGCATCGCCTCCCAGCCTTTCAGGGCGCCGAAGCTCAGGCTGGCCTCGCTGCCGCCGGTGACGACGACATCGGCCATGCCGGCGCGCAACAGCAAAAGCGCCATGCCCAGCGCGTGCCCAGCCGACGCGCAGGCGCTGCTGGCCGTAAAGGCGGGGCCGGTCAGGCCGAACTCCATGGACAGGTGGGAGGTTGGCGCGCTGACCATCAGGCGCGGTATGGTGAAGGGGTGCAGGCGCGCCGCGTTTTCGGCGTACAGGCGGTGGAAGCCCTCATCCAGCGTGCCGATGCCACCGACCCCCGTGCCCAGCACCACGGCGGTGCGGGCTCCCACCGAGTCAGACCGGGCCGAGTCAGACCGGGCCGAGTCAGGCCGAGCCGGGCCGGGCAGGGGCAGGCCGCTCATCCCCACCGCTTCGCGGGCGGCGACCAGGGCGAACTGGCTGACGCGGTCGAGCAGGCCAATACGCTTCGCCTCGAAGTGGGCGGTTGGATCGAAACCGCTTACCTGGGCGGCGACTCTGATCGACAGCCTGTCCGTGGGCATGCCGGTCAGCGGGCCGATGGCGCTGCGTCCGGCAAACAGAGAATCGGTGAACGCCGGCAGGCCCACACCGATGGGCGACACCACGCCCAGGCCGGTGACGACAATACGATGCATATCTTAAGCGGCCCGGATCGGGTTCACCACCCCCTCGACGGCGCTGATGATATCGCCGACGGTGGCGAACTCCGCGCGGGCGCTGTTGGCGTTGAAGGGGATTTCAACGCCGAAGCGATCCTCCAGCGCAAAGATGATCTCGATGACATCCAGCGAGGCGATGGCAAGATCGGCAAGGCTGGCGTCTGGCGTCAGCCGGTCGCGCTCCACCTGCCCCTTTTCCGCGATGATTTGGAGAACATCCTCGGCAACGCTTGGGGCGACACGGGACATGCTTTGGACTCCGGCTTTGTGCGAGCCAGAAACCTTAACGTGATTCGAGGATTTTGATCCGGTTCTTCAGGTCTACCACATCGGCGAAGAAGCGCCGTAACCGGCCAAGATTCTTTAGCTGCTCGAAGGCTTCGGCGCGGGGCATCGCGGGGTAGCCCATCCAGACCGTCTTGGGCGGGATGTCGCGCCCGACAGCCGAGTTTCCGGCGATCACCGCATCGCTGCCAATGGTCTTGTGATCAGAGATGCCGACCTTGCCGGCCAACACCACCCGATCGCCGATGGTCACGCTGCCGGCTACGCCGACCTGTCCGCACAGCATGCAGTTGGCGCCGATGACCACGTTGTGGCCGATCTGCACGAGGTTGTCGATCTTGGTGCCGGCCCCAATCCGGGTGGCGGTGACCGTCCCCCGGTCGATGGTGGAGCCGGAGCCAATCTCCACATCATCCCCTAAAATCACCGTGCCGATGGAGTTGACGCGGTGGATCAGCACATTGGTGGCGGTCACCCGGCCCGTGCTCTTGGCGCTCTCGACGCTGCCCGGTTCGGGGGTCACGAAGCTGAAACCGTCGCCGCCGATGACAGCGTTGGGATGGATGATGCAGCGGTCGCCAATCTCCACCCGTTCACCGATGCGGGCGCCGGGGTGGAACAGGCAATCCCGACCGACGCGGGCCTCAGCGCCGATGGTGACATGCGGTAGGACGGTGCAGCCATCGCCAATGATCGCCTTCGGGCCGATAAAAGCGAAGGGGCCGACCGACACGCGCGCGCCCAGTACGGCGTCCGGCGACACGAAGGCTTGTGGGTGAACGCCTGGCTCGGCGTGCACCGGCTTTTCAAACAGATGCATCAACCCGGCCATGGCGTAGCGCGGTCGTTTCACCAGGATAGCCCCAGCCAGGGTTTCCGGTAACGGCGTCCCTTCAGCCAGCACCGCGGCCTGCGCCTTGGCGCCGGGCAGAAGGGCCAGCAGTTCCTTGTCCATGGCGAGCGCTAGATCGCCCGGCCCCTCAGCCTCTGTCGGGTGGACGGCGCGGCTGATCTCAATGGAACCGTCACCTTCGATACGGGCATCCAGGGCAGCAGCGATCTCGGAAAGCTTCATGGTGATGTCGGGCCGATACTCAAGAGTATGATGCAGAAAAGGACTATACCTCGACTCTAGCGAGTCCGGCCTCCGCGCAAAAATTCGACGAGGGCTTCAAATTCTTTTCGATCAATATTGTTGCGCCGATACCACAGTCTAAGGTGTGCTTCAGGATTACCAATCAGTGAATAGTCGTCAATCTTGAAGGCGTCACGCAGAATTTCAAGCTGATTCGGTGTGAAGGTGAATGTAGTTTCTTCGTTTGCCATCTTTTCCTCTAGAGTTTTTGTTCGCTCAGGCTTGATGCCGGCAGCTTAGCCTTGGGTTATCGAGAGCGCCAGCATTGCATTCGCACTGCACCATAGCACAAAAGACCAGCGGGATGCGAGCGGTTCACAAATGAAGGCGTCTTCTGGTTCATGGTGTCTGGTTGCGCGTCACCAGCAACACCGTAAGGTCATCGTCGATGGGGCCTGCGGTGGTAAGGCGAGGAAGCAGGGTTTTGAGAAAACGTTCACCATCCGGTTTGTGCAGCAGGTCTTCGATCATTTCGGCAAGCCCTGCATCGTCCAGGACATCGGCGCCGATAGGGATTTCGATGGCGGCGTCAGAGTAGAAGAACAGCCGGCCACCGGGCGGCAGAGTCACCGAGCGATTCTCGTACAACGCCGAGACCAAAAGACCAAGCGGCAGGCCGGAGCTGTCGAGGAGATTCGGTTTGGCGTCGCCTGGGCCCCAGACCATCGGGCGGGTGGAGCCCGCCGCCGCGTAGGTGAAACGGTTCTCCACCGGATCGATGACGCCAGCGAGCATGGTGGCGAATTGGCCGCTGGGCAGCAACGCGCACAAGCGCCGGTTGATGGCGCCCAGGAATTCAGCGGGGTCGAAAACGGTGAAATCCATCTGCTGCATGATGGTGTGCAGACGGAAGGTGTTCAGGGCGGCCCCCACCCCGTGCCCGGAAAAATCGACGATATAGACGATCAGGCGTCCCTGGCCATCGTGCCGGAAGTCCCAGAAATCACCCCCCAGTTCGGAAGATGGGGCGAAATGTGCGTCGATGGCGATGCCAAGAGGCGCGTTTTTCGCCAGTTGCTCGGGGCCGGGGATCAGGCGTTCCTGCATCTTGCGGGCGAGGGCCAGTTCAATTTCCGTGCGGCGGCGGTACATCTGGAGACTGCTGAGCAGCGCGCGGTTTTGCAGATGGATGCGCACGCGCGACAGCAACTCGATGGCGTTGATCGGCTTGGTGATGTAGTCCGTGGCGCCGGCGGCGAAAGCCTTGGTGCGGTCCTCGACACGGTTCAGGCCGGATTGCACCAGCACCGGCAGGCTGCGCCAGCGCGGGTCGGCGCGCAGACGCCGGCACAGCTCGAACCCATCCATATTCGGCATCATCAGATCAAGCAGGATAAGGTCCGGGCGAAACGTCTCCATCCGTCTCAGAGCGTCGTAGCCGTCTTCGGCGGTTTCCAGATGGGTGATGCCGCCACGCCCCAGGATCGCCGCCAGCAGGTGGCGATTCAAGCGGTTGTCGTCGACGATCAGGACACGAGGGGGCTCGCCCTCGGGCAAGGGAACGGCGTCGTTCATCGATTCCCTTCCTTGCGCTTGAGCCAGACCAGTGCATGGTCGTCGCCTGGCGCCGCCCCCAAAGCCGTTTCCAGCGCCGCCGTCACGGCGGTAAAACGGTCGGAAGACTCTTTGGCCAGCGCCTGGACGATCACCGCCTCGAGCTTGTCCGGTCCACCCAGAGCGGCGTTGGCCAGAGCGGCGTTGGAATGCAGCACCAGGGACGAGCCGGCGGGGAAGGGCAGTTCGCGGGCCTCGTAGCGGGCGCCGGCGGTGGCCCCGATCGGCAGGCCTTGGGCGTCGCCGAACCGCGGCGCTCCTTCAGGCGGCAGCAGCAAAGGCGCGGCGCCGGCGGCGCTGGCGTAGGTGAAACGGTTTGCCGCCACATCCACCAGACCGTAGACGAACGATGCATGCCCACCCAATTCCAGGAGGCGCACGGCCCGGTCGTTGAGTTCCGCCACGAAGGCAGCCGGGTCCCCCGCCAGCTCCGCCAGTTCACGGGTCAGCGTGTGCATGCGAAAGGCGTTCAACGCCGCCGAAATGCCGCGCTCGGCCATGTCCAGCAGGAAAACACCGAAACGGTCCTGGTCCAGGCGCAAAGCGCCCCAGAGATTACCGCCCATATCGGAGGACAGCAGCGTATGCGAGCGTAAAATCACGCCCGATGCCTGCTCCAATCCCTCGCGCAGCGCCGCAGAGGGCAACAGATGGTCGTACATGGAGCGCGCCATGGCCAACTCGCCCTCGACCCGCGTGCGGTAAAGCCGCAGGTTGCGGATCAGAACGCGGTTTTCCAGGTGGATGCGCAAACGGGCCAGCAGTTCGCTGCGGTCCAGCGGTTTGGTGATGAGATCGGTGGTCCCGGCGGTGAAGGCGCGGTTGCGGTCATCGGCGGAAGACAGCGCCGTCTGCACCAGAATGGGCAGGTCGGTGTCGGCATGATTGGCGCGCAGGCGTCGGCACACCTCATACCCATCCATACCCGGCATCATGATGTCGAGGATCAGGAGGTCCGGTGGGGACGCGGCGATTTTCTCCAGCGCCTCAACCCCGCTTCCTGCGTAGGTGATGTTGCGGTAGCCGGCCTTGGCGAGGATGGCGCCGATCAGGGTGCGGTTGAGATCGGTATCGTCAACCACCAGGATCTGGCAGTCCTCAACCGGCTCGTAAGCCCAGGGCGCGCCGTCTGGGGAAAAATCGATCATTACAGCGCGAACCGGATGCGGATTCGGCGTCCACCATCGCGCCATTCGATCTGCCTGGCCATGGCGGCGATCAGGCTGAGGCCACGGCCTGAGGCGTTGGCGTCGCCGTCGGCGTGCAACACGAAGCCCGGCCCTTCATCGGCCACCTCGACCAGCAATTCGGCCTCTGGTTTCAGCCAGCAGCTCACCTCGATGCGGCGTTCGGCATAGAAGGGATCGGCCATGCGGCTGGCCAGCTCGTGCGAGAAGCGCTCAAGCGAATCGACGGTTAAGCCCTTCATGCCCTCGATCTGAAGGTTGCCGTGCACCATGGCGTTGGAGATCGCCTCGTGCAGCGCCAGTTCAATGTCGTCACGCCGCTCTTCGCTGAGCGGATGGCGCTGCATCAAGGCGTGCACGATGCGCCCGGCCAGGCGCAGGCGGTTGGCGGTGATGGTCGTCACACAGGTGTAGAGATCAACCTGGCTGGCGCGCTCTAGCTGGGCGGCGAGAGCGTCGTTGCTCTGGTTGGCCACTTCGATCCAGGCCGCGAACGGGGGCGCCCAGTGAGCGGGATCCTTGGCGGCCTCAGCATCGCCCAACAACGCGATCACCCGGCTTTGGTCAGGGGCGGCGTGGTCAGGCGCCGTTTGGTCAAGCGGGGCCGCTGGCAGTTTAAGACCATCCGCCAGCCGCGCCACCTGTTCAAGGGGGATGCCCAGACCGTGCAGGGTGAAGGGAAGGGATGCCACAGGCAAAGACCTAATCCTCGATCGTGACGATCTTATCAAGCTGGGCCACGGTCAGCACCCGCTTCACCTGACCGCGGGCGGAGCGCAGCACCAGCTCCTTGTCGACATTCACCATTTCTTCGCGGGCGATGAGCAGCATACCGATGCCGGCCGAATCGACGAAATCCAGCGCACCGAGGTCAAGAACCTGACGCCGAGCCTTGTTCTGCAACATCTCATGAATTGCCGTGCGCAGCTTGGCGTGGTCGTTGAAAGTAAGACGGCCTTGCAGTTGGACGACGGCCTCACGCTCATTAACCTCGATCGTGTAATCCATCAAGTCGATGCCCCGTTTTGGTTTTCCCGGGCTTTATCTTATGATTTCCGGGCTTTTCTTATGATTTATCGAACACACGCGCAAAGATCATATCCACATGTTTGGTATGATACGCCATGGTGAACATGGGCGCCAGCGTGTCCCGGTTGATGTGTCGGGTGACCTCGGCGTCGGCGGACAGGGTGTCCAGCAAGGAGCCGCCCTCGGCCCACACCTTCATGGAGTTGCGCTGGACGGCGCTGTAGGCGTCCTCCCGGCTCATGCCGGCCTGGGTCAGCGCCAGCAGAACGCGCTGCGAGAAGACCAGGCCGCCGAGATCCGTCAGGTTCTTTTCCATGCGCTCGGGGTAGACCACCAGCTTTTCCATCATGCCGGTGGCGCGCGCCAGCGCGAAATCCAAGGTCACCGTGGCGTCAGGGCCGATCATCCGCTCGACCGAGGAATGGGAGATATCGCGCTCGTGCCACAGCGCCACGTTTTCCAGCGCCGGCACGACGGCGGCGCGGACGATGCGCGCCAACCCCGTCAAATTCTCCGACAGCACGGGGTTGCGCTTGTGCGGCATGGCGGACGAGCCCTTCTGGCCGGGATGGAAGAATTCCTCCGCCTCGCGCACCTCGGTGCGCTGAAGATGGCGGATTTCCACGGCCAGATTTTCCAGGCTCGAGGCGATGACGCCCAGCACCGAGAAAAAGAAGGCGTGCCGGTCGCGTGGGATGACCTGGGTGGAGACCGGCTCCGGCGTCAGGCCCATCTTTTCCGCGACGTAGCGCTCGACGAAGGGGTCGATGTTGGCGAAGGTGCCGACCGCGCCGGAGATGGCGCAGGTGGCGATGTCCGCACGGGCCGCCACCAGACGCTCCCGCGCGCGCTGGAAGGCGGCGTAGTGGCCGGCCAGTTTCAGGCCGAAGGTCGTCGGCTCGGCATGGATGCCGTGGCTGCGACCGATGGTGACGGTGTCCTTATGCTCATACGCCCGGCGCTTCAGCGCCGCTAAGAGCCCGTCGAGATCCGCCAGCAGCAGGTCGGCGGCCTGACGGAGCTGCACGGCCAGACAGGTGTCCAGCACGTCGGACGAGGTCATGCCCTGGTGCACGAAGCGCGCTTCGGGGCCGACATGTTCAGCGAGGTTGGTGAGGAAGGCGATGACATCGTGCCGGGTTTCCCGCTCGATGGCGTCGATGCGCTCGATCTCCCACTTCCCGCGTTCCCAGATGGCCTTGGCGGCGTCCTGAGGGATCACGCCCAGTTGGGCCTGGGCGTCGCAGGCGTGCGCCTCGATCTCGAACCAGATGCGGAAGCGGTTCTCCGGTTCCCAGATGCGGGCCATTTCCGGGCGGGTGTAACGTGGGATCATCGTTCTTCTCCTGGGTGCGGCGCCCCGTAGACCCCAGGGCCCCCGTAGATCTCAAAGCTTTGGGAAGCGCTTGAAAATCGGCGGTTCTTGATCCGGCTGTCAAGCCGCTTTACCGTGGCGGCAGGGCAATTGCTTCAGAAGATAGCGTTCCTTGTTAGGAATGTCGTCATCCCCGCGGAAGCGGGGACCCAGTATTTCCGAGAAGTTTCTTTGCGCAAAGCCTGGGTCCCCGCTTCCGCGGGGATGACGGTTATCTTAGTAAAAGGAATATT
>JAVBJZ010000014.1:0-9177 GCA_031546725.1 Azospirillum sp.
CCCATAAGGCGACGGTGCAACGCCATGTTCAAAACTGGGAGCGGGAACGCAATACCGCAGGTTCCCGCATCAATTGGCAATTCACCACGGAAAACGCCAGAATTAAGCTCCGCAGCCTCTACCCATCAATTCAAGGATGACAGACCACTAGTGCACTGACGCAGAGATAGGATTCACAATAGGCCGCCGCCGTGCGATTCTGTCGGCATGGCCCAGACCGTCAGCGTCATCGTTGGAGCGGAGGACCGCGCGCGCTTGGCCGCGATCCTTGCCGACCGCAACCGCCCACTCAAGCATGGGCAGCGGGCCAACATCATCGTGATGTCGGCCGAGCGGCGGCCCATCTTGGAGGTGGCTCGCCGGGTCGGCGTCAGCCGCCCGACGGTGTGGCGCTGGCAGCTTCGCTACGCCGAACAAGGCGTCGATGGCCTGCTCCGCGACAAGACACGCAAGCCGGGCCGGGCGCCGCCGCCCACCGCGACGGTTGCCAAGGTGCTGGCGCTGACCTGCTCGGAACCACCCGGCGCAGTGACCCATTGGACCGGCCGGGCAATGGCCAAGGCGGTCGGCATCAGTCTGCGCGCCGTGCAGCGCATCTGGCAGGCCAACCGCCTCCAGCCCCATCGCATCCGCACCTTCAAGCGCTCCAACGATCCGGCCTTTGCCGCCAAGGTCGAGGACATTGTTGGCCTCTCCATGGACCCACCGCGCCACGTGGTGGTGCTGTCCATCGATGAGAAGAGCCAGATCCAGGCGCTCGACCGCACCCAGCCGGGCCTGCCGCTGAAACCCGGCAAGTGCGGGACGATGACGCACGACTACAAGCGCAACGGCACCACCACGCTGTTCGCCGCGCTGAACACGCTGGACGGCACGGTGGTCGGGCGCTGCCTGCCCAAGCACACCCACAAGGAGTTCATCAAGTTCCTGAACGCTGTGGAGCGCGCCGTCCCGGCGGGCAAGGTGATCCATGCTATTGTCGATAATTACGCTACCCACAAGCATCCCAAGGTCCTGGAATGGCTGGCCGATCACCCGCGCTGGGTCTTCCACTTCACGCCCACCTCGGCCTCCTGGATCAATGCCGTCGAGGGCTTCTTCTCGATCATCACCCGCCGACGGATCCGGCGCGGCGTCTTCACGTCCGTGGCCGATCTCCAGGAGGCCATCGCCCGCTACATCCGCGAGCACAACAAGGCATCCAAGCCCTTCGTTTGGACCAAGCCCGCCGACACCATCCTCGCCAAGATCGCCCGACTCCCTGCACCTTCTGAATGAGTCAGTGCACTAGCTCACGCCTCCCAATCTAGATGGCGAAGATGATTTTTGCTGCAATCACCCAGTGGCCTTATGCTCAGCAATACCGCCAAGTCAGTCCCCACACTTTGAGTCACGACGAAATTACATGCACGCGTAAAAGCCTTGCATTGTACCTACCTTCGGCTTGCGCAAATGTGGTATGCGTGCGGCTCCTGTTGGATAAATCACATTCAAATGGGGTGGCCGGAAAGGGAGCGAAACGTTCGATGAGCAAAAAATTTATTGGCGCCCCGGCCGGCGCGTCTGCCCTCTGGGAAGGAGAAGTACGATGAAGGTGAATAGGCTAACAACGCTGATTCTCATTGCTTTGGCTCTGGGCATCATTGTCGGCTTTACCTGCAACCAATTGGCCAGCCAAGCAACAGCCACAGAGATCGCCGGCTATTTCTCTATGGTGACGAGTATCTTCCTTCGCATGATCAAGATGATCATCGCCCCGCTGATCTTCGCAACGCTGGTGTCCGGGTTGGCCGGTATGGGGGATGCCCGCGCCGTTGGCCGTATCGGGGGCAAGGCGTTGGGTTGGTTCCTCATGGCCTCGTTCGCCTCGCTGAGCATCGGCCTGCTCTTCGCCAACCTGCTGCAACCGGGCGTCAATTCAGGCTTGGAATTGCCGGCGGCCACGGCGGCGACGGGTTTGAAGACGTCAACGTTGAACCTCAAGGACTTCGTCACGCACGTCTTCCCGCAGAACTTCTTCGAGGCGATGGCCAACAACGAGGTCTTGCAGATCCTGGTGTTCTCGCTGTTCCTGGGCTTGGCGCTGGGCCAATTGCGTGACACCAAGGCCCGCTCGCTGGTCAACTCCATCGAGGAAGTCGTGCCGGTGATGCTCAAGGTCACCGATTATGTCATGCGCTTTGCCCCTGTCGGCGTGTTCGCCGCCTCGGCCAGCGTCATCACCACCAAAGGGTTGGGCGTGCTGCTGGTCTACGGCAAGTTCATGGGTGGTTTTGTCATAACCCTGGCGGTGCTGTGGCTCTTCCTGATCGCCGCTGGCTTTGTGGTGTTGGGCAAGGATGTCTTCCGCCTGGTCAAGACGGTTCGCGCTCCGATCCTGCTGGGCTTCTCCACCGCGTCGAGTGAATCCGCCTACCCCCGCGTCATGGAGCAGTTGGAAAAGTTCGGCATCAATGAGCGGGTGGTCGCCTTCATCCTGCCGCTGGGCTATTCGTTCAACCTTGACGGTTCGATGATCTACACGACCTTCGTGTCGCTGTTCATCGCGCAGGCCTACAACATCCCTCTCACGCTGGAACAGCAGTTCCTGATGCTGCTGGTGCTGATGGTGTCCAGCAAGGGCATCGCCGGCGTACCACGCGCTTCGCTGGTGGTGATCGCCGCCGTTCTGCCGATGTTCAACCTGCCCGAGGCCGGGTTGCTGCTGATCATGGGCATCGACCACTTCCTCGACATGGCCCGCACGGGCACCAACGTCCTGGGCAACGCCATCGCCACCGCCGTGGTCGCCAAGTGGGAGAACGCCATCGGTCCCGCCGTGGAGGATGACGAGGAGCAGGTGACGCAGGACGGGGCGATCCCCGCCTCAGCTTCGGTCTCAGCCGGGTAAACCGCCCCCAGGGGGCTGGCGCCTTACAGTGGGTTCCGGTTCGCCCAAACCGGAACCCACGGCAGGCTGAGCGGAAACGATTCTGCTCTGCTTTATGAGAAATACAGCGGATTCGCCTTTTGGGCGTGCGCGATGGTGATCTGCAGATCATCGAGATGGGCGTCCAGCGCCTGGACCGCGCGGTCCGGGTCGTGAGCGGCGATGGCTTCAAGCACGGCCTCGTGCTCCTTGATCACCACACCCATGCGGCCCTGCACCGGCAGCGTCAACCGGCGGTAGCGGTCGACCTGGACCTTGACCTGCTGGATCAGCGTCCAGAAACCGGGATAGCCGGCCATCTCGGCGAGCAGGGCATGAAAATTCTCATCCGCCTGATGAAAACCATCGAGGTCGTTGACCGCCTCGCGCTCATGCTGTTCTTCCAGGCAAGCGCGCAGCCGGGCGATCTGGCTGCGCGTGGCGCGCTGAGCGGCGTAGCGCACCGTGGCCTCTTCCAGAACCCGACGGATGGCGATGGCTTCGGGCAGGGACGCCAGCGGGATGCGCGCCACAAAGGTGCCCGACTGCGGGAACACCTCGATCAACCCCTCATCGGTCAGCTTGAGCACCGCTTCGCGCACCGGGGTGCGGCTGACTCCGTAGGTGAGGGCGATCTGCTTTTCCGAAAGGCTCTCGCCCGGCTTGCGGTGCAAGGTAAGGATATCGTCGCGCAGATCGCGGTAAATGCTTGCGGATACACTGCTCGCGCGCTGGCTGGCCCGCGTGACCGGAGCCCCGGAACCGCGCCGGCGGGGCTCGGAAAGCTGGCCAGAATCCACGCCCGTCTCGGCATGCCGGGTCTGTGCAGATTTGGTCAAGGGCCGCTCCCGTTCGAAATGGAAAGACGCATCGTATCCTTGGCTTTAATATATTAGTACGCACTGGAAAGCGTCAAACGCAGATCGCACCGCTCTTACCACATTATCCAATCGTTCCACGCTTGCAGCGACAGCTGATATACTAATACAATCCTGGTGGTTCACGTCCCTTGACCCCTGTCCAACAGGAAATCCATTGACGATAGCCCCGATGAAACGCAAGCGCATCGCGCTCGTTGCGCATGACGCCCGCAAAGCTGACCTGGTCGCCTGGATTGGGGCGCATCTCAGCCTCCTTACCGGACACGCCTTCTGGTCGACCGGCACGACCGGAAAGCAGGTCAAGGACGCACACCCGGCTCTGGAGGTGACTCCGCTCAAAAGCGGTCCGCTCGGTGGTGATCAGCAAATCGGCGCGATGATCGCTGAAGGCGCGATCGACATGCTGGTGTTCTTCGTCGATCCGATGACGGCGCAGCCGCATGATGTGGACGTCAAGGCGTTGACCCGCCTCGCGACGCTCTACAACATTCCCATGGCCTGCAACGAAGCAACCGCCGACATGGTGATATCCTCACCTTTGTTTTCCAGCGGTTACGAACCCAAGCCAACCGACTTCCGCAATTACGAAAACCGCTCTGTTTGAACAGACGCCTGCATCACCGAGAGGGTGGGGTCTACTCCCTTGCCGCCCCAACCAGAAATTCCTTGTTTCCTTCCGGCCCGGTGATCGGGCTTTCGGCAATGCCCAGCACACGCCAGCCCGGCAGGCTTTCCAGCCACGCCTGAATGCGCGCGCAGACCTCGGCGTGCAGGTCGGGTTCACGGACCACGCCCCCTTTGCCGACGCGGCCTTTGCCGACCTCGAACTGCGGCTTGATCAGCGCCACCAGCAGCGCCCCCGGCGCGGCCAGCGCCAACGGACCGGGCAGCACCACCTCGAGGCCGATAAAGCTGGCGTCGCACACCAGGAGATCGATGGGTTCGGGAATTTCATTGCGGGTCAGGTGGCGGGCGTTGGTTTTCTCCAGCACCACCACACGCGGGTCTTGCCGCAGCTTCCAGGCAAGCTGCCCATGCCCGACATCCACCGCGTAGACTTTGGCCGCCCCGCGGCTCAACAGCACATCGGTAAAGCCACCCGTTGAGGCTCCGACATCCATCGCCACCAGACCGGCGGGGTCGATGGCGAATGTATCCAGCCCTTTCACCAGCTTCAGACCGCCGCGCGACACCCAGGGATGGTCTTGTCCCTTGACGGTCAGCGGCGCCTCGGCGGCAAGCAGGTCACCGGCCTTGTCGATCCGCCGCGTGTCGGAATAGACCAGCCCGGCGAGGATCAGCGCCTGCGCCTTGGCCCGGCTCTCGGCCAACCCACGCTCCACCAGCACCATATCCACGCGACTCTTCGCCATACCCACGACTCCTTGCCAACCGGGCCCAGGAATGATGCTTGACGCAGATTACGGCCATCGGCAAGAGGACAAGCGCATCGCCGCAGGACCATCGCTTCAGGTTAACGATTGCGCCGCTCGCAAAGTGAACCACAATCCGGTTACGGGTCACGATGTCCGTTGCGCTGGCCGGACCCGTTGGCGCATGACGTCTGGCGAGTCGCCATGAGTCATACGATCGGAGCCGCGGGAACGCGGTTGGAGACAGCGCCATGCTTTTCGCCAAATGGCTGTTCACGTGCTTGCCCACCACCTTGCGCGGCAAGATGCTGCTTTTGTCGCTGGTGGTGGTGGTGGCGCCAATCGTATCCGCCGGCTACCTTCTGGAGCGCGAGGGGCGGCATGCGCTGCTCCAGGAAAAGCAAAAAAGGCTGTTCGGCCTCACGCGCATTCTCGACGCCCAACTGGGCGACAAATTCGATGCTCTCCTGGCTGATGCTTCCGGGAATGTCTTCGACCGGGCGGCGGCGCTCGCCCGGGTCAACGCGGTGCTCAGCCCCATCACCGACCAGATCGCCGAGGCCAATCCGGGCATCGGCGTCGGTTATTACAGCAAGGCGCTGAACGCCATCGTCACCTATGGCCCGAGCCAGCAATACGCCAGCAAAGTCGGCCTGCCCCTCCCCCCGGATCATCCCGGCTGGAAAGTGTTGGAATCCGGCGAAAATATCTTGCAGGCCGGGCCGCAGGTGCGTGGCTTCATCTTGAACGCCATGTTGCCCATCCTGCGCGGCGGCGTGGTGGTCGGCTATATCTGGGCGAACGAATTGGCCGACGACATCGAGCGGCAAGCCACCGCCATGGACCACGCCATCCTTGCCGTAAGCGCCGCCGGCATTTTAGTGGGGTTGCTGTTGACGCAGGTGCTCTTCCGTCACCTGTCGCAAGACATCAAAGGCGTCACCATGGGACTCGCCCGCATGCGAACGGATCTTGGCCGCATGATCCAGCCTCCGGCTGGCGAAATCGGCGAAATCGCCGTCGAGGTCAACGGTATGGCGCGCGCCCTGCTGGACGCCCGGTCGCTGACCGAAAACATCTTGAACAGCATCACCGATGGCGTCATTGCGGTTGATCGGCTGGCGCGGGTGACCGCCATCAACCCGGCGGCGCAGCGGATGATCGGCGTGACCGCCGCCGAGGTGATTGGCCGGCCATACCGATCGTTGTTCGACGAACAGACCGGAGTCTCGGCCATGCTGTTCGACACCCTGGAGACGGGAACGCAGCACATCGGCGTGGCCTTGGATTTCCCGCCGCCCATGCGGATGCGTCACGTCAATGTCAGCAGCAGCCTGCTGCGCGACAGCCATGGCGCAGCAATCGGCGCCGTGGTCGTGTTGAATGACCTGACCGAACAGCGCCGGCTCCAGACCCAGATCCTGCGCGCCGACCGGCTGGCCGCGCTGGGCGAGCTGATGGCCGGCATGGCGCACGAGATCCGTAACCCGCTCACCTCGATCCGCGGTTTCATGCAATTCCTGGAGACCTGCGACGACATCGGTGAATGGCGGCGCTACGCCCCGCTCATCGTGCGTCAAGTGGACAGCCTGAACCGCATCGTCACCGAGCTTTTGGAGTTTGGCCGCCCGCGCCCGCCGACGATCCAGCCTGTGCAGGTGAACGATCTGATCCGCGAAGTGTTGCTTCTGACCGGCAGCATGTCGAATATCCAGCTGGTTCTTGATCTGTCTGCGGACTTGCCGTTGATCGAGGCCGATGGCGAGGCGCTGAAGCAGGTTGTCTTGAATCTTCTCATCAACGCCACCCAAGCCATCACGGGGATGGGGACGGGGACCGGGACGATCCGCATCGCCACCATGATGGCCAGCATGCTGGATGGTGACCGTGAAGCTGTGGTCACCGTGACCGATGATGGGGTTGGCATCGCGCCGGAAAGCGTGGCGAAGGTCTTCGATCCGTTCTTTTCCACCAAAGCCAATGGAACCGGGTTGGGGTTGGCCATGGTGCACCGGATCGTTGACGCGCATCATGGAACCATTGGCCTCACCAGCGCCCCCGGCAGCGGAACGGTGGTTACGCTCCGGCTGCCCGTCACCCACAACGCATTGGGCCACAACGCAGCGGCGCTATCATGATGAGCCATTCACCCGTCGCTCTTGTCGTCGATGACGACAGCGCCATCCGTCTGATGCTGGTGGCCGTCCTGACCAAGGAAGGCTTTCGGGTCATCACCGCCAACGATGGCGTCGAAGCGGTGTCCGTTTTCACCGCCCACCGGCCCGCCGTGACCCTGATGGACATCCGCATGCCGCGCATGACCGGCCTGCAAGCGCTGTCGGAGATCCGCGGCGTCGACCGCTCGGCCGCGGTGATTTTGATGACGGCCTATGCCGAAGTCGAAACCGCCGTGCGGGCCATCAAGGACGGCGCGTTCGACTACATCATCAAACCGTTCGATATCACCGAGATGCTGCTGCTGGTTGGGCGCGCCGTGCAGATGCGTGGCCTGCGCGACGACATCGCCGCCTTGCACCGCGCGCTGTCGGCAAGCTATCGCACCGACCGCATCTTGACCAACAGCCCGCGTATGGCCGAGCTGTTGCAGACGGTCGCCAAGGTCGCCAAAAGCACCGTCACCGTGCTGGTGACGGGTGAAAGCGGCGCCGGCAAGGAGCTGATCGCCGCCGCCATTCACTACAACAGCCCGCGCGCGTCCGGCCCCCTGGTCAAGGTGAACTGCGCCGCCGTTCCCGAAGGCTTGCTGGAAAGCGAGTTCTTCGGCCATGAAAAAGGCGCCTTCACCGGCGCCGTCGCCCGCCGCCGTGGCCGCTTCGAGCAAGCGGAGCGCGGCACGCTGTTCCTCGATGAGATCGGCGATATCTCACCCGGTCTTCAGGTCAAGCTGCTGCGCGTTCTGCAAGAGCGCGAGTTCGAACGGGTTGGCGGGGCGGCGCCGATTCGTTCCGACGTGCGGGTGATCGTCGCCACCAACAAGAATCTCGAAGAGATGGTGCGGCAAGGAACGTTCCGGCAGGATTTGTATTTCCGCCTCAATGTAGTGACCGTGCGCGCTGTTCCCCTGCGCGAACGGCCAGAGGATATCCGCCTGCTGTCCATGCATTTCCTGCAACGCTTCGCCGCAGAAAATCAGATCGAAGCCACGGGCTTCGATGATCAGGCCATGGATTGCCTGCTGCGTTATGCATGGCCCGGCAACGTCCGTGAATTGTCGAACGCCATCGAACGCGCCGTGGTGATGAGCACCGGCAGCTTGATCTTCCCCGAAGATTTACCGGAACAGATCACCTGCGCATCCAACGAGTCAGCCAAACCGATTTCCGCCCTGAACGATCTCGAGACCGGCAAGCGCTCGCTGCGTGACATGATCAGCCATTATGAAGCGCGGGTGATCGCCGACGCCCTCAACCGTAATGGCGGCAACCGCGTGCACACCGCCCAGGAGTTGGGCATCAGCCGGCGCTCCTTGCTTTACAAGATCCAGGAATACGGCATCGCCTGATTTTATAGGGCTCAGAGCATCCGCCTTGTTGACTGCGCAAAATTTTGCGCAGCACGCACAAATTTGCGCACCATCCAAAGAGCTTTAAAGCATCTTCAGCCGCATGCCAGCCCTAGCCCTCCTCGCAATGGAGTGGTACGACTTTTGCTCTATGCTCAACGGGACCGATTGGAACCGCGAACTCTTCACAAGGGATAGAAAATCATCTCTCCTTAATCCCAGCGAAGATGACGCCAAGGCCCTTGGTCTTTTTGGACCACGCGTCTTCTCGGATAAGCCTTCCGCTTTACCCCAACCAAAACCAAGGGGGACGTCTATGAAAAAGGTACGAACATTGGAAGAGGTCGTCGCGATGATCCCGAATGGGGCGTCGCTGATGATCGGCGGGTTCATGGCGGTCGGCTCGCCGCACCGGGTGATCGACGAACTGATCCGCCAAGGCAAGCGGGATTTGACGGTCATCGGCAACGATACGGCGCGCCCGCACCAGGG
>JAVBJZ010000115.1:0-15097 GCA_031546725.1 Azospirillum sp.
CACGCTGCGCTTCGTGCCACACCTGCTGGGCATTGCCGAGCCGGGCGTGTCGTATCAAATGAAGACCGGCCACCTCGGCCTGATCCGCCGCACGCCGGATGGGCGGTTGCGGCTGGTGTGTTGGAACAGCAAACCAGCGGCGTTTTGCGTTCAGGGTTGATCGAAGAAACCCTCTCGCTCCTGTTGGCGCTTGAGGCCGCTTCCCCTGTTTGTGGCGTATCAGTTGAGGATCACGTTGAGGTTCTGTCGAGCGTGGAAGAGCGGAGCCTCCCGCCAGCGCTGGGACCTGCCAACGAGAGGTTTATTGGATGAACAAACCAAGACCAGCCGGCAATCGGATTTCTTATGAGAAAATCACTGTCGCGCACGATGGGGATGCAGGCGTGGGTGTTGAACAACCGTATTTTCATGGCGACGGCCAGGAACTGGAAGCGTTCGACTTCAGAGAAATCGGCGATCACCTTTATGACGGCATCTATATCGCTGATGGTGACGGCAAAACATTGTACATCAACAACGCTTACACCCGCATCACCGGCATCCAACCCCATGAAGTCATCGGACGTCATGTCGATGAATTGGTCGCCTCCGGGCTGTTTTTGAATGCGGTGACGCCCGAAGTGATCCGCGCGAAGAAGCAGGTCAATGCGATTGGTTTCATACCACGCACCAACATGAAGATGCTGGTGACCGGCTGCCCGATCTTCGATGAGAATGGCGCGGTCAAGAAAGTCGTTGTCATAGACCGGGAATTCTCCGATCTGATGGCGATGAAGGAGGAACTCGACGCATCACGCAAGAAAATGAAGACCGTCGAGAAAAGGACAGAAAAGAATCAGCAGGAATTGGAACATCTGCGCCGTCAGCAAAGAACCTCCGGCCTGATCGGAGATAGCGACGCCAGCGCGCTGTTGCGCCAGAAGATCGATCAGGTCGCCAACCGCGACGTCACGGTTCTGCTCGCCGGCGAAACCGGCGTCGGCAAGGAGGTGGTCGCCAATGAAATCCACCAGCGCAGCGAACGCCGGGATTACCCGTTCATCAAGGTCAATTGCGCGGCGATTCCCGTGCCGTTGCTGGAGGCGGAATTATTTGGCTATGAGAAGGGAGCCTTCACCGGAGCCGCACCGAACGGGCGCATGGGCCTGTTCGAACTCGCGGAAAAAGGGACCATCCTGCTCGATGAGATCGGCGATATGCCGATCGCGTTGCAAGCGAAGCTTCTGCGCGTGCTCCAGCAGAAGGAATTGACCCGTATCGGTGGCGGAACCCCGATCAAACTCGACGTTCGCGTCATCGCCGCCACCAACGCCGATCTGAAAGCCAAAGTGCGGGAAAAGCTATTCCGGGAAGACCTGTTCTACCGTATCAACGTCTTCCCCATTCCGATCTTGCCCTTGCGGGAGAGGCAAAGCGATATCACCGTTCTGGCGCAATATTTTCTGGAGACCTATAACAGCAAGCACGCAAAGAAAATCACCATCTCCGAACAGGGGATGAATTTGCTGCCGCAGTACGCTTGGCCGGGTAATGCGCGCGAGCTTCAAAACATTATTGAGCGGCTTGTCATCGTGTCTGACGATCTGTGCACCATCGAGGCTGAGCAGATCGGCGCCATGCTTGGCATCGATGAACTCGAACTCCTGTCGGAGAAGGAATTCAGCCTCAAGGAAATCGTGGAGAATGTGGAGCGTCGCATCATAGAAAAAGCGTTGCGCACCCATGGCACCACCCGCAAAGCGGCGCAGGCTCTCAAAGTCGATCAATCGACCATCGTCAAGAAGAGGAAGAGCTGGCGCTAGCGTGATGAAAAAATTCATCAAGAGCGATGACCATTTCCATCGGGCCAATGCCAGCGATCCATGCGTATTTTCACTTTCGATGGTTGTCGTGATGGAAATTTTCATCAGCCGGGGAAAATTTCTTATAAAAACATAAGTAAAATCAACCGGATAGATCTTGGCATCCTTATTGCTTCATTCCCGCATAGCAAAGGGAAGGCAATAATCATGACCAGCAAGACGATCATCACGGTCGCCCCCACGGGGGCGTTTCCAACCAAGGAACACAACCCAGCCGTTCCGCTGACGCCAAAGGAAATCGCCGCCGACGTCCATGAATGCTGGCAGGCCGGCGCCGCCATCGCGCATCTCCACATGCGTGACGACGAGGGCAAAGGCGCCATGGACGTCAACAAATTCCGCGAGGCCGTCGCTCTCATTCGCGAGCGGTGCGACATCGTGCTGAACCTGACCACATCGGGTGATCTCAACGCCACCGACGAGACCCGGATGGCGCATGTGATCGAACTGAAGCCGGAAATGGCCTCTTACGACTGCGGGTCGATGAATTGGGGCCACAGCACGCTGTTCATCAACCATCCGAAGTTTCTGGAAAAGCTCGGCCAGACGATGATCGACAACGGCGTCAAGCCGGAGATCGAGGTGTTCGACGCCGGGATGTTCTACAACTCGCTGCATTACCTCAAGAAGGGTCTCATCACACCGCCGCTCTATTACCAGTTCGTGCTCGGCGCCCCCGGCGGCTCCACCGCGACGGTCGAGAATCTTGTCTATCTGAAAAACCTGCTGCCGGAAGGCACGCCATGGTCGGCGATCGGCATCGGCCAGGGTCATATGCCGATCCAGCTCGCCGCGCTGGCGATGGGCGGCAACATCCGCGTCGGGATGGAGGACAATGTTCGTTACAACAAGACGCGCCTGACGAAATCAAACGCCGAGTTCGTAGAGCGCGCCGTTCGCCTCGCCAACGAAGCCGACCGTGGCGTCGCGTCGCCCGCCGACGCCCGGGAAATACTCCAGTTGAAAGGCCGCTGACATCATGATTAAAAAAATTGGCGTCCTTGGGGCCGGGACCATGGGCCACGGCATTGCTGAGGCTTTCGCCCTCCACGGCTATCAGGTCAATCTCTGGGACATCGATAACGCCGCCCTGAAACGCGGCCTCGACGCCATCCGGGAAGAGCTGGAACTGCTGGCGGAGGAAGCTTTCATCACCCCTGATCGCATCCAGCCGACGCTTGATCGTATCCGCACATTCACCGCGCTCCCGGAGGCGGTCACCGATCGTGACTATGTCATCGAGGCGACACCGGAGAGCATCCCGCTGAAGCAAAAACTGTTTCAACAGCTCGACACCCTGTGCCCGGCGGAGACGGTTTTCGCCAGCAACACCTCAAGCCTGTCCCTTGCGCCGATGATGGCGCTGGTCAGCGAGGCGCGCAAAGAACGCATCATGGTGAACCACTGGTATAACCCGGCCCACCTCATGCCGCTGGTTGAGCTTTCTTTCTTCGGCAACATGCCGGCGGCCATCTACGGCCAGGTCGAAGAGCTCTACCGCTCGATCGGCAAACAGACCGTCAAGGTCCTTAAAGACGTGCCCGGTCTCGTCGCCAACCGCATTCAGCAAGGCGTGGCGCGGGAAGTCTTCTCGCTGATCGAGCAGGGAATTGCGGAGCCGGCCGAGGTCGATAAGGCGCTGAAATTCGGGCCGGCCTTCCGTTACGCCACCACCGGACAGCTGGAGGTGGCTGACTTCGGCGGACTCGATATCTGGTGCACCGTCGGCGACAACCTTCTTAAAGTCATGGACGCCTCCAAGGAGGCCAATCCGGCGCTGAGAAGCAAAGTCGAGCAAGGCAAACTCGGCATGAAAAGTGGCGAAGGTTTCTTCATATACGATCCGCGACAAGCACCGGAAATCAAAAAGCGCTTTCTGAAGAAGCTTATCCACCAACTCAAAGCGTCAGAATATTACGTCGAAAAATAACGTTATGCCTAATCTTATTATCTTCGTCAGGAGGGAATAAATGATCAATAAAATTTTAATGTTCTTCGTCAATCTGATGCAGAAATACCTGCCGGATCCCTTCACCATCGCCTGGCTGATCACGCTGGTCGTTTGCGCCATGGCCCTCGGGATCACCCACACCGCACCCATGGATATCATCAAATATTGGGGCGATGGCTTCTTCGACATTCTCGCCTTCGCCATGCAGATGACCCTGGTGCTGGTGACGGGCTACGCTCTTGCCTCAGCCACCATCGTCCGCAACTTTCTCAAGCGCATCGCCAAAATCCCGAAGACGCCGCGCCAGACCGTTCTGTTCATCGCGCTCGTTTCCATGGTGTTGTACTACTTCAACTGGGGCCTGGGCCTGATCGCCGGCGGTCTGCTGGCGCGTGAAGCCGCCAAGGAACATCCGGATGTCGATTTCCGCCTCATCGTCACGGCGGCCTTCTCCGGCATCATCATCACCCACGGCGGCCTGTCGGCTTCCGTGCCTTTGGTGATCAACACCAAGGGGCATCTGTTCGAAAAGCAGATAGGGCTGGTGCCGTTAAGCCAAACTATTTTCCATCCGCAGACTCTCTTCATCACCATCACGCTGGCGATTGTCATCCCTGTGCTTTGCATGCTGATGCTGCCGAAGAAGGGCGATAGCGTCTGCGCGGACCCGGCTCTGCTGACGGATGCATCCGCAGAAGTTCAGGAGAAAGCCGCGGTCGGCCCCGTGCAACTGGCTGACCGGATGGACCGCAGCGTCATTCTCAACCTCACGCTCGGCGTCATCGGAGCAATCTTCCTCGGCGCCTACTTCGCCAAGAACGGCTTCAACCTCAACGTCAATATTCTGATCTTGATTTTCATCGTGCTCGGCGTCTTCGCCCACGGCACCTTGATCAAGTACTCGCGAGCCATCAGCCTCGGAGCGGGCACGGCCGGCGGCATCATCCTGCAGTTCCCGTTCTATGCCGGCATCATGGGGATCATGAAAGGCAGCGGGCTGGTGTATGTGATCTCCGATTGGCTGCTCAGCCTCTCAACCTATAACACCTTCCAGCTCTATTGTTACCTGTCATCCCTGATCATCAGCGTGTTCGTACCGTCAGCTGGCGGTCACTGGGTTGTGCAGGCGCCGTTCATGCTGCCTGCCGCCGCCCAGCTTGGCGTCGAGCCCTGGAAAGTGGCCATGGGCGTCGCGTGGGGCGAGAGCGTCTGGAATGTGGTCTGCCCGTTCTGGGCGCTGCCGCTGCTCGCCATCGCCAAGATCAGCATCCGCGACCTGATCGGCTTTGCCGTCTTGCTGTTTCTGGTCGGAAATGTGGTGGCGATCACCGGCATCTTCCTTTTCCCTCATTAAGCTGATCGTAATCCCGCAGGCAGCGGCTTGAAGCACATCGGCTTCAACCGCAGCCTGTAGGCTGCTGGAACAGCACGCGCAAGAAGCTGGCGAGCATAGAGCCCGCAGACCTGCCTTGTAGAGCGCTATCGATGGCGACACCACGTGCCAGCGCCATCAGGCCGCCAGCAAGTTCTTGGGGTGAAGATGGAGGCGCAATACCGCGCAAAGCGAACAGACGCGCGATGAGAGCGGCATAAGCATCCCGCTGCTCGGCCATCAGCACCTCATAGGCCGCGCCAAATTCGCTGTTGCGGGCAGCGTGAAGCTGAAGCTCTGCCGCCAGCATCGCCTGCTCTGGACTCATGCCGAACCCATTCGCCCATTTCTCCAGTCCCGCTAGAGCCGCACCGAAATCCTCCCCAGCGCCATCGACGATCGTTCGGATGCGCTCTGCTTCAGCCACCTTGTGCTGCTGAAGCAGGTCCAGCAACAGAGCCTCCTTGCTTTTGAAATTAGAGTAGAAGGCCCCCTGCGAATAACCGGCCGCCTCTGCAATGTCGCGCACGGAGGCGGCGTTGAAGCCTCGCTCGGCCACGTGCCGGCACGCGGCTTCGATCAAGCGTTGGCGGGTCTGCTCTTGGCTCTGTCCGCGGGTCAGTCGGGTACGGGGGGTGTCTGTCATGATTTATAGATATCGCCCGGTATCTGAATTGGTAAGATTGCGTGGATTATTCTAATATCATTGGGTATTTGGACATCGTATCATATCCGAATTGGCATGCGCCCTTCGGAATCATGTTCACAGTAAAGGAGATCTCATGGGACTTCACACGGCATTCGTAACCGGATCGACGGGGCTCCTCGGCAACAATCTCGTACGGGAGCTGGTCGCACGTGGCGTGGCCGTCAGGGCGCTGGCGCGCGCACCTGAGAAGGCGCGCGTGCAATTCGATGGCCTTGCTGGCGTCGATATCGTTACTGGCGATATGGAGGACACGGCGACCTTCGCTGCAGCGCTGAAAGGCTGCGATGTGGTGTTCCACACCGCAGCCTTCTTCCGTGACAATTACAAAGGCGGCAATCATTGGGACACGTTGAAGCGGATCAATGTCGATGGCACGGCGGCTCTGATAAAGATCGCCTATGCCGCTGGAGTTCGCCGCTTTGTCCATACCTCGTCAATCGCGGTGCTGAACGGACCACCCGGCAGCGTGATTGACGAAAGTTGTGAGCGCGCTATTGCGGAGTCTGACGATTACTACCGCAGCAAGATTCTCGCCGACCAGGCCGTGCGCGAATTTCTTGTCCTCCATCCAGACATGCAGGCCTGCATGGTCTTGCCGGGGTGGATGTGGGGACCTGGCGACATCGGTCCTACCTCGGCCGGACAGGTGGCGCTCGACACCGTGCAGGGAAAGCTTCCAGGGCTCGTGCCAGGCAGCTTCTCGGTGGTCGATGCTCGTGACGTGGCGCAAGCGCAGATCCGGGCAGCCGAGAAGGGGCGGCGGGGTGAGCGCTATCTTGCGGCGGGGCGTCACATGACGATGAAGGAGTTGATCCCGCTTATTGGGCAGGTGGCGGGCGTCAAGACGCCGACCCGCGTCCTGCCGCTGCCGGTGCTCTACACGTTCGCCGCTGTACAGGAACTCTATGCCCGTCTAACCGGCAAGCCGGTGCTGCTTGGCTTGGCGACCGTCCGGCTGATGGTGAAAGAGGCCGACCGCACCCGGTTCAGCCTAGCCAAGAGTGAGCAAGAACTCGGCCTGACCTTCCGGCCCGTTGCAGACACGATCCGCGATACGATCACCTGGTATCGTAACCACGGCTGGCTACCGACCGAGCGCGAGTGATGACTTGCGATCCTAACCGGACACAGGAATGAACGCCGCGCTCTCGGGATCAATCGCCCAGAGGCCGCCGGTCTCCAGATCGAACCACCAGCCGTGCAGAAGCAGCGTGCCTTGCTCGACACGCTGGCGGACGAAGGGAAAGGTCAGCAGATTCTCCACTGACCCCCGGATGGCGGCGCGCTCGACGCGGTGCGGGTCTTCATCCTGTTCGCCCTCCGCTCCGAGGAAGCGCTCGCACGCGGATTGCGCGATGGACACCCATGGAGCGATGAAGTCACCCGGTGGGCGCTCCCCAGCCCGCATCTGCACCAGCCCCCGGATGCCGCCGCAATGCGCGTGGCCGAGGACCACCGCGTGGCTTACCTCCAGCACCGTCACCGCGTATTCGATGGCGGCGGATGTTCCGTGGTAGTGGCCATCGGGCTGATACGGCGGCACCAGATTGGCGACGTTGCGCACGATGAACAATTCGCCCGGTTCGGCTTGGGTGATCAGGGCTGGGTCGACACGGGAATCCGAACAGCCGATCAGCAGCACCTCGGGCTTTTGCCCATGCTCGATCAGCATGCGCATGCTCTCAGGGGATTTCTCGTAATAATCGGCGCGAAACCCCTTGAAGCCGGCCATCAGCCGTTGAATCGCCTTATGGGGAATCGCCTCATGAGGTCTGGTGGGCGGCATGAATCAGCGTCCTCTTCCCGGTTTCCAAGAGTTGCGGATTTACGTCTCGACGATCTCAGATGCTGGATTTTCAGGCTCTGGCGGCTCGCCCCAGCGGCGCACCCCGCCGGTGTCCAACCCGAACAAATCAAGCGTGCGGCCGACCGTGTGATCGATCACATCATCAAGGCTTTGCGGCTTGGTGTAGAAGGCGGTCATTGGTGGTGCGATGATCGCTCCCATCTCGGCCAACTGCGTCATGCTGCGCAGATGCCCGACATGCAGCGGCGTCTCCCGCACCAGAAGGACAAGCGGACGGCGTTCCTTCAGCGTCACATCCGCCGCGCGGGTCAGCAGATTGGAGGTGACGCCGGTCGCGATCTCGCTCATGGAGCGAATCGAACAGGGGGCGACAACCATGCCCAGCGTGCGGAAGCTGCCCGAAGCAATGGCGGCGCCGATATCCGCCGGGGAATAATGCGCGCTGGCCAGCGCCCGCACATCCGCGCTCTTAAGCGTGGTTTCATGCGCCAGAGTGATCTCTGCAGCGCGGCTGAGGACGAGATGGGATTCGATGGACAGCCGGCGCAAAGCTTCCAGCAAGCGCACGCCGAGGATTACCCCCGACGCTCCGCTGATGCCGACGACGAGGCGGGTGGGAACAGTCATGCCGGCTGATGTAGCGCACGCTACTCCGTTCGTCCAGTACAGCCGACGCCCCCTTGATTCACTCTGGCTTTCGTCAAAGATTGTCCTATTCCCCTTTGCCTTTCCAAGGGCGAAATTCCGGGGGCGTTTTGTCAAGGAGGGGCGTTATGGCGGTTGAGGACCGGATCGAAACTCTGCGCAACAAGCATCGAGCACTCGAAGCCGCGCTTTCGACCGAACGCCGCAGACCTCACCCGGACGACATCATCCTCGCCACGATAAAAAAGCAAAAGCTCCGCCTGAAGGATGAGATGACCCGTCTTGCGCGGGTTTGATTTCCCGGTTTCCAAAGCCCTGAGCCGCAAACACCCACCCGTCGAATGAAGGGTGGGTGTCGCCACGCAGGATCAAGACTTACGCGTGTTCGGGATGGATGGAGTCATCTCCATTCTCACCACGGTGTTCGGCACGCCCGTCGGCCATGGAGTCGACCGAATCAGAATGGGCCGAATCAGAATGGCCAGAGTCAGAATGATCCGAGTCAGCGTTGATCGACCTGCCCTCTTTTCTGACGGTGGACAGGGCCTCCTCCAACTCGCGCTGGCTGCACAAGCCGAGCAGCACGGGGTTGCGCGGCTTGATATTGGCGGAGTTCCAATGCGTCCGGTCGCGCACCGCGGCGATGGTCGGCTTGGTGGTGCCGATCAAGCGACTGACATGCGCGTCCGACAACTCAGGGTGATACTTGACCACCCAGGCGATGGCGTCCGGCTTATCGCCACGCTTGGTGATCGGGGTGTAGCGCGGTCCCTTTGAACGCATGGTGGGCAGCGGCAAATCAGGGACCAGCAGCTTCATCTGCAAATCGGGGTTCTTCTCGCAGCGCTCAATCTCAGCCTTCGTAAGCTGACCGTTGGCAATCGGATCAAGGCCCACCATACCAACCGCCACTTCGCCATCGGCGATCGCCTGCACCTCAAGCTGATGCAGACCGCAGAACGCGGCGACCTGCTCAAAGCTCAGCGCTGTGTTTTCGACCAGCCACACGGCTGTCGCTTTCGGCATCAAGGGCAGTGCCATCATCCCTCCTAAACAAACTCAAGGCCGTGCCGCAACCCGTCATTGGGTGCGGTCCGCAGCCTGTATCTCCGCGATCGTCCGGACCACACCGTGCATATAGGAGCGCAGCCGGTTGTTGTAAGCGTCGTTTGGTTGGATGCTGGAACGGCCAGCACCCTTCACCCTGCTAAACTGAAGGAAAGGCTTTGGCAAGCCTGCGTTCCACCAGCCGGGGCTGGATAGCAAAAAATTTCTATCGCAAGAGGATGCGTGCGCGGCATCGCTCTCGTTCGTCCCCCGCCGGGGCTGTGGGCGTCACGATAAACCGGCGGCGCCCCACAGGCTCCCCACAGGCTCTTAAAGCCCGACTGGGTCCATGGAGCTGCTGGACTCCGCGTTCACCTTCCTATAATGCGTGTTTTCTAAAAAATACCCCTCGCCACAGACTTTTGCAAAGCGCCACACCCGTGCAAAATTCATGTTCCGCCCCTTTGGTTGGGATCATCATGGGAAGCCAGTCGGACTGGGTCACCATGAAGCACGCCGCCGATACGCTGAAGGCCCTGGGCGTGCCGCATGAGGTGCGCATCATCTCCGCCCATCGCACGCCGCAGCGTTTGGTCGACTATGCAACCACGGCGCGCGCGCGCGGTTTGAAGATCATCATCGCCGGCGCGGGGGGGGCGGCGCATCTGCCGGGCATGACCGCTTCCATGACGCCGCTGCCGGTCTTTGGGGTGCCAGTCGAAAGCCACGCGCTGAAGGGCATGGACAGCCTGCTCTCCATCGTTCAGATGCCTGGCGGCGTGCCGGTCGGCACACTGGCCATCGGTAAAGCCGGGGCGATCAACGCGGCTTTGCTGGCCGGCTCGGTCCTTGCCCTGATGGACGAAAGCGTGGCCGGGGCGCTGGACGCCTGGCGGGCGCGCCAGACCGACGCCGTCGCCGAAACCCCCACCGATGATCCGGTCTGACATCATGATTCCTCCCGGTTCCACCATCGGTATGCTGGGCGCTGGACAGCTCGGTCGGATGACGGCGCTGGCGGCGGCATCTCTCGGCTACCGCACGCATGTCTTCGCCCCCGACGCCGAGGGCAGCCCTTGCGGCCAGGTGGCCGACGCCATGACGATCGCCGACTGGCATGACCACGCGGCGCTGGCCGCCTTCGCCCAAGCCGTCGATGTGGTGACGCTGGAATGGGAAAATGTGCCGGTCGGCACGGTCGCGTTTCTCAACACCCTGGTTCCCGTGCATCCCGACGCCGCGGTCCTTGCTGTGGCCCAGGACCGCATCGCGGAGAAAACCTTCGCCAACCGGCTGGACATCGCCACCGCCCCCTGGCGCGCCGCCGCGAACGCCGAGGATGTGGCGCGCGCCATGACCGATATCGGGCCGCGCTGTATTCTGAAATCCACGCGCCTGGGGTATGACGGCAAAGGGCAGGCGATGCTTCATCCCGGCGCCGATCCGGCTGAAGCCTGGGCCTCCATCGGCTCCAGCGCCGGCATCGTCGAGGGTTTCGTGGATTTCGCCTGCGAGGTGTCGGTCATCGTCGCCCGTGCGCCAAACGGCGCCATGGCGGCCTATCCGGTGGTGGAGAATCGCCATAAGAACGGCATCCTCGACCGCACGCTGGCTCCCGCTCGCGTAACGCCGCAGACCGCCACCGAGGCCGAGCGCATCGCCACGGCCTTGGCTGAAGCCCTGGGTGTGGTCGGTCTGCTGGCGGTGGAGATGTTTGTCATGCCCGACGGCCGCGTGCTGGTCAATGAAACGGCCCCACGCCCGCACAACTCCGGCCACTGGACAATGGACGCCTGCGCCACCAGCCAGTTCGAGCAACTGGTGCGCGCCGTCTGTGGCCTGCCGCTGGGCTCGTCCGAATCATGCTTTGCGGCGGAGATGGAAAATTTGATCGGCGACGACGTGCTGCGCTGGCCGCAGATCCTTGCGGAAAAGAACGCGCATCTGCACCTTTATGGCAAGGTCGAAGCCCGGCCTGGCCGCAAGATGGGGCACGTCAACCGGCTGTTCAAACCAACCGACGCTTGATTCCCGGCTTCACCCTATCTTTTTCAGCACCTCTACTTGCGCCGCGATGACCCGCTCCATCCTTGAGAAACCTTGGCGGCGAATCAGCACCAACACCACCCAGCCAGTCGCCACCACCAGGAACCAAGGCCCGGCGACCCAGGCCAGCGCCGCCAGCGCAAAATAATAAGAGCGCAAGCCACCGTTGAACGCTTTCAACGCCAGCGTCATCGCCATAGCGATATTCTCGCTTATGGCGCAGAGCAGATCGCTTTGCATCGGCGCAAGCGGTGAAGATCCAATCAAGGCGCAGCAATAATTATACTGCCGCAGCGCCCAGGTGAATTTGAAGAACGCAAACACGAAGATGCCGACGAGCATCAGCATCTTCATTTCCAAAAGTTCACGTGAAGTCTTTATCGTAAAGAACAGGTCATTGACGATCTCATGCAGCCGGTCGATCCCGCCGAACGCGCCGACCAGACCGGCCAGCACCAGCATGGTGGTGGAGGCGAAGAAGGTGCAGCTGTTCATCGTGTGACCGATGAGTTGAGCGTCCATGATGCGGTTGTCGCGTTGCAGCATACGCTCCATCCAGCGCTGGCGGATAAGCGTCATCTGCTGGTTGATGGCCACGGGTTTGTGCAGCAGATGGTCCTGCACGACGGTGAAGACGACCCATATCCCGATAAACCAGACGAAGGCGAACAGGTCGAGCGTGGTGATGTCGTCAGGCACGGGGGCACCGGGGCAAATGAGGTGGTTTTCCTGGGTGTAATGCGCTCATGTTTCGGTGGCAAGGCGCTGTTGCAGCTCGCGCAGAACGAAAACACGGATGGCGCTGGACAGATTGCCGGTGCGACCGGCGTCGATCGCCTCGATCAGCGCGTTGATCGACTCCCCACGCGCCGTGGCCATCTCCTTGAACGCCTCCCAGAACGCCCCTTCCAGCGAGACGCTGGTTGGATGACCGGCGATAAGAACGGAGCGCTTTTTCATCGTCCCCGCGTCTTGCGTCATCGCGGGCCGATCATCATGTCCGGCTTAACCCATTGGCCGAACTGCTCCTCGGTCAGCAAGCCCAGCGCCACGCCCGCCTGCTTCAGAGTCGTCCCCTCCGCGTGGGCTTTCTTGGCGATTTTCGCCGCGTTGTCATAGCCGATGTGTGGGTTGAGCGCGGTCACCAGCATCAAGCTGTCGTTCATCAGCGCGGTGATGCGTTCGTGGTTGGGCTCGATCCCCACCAGACAATTGTCGGTGAAGCTCACCGCCGCGTCGGCCAGCAGGCGGATGGATTGCAGGACGTTGTAGGCGATGACCGGCTTGAAGACATTCAGCTCGAAATGCCCGGTGGCGCCGGCGACCGTGACCGCCGTTTGATTGCCCATGACCTGGGCGGCGACCATGGTCATGGCCTCGGACTGGGTTGGGTTGACCTTGCCGGGCATGATGGAGGAGCCGGGCTCGTTCTCCGGCAGGATGAGTTCGCCGATGCCGCTGCGCGGGCCGGAGCCGAGAAGGCGGATGTCGTTGGCGATCTTCATGAAGGACACGGCGATGGTGTTCAGCACCCCATGCGCCTCGACCAACGTGTCGTGCGTGGCCAGCGCCTCGAACTTGTTCTGCGCCGTCACATAGGCAAGCCCGGTGATCGAGGCGACCGTCGCCGCGAATTCCTCGGCGAAGCCTTGGCGGGCGTTGAGGCCGGTGCCCACCGCCGTGCCGCCCTGCGCCAGTTGCAACGCGCGCGGCAAACATCCCTGCACGCGCCCGATGCTGTGGCGCAGCTGCGCTGCATAGCCGGAGAATTCCTGCCCCAGCGTCAGCGGCGTGGCGTCTTGAAGATGGGTGCGCCCGATCTTCACGATGCCGGCGAAGTCCCTTGTCTTGCTTTCCAGCACGCCCAGCATATGCTCCAGCGCCGGGATCAGCTGGTGATGCAGCTGCTCGACAACGGCGATGTGCATGGCGGTCGGAAAGCTGTCGTTGGACGACTGCCCCATGTTGACGTGATCGTTGGGGTGCACGGGGGTTTTCGAACCCATGACGCCGCCCAGCATCTCGATCGCCCGGTTGGCGATGACCTCGTTGTCGTTCATGTTGGTCTGCGTGCCCGAACCGGTCTGCCACACCACCAGCGGGAAATGATCGATCAGCGTGCCGTCGATCACCTCCTCAGCCGCGTCGACGATGGCGCGGCCAAGGGTGAGATCAAGCGCCCCCAGCGCCATGTTGGTCAGCGCGGCGGCTTTTTTTTGAATACCCAGCGCATGGATCAGCGGGGCGGGCATGCGCTCGTCACCGATCCGAAAATTTTGCAGGGAACGTTGCGTCTGCGCCCCCCAATAGCGGTCCGCCGGCACGTCGATGGGGCCGAAAGAGTCTGTTTCGATCCGTACATCCTTGACAGACATGGCGCGGGGTCCCCCGATGGGTGATCTTATGGCTCGTGAGTTTTGCCGATCCACCGCCGCGCTGACAAGGACGAAGCGATCGGCTCTAATGATTGATCTCGGCTTCGGTTATCACCTCACCGACAAACAATTGGCCCGCGCTCTCAAGAAAGTGCTCTTCCGGCATGGGGGCGCGCAGGCGCAGAAAGCTGTTCTCACCGATCTGCATGGTGTCACCGGTTGCAAATTTAGCCCCGGAGTCAAGCAAATAGGCGAGAAGGTTGCCGAACATGCCGAAAGTCTGCTCACCCTCCGCGTGGCTGGCGGCAAGCAAGGCCAGATCCGGCAGGCCGAAGCAATGAGCGCCATAGGTCCGCATCCAGACACCACAGACGCCTTCGACCTCATATTTAACGAAGCCGCTGAAGAGCATGAGCAGCGGCATGCCTTCACGCAAGAATCCAGCCAGATCGCCTTTGATCTCGTCGTCGCTCAAGAGCGCGGCAGGGATCGAGGTCCGCGCTGTTTCATTGACGATCACCACGGCCCCCAGACGGGCCAAGGCGCCGGCGACAAGCCCCAAAGCAACGTATTGCTCCAGCGGCGCTGTTTCATAGCCGCCATAATACAGGATGATGATGGCGCGGTGCGCACGCGCCTGCACCTTCAATTCCTGCCCGTAATGGGATGGCGCAAGACAGGCTTCAAGGGCGTCGCCTGTCATGGGAGCGTCGAACCCCACCAGCTTGACGACATGCCGCCCCCACCCGACCAGACCGAAAAGATTGCCTTGAGCGCTTAACTCCGGGTCGATATCGACGCGCACCCCAGCCAAGCTGTTATCCGTCGCCTGGAGCGCCTCGACGAGATTTTGGGCATCGACTGCCGATGGCTGCATGAGGAGTGCGGTTAGCGCCAGCGGATCGGTGATAGCCGGGTTGGCGACCAGGGCGGCGGCTTGATCTTGTTCAGCATGCTTCTCTTTTCTGCCGAAAAACCGCGAAATAATACTCATGGATTCAGCTTTTCTCTGATTACGATATTATCAGCAGCCTGCTCAGAACGGGTTTCAGCTTTCCGCAGCCAGCGCCACAAGCGCCTCGCCGGTAAGGCGGTAGGGCAGCCATTCTTGCAACGGCTTGAAACCGATGCGGTCGTAGAACCCGCGCGCCGGGTTCCAGTCCAGCACATTCAGATCCACCCGTTTGCAGCCGCGCTCAACGGCGTACTGCGCCACGGCGGCCAGCAGCTTGCGCCCGACTCCGTACTTACGGGCGGCGGGCTGCACATACAGATCCTCGACG
>JAVBJZ010000123.1:0-30517 GCA_031546725.1 Azospirillum sp.
GCACCAGCGCGAAGGCGTCGCCGCTGGCCGGGCAGACGGCGGCGTAGAGGTAGGCTGAGATGAAGCGCTTGTCGCACAGCCCGGTCGGGCGTTGCCCGCGCTCCCACCAGCGGTGGGCGGTGCGGCCTTTCTGGCCGATGCCGGCCTCATCCTGGAACCAGAGCTGAAGGCCCCGCTCAGGATGGGCAGCCGCAGCCGCCTTCAGCGCGTCGCGCAGCCCCTTTTTTGGAAGGCGGTTTGAGCCTTGGCGTCGGATTGCGGGTGACGAGGCCGCGTCTTCTGCTTCGATAGGTTCAGCCGCCGGACGATACGCGACAGACTGGCCGGATGCAGCGTTTTGCCGAAGCGCTCGGCTATCACCTCGCACAGGATCGGCAAGGTCCATTCCACGCAGCCGTGCCGCTTGGGATCGGGACCCTTGAGGATGATGGCCTTGCGCGTCGCCTGCTCGCCCTCGCTCAGCCATTCCGGCCGGCCAGGCAGCGGGCGATCATAAAGCCCGGCCACGCCTTCGGCGTTGTAGCGCACCACCGCATCACGCAACGCTTGGCGGTCCATGCCGGCCAGACGCGCCGCTTGCGCTCGACCAACCCCCTCCAGGGCATGCGCGATGGCGAACAGACGCGCCGCCACACGGCCCTTGCTCTCTCGACGCGCCAGGGCACGCAACGCGCTGGCGCTCAAGTCCTCCCGGATCGGCAATGCTGCTGGCATTCGCTCCCCCCACCATTGATGAGGGGGAATCGAATCATGAATCGCGCGCCTTGGGAATCCCCGTCCGTGAGTCAGCGCCTCCGCTCGCCGGTATGAGACGGCCATCTTCTCTTCGAGCATGGGAGAGGTCCAGATAACAGGTGGCTTACCGGACTCATCGCGAGTCATCTCGGCACGACCCTTCTTATACTGCGGTTTGACGGACTCCCAGTTTCGTCGTCCACGATACAGAGGTGAGAAGCCTCGACGATCTCCCCAGCAGGCTTTGAGCGCCTTGTGCAAGCTTCCGAGGAGCGGATCAATGTTTCGAAGGCCGTGATCTCTATCGAACAGACTCTCTCCTCTATGAGGTATGCCGGCCTACGCTCCACCACCACCGTTTCCGGGAGCGACGCACTCTGCAAGATCGCGGACAAAGTCATGGATCCGGTTATCTGGCAATTGGCCTATCGATACCCGCACGCCCGGTTGTTGCCCCTTCGAAAACGCCGGGCTGGATCGGACCATCCAACAGCGGAGCGACAGCGATTGAGCGATCTGCTGGTCATAGAGGGTGGGGAGCCAGACGTTGAGCCCGTCCGCGCCCATAGCGTCGAACCCTATCCCCTTCAACCCGGCGATCAGAGTCTCACGGCGGTGCGCGTAGGCTGTACGGGCACGTTCCAGCAGCTGTGCTACCGTCGTGTCTACCAACAGATCGTATGCCAATCTCTGTAGAATGTGGCTGACCCATCGTTGGCCCAGCCGTTGTCGGTTTTCGATCAGGCCGATCATCGCCGGGTCCCCGATTAGCATGCTGATCCGGACGTCAGGGCCAAAGCATTTAGAGAGAGAGCGCACGGCCAGCCAATGAGCGCGCTCCGGCCCGCCGACCCAGACCGGCGGCGCAAGAGCCAGCCCGTTGAAATAATCGTCTTCCAGCACGAGGATATCCGGTGCATTGGCCAGCACACGCCGCAATTCTGCGGCACGAGCGATGGACAAGCTGACACCGGTCGGATTGTGAGCGCGCGGCGTCACGATGACAGCCCGAACATTTCCCTGTAACGCCTTATACAGCAGGTCGGGCCGCATGCCTTCCGTATCCACGGATACCGGAACCGCGGTCAATTTCAATGCCGACAGCAGGCTCAACGTGCTTGGAAAACAGGGTTCTTCGATAGCTACTGAATCCCCAGGCATCAGGCGAACCGAGAGTGCGCGCTCAAATGCGTCCATAGCGCCACTCGCTATGGCGATCTCCCCTCCCTTCAGACCGGCCTCCGCAAATTCCCGTTGCGCCAAGGCGACAAGTTCCGGCAGCCGCACCGGCCCATCATACAATTGCCGTTCCAATCGCAGTTCAGCCATCCATTTCCGCAAATCGGGCAGCAGATCGGGATCAGGGTTGCCGTTAGCAAGATTATGAACGCCCTCCGGGATCTTGCCCGATAGCGGTGGCAACAAGGCAGACGCGCTCACAATTGTTCCGCGCCGCCGACCCGTTTTCAGAATTCCCGACTCAGCAAGTTGCCGATAGGCTGCTGTAACTGTGTTGCGGTGCACCCCGATTTCGTCCGCCAAATCGCGCACGGTGGGAAGCGAGGTTCCAGCCGCCAACGTCCCCTGGCGAATTTCGTCCCGCACGCAACGCGCAATTTCCGCGGCGGTTCGGGCGGAGCGCACGCCTGAATGCCGAACAAAATCATACTGGCTGTACTGCACGCACTTCCCCAATCCTGTTTTCGTATCGATTCCTTCCCCGGTAGTCACATGATGCTTTGGCGGCCAAAATCACCCAGCTTCTCGAACTCCGCCGAGGAGGTGGCTGCGTTATCGTCTGGACATTCCAAATCAATAACCAGAGTCCCAGTAGGAAGTATGCTTTATGGATGTGATATCCGCGTATTTGATACCGGGTTATTCAATAGAAGACAAGTTAACCTCTTACCAACACCTCCGTTTTTGGTTAATGACTGCTTTATTATCAGGGTTCCATACAGCAACAAATACCAAATATATATAATAAATTCTTGCCTGATCTGAAGAGAAGGCAGTGTTAACATGTCAGGGTTTCGGCCATAAGGGGTAAGGCTCAAGCGACTCTGCCCGATAGCGATGATCATACATGGCCACTCAGCCGTCAGAACTCATCCCGGTATCAGCCCTGCTTCTTCAGCAGCTTACGCCGCGAGCGCTTGGTCATTCTTGCGCCATGCCGCTCTTTACCCCGTTACGGCTATTCCTGCAATCCGTCCAGCGCCACGTTAACGGCGCCATCAGGAAGGGGGCATCCCCTTTCCTCAACAATTGCCAGCCCGTTTCATCAGTTATCTCAACATTGAGCTTTATATACAATGTTATTGACGTATAGCGACCGTACAGTATATATCAAAAGCGCAAGTGCCAAAAAGCGATTTTGGCATGTGCCAATTACAGGTGCTTGAGTTGATTCCTCTAGCCTCAACTGGCGACCGAGAATGACGCCAGCAGGCACGCACAAGGAAACCCGGGCTATGCAAGCATTCCGAAGTTCCGATTTACCGCCAGTAATCAGTCAAGGGGCGAAGAACAGGGCCTTCCTACTCCCTCGCGATGAGGTGTTGTGCGAGGCTTCGCCAACAATCCCGACCGCCCTCAACGAGGAGCAGCGGCAAAGCCAGATTTCTAGCGGCCATAGACTGGTCAAGTTGACCAGAATGAAGCGATTTCACCTTTATCAACACGAAGAATTTCATGCAAAGGCGCTTCGTGTTCCTGCAGAATATTGGCTGGATCACTTTTTGCCTGCCTTGCGAGCGCGCATGAACGAGACCATAACCCAGCGCGTGAACGCGGCAATTGTTCGCGCCCGAACCCATGCGAAATCTTATGGTGTTGACAAGCCTGGCGCCGCGGAGTTTGTGGCCGAGGCGTTCTTTGACAATGTATGGTATAAGATTCGAGAAAATAATGTGTCGCGCCCTGCTCTGCGCGACCAAATCCGCGCCATACTGGCACGCGGCGAATGTCTCAATCTCCACTTGCCAATTTTTTCGCGCAAACCGTTTTCACCTATTAAGAACCGCGGTCCTTTTCCAGATCTCGCGGAAATTCATTCCCTAACGCGCTGCGCCGAAGCGGCGCAGGTAATCAACGCGCTCAGTCCAACAGGGTGCCGGATCACTGTGCTGGCGGATGGATTCAAATACAACCGTGCCTGCCGAACACCGGATTCATTCGTCAATGCCTACCAGAGTGGGTTGGCGTTCTGGGTAGCCCACATGGACATCGCGGATATTGTCAATGTGGTGAACTACGAACAGTGGATCAGCGACCGGCTGCCAACACCGCTGCTAGAGCGCAGGCCTGGCCTTTATGAAAGGCATATCCGCGATCTGACGGAAGCCTATAGCCCCTTGTTCGATCCTGACGACTTGACCCACAGCATGACGGCTATGGAGCGAGCGGGCGACATTGGAAACCAGTTGGCCTTTACATTCTGGTCGATCGTAACATCCGTTTATTATGAGGATCTCTTTGCGTTCGCCGGCGGGACATCGCCGTACGAACGGCATTATGGCGACGATGTGCAGAGGCTTTATGTCGCCTATACGTCGTCGCTGCACCGGCCACTCGGCACGCTGTCTCGGCGGAGCGAACATTTGCCGTTCCTTGGTTATCTTCCTCCCGGCAGTTGCGCAGACCTGTTCCGAACCATGCGGCAGTCGGCCTGGGAGGCTGCGATCCGCTATGTGGCGATTTCGTTGACCGACCGCGACCTCAATGTGTTGCGCGTGATCGAACCCGATGCAATCAAGCTTACTGTCCACGGGAAGAAGGGCGAGGTCCATTTCCTATCGGCAACCCAGCAGGACGCCGCCATGACGGCGCAGCATTCAACCGGGGGCCTCGGGGGTTCGCCGACAGCTGCCAAGATCACGTTCCGCTACCGGCTAGAACGGGAATCCCACGGCGAAATCCCCATCCTTATCCAGCGGCTGCCGAAGACCGCGTTTCACCGTGCTCGTTTCGGGCCTCTGTTCGACCTCCAGACGATCGATCAGCCCATCGGCTACGTCGCCGATACAGCTCTGATCGGAACCGGCAATCTCCACACCGTTCTGACGCGAAAGGGTTAAACATGATCAGCTCTTCTGTCCTGGCGGCACGCGACATTCTGAGCGAGTCCAACCTCAGCAATGCCATCATCAGCCAGCTGGGCTCCTGTCGGGAGCTTGAGCAGGCCAACGAAGCCGTAATCCTTGACGCGCAGGAAGTGGCAAAAATTCTGGCGAGCTGGAAAGCGTCGATTGATCGTCAATCTACCCGTCTGGTCAAATACGTAACCAGCAATCTATCGGACTTGCCGGGTGGGTGCTTGTACAATCGTCTGGATGAGCCACTTTGGCGGCGGGCGGCCAGAATCTGCGAGGTATTCCGCAATCCCGACGTATCCAAGAATGCCGGTCGGCTTGATACGCACAAACTTCAGGGCAACATTCTCGCCTGTCTTGAGCGCGAGGCGCCCTTCACCCTCGCGCTCGGGTGGGGACAGCCCAAGCGTGCCGCCGGCGGTCTGAAGACCTTGGGGCATTACGCCGACTTAGCGGAAATGTATGCCATCGCCCGTTTGGCGATCATTGTTCGGGCGGTTACCAGATTGGCGGAGCGACCGATCCAGCTGACCATTTTGACGGGTGGCAGCCGGTTCTTCGAAGCATTCTTCACCCGACCAGAGTTGACTGTCACCTATGATGAGCAGCGTCAACAGATTGCCGATGCGTTGTGTGGTCCGGGCATCATCAACTTCCATCCCTATTCGGCCCTGGTTGGTGATGGATCATCCTCTGCTGTGGTCGATGAGCGTGTGGGACGATTCGAAGCGGCGCTCGCCACCGTTGACGATAGCATCACGACGGCGAAATTCGGCGCCATTCTGCTGAATATCGACTGGGATCATGTCTTCGCACAGGATCCGCGCGCTCGATATCAGCGACCACATGGTATCGACATGCCGCGCAGCCTGCAGGAATGGCTTCTTGGCGCCAACGCGGACGACCGTAACCGCCTGATCCGCGCTGCCATCGTCGGGTTGATTACCCCTAAGCACCAGTCTGCATGGCTGGAAACCTTCGAGAATGAAGAGGTCCTTGAGGATGCGTTGTCTTTTGTGCAGGCGGTTGCATGGGAATCGACACGCAAATACATAGCCCTGCATCTTATGGATGCTGATGATGAGGCCTCCACCGTCCTTATCGCCCAGGGTGTCAACGCCCTGCGTCTCACAGTTCACGAAAAGCGCGATCATCGTGAAATGCCGGCGCTGTTTACTCTAGGACAGAAGGGAGGAAACCTGTTGTCGCAGCATGTTATGGCTGTCGTCAACCGTAATGAAATCATCTTCGAGAGTTTTGCAGAGCTAAGATCGCGTGATGTTGTTCGAGTATGCATAGAAGATGCTGAAATTGGTAATGGCGATCAGAATTCTCTCTTCCAGTGGCTTGGTGATGCGAGGCAACCTCTTTGCTTCATTGAAAGAGCGACGGGTGACGCCGCGTCCTTGATCGCACGGGCGGGAGAAATGGGATGAGCTTCCGCTATCAACAATCCAGCTCCGCGTTGCCGGAAGACCGCGCATCACTGCAGATCTTTCTCGCGCAGGTGCAAAAACGGCTGCAGGCCTTCGCGGCCCGAGGGCTCCATCTTGACATGACGCGCGGGAAGCCTTCGCCTGAGCAATTGGCCTTGGCCGCTCCCCTGCTGGAGCGGTCCTCCGCAATTGGGTTCCGCACGGTCGACGGGACGGACTGCCGAAACTACGGTGGATTGCCGGGGATACCGGAAATGCGGGCGATCTTTGCCAATATATTGGGCGTGCCGACCGATCACGTGGTGGCGGCCGGCAACTCCAGCCTGGAGTTGATGCATGGTTTGGTCACCGCCGCTATGCTTAACGGCGTCGGTAGCGGGATGCCTGCATGGAGTCGGTGCGGCGAGATCCGTTTCCTGTGCCCGGCGCCCGGCTACGACCGGCATTTCCGCATCTGCCAGGAGTTTGGCATCGACATGGTTCCGGTACCTATGACCGATAATGGGCCGGACATGGATGTGGTCGAGCGCCTGGTGGCGGATGACGAATCAATCAAAGGCATGTGGTGCGTTCCGAAGTACAGCAACCCCACGGGAGCTGTGTATGCACCATCGGTCGTCCAGCGACTTGCGGCGATGCACACGGCGGCAGCAGATTTCCGGTTGTTCTGGGACAACGCTTACGCGCTGCACCATTTGACGGACGAGATGGTGGAGATTGAGAATATTCTCGAATGCTGTGCTGCCTCCGGGCATCCGAACCGACCGTTCGTCTTCACATCCACTTCCAAGATCACCCTGCCCGGTGCGGGGGTGGCTGCCTTCGCTTCATCGTCTGACAATCTTCGGTGGTGGATGGAACGGTATGGCGTCCGAACGATCGGGCCGGACAAGCTGAATCAACTTCGGCACGCCGATTTCCTGGAAAGCGCCGGCCATCTGCACGCTCTGATGGAGTCACATCGCCGGATACTGGCGCCAAAATTCGCGGCTGTGCAGGCCGTGTTCGACCATGAACTCGCTCCCTATGGCATCGCTCGCTGGACTCGCCCACGCGGCGGTTACTTCATCACCCTCGATCTTCTCTCCGGCGGCGCGCAGCGGACGGTCGACATCGCTGCCGAAGCTGGAATTGTCCTCACGCCCGCCGGAGCCACTCATCCTTACGGGCGAGACCCCGATGACCGCATCATTCGCATTGCCCCGAGCTATCCGACGAATGAGGAGGTTGCCCAAGCAGCGGAAGGTGTTGCGCTTTGCGTCTTGGTTGCGGTTGTAGAACGTCGGTTGCTCTCGCCCGAAATGACGGCGTGACGGGTGAAACGGAGCAGAAAATGTATGGAAACATTCTCCTTCTGTCCTTGTGCCAAGCCATGCTGATGACGGGAACCGGCGTGGTGCTATCCTCTTCCGCCATCGTCGGCACCCAGCTGGCTACTCAACCGGCGTTGGCCACACTTCCGCTTTCGCTTCAATACCTGACCACGATGCTGGTGATGTTTCAGGTTTCACGGGCAATGCAGCGCTGGGGCCGCCGGTCGGTCTTCATCGTGGGGGCGCTGGTTGGGGCAACAGGTATGGGGCTGGCTGCTTTCGGTGTAATGTCTGGCAGTTTCCTCCTGTTCGCCGGAGCCGGTATCCTGATCGGTATCCATAACGCCGTCGGTCAATTCTATCGGTTTGCCGCAGCAGACGCGGCAGATGCGGATCGGAAAAGCCGCGCCATTTCACTCACTTTGACGGGGGGGGTGCTGGCTGCCTTCATCGGCCCCAATCTGGCTGGTGCAACCAAGAATCTGTTATGGCCACCGTTCAGCGCCGCGTTCCTGGTCCTGTGTGCGATCATGGTGATAGCTGCCGTGCTCGCCTCCCGCCTTCGTCTATCCTCGCCTCCCTCCACTCAGGCAACAGAAGGCCGCCGGCTGGCAATGATCATGAGGCAGCCGGTCTTTATTGTCGCTGTGCTGACATCCATGATTGGTTATGCCACCATGAATTTGCTGATGATATCGGCTCCGCTTGCTATGCAAGGACAGCATGCAGAGTTTTCCGATGTCACGGTGGTTATACAGTGGCACCTCGTCGCCATGTTTGCACCGTCCTTCGTGACTGGTGATCTTATCCGCAGGTTCGGTGTTCTCCAGATCATTTTCATCGGTGCGTTGCTGATGCTGATCTGTGTTGGAGTTCATCTCTGTGGCGCAAGAGTTGTTTATTATACGGTTGGTCTTGTTTTTCTTGGGGTTGGATGGAATTTCATGTATATCGGTGGGACTACTCTTCTCACCGAATCCTACCGGCCAGAAGAAAAGGGCAAGGTCCAGGGAATTAACGATACTCTTGTTTTCACAACTGTGACCTTGTCCTCTCTTGTGTCGGGCGCTCTACTCGATGTGTTGGGTTGGCAAGCGCTTAATATCACGATTGTGCCCTTCATGTTGATCATCCTTCTGGCTGTCATATGGCTGATGTCGATCAAGCGGCAAACCGCCATGCTGCGCCTGGTTGGTGAATGATGGTGGAGGGGGATGCTGGTCCAAGCCGTGAGCGCAGTGTGACTGGTGCGCCGCCTTACGGTTCACGCCACGTCGAGCTGGTGATGTTCGACCTCGACGGCACGCTGGTGGATACTCTCGCCGGTATCGCCAACGCCATCAATCGCGCATCGAAAAAGCATGGCTATCCTCCCATGCCTCTCAAGCGGATCCGCGGCCTTATCGGCAACGGCGGTTCGGCTTTGGCCGAGGCGGTGCTGTCTGATGCTGGCCGGCCTTCTGATTCAGAGCGTATCCGAGAGCTGCATAGAAGTTACCTTGAGGAGTATCAGGGTGATCCTCTTCATGGCGCCGTGCTCTATGGTGGCGTGGTGGCGGTCTTGGACCGTCTGGCGTCGTCACGGGTGCCCATGGCCGTGTGCACCAACAAAGCCACCACCCTGGCTCTGCTTATCCTTGAAGGGCTTGGGCTGGCTGGTTACTTCGAGCATATCCTATGCGGGGATTCCCTGCAGAGGTGCAAGCCAGATCCATGCCAGCTTGATTATGTCATCGAAAGGGTTGGCGCACGTCGAGATGCCTCGGTGATGGTGGGCGATCATGATCTCGACATTGCCGCTGCGCGGGCTGCGGGAGTGCGCTCTGTGTATGCGGCCTTCGGTTATGGCGGTGCAGAAGTCCCAGCGGTACAGCCGGATATCGCCATTAGCCATTATTGTGAGTTCGAAATGAAATTAGAACAAATTGGTATAAACTATGCCATCAGTTGACGTGGACAGAAGGCATACAAGAAAATCTAAAATGAAACACATTATAGTCCGAACCCAGTAATGTAATTTCCTTGGCGGTCTGTGTGCTGAACGGCATTGTCCATGCCTTTCGTTGTGGGAGCCGTTGGCTGACTGCGCCATCATCCATGGGATAAAGAAGACACTTTATAACCGGTTTGAAGCAAAAGCCCACCACAGGAAACTGTGGTGGGCTTTTGCTTGTCACCCCATCAGACTCTCGAGTCGAGTATGATCGGCTCTAGGCTTCCCCCCTGCGGCATGTCATAATCGGGACACTATGCGCCATATCCTTCTTTTTACCGCTATCCTGTCCTTGGCTCCTTTTCCCGCTTGGGCCGCTGGCGTATCCGCCGGCCAGGCGGAGGCGAAGGAAGCGGCGCGCGGCAACGGCTGCACACCGGCAAAGGTGGAGGTGTTGCGCAACGTCGTCGGGCGGGAGGCTCGCACAACGTTTAAAATCGGTTGTTCGGAGGATAAGGATGCCTTCGTCCTGGTCGAATGCCGGTCTCGAATCTGCACATTGCTGCGTTGAATTCATGCCTCTTTAACAGAAGCTGGTGTGTAATACAGGCGTGAGTATCGACAGGAGTTGTTCAGGCCATGTCACCGTTTCAGAGTATTGCAGCCCTAACGGTGATCAGCGCGCTGCTTGTCGGATGTGGCCCCGTTGCTGTTGTCAGCGGCGTCGCGAGTATATCCTCGCTGACCGCAACGAAGAAAACGATTGCTGACCATGTGGCGACGGGAATCATGGGGCGGGATTGTTCGTCTGTCACCTTTGAGCAGACCGGCCACTATTGTCCAGAGCAGGTGGTCGCCGACCAGTCAAAACTGTACTGCTTCCGTACCTTAGCCGATGTTGATTGTCATTATTTGCCGGATCCCTATAAAAACGGCTCCGTTGCGCTGGCCAGCCCTCCGCCCGCTCTCATCCCCGTGAAGGACAAGCCAGGCTGGTTCGATCCTTGAAGCGATCCACGGCTGTATCGCGACCTTAGGCAAGGCCGCCTTCCCACCTAACAACCTTGAATCCTTGCGCCCTCTTCAACAGGAATCCTGTCACGGGCATAGCCGCAGCCTTCGTGAGGGGGCGAGTATCAATCTGTTTGGAATTTCCACTCTTTAATAACAAAATTTTTTAGGATATCGATATAGTTTAGTATGCTCGGAATGGTCGCGGGTTGGATGCGTTTACGTCCTCCTGGGTGAGACCGGGCATCGCTCCTTGAAATTTAGGAGCCCCTTGAATTTAGGGATTGACCGATGTTGCTAAAAAAAATGGCATTGACCGCAGGGATTGCCGGTCTCGCACTCTCACTGTTCTGCTCCGGCGCCTCCGCCGCTGAACGAGTTCTGCGGATGGGCTTTCTAAGCTCCCACAATTCGCATTTCGGTGCGGCGACCGGGGTCTTCGCCCAGGAAATAGAAAAAAACACCGAGGGGCGCTACCGCATCGAGCTCTATGCCAATTCCTCCCTTGGTGGTGAATTGGAAATGGTTGAAGAGATGCAGCGCAATCATCTCGATGGCGCCTTCGTGAGCAGCGCGACCTTGGCGGGTATCATTCCTGAAATGGGGGTGTTCGATATCCCTTTCCTCATGCGCGATGTGCGGCATGCGCGGGCCGTGCTCGACGGGCCGATCGGCCAGGAATATCTCGAGATATTCAGGAAAAATGGTCTGGTGGGGTTGGCCTGGGGCGAGAACGGCATGCGCCACATCACCTCCTCCAAGCGCCCCATCATCGGGCCCGGCGATCTGAAGGGTTTGAAGATCCGCGTGCCGCAGTCGGATATGATGATCGCCGGTTTCAAGGCGTTTGGCGCCGACGCGCAACCGCTGGCTTTTCCGGCTCTCTACGGTGCGTTGCTGTCGGGAGACTTCGACGGGCAAGAAAACCCGATCACTCTGATTATGTCTGCGGAGCTTGGAAAGGTGCAGAAATATCTGACGCTCAGCGGGCATGTCTATTCGTCGGCCGTCTTTCTCCTGCCGAAGCCGATCTGGAATTCCATCCCAAAGAATGACCAGAGGGTCTTTTTGGCGGCGGCGCAGGCGGGCGCCAAGGTGTCACGGGAGGCGGCTGCTGAAATCGAGCGCAGCGGTGTCGAGCAATTGCGCCGGAATGGCATAGCCGTCACCGAAACGGTGAACCGAGTCGCCTTCGAGCAGGCCTTGCAGGGAGTCTATGCGGAATCCGCCGCCAAGTTTGGCAGCGACGTTCTGCAACGCATCCGTTCGGTTCAATGATACCGGCGCGCTTGATGAAAGCGATTAAGCGCCGCCGGTATGAGAGGCGAACTCTCCTCCATCAGTAATGGAGGAGAGTGGTTTGTCTCATTGTTTGATCGAGACGTCATAGCCGAAGTGCTGGTTGGACAGCCTGGTGATGACGCCGTCCTTGTTCGCCTCGGTGATCGCCTTGTCGAGCATGGCCTTCAGGTCCGTATCCTGCTTGCGCATGCCCATACCCATGCCTTCACCGAGCATGCCGCGCACCAGATTCGGGCCAAACAGCACAATGTCGCCGGATTTATTATCCTTGATCAACGTCTCGATTGCCGAGCGGTCACCGATCATCGCATCGATTCGGCGGGCGCCCATGTCGATACCGGCGTCGTCGATCTTGTCGTAGACGCGCACGGCGATCTTCGGGAGCTGTATCTCAAGGAAATCAGCCTGTGTGGTTGCGATCTGCACGCCGATGGTCTTGCCATTCAGCGCCTTGGCCAGATCCTCAACAGCCTTCTTGCCGGAGGCCGTGTCGAGGTCGAGGAAATCGGTCTGCGGCAGCGCCGCCAGCGATGAACTTTTGGAGGTGACGAAGCTCGTCGGTTCGGCGGCGTAGGGGATGCTGAAGGTAAGGTCCTTCTGGCGCTCAGTGGTGATGGTCATCCCCGATAAGATGACGTCAAACTTGCCTTGCTGCAGGGCTGGGATGTTGTCGTCCCATTCCTGCGTCATGAATGTGCATTCAACGTCCATGCGCGTGCACAGATCCTTCGCCAGATCGATCTCGAAACCGACGAGATTGCCCGAGGCATCGGTGGCGTTCCACGGGGCATAAGCGCCCTCGACGCCGAAGCTGATCTTCTTCCACTCTTTGGCTTCGACCGCGCCACAGGTTAGAACGGCGGCGCCGACGGCAAGCGCCACGATAAGAGTCTTCATCGACGGTCTCCTTTTTGCGTGGGCGGCCTGACGCTTTTCTGGGACACAGAGCAAAGACACGAAAGCAAAGGCGCCCTTAAGCTTGCCGCAACTGCGGGTTCATGCGACGCTCAGCATAATGGACGATGCGGGACAGTGCAAAGTTCAGCGCCAGATAGATCAATCCAGCGAGGATGAAGATTTCAAACACCGCATAGGTCTGGGAGATGAGATCGCGGGCAATGCCGGTGACTTCCATCAGAGTGATGATGCTGGCAAGAGAACTCGCCTTTATCATCAAGATCATCTCATTGCCGTAGGCGGGCAGCGCCTGACGAATGGCCAGCGGCATGATGATGCGGCGGAACAGCAGAAAACGCCCCATGCCGCAGGCGCGCGCCGCCTCGATCTGGCCGGGCGGCACGGACTGAATGGCGCCGCGCAGAATCTCGCTGGTGTAGGCTCCGGTGTTCAGCATCATCGCCAGGATGGCGCAGCCGGCGGGCTTACCCAGAACGATCCAGGCGATGCTCTGGCGCACCGCGTCGAACTGACCGAGACCATAATAAATGAGATAGAGCTGCGCCAGCAGCGGCGTGCCGCGAAAGACAAAGACATAGGCTTGCGCGATCCATGCCCTTACCGGATGGCCCGACAGGCGCATGAGCGCCGTGCCCAACCCCACGGCGAAGCCCAGGAGTTCCGCCAGAATCACCAGTTGAAGGGTAAGCGGCACCCCCCAGAGCAGGGTGGGCAGCGAGTCCCACATCAGCCTCAAATCCAGGGGAAACGAATCCAACAGGGCGTCCCAGTCCATCTCAGTTCCCTTGCACGCCACGCATGGTATAGCGCTCGACACGCTCGAAGGCCGCTGTCGAGATGACGGTGAGCACCAGGTACAGCACCGCCGCCACCGTGTAGAAGATAAAAGACATCCGGGTGGCGCCGGCGCCCAGATAGGCCGCGCGCATGATCTCGGTCAGCGCCGTGACCGAGACCAGCGATGTGTCCTTGAGCGCCAATTGCCACACGTTGCCCAAGCCCGGCAGCGCATAGCGCAGCGTCTGCGGCGCCAGGATACGCCGCAGGATCAGCCAGCGGTTCATGCCGCAGGCCCGCGCCGCTTCAATCTGGCCGGGCGGCACCGCCAGGACAGCGCCGCGAATCACCTCGGTGGAGTAGGAGCCGGAGATCAGCCCGACGGCCACGACGCCGATCAAGAAGGGGTTCAGCTCTATATAGCCGTCGTGACCGAAAACCCGGGCGACGGCCATAACCATGCCGTTGCCACCGTAGAACAGCAGATAGATCACCAAAAGCTCAGGCACGCCGCGCACAACGGTGGTGTAGACTTCGGCGCCGCCACGCAGCGCCCGGCTGCCGCCGAGTTTGGCGGCTGCGCCGAGGGAGCCGATCGCAACGCCGAGCGGAAACGCCAGCAGCGCTACCGCCAGAGTCATGCCGAGGCCGGACAAAAGCTGCCAGCCCCAGCCGTTGGGACCGAAGGAAAGAACATCAAGCATGGTTTATCGCCGTTCGCGTCACTGCCTTAGGGATAAAGCCGATCACACGCGCCCTCGAAAGGCCGGGTGTATGAATCGGCTCAAAAAATCAAAGGGCTAGAGCGGCGCCGCTTCCCTCCCCCGTCCGAAGACGGGGGAGGATGTTTTCTTCCCGGTTACTTGATCGAGACGTCATAGCCGAAATGCTGGTTGGACAGCTTGGCGATCGTGCCGTCCTTGTTCGCCTCGGTGATGGCCTTGTCGAACAGCGCCTTCAGGTCCTTATCCTGCTTGCGCATGCCGATGCCCACGCCCTCACCGAGCACGCCGCGCACCAGATTCGGGCCAAACAGCACGATGTTGGCTGTCTTGTCGTTCTTGATGATCGCCTCGACCACCGAACGGTCACCGATCACCGCATCGACGCGGCGGGCTTCCATGTCGATGCCAGCGTTGTCGATCTTATCGTAGGAGCGCAAGGCGATCTTCGGCAGCATCTTTTTGAGGAAGGCGATCTGCGTGGTCGAGACCTGCACGCCGATGGTCTTGCCGTCCAGCACCTTGGCCAGATCGTCGACGGCCTTCTTGCCGGGGGCCGTATCAAGGTCGAGGATGTCGGTCTTCGGCATCGCCGCCAGCGGCGAGTCCTTGGAGGTGACGAAGCTCGTCGGTTCGGTGCCGTAGGGGATGCTGAAGGCGAGAACCTTCTGGCGCTCGGCGGTGATGGTCATCGCCGACATGGTGGCGTCAAACTTGCCCTGCTGCAGGGCTGGGATGATGCCATCCCAATCCTGCGCGATGATCTCGCATTCGACCTTCATGCGCGCGCACAAATCCTTGGCCAGATCCATCTCGAAACCGACCAGCTTGCCCGAGGCGTCGGTGGCGTTCCACGGGGCGTAGGCGCCCTCGGTGCCGATACGGACTTTCTTCCATTCCTTGGCCTGGGCCACACCACAGGCCAGAACAGCGGCTCCGACGGCAAGCGCCACGATAAGCTTCTTCATCGACGATCTCCTTTTGCGTGGGCGGCCCGCCTCTTGCGCGCGGACTGCGGTTCACCTTTTTTGACTCAGCGGATCGGTCAAGCGGAATTCGACAAGTGCCGCGCGAGGAAACCGCGCACGCGCTCGGATTCCGGGGCCACCAGAACCTTGTCGGGCGCTCCTTGCTCTTCGATGCGGCCCTGGTGCAAAAACACCACTTCCGACGCCACTTCGCGGGCGAAGCCCATCTCGTGCGTCACCAGGATCATGGTGCTTCCCTCGTCGGCAAGCTGACGGATCACCAGCAGCACCTCACCCACCAATTCGGGGTCGAGCGCGGAGGTGGGCTCGTCGAACAACATCACTTTGGGCTGCATGGCCAGCGCCCGCGCGATCGCCGCGCGCTGCTGCTGTCCACCGGAGAGTTGCGAAGGATAGGCGTCGGCTTTGGGCAGAATGCCAACCTTGTCGAGCAGCATACGGGCCCGTTCCACAGCCTCGCTCTTGGGAACACCCAGGACGTGGACCGGCGCCTCGATGATGTTTTCCAGGATCGTCATGTGGGTCCAGAGGTTGAAATTCTGGAACACCATGCCGAGGCGCGTGCGAATGCGGTCGACCTGGCGGGCGTCAGCCGGCACGGTGCGACCGCCGCGCGCCTTCTTCAGGGCGATCTCCTCGCCGCCGATAATGATGCGGCCTTCGTCCGGCACCTCCAGGAGGTTGATGCAGCGCAGCATCGTGCTCTTGCCGGAGCCCGAAGAGCCGATCAACGCGATCACATCGCCCTCGCGTGCGGTCAACGAGACGCCCTTCAGGACTTCCAGATTGCCGAAGCTTTTGTGCAGATCCCGGACGACGACCGCTTCGGGCGCGTTTGGGTTGCTGGTCGGATGGCGATGCATGGAGATGATCTGATCAGCAAAAGTGAAGACAGCGCAAGCTAGTCCGGGACTCCGCAACCGCAAAGCAGTTTTTCACGGCTTCTTCATGGTTTCACCAAAGCACCAGCACGAGGATTTGCGGCGCCAGGATGCGCAAGCACATAGCCAGCGGATAAACGGTGGCGTAGGCCAGCGCCGGGGCCTCCGACACCGCCACGGCGTTGGCGTAGGCCAACCCCGGCGGGTTGGTCTGCGCCCCCGCCAGCAAACCGCACAGCGACAGGAAATTGATCTTGAACACCCCACGGGCCAGCAGCCCGGTGACCACCAGCGGGATCACGGTGACCAGGACGCCCCACAGCATCCACGGCAGCCCCACCCCGCTCGCCACCGTCTCGACGAAGCGCGCGCCGGACGCCACGCCCAGCACCGCCAGGAACAGCACGATGCCGATCTCGCGCAGCGCCAAATTGGCCGCCGGTGGCATGAACCACACGAAAGGGCCGAGGTGACCCAGCCGCGCCAGCAAGATCGCCACGATCAGCGGGCCGCCGGCCAAGCCTAGGCGCAGCGGCGCGGGCATGCCCGGCAAGAAAATCGGAATGGCGCCGACGATGGCCCCCAGCGCGATGCCCAGGAACATCGGCACCATCTCCACATGTTGCAGCCGGCGTTCGGAATTACCGAACAACTGCGCCACCACTTTCAGAGCGTCGGGTTTGCCGATGACGGTGAGGATGTCGCCGAATTGCAGCCGCAACGCGGCGTTCGGGACCAGTTCAAAGCCGGTGCGGGTGACGCGGCTGATCACCACGTCGTACAGTTCCTGCACGTTCAGCATGGCCAGCGGTTTGCCCAGCACGGCGTTGCTGGTGACGACGATGCGCTCCCATTTCAGGTCGGTTCCCTTGGTGGTCAGCGTGACTTCGGCCTTTTCGCCAAAGAACAGGCAGCACTCATCAAGCTTGGAACGGGGGCCCACGAGGTGGAGCACATCCCCCAGCCGCAATTCGGTGTCCGGGTGAGGCACCATGAGGTGGTTGTCGCGCAGCAGGCGCGAGGCCACCACGCCAAGGCTTGGCAGGGTCGACAGGGCGTCCAGGCGAATCCCATCCACGCGCGGGTTGCGGATGGCGACATTCAGGGTGTGGAGCGCCGCCACCTCGCGCCGGCGTTCGGCTTCAAATTCTAGGGCTTCTTGCTGCGGGTCGATGCGGTAGACGATGCGCACCAGCGCCATGGCCAGCAGATTGCCGGCGATACCGAACGGATAGGTGACGGCGAAGGCCAATCCCGGCAGCACGGCGATGAGCGTGTCGGCCTTCAATTCGCTGAGCACCTGTTGTGAAGCGGCCAGGGCTGGCGCGTTCGTAACCCCGCCGGCGAAGATGCCCAGAGCCGCGCCCAGCGAGACCACGCCTGTCGTCGCCAATGCCGCCGTCACCGCGATGCTCAACCCCACCATCAACAAGGCCAGCAGATTCAGCCGTAACCCCGAAGCGCGCAACGCCGCGAAGAAGCCGGGGCCAACCTGGATGCCGATGGTGTAAACGAACAGGATCAGCCCAAAATCGCGGATGAAATCCATCATCTCGGGATTGAAGGTAATGCCGGCGGCCTTGGCCAAATGCCCACCGGCGATTCCGGCGAACAACACCCCGCCGATCCCCAACCCGATCCCCCGGATCTTGATGTTGCCCAGCGCCAACCCCGCCGCTGAAACGAGACTCAGCACCAGCACCACCCGGGCGATGCTGGGCATGGCGAGAAGGGCTTCAGAAAAAATATTCATAAACACGGACCTTCGCTGAACACGCCTGATAAGCGTTGAGGAGTAGCATCCCCTACCGGCAATGGAGCAAATCTATCGTGCAGTCGTCCTGCCGGCACAACAGGGAACACGCCCCTGCGGCGTCACGATGCAGGGGCGGTGAGAAAGGCTCATCAAAAACCGCCGCCTTCCAGGGATATGGCCAGGGGTATGACCAACGATCTGCTGTGTCTGGCGCATCCCCTCTTTGAGAAGCCCTTGGATCACACCATCTTTGCATCAGCAGACCACCGGATACACGGACCCCATGCCGTCGCGGATTGAAGACCTCTGCCTCAGGAAGGGGCTGAAGATGACCGACCAGCGCCGGGTGATTTCCCGCGTGTTGGCGGAGGCGACCGACCATCCCGATGTCGAGGAGGTGCATCGCCGGGCCGTGGCCATAGACCCGCACATCTCCATCGCCACGGTGTACCGCACCATGCGTCTGTTCCAGGACGCGCAGGTGATCGACCGCCTGGATTTCGGCGACGGGCGCGCGCGCTATGAAGAAAAGCCGGAAGAGCATCACGACCACCTCATCAATCTGCAGACCGGCGAGGTGGTGGAGTTCACCAGCGAAGAGCTGGAACGGTTGAAAACGATCATCGCCCGTGAGCTGGGTTATGAACTGGTCGGGCATCGACTGGAACTGTACGGGGTTCCGTTGAAACGGTGATCGGCGCCGCCTGATAATTCTTGAAGATCAGTATTCCCGAAGATCCGGGTCCGCCTATCCGGCGGGAAGCCTTTGACGCTTGCGGGGTGCGCCACCCGCAGGGCTGGGCGACAGGCATGGTCTGGCCTAGTATTTCTGGTTCAGCACCGCCGCGATGGCGCGTTGTTCAACGGGGGCTGACGCCATGTTCACCATCAACCGCATAGGAACGGGAGTCGGCTCGCCCATGAACCATGACAACGCTCCCCTGCTCGAACGTCTCGACCGGCTGGCCGAAACGTTGGAGACCTGTTTCAGCGCCCTGGAAACCCGCTTGCGTGACCTGGAGAAGGAAACGGGCGAAATCCGCGCGCTGGTCACCGCCCTCAAGGATAATCTGGATTCCGCTGTCGATGAATTGATCGAAGAGGACGAGGAGGGGGAGGCTGCGGCAGAGAGAGGAAAGGGCTGGCGCCCGATTCATTGACGCCTCGACCCCCCTTCATCTCCCGTGAAATGAAGAGGGGCCAGAAGGCGACGAATAAAGGAGTTATGGAGCGTCCTCATCACCGCTCTGGCCCTTGATGCGGGCGGCCAGCGCGGCTTCCAGGAATGGATCGAGGGCGCCGTCAAGCACCGCCTGCGTCTGAGACGTTTCCACCTCGGTGCGAAGATCCTTGACCATCTGGTAGGGGTGCAGGACGTAACTGCGGATCTGGTGACCCCAGCCGATGTCGGTCTTGGTGGCTTCCAGCGCCGCCGCCGCGTCCTCGCGGATCTTCAGTTCCCGCTCGTACAGGCGGGCGCGCAGCATGTCCCACGCCTTGGCGCGGTTCTTGTGCTGCGAGCGCTCCTGCTGGCAACTCACCGCGATGTTGGTGGGCAAGTGGGTGATGCGGACCGCCGAATCCGTCTTGTTGATGTGCTGGCCACCCGCGCCCGACGCACGGTAGGTGTCGATGCGGCAGTCTTTTTCGTTGATTTCAATCTGGATCTTGTCGTCGATCACCGGGCTTACCGACACGGCGGCGAAGCTGGTCTGACGGCGCGCCTGGCTATCGAACGGGCTGATGCGCACCAGACGGTGCACGCCGGCTTCGGTCTTCAGCCAGCCATAGCCGTTGTGGCCCTTGATCTGCACGGTGGCGGATTTGATGCCGGCCTCTTCACCCGGACTCTCTTCCAGCCATTCGGTCTTGTAGCCGTGCTGCTCGGCCCAGCGCGTGTACATGCGCACGAGCATGAGCGCCCAGTCCTGCGCCTCGGTGCCCCCGGCGCCGGAGTTCACTTCGATGTAGCAGTCGTTGGCGTCCGCTTCGCCCGACAGCAGGCTTTCCAACTGCAGCTTGGCCGCGCGGTCGCGCTGGGCGTAAAGGGTCTGTTCAGCGTCGGCGACGACCGTTTCGTCCCCTTCCGCCTCACCCATCTCGATCAGTTCAAGGCTGTCGCCAAGCTCGCGCTCCAGCACCCGGTAACCCGACACCGCCGTGTCCAGTTGGGTGCGCTCGCGCATGATGGTCTGCGCTTTTTCCGGGCTGTCCCAAAGCTTGGGATCTTCGGCGAGCGCGTTCAGTTCGTCGAGACGACGCAGGGCGTTGTCCCAGTCAAAGATGCCTCCTTAGCAGCGCCAGCGATTCACGAATCTCGCTGGCGGCCGCCTCGATCTCGGCCCGCATCGCGGTCCTCCTCGTCAGCCTGGGGTTGGAATGATTTTGATTGGCGGTTTATGTAGCGTCTCAGGCGCCTCTTTGCACCCTTTAACTCACTAATAGATTCCGCCGGTCCCCAACGTGGCCGGCGCCGGTGACGCCCCCAGACCACCATCGGTGATCCCCCCGAACCCGGAAGACTGCGCGGAACCGTCAATAACGGTGGGCGGCACGTCGGGGTTGGGTTCGGTGCCGGGCAAGAAGGCTTCCCAGATGGATTTACGATCACCGGGTTGGGCCAGCGCGCCGTTCTCGGGGTTGACGCGCACCAGGCGCACGCCGGGCGGCACGCGGAACGGCGTGGCCGGCTTGTCCTTCAGCGCCACCTCCATGAAATCCTTGACCACCGGCACCGCCGCCGAGCCGCCCGTCTCTTTGGGACCCAGCGAGTGCGGCTGGTCGAAGCCGATGTAGGTTCCCACCACCAGATCGGGTGAAAAGCCCATGAACCAGGCGTCGTTGCTGTCGTTGGTGGTGCCCGTCTTGCCGGCCACCGGCTTGCCCAGAGACAGCAGCTTCGCCCCGGTGCCGCGTTGCACCACGCCTTCCAGCATGGAAGTGATCTGATAGACGGTGCGCGGGTCGGCGATGCGCTCCCGCGCGTCCAGGACCGTGGGGGCGGTCAAGTTTGGCCGCCACTCTATGGCGCTGCAGTTCTCGCAGCTGCGGGGATCGTGGCGGAAGATGGTCTTTCCGGTGCGGTCCTGGATACGATCGATGAAGGATGGCACGATCCGGCGGCCGCCATTGTCGAGCATGGCGTAGGCCGCGCTCAGGCGCATCACCGTCGTTTCCCCAGCGCCCAGCGCCATGGGCAGATAGGGCTGGAGATTGTCGGTGACGCCGAATTTTTCGACAGTGGCCTTCACCTTGTCCATGCCGATGTATTTGGCGAGACGTACGGTCATGACGTTGCGCGACTTTTCGATGCCGACGCGCAACGGGGTCGGACCGAAGTTGCCGCCGCCGAAATTCTCCGGTCGCCAAACCGGCTGACCGGGGCCGGGGCTGTACTCGAAGGGCGCGTCCATGACCAGCGACGACGGGGTGAGCCCGTTGTCGAGCGCCGTCAGATAGACGAAGGGTTTGAAGGCGGAGCCCGGCTGCCGCATGGCCTGGGTGGCGCGGTTGAAGGAACTCATGCGTGGCGAAAAACCACCGGCCATGGCCAGGACGCGGCCGGTATGCGGATCCAGCGCCATGAATCCCCCTTGCACCGCCGGGATCTGGCGCAGGGCGAAGCTGGAGGGGGGCAAATCCTTGCCGCGGTCGTCCTTACGCACCTCTTCGACCAGGATCACGTCACCGAGCTTCAGCACGCTGGATGGCTTGCGCACCTCGGGGCCAAGGAGCTCGTCTTCCTTCCAGGCGCGCGCCCATTTCAGCTCGGACAGCGGGATCCGCCCGTGCGCGCCGTCACTCAACCCGATTTCGGTCGCGTCGGCGGCGTCATCCTTCAGCACCACGGCCAGCCGCCACCCCTCGCCGCCCGGCGGCATGGGAATGGAGGCCAGCTTCTTCGCCCAGGTGTCGAAGCTTTCCATCCGCGCCACCGGTCCACGCCAGCCGTGCCGCCGGTCGTATTGGATGATGCCTTGGCGAAGCGACCGGGTGGCCGCCTCCTGCAACTTCGGGTCCATGGAGGCGCGCACGGTCAGGCCGCCTTCATACAGCGCCTGTTCGCCATAAAGCTTGATCAGCTCACGGCGGATCTCCTCGGCGAAATACTCGGCGGTGACGGATTCGCTCTCGTTGCGCTTGCGGATGGCCAGGGGTTCCGCCTGAGCGGCGGTGGCTTCCTCCGCTGTGATGTAGCCATCCTCGGCCATGCGGCCGATCACCCAGTTGCGCCGCCCAACCGCCGCTTCGTGCTGACGCTCGGGATGGTAATTGCTGGGCGCCTTGGGCAGCGCCGCCAGATAGGCGGCCTCGGCAATTGTCAGTTCGTCCAGGCCCTTGTTGAAATAATTGAGCGCCGCTGCGGCCACTCCATAGGAGCGAATACCCAGAAAAATCTCGTTGAGATACAGCTCAAGAATGCGTTCCTTCGAGAAAGTGCGCTCGATGCGCACGGCGAGAATCGCTTCCTTGATCTTGCGGTTGAACGAGAGCTCACCGGACAGCAGCATGTTCTTGGCGACCTGCTGGGTGATGGTCGACGCGCCGACCGGACGGCGCTCCGATCCGAAATTTTCCACATTGGTCAGCACGGCGCGCAGGATCCCCATCGGATCGAGGCCCTTGTGCTGATAGAAGCTCTTGTCCTCGGCTGACAGGAAGGCGCTGATGACGCGCTTGGGAATGGCGTCGATGGGCACGAAGACCCGCTTTTCCGCCGCAAACTCCGCAAGCAGGCGGCCATCGCCGGCGTACACGCGGGTGGTCACCGGCGGCTGATAGGTTATCAGCTTCGTGTAGTCCGGCAGGTCATGGTTGTAATAATCAATGACATACACCAGCGCGCCGCCACCGGCGAGCACCAGCATGAACAGACCCATCAGAAGCGAGAGAAGCAAACGCATATCCGAACCCGTACAACTCAACCCAAACGTGAGGCCCCGTGAGGCGTCGATCTTGACGCTATCCTACACCCGCGAAGCGGGGGTCGCCGACTCCTACGTTCGATCGGCAGGAAAATAAGGCGCTCGCAAGGCCCCGGCGAGAAGGGGGGTGCTATCACAAGAACGCACATGCCGCTTGCGCCAAAACCGCTTAGGGCTTTCGGGGTCCCCCCAGCCATTTGAAGTAGGAATCGACGGCGCGCGCCACGCCCCGGGCAAGGCGTTCGCGGTGCAGCGGCGACGTCAGCTTGTTGACGTCTATCGCATTGGACAGATAGCCCATCTCGATCAGCGCCGAGGGCACGTCGGGCGCCGTCAGCACGGCGAAGCCCGCCTGGCGTTGCGGCTTGTTGGACAACAAAGACACCTCGGTGCGAACGTTTTCCAGCACCCCTTTGGCGAAACGTTTGGAGTGATTCATCGTGTCGTGCTGCGCCAGATCGATGAGGATGCTCGCCACCAGATCGCTTTCACCCGACAAATCGAGACCGGCGATGGCGTCGGAGCGGTTTTCCTTGGCGGCCAGCGATTCCGCCTCGTGGTCGGAAGCCTTGTCGGAGAGCGTGTAGATCGACAGCCCGTGCACGGAGCCGCTGGTGATGCTGTCGGCATGCAGCGAGATAAACAGATCGGCGCCAGCGTCGCGGGCGATGCCAACACGCTCACGCAGGCGGATGAACACGTCCTTGTCGCGGGTCAGCATCACGCGGTAGCGCTTGCTGGCTTCGAGTTGCTGGCGCAACGCGCGCGCCATCGCCAGCGTGATGTTCTTTTCGTACACGCCGCCAATGCCAATCGCGCCCGGATCTTCACCGCCATGGCCGGGATCGATGACGATGAGCGGCTTTTCCGGTCCACGACTGGTTGGCGGGGCCGGTGGCGCGGTGGGCAGGGCGGCGGGAACAACCCGCGCCGGCGCGGGATCAGGCTTGTTCTCGGGTATGGCCAGCACCGGCCGGGTGGCGACCGGTGGGGGAGTGGGGGCGGGGCTCCGGGTGGCTGCGCTGGGCGCGGCGCGCCTGAGATCCAGAACAAGGCGCGGCTGGTGTCCGTCCTTTTCCGGCAGCATCAGAGACTCGATCACCTGCACCGGCCCCTTCGTCTCAAGCAGCAGACGGGACGCGCCGGGCGCGGTCGCGGTTATGGAATACTGCCGCACCAACCCTTGCCCCGGCATCGGCGCCTTGCGGCCCGACCACGACAAGTCCGGCAGATCGACGATGACACGGTCTGGATGAGAGGCGGTGGTGACGCGAAAAGCGACTGCGCTGCTCAATTCCAGAACGAAACGAGTCTTATCGGGGTGGATGCCGAATCGGGCTTCGATAATGGCCGGCTTTGGCGGCGCCGCAGGCAGCGCAGCGGTGGTCTGCGCCACTTCCATGTCCTTGGGGGCGGCAAAAAGCGGGGCGCTCGGCAGCCAAGCGGCGACCGCAACACCCAGCAGCGCCCCCGCCGTCACCACGCGGGCGAGAATGTGTCGTACACAAACCACCAATACCAGATCCCAAGCCGCTCTCATCGGCTCTATAGCTTAGACAAATCAATGCATTCAACGGCAATGGCAAAACTGTGGCCTAATTGTCCGCTGGTGTGGCTTTCTCGTCAGAAATGGGGAATCGGGAATCGGCCAAAAAAAGTGGTGGAGTGGGCTTGGGACATCCCCTTTCCCCGAATTCCCCGGTTGTGCAAGAAACTTAGCTTGTCTATGGTACGTAGTGCGACATATCGGAGTCCGCCTGTCCTTACTTTGGCTGGCGGCGTCGCGCTCGGAGGAGGTTTCGGCCATGCCTGGCGTTTGGCCGCATTCCGATGCGTGGCGCTTGCGGATTTACCGATAGATAAGGAGAAACCTGAAGCAGGTTTCGACCATTAAGGGTCGGAACCCGGACACCAAGCCCTACCCGTCCTGGCTGGCTCTCGCGAGCGCCGTTCGACGGTCCGTTGGGCAGGTTCCGAACGCTTCCCTACAGCGATGACGCAGCCTGCGCGTTTGTTTAGTCGCACAGGCGCCTCGGTTGCGTCATGAGGATCATGAATGGCCAAGCGTATGCTTGTAGACGCCACACACCCGGAAGAGACTCGGGTTGTCGTGGTTAACGGAAACCGGCTTGAAGAGCTTGACTTCGAGATTGCCACTCGAAAGCAGATCAAGAGCAATATTTACCTCGCCAAGGTTACGCGGGTGGAGCCATCGCTCCAGGCGGCCTTCGTCGAGTATGGCGGGAACCGGCACGGCTTCCTGGCCTTCTCTGAAATCCACCCGGATTACTACCGCATCCCCCCCGCCGACCGTGAAGCGCTGGTCGCGGAAGAAGAACGCCGCTACCGTGATTCCGAGGAGCGCGAGGAGCGTGACGCCCGGGCGATGGCCGAGGCGGCGCACCCCGTCACCATGGTCGAGCACCACTCCCCGATGCCCACCCCCCTCGCCGTGTCCGAGGATGGCGAGGCCGAGGATGACGCGTATGGTGACGCCGAAGGCGCGGATGAAAGCGATGCTGATTCGCTCCCCGCTGGCGACGGCGTCGCTGGGACGCCCGCCTCGAGTGAACTGGCGCCGGGTGAAAACGTCGATGTGGTCGGCGGTGATGAGGTGGAGGAGGCGCGCCGTCGCCCCCGCTCGTTGCGCAGCTACAAGATCCAAGAGGTCATCAAGCGCCGACAGATCCTGCTGGTGCAGGTCACCAAGGAAGAACGCGGCAACAAGGGCGCGGCGCTCACCACCTATCTTTCGCTGCCCGGTCGTTACTGCGTGCTGATGCCCAACACGGGCCGTGGCGGCGGCATCAGCCGCAAGATCACCAACCCAGCCGATCGCAAGCGTCTGAAAGAGCTTCTGGCGGAACTCGACATTCCAGAAGGCATGGCGGTCATCCTGCGCACGGCCGGGCTGGAACGGACGAAGCCGGAGATCAAGCGCGACCTCGAATATTTGCTGCGGCTGTGGGATGACATCCGCGAGCAGACGCTCAACTCCATTGCGCCGACGCTGATTTACGAGGAAGCGAACCTCATCAAGCGCTCGATTCGCGATATCTATTCCAGCGACATCGATGAACTCTGGGTCGAGGGTGACGCCGGCTACCGCATCGCCAAGGACTTCATGCGGATGCTGATGCCCAGCCACACCAAGCGCGTCCAGCCTTATCGCGAAGAGGAAATTCCGTTGTTCCACCGCTACCAGGTGGAGCCGCAGATCGACGCCATCCACAACCCTGTCGTGCATTTGAAGTCGGGCGGTTATATCGTCATCAACCCGACCGAGGCGCTGGTCGCCATCGACGTCAATTCGGGCAAGTCGACGCGCGAACGCAACATCGAGGAAACCGCGCACAAGACGAATCTGGAAGCCGCCGATGAGGTGGCGCGCCAGCTTCGCCTGCGCGACCTCGCGGGTCTCATCGTGATCGATTTCATCGACATGGAAGACCCGAAGAACAACGCCTCGGTCGAGCGCCGCCTGAAAGAGGCGATGAAGAACGACCGGGCCCGCATCCAGCTTGGCCGCATCTCACCCTTTGGCCTTTTGGAGTTGTCGCGCCAGCGCCTGCGCCCGTCGCTGCTCGAGACCAATTTCGAACGCTGCCCGCATTGCTCGGGCGCCGGGGTCATCCGCTCGGTCGAGTCCGCGGCGCTGCATGTGCTGCGCCACATCGAAGAAGAGGGGATCCGCAAGCGCTCGGCTGAGATCACCGTGCATGTCCCGACGTCCATCGCCCTCTATATTCTGAATCAGAAGCGTACGGATCTTACCCGTATCGAGATGAAATACGGCTTCCGTGTGCTGGTGCTGGCGGACGACACGTTGATCGCCCCCGACCTGCGGCTTGAACGCATCAAAGCCAAGCTGCCGGACGAAGAGGGTGGGCCGCTGGTCAGCGCCGACCGCATCATGGCCGAGACCGATCGTCTGCTCGCCGCCGAGGCGGAAGACGCCGTCGAGGAAGACGAGGAAACCGAAGAAGAGGACGAAGACGAGACCGAGGCGGAAGCCGCCGAGCGCTCGGACGAGAGCGCTGAGGCCGGCGATCGCCGTCGCCGTCGCCGTCGCCGTCGCCGTGGTCGTGGCGAGCGCGAGATGGCGGAGACTCAGCCAGCCGAGACAGGTCCGTCGGTTGAGGCGGCGCCCGAGGACGTCGAAGAAGCCCAATCCGAAGAAACCGAATCCGAGGATGATGGCGAAGACGACGAATCCGAGGATGGCGTCGAAGCCGGCGAACAGGGCGACAATGGCGACGCCCGGAAGAAGCGCCGCCGTGGCAAGCGGGGTGGCCGCCGTCGGTCGCGCCAGCGCGATGCGCAGCCGGGTGAAACCACCGAAGAGAACGATGCGGCGCAAGACGATGCTCCGCAGAGCGAGGAGCGCCGGGCTGAGGAGCCCACGCCGTCCCTCTCCCCGGAGCCGCTCGTTTCTCCAGAAAAGATAGCAGCGAAGCCGCGCGTTCGCGCCATCATCCCGTCAACCCCGATACCGCCGGCGCCGGCTCTGGAAGCGATCGACTTCGATCTGATCCTGCAGCCGCCCGCCGTGGGACAGGATTCCGTCCCCGAGAGTGCGGCGATTCCCGCCAAAGCGCTTCCAGAAGTTGGGCCGGAGGCTGAGGCTGACGCTGACGCGCCCAAGCCGAAGAAGCGTCCGTCGCGCTCCCGCAAGGCGGTCGTGGATGAACCCATCCCCGCGCCGGTTTCCGAGGCGGTGGTGGAAGCGCCGGCCCGCAAGCCCCGTTCCCGCAAGAAGGTGGTTGAAGCGGTCGTTGAGGTGGTGACTCCCAAGGAAGAGGCCCCGGTCGCGCCCTTGGACGAAGCCGCCCCGCCGAAGAAACGCCCGTCACGCTCCCGCAAGGCGGCAGTCCCTGCGGCTGCTGTGCCGGAGGAGGTGGCGCCGGTCGCCGCGCCGGTTCCAGAGCCAGTCCCTGCCACTCCGTCTCCAGAGAAGCCGAAGCGCGGCTGGTGGAGCCGGTGATACCCGGACAGATTAGCGTGTAGACGAACAAAGAACCCCAGCCCGACCCGGCTGGGGTTTCTTTTTAGGCCATCTGGAGAGGGGCTGGATTGAGTGGGCTGTGGCGGAAAGGAATCCAGTCCTTGTGATCGGCGCGGTAGTGCAGGCCGTAGGGGGTATTGAAGAAGATTCGACGGATGGGCTGGTCACCGTCGCGCCGCGTGCGCTCGTGATCGACCAGCGGTGACCGGGCAAAGACCGCCTCCCACAGTTCCGCGCTGTCAATGTCCCGGCCCGCCTTGCTCACATAATCACGCGCCGCCTCGCTGAGCCGCCATGCCTCTTCCACCATGCCGTAATAATCCGGGGTCTGGACCACAGGTGCTCTCCTTGGGCGCCGAAGGTGCTTGATGGCTTTCCTTCAGCTCGTTAAATCGAAGGTCTACTGCGAATTTCGGTTTAGCACTACTCTGCCAGCCCTAAGGAGCGGGTAGGAAGCTGAAGCTGTGCAGACAGGCTGGACATCGGACGTGGACGGCGATGAGGCGGTCCAGGATGGCCCGGCGAACCTGAGGCAGGGTCGGTGTGGGCGGTGGCCTCGGCGGCGGCGAGGGAGCGCAGCTTTTTTTCCCCGAGCCGGCGCTGCTGGAGGAAGCACAACGCCAGCATGGTCAAGAGCGCATGGTGCGCCAAGGCCATCCAGTTGCGGCATTCCAGGTGGTCGAGCCCGAGTTCCTCTTTCATCTGCTGGTGCGCCTGCTCGCACACCCAGCGCGCCTTGATCAGTTCGGCCAAATGCTCCAGCGGCGTCTCGGGCGGCAGGTTGGAGAGGTAGTAGCGCTGCTCGCCCTTGGCGCGCCACTTACACACCAGCCATGCCTCGGCGCCGGGAAGGTGCTGGGTGCGGCTGCTATCGGCGGGCCATCGGCCACCTTGATCCGCAGCGCGGCGCACTCGGCGCACAGCGGCCCCTTGCCGCCACGCCGCCACGTCACCGCTCGAAAGCTGTCCGGCGGCAAGGCGGCGATGACGGCCTGGACCTGCTGGCTCGGCCGGTCCGGGTGCGGCTGACCACGCCGGCGCGTCGGGGCGATCACCCGCACGTTGGCCGGATAGACCGTGCAGGTGGACAGAACGGCGAGCGCCCACGTCAAGCCGCGCTCGGCCAGGGCGTGGCGGAAGGCGGCCACCCGGCCATAGTCGGCATCGGCCAGCAGCGTGCCGAAGCTTGCCCCGGCGGCTCGCACGCGGTCGATCTCGGCCAAGGCGATGCGCCACTTCTCCCGGAAGCCCAGCCCCTCGGGCGCCAGAGCGCGACGCCGACGCGCCTCGTCACCGATCCATGCCTCGGGCAGGAACAGGCGCAGCGCCACGCACACCGGCACCGCGGCGCGGGCCAGCGTGAGCGAGACCAGGGCTTGGGCGTGGCGCACCAACTTCTCTTCCAAGGGCGCCAGCAGGCCGGCGATGTAGAGTGGTGCCCACCGGCGCTGGGCAGGGTAGGCAAGCCGCTCCAGGAACGGCGCCAGCCAACGCTCCAAGTCCGCCGTCCACGCCTCAGCCGCCTTGTCCATCGCCGCCTCCCAGGAAGAACCCTGAAACGCTCAACAGACAAGCCGGCCACCCCTTCCAAATCAGGTTGGCAAGGTAGTGCTAAAGCGGTTTCCGCTTCAGTCTGAAGTGGAAACCGCCAACGCGGCAAGCGTAGTCACGACGCCGCTCTGTACAAGAAGGAGGCGGTTGAGCACGCGGCGGCGAGCAGCGTGCGGTACAACTCCACCGTCTTGGCGCCGACCTGTTCCGCGGCCATGTCGGATTCGACAAGCGCGCGGCTCGCCTTGGCGAAGCGATGGCGCAGGTCGCTGTCACGCGCTAGCGTGGCGATGGCCTCGGCCAACGCCGCAGCGTTGTCGGGCGGCGTCAACAGGGCGTTTTCACCGGCGCGCGCCACCTCACGGCAGCCGGGCACGTCGCTGGCGATGATGGCGCGACCGCAGCTTGCCGCCTCCAGCAGGCTCTTGGGCAATCCTTCACGCCGCGACGGCAGAATGGCGATGTGGCTGTGCGCCCACACCGTGCGGACATCGGCTATATGGCCAGGAAGCTCGACGCCGGGAAGCGCCTTCCAACGCTCCAGCTCCGCGGGCTGAATCGATGTGGGGTTTTCCAGGTCGGGAGTCCCGGCGAGGATCAGGCGCACGTCCAGGCCCCGCGCGCGCAAAATCTGGTGCGCCTCAACCAGAGGGCGCACACCCTTGTCCGCCAACAAGCGACCGACGAAGCCGATGGTGATCGGGCCTTCGGGTTCAGGCAGGACCGAGAAATGCGCCACGTCGATGCCGGAACCGCGAATCAGCCATACCTGATCGGGGGGAACCAAGCCGCGGCGCACCAGCAGATCACGGTCGTCGGCGTTTTGCAGGATCAGCAGGCTGTTGGGGCGCTTCAACACGATGCGCAGCAGCAGACGGGCGATGATTCCGGCGATGCGGCTCTTCATCCCCCCCGTGCCGAGGAAGGCCGAGCCCAGTCCGGTCAGCGCGTTGACCACCGCCGGCACGCCGGCGGCGATGGCGGCCAGCCCGCCGAGCAGCACGGGCTTGAGCGCCACATGATGGACGATGGCCGGTCGTTCACGCCGGTAGACCGCATCGATCTCGCGGATGGCGGCCAGCGCCTGGGTGGGGCTGACGCTGCTGCGCCGCCAGGACAGCGGCACGACGCGAAACCCTTCCGCCTCGATGCGCTCACGGTGCTGATCG
>JAVBJZ010000091.1:0-28367 GCA_031546725.1 Azospirillum sp.
AGTCCGCGAGGTGTTTTTCGAACTGGGCGTGATCGTCATAGTGGAAGCGCTTGACGGTGGCTTCCTTGATCGTCCGGTTCATGCGTTCAACCTGCCCGTTGGTCCAGGGGTGTTTAACCTTTGTTCGGCGGTGCTCGATTCTATTTTCTTCACAGCGCATGTCGAACATAGGGGTACTGTATCGGGCTGTGGGACCCTCAGCGTAACGCGGCGGGAAGGTGAACTGGACGCCATTGTCGGTGAGAATGGTGTGGATTTTGTAAGGAACGCCTTCGATCAAGGCGAGAAGAAAAGCTGAAGACGAGGTTCTGCCTGTTTTTCTTACCAAGTGAACGAAGGTGAATTTGCTAGTGCGATCGATAGCGACATAAAGATAAAGCTTGCCTTCAGCCGTGTGCACTTCCGCAATATCGATATGAAAATAACCAATCGGATAGTTGCTGAATTTTTTTTGGATTCTTATCGTCTTCTTCTTTCGGTAGACGACTGATGCCGTGCCGTTGCAGACACCGATACAGCGATGAACGCGTCAAATGTGGAATGGTCGCTTGCAATGTATAAAGACAGTCATCGAGAGGAAGAAGCGCATGTCAACGGAAAGCCACAATGATGGCTTTTTCCTCAACCGATAGAATTATTGATTTCATATCTTTGGGGGCCAGTCGGTAAATGACTGACGGAACCACGCTTGCGCCATTTGGCGACCGCCTTCGGATTGATCCCGTAACGCTTGGCCAGCGTGATCAAGCTCTCTTGACTATTTTGTAGTGCTCGACGCACTGCCTGGGTTGTTGTGGTGCAGCCGTGTAAAATCTGTCCCATAGCGTAGCCTTCCAGGCTGGAGAACAGCATACACCATCAAATACCGGAACTAGACACCTAGCGAGTCAGATGCGTAACCACGTTGGCGTTGGTGGCGATGAGGCTGGCGGCGCTCTCGCGGTAGTCCACGCGGCCAGAAAAGCCGCCGGCGGCCTTGACGTGCTCGACCCAGTTTGGTGAGGCGCCCAATGAGATGAGGCGGTTGATCATCGTCGTGGTGGTGCGCAGCGTCATCTGACCATCTTCGATCAGGCGCGGGGCATGCACCATGAATTCAGCCGATGGTGCGGCGTAGCGGGGGTAGCCAGCCAGGAAGATGCCGACACACATGCTTTCACACGCCTCGCGACCGCGCACACGGGTGGTGATGGAACGACCGTTGCCGCGTTCGGTGAGGATCATATCGATCATGCGGTAACCCGCCGATGTGAAGCCGCCGGGGCTGGACAGCTCGATAACCATCGGCAACGAGCGAGGCAAGGACTGTAAGGCGTGGATGAAACGCTGTTCCGCCTGCTTGGTGATGATGCCATCGATGCGCAGGATGGCGGCGCCGTCGGCGAAGGTCTGGGTAACGATGGCGTCGGGCAGCAGATCCGGTATGGTGGTGGTTTGGTTTACCGCTGCGGTATTTTCTGTCTTTGAAGGGAGTGTGGCCGTTACAGCCAGCAGAGCGGTCAAGAAAGTTATCCGGGCAACGGCACGAACCAGCATTCAGTCCCCCCTTGGAATGAGGGGGAAGTATCTCTGGAAAGTTTTACGAGTTAGTTAATGTGCGCTTTCCTCAAAAGTATAGGGTAATTATCTTCGATCATTTGCTTGTGAAGAATATATGAAAGAATAGAAGTCAACAGACAATTTTAAGACAAAGGATGGACATTCTCTGTCTCCTGTATTGTTGACGACCACGAGCCGAGCCAGCCACCCTATTCCGTCTTGAGAGTTTTCAGATGAGTGGTGAACCACGCTGTGGTGGACGCGCTCACGGCGTCCAGGGCGCCGGGTTCCTCAAACAGATGGCCGGCTCCCGGCACGACTTCCAGAGCCCTGATGCAATGCAGGCGTTCCAAAGCCTGCCGGTTCAACTCCATCACCGCATGGTCCTTGCCGCCGACGATGAGCAGTGTGGGGACCGCTACACCATCCAGCCAGACCTCCGCCAGATCGGGCCGTCCCCCACGTGAGACCACAGCCCGCACCCGTTGATGCTCCGCCGCTCGCGCCGCCGCGATAAGCGCCGCCGCCGAGCCGCTGGCGGCGCCGAAATAGCCGATGGATTGGTCCTCGATGTCTGGATGCTCACACAGGAATTGTGTGGCCTGCATCAAGCGTTCCGCCCCGAGATGTGTGTCGAAGACGTCAGCGTTCGTCTGCGTTTCCGCCTGGGTCAGCATGTCGAACAGCAAGGTCCCGAACCCGGCTTTCTGCAAGGCTGTCGCCACAGCGCTGTTGCGCTGGCTCGATCTGTTGCTGCCACAACCGTGCGCGAACACGATCACGGCGTGGAAACCATCCGGCAAAGTCAAGATGCCCGTGAGCCCGATGGGTGCGATGTGGACCTCCTGCTCCATTGCGTTCCTCAATCAAGGCGGGGGTCGGAGATAATCTCGTTTCAACAGTTGGTGAGCGGTCCTGTGCCTAAAGCAATGCTTATGCTTACTGACAATCGACGCTTCGTGGCATTCACGCCACATGAGACAAAAACAGCACGATTATCATAAAATTTTACTAAACCATATCTCACCTTTGCCTCACCAGCCGAGTCTAGGATGCCTCCTGTTTTTGATCCGCCCAGTACAGGAAGTGTTTTACTCATGACCGATTTTTACGTCTCGACCTCCGGCTCTGACTCCAACACTGGCTCCAAGGACTCCCCCTTCCGCAGCATTGTCAAGGCGTCGCAGGCCGCCGGCAGCGGCAGCACCGTGCACGTTGCTCCCGGCAATTACCAGGGTGGTTTCCAGACCAGCGCCAACGGCGTCACTTATGTGTCGGATGTCAAATGGGGCGCCAAGATCGTTCCCGGTTCGAGCAACGGCCAGTACGAAGCCTGGGACAACCGCGGCGCCAACGTCACCATCGACGGCTTTGAGATCGACGGCAGCGCCCAGCAGGGCGGCACGCCTTGGCTGTTCGGCGTCTACACCGCCGGCTCCAACTCGGTGGTGCAGAACTGCAAGGTGCACGATATCGCCCGCAGCGACGCCGCTATGCAGAAGGCCAACACCGGGGTCGGCGGGGCCGGCATCATGGGTGACGGCTGGACCGGCGGAACCAACATCAAGGTGACGGGCAACGAGGTCTTCAACATCGGCCCGAACGGCGCCAGCTCCAGCCTGGTGCATGGCGTCTACATGGCGACCAGCGGCCAGGTGCAGAACAACGTCATCGGCAATGTCGTCGGCGACGGCGTCACCACTTGGCATGACGCCAGCAATCTGAAGATCGTCAACAACACGGTGTTCGACGTGCGCGGCGCCGGGGTGATGATCGGCAGCGGCGATCATTACAAGACCAGCGGGCCGAACGACTACACCCAGGTGTCCAACAACATCCTCTACGACAACGCCAAGGGTCTCGAGGAATACGGCCAGATCGGCAGCCACAACACCTACAGCAACAATCTGGTCTATGGCAACGACACCAATTGGTCGCTGAAGGCCACGACGGCCACCGGCACGGTCAACGCCAATCCGAATTTCGTCAAATATGTCGCCACCGGCGGCGGCGATTACCACCTGTCCGGCAACTCGCCGGCAATCAACGCTGGCACGGCGTCGGGTGCGCCGGGGACCGACATGGCCGGCGCGGGTCGTGTGGGGGCGGTGGATATCGGCGCTTATGAGTATGGCGCCTCCACCCCGACGCCCACACCAACTCCCACTCCCACTCCCACTCCCACTCCCACACCGACCCCGACGCCCACGGCGGGCAACGCGCAGATCGTCGTGAACGCACAGGGCATGGCCGCCGGTGGGGTGAACGCGCACTTCAACCTGTTGGTCGATGGACAGAAGGTAGGGGAGGCTTCAACCGGAAGCACAGCCAAGGACTATGTCTTCAACGCCAAGGTGACGCCGGACGCCGCGCATAAGGTGCAGGTCCAGTTCGACAACGACGGGCTGGTTGGGACTGAAGACCGCAACCTCATCGTCAACAACGTCACCATCAACGGCAAGGCGGTTCTGCCAACGGCCTCGAACGTCACCTACGATCGTGGGGATCTGGATGGTCAGGACGTGCTCCCCGGTCAGTCGGGCATGTGGTGGGGTGGCACGCTGGTGGTCGGTGCTGACAAGACCTATTTCCCGGCGGCGGCTCCCACCCCGCCAGCATCGACGATTACGGTCAATGCCTCGGGCGCTGCGGCGGGTGGGGTGAACGCCCACTTCAAGGTGCTGGTCGACGGCAAGCAGGTTGGTGAAGGCACGGCGGGGACCACCGCCAAGGATTTCACCTTCAAGACCGACGTCAGCCCTGATGCGGCGCACAAGGTGCAGATCCAGTACGACAACGACGCGGTGGTCAACGGTCAGGACCGCAACCTGTACGTCAACAAGATCACCATCAACGACAAGGCGGTTCTGCCGAACGCCTCCACCGTGACGTATGACAAGTTCGCGCTGGATGGTAAGGATGTGATCGCCGGCCAGTCGGCGATGAAGTGGGGCGGCACGCTGGTGGTCAACGCCGACAAGGGTTACTTCCCCGGCTCCGCAGCAGCGGCGGAACCCGCCGCTGGGGCGGCCCAGCAGGATGTCTACCAGCATCTGGTCAGCCAGAGCGCGAACACCGCCACCGACCATGCGCATGATGTGAGCACGCTCAGCCATGCGGTGGAGAGCGCCAGCCCGATGGTTGACGCCAGCGCCTTGAGCCACTCCGTGGTTACACAGCCTCTCGACACGCACCACCACTAAAGGGGATGCGTAATCCGCTTTAATGCAGAGCGCGGTCAGCCCAAATGGCTGGCCGCGCTTTGTTTATCAGACCAAAGAATGACCCCGGTTCTGCCCATTGATTGCTTGGAGAAATTCTTGGAATCGATGAACATCCTCTCTTATGCGCCCTCCTGTGAGGATCGGAGAGAACACGATGCGGAACAGGAATGGCGTCACGTCAAAACGAATTGATCCCATAGATGGAATGGTCAATGCGAGCCTCAACGGAATTTCTGTGTCAGAGGCCGAGCATGCTCTTGCCATTGTGTGGCGTTGTGTTGAGGAGCATGGTGCTGAACCTCCTCGTCTGCGCTTTAGTTTTCAGCGTGACGGAAGCATCAACATTCAATTTTTATTCTCGAATCAGGCCATCGCCACCCTCGTTTTAAACGGGCTGGATGTCACGAATCCTGAGGGAATACGCTTGCGGCGTCACCAAGCGGGTTCCCATTTGATGTGACGAGCAAAAGTCACGCGGGCGCCATTAAGCCCGCTTTACCGTCATCCGCCACAGCGTGCGGATCAGCAACGCCGCCGCCAAGCCGATCAGCACGCCTGCTGAGCTGGCCAAAAAATCGTCCACCCCTGAGTGGCGGCCAGGCGAGTAGCGTTGCAGAAACTCCAGCACACCCGCGTAACCGATGAGTCCAGCAGCAGGCCATCCGGCGCTCAGGCGCGAGGCATAGGCGAGGACCGCAAAGAAGCTCGATCCAGTATAGGCTATGGCGTGTTCGACATGCCCCCCCACGTTGGTCCGCATCATGTCCTGCCCCGGAAGCAACGACAAGATGGCGAGCAACAGTACGCATGTCCATGCAGCGATGCGAAGAAATCGATCCATATTTATCCCACCACAGCCTTTGTCCCGCGTTCAAGACGTGCATACCGGGTCTTGCTCCGATGACAAAGGGGGCAGGTGTGGTAGGAAGAAAGGGAGGCTCTATTGGCCACCCCGTTGCAGGAATAAAAAGCGTTCAAATGTGGTGTCTTCGCTGTAAGCGCCAAGGAACAGATCACCGATGGCGCGGCGCATGCGCGCTCGGATGCGCGCCCGCACCGCTTCTTCGAACATCTGGCAGCGGTTGCACAGCAGTCTGAGCCGGCTCTCCGGCGCATGGGAGGCGTGCACCGGGCGCACGCTGACCGCGATGTCCTGGGTTGTTGCGTATTCGACCACATCCGGCCATGCCGCCCGCCGGCCACGACTATCGCGCCACGTCTGGTCGGCGGCGTCGTACCAGCGGCCATCGGGCAAGCAGCGCACCACCGTTCCACCCGGCCTGCCGCAGCAACGGCACCGTGGGCCGCTGGGGTGCGGGGTGAGGGTCCTGGCTGGATCGAGAAGGGGCCGCAGGATCTTTTTACGTGTCCGTGGCATGTGTTTTTCCGCAAGCAACGGGCTCGTACCGGCGCCAATTCAAAAAAAGCCTGCCATCAGCCCAGAGCGAGAAACACCACGATCGCGCCGAGCAGGGCAAGAAAGGTCCAACGCAACAACCGCCGTGGCAGCGGCGGCTTGTTGTCGTTGGCGACGGAATACGAGATTCGTCGGGTCGAAATGAGGAAAGGCCGAACCGAGGCGGCGCCATTGGCGCCACCCGATCCGAACCGTGCTGTCGGTCGATCAGCCACGCTGCGCCAGCGGCGTATGGGCCCGGCGGGTTTCGCCGGTGTAGAGCTGGCGCGGACGGCCGATCTTTTGCTCGGGATCCTCAACCATTTCCTTCCACTGCGAAATCCAGCCGACGGTGCGCGCCACGGCGAACAGCACGGTGAACATGCTGGTGGGGAAGCCCATCGCCTTCAAGATGATGCCCGAATAGAAATCGACGTTCGGGTACAGCTTCTTCTCGACGAAATACGGGTCTTCGAGCGCGATCTTCTCAAGCTCCATGGCGATGGCGAGCAATGGATCGTTCTTGACGCCCAGCTCGCCCAGCACCTCGTGGCAGGTCTGGCGCATGACAGCCGCGCGTGGATCATAGTTCTTGTAGACGCGGTGGCCGAAGCCCATCAGGCGGAAAGTGTCGTTCTTGTCCTTGGCGCGGCGAACGATCTCGGAAACGCGGTCGACGGAACCGATTTCCTCCAGCATCTTCACCACAGCCTCATTAGCGCCGCCGTGCGCCGGGCCCCACAGCGAGGCGATGCCGGCGGCGATGCAGGCGAACGGGTTGGCGCCCGAAGAACCGGCCAGACGAACGGTGGAAGTCGAGGCGTTCTGCTCGTGGTCGGCGTGCAGGATGAAGATCCGGTCCATGGCCTTGGACAGGATGGGGTTGACGCGGTACGGCTCGCAGGGCGTGCCGAACATCATGTACAGGAAGTTTTCCGCGTAAGTCAGGTCGTTGCGCGGGTACATGAAGGGCTGGCCAACCGAGTATTTATAGGCCATGGCGGCGATGGTCGGCAGCTTGGCGATCAGCCGATGCGACGAGATCATCCGGTGCTGGGGATCGTCGATGTCGATCGAGTCGTGATAGAAGGCCGACAGCGCGCCCGTCACGCCACAGAGCACCGCCATGGGGTGCGCGTCACGGCGAAAGCCGCTGTAAAAGCGCGAGATTTGTTCATGCACCATCGAGTGACGGCGCAGAATATTTTCAAAATCCGTCTTCTCCGTGGCGTTCGGCAGGTGACCGTTCAGCAGAAGATAGCAGACTTCGGGGAAATCGGATTTCGCAGCCAGTTCATCGATGGCGTAGCCGCGGTGCAACAGCACACCCTCGTCACCATCGATGAACGTGATCTCCGATTCGCAACTTCCCGTCGAGGTGTATCCCGGATCATAGGTGAAATAGCCGGTTTCGGCGTACAGCTTGCGGATGTCGATCACACTTGGCCCGATAGCGCCATGCAGCACAGGCAAGGTAATTTGCTTGCCCGTGCGGTTGTCGATCAAAGTGACGCTGTCTGCGGTCTCTGTCATTTCGGCTCGTCCCGTTATTATGGGTTGGAGGCGTTTCCTGCCCGTATTGAAACACCGCAGCATAATTCCACGCGCATCGGATAGCAAAGCATGGAAATTAGTTTGCGAAACAATCGATCACATATTTCATGCGGGCCAGGGTCTCGGCCCGCCCCAACAGTTCGGCCACCTCGAAAATCGGCGGCGACACGGTTGATCCCGTCAGAGCCGCACGCAGCGGTTGAGCGATCTTGCCAAGCTTTTCACCACGAGACTCGGCGAAGGACCGTACCCGCGCCTCCAGCGCCGCAGCGGTCCATTCCGCCTCCTGGGCGAAGGCCTCGGCAAGATCCTGAAGCACGGCGCGCGCGCCGGCGTCGAGTTGCGCCAGCGCCTTGTCGTCGAAGGGCAGGGGGTGCGGCGTCACATAGAATTTGGCGCTCTGCGCCAGATCCACCAGCGTGCGGGCGCGCTGCTTCAGGCCATTCATCGCGCGGGTCAACAGGGCGCGCTGCTCATCGCTCAACCCGCCCCCCAACTCCGTCTCCAGCCGTGGGATGATCAGGTCAACCAGCCGTGCATCATCGGCCAGGCGCATATAATGGGCGTTGAGGTTTTCCAACTTGGCGAAATCGAAGCGCGACGGTCCGCGGCCGATGTTCTCCAGGTTGAACCAGGCGATGGCCTGTTCGGTCGAGATGATCTCGTCGTCGCCGTGCGACCAGCCCAGGCGCAGCAGATAATTGCGCAGCGCCTCGGGCAGATAGCCCATGTCACGGTACGCCTCCACCCCCAGGGCGCCGTGGCGCTTCAACAGCTTGGCGCCGTCCGGTCCATGGATCAGCGGGATGTGCGCGAACTCCGGCAGGCTCCAGCCCATGGCGTTGAAAATCTGGATTTGCCGGAAGGTGTTGGTGATGTGGTCGTCGCCACGAGTCACATGGGTCACACCCATGTCATGGTCATCCACCACCACCGCCAGCAGATAGGTTGGCGTGCCGTCGGCGCGCAGCAGGATCAAATCGTCAAGCTGCTGATTCTGCACCCGTATTTCGCCCTGCACATGATCCTTGAGCACCGTCTCGCCGGTCTGCGGCGCTTTCAGGCGAATCACCGGCTTGACGCCGGCGGGGGCCTCGGACGGATCACGGTCGCGCCAGCGCCCATCGTAGCGCATCGGCTGCCCGGCGGCCTTCTGGGCGGTGCGCATCGTCTCAAGTTCCTCGGGGCTGGCGTAGCAGTAATAGGCGTTGCCGGTCGCCAGCATCTGCCGCGCCACCTCGGCGTGGCGGTCCTTGCGCTCGAACTGCGAGGTGGCTTCACCGTTCCAGTCCAGACCCAGCCATGTCAGCCCGTCGAGAATGGCGTCCACCGCCGCCGGGGTATAGCGAACGCGATCGGTGTCCTCGATGCGCAGCAGGAATGTGCCACCATGACGTTTGGTGAACAACCAGTTGAACAAGGCCGTGCGCGCACCGCCAATGTGAAGGAAGCCGGTGGGGGAAGGTGCGAAACGAGTGACGATGCTCATCGGTGACTCAATCCAATAAGGGGGCCCGATAATGGGGTCTGCTACAGTGTTGTGATGGTTTTATCATATTGGTGGCGCGGTGGGGATCTTCCATGCGGGCACAAACGGCGAAGCGGCGCCCGGCAGTGCTTTTGATGGCGGGGCTTTTGATGGCGGTGCTTTCGATGACGACGCCTTTCCGAACGAGACCGCCTCGGCGAAAGGCGGCCCGCTCACCGGCGTCGTGGACTGGTTCGGCGAACGCCTGGGGGAGGAGCGCGACCGCTGGTTCCTATGGACGCCGGTTGGCCTCGGGTGCGGCGTCGCCGGGTATTTCGCGCTGCCGGTCGAACCATCGGGTTGGGTTGGGGGAGTGGCCATTACCGTCATGGCCGTGTTGGCGTGGGCGGTGCGGCGCTGGCCGGTAGGGTTGATCGCCATGCTGGCGCTGTTGGCGATGGCCGTGGGATTCACCGCCGCGCAAACGCGCACGGCGCTGGTGACCGGACCGATGCTGAGCTCCTCTCTCGTGTCGGTGACCATCACCGGGCGGGTTGAGAGCATCGAACCCTTGCCGGATGGGGCGCGTTTCACCCTGTACGATGTGTCCATCGACCGGCTGGCGCGTGACGCCACACCGGAGCGGGTGCGTCTGCGTCTGCCCGACCGGTTGCTGCCGACGCCGCCGGTGGATGCGGTCGTGCGCTTGCGAGCCCGGCTCAGCCCATCGTCAGGACCGGAGATTCCCGGCGCGTTTGATTTTCAGCGCTGGGCTTTCTTCGATGGGATCGGGGCTTCCGGTTTTGCGCTCAGCACGCCGGAGCTTGTCGCCGCGCCGCCATCCACGGGGTGGTGGTGGCGTCTGATGGTTACGGTCGAACGCCTGCGTGAGCACATCTTCGACCGCTGCAAGGCGGCGCTCCCCGAACCGGAAGCCTCGATGACCGCGGCGTTGCTCAACGGCGAACAGACCAGCATTACGCAAGCGGTCATGAATGACATGCGCGCCAGCGGCTTGGCGCATCTGCTCTCGGTATCGGGATTGCATGTGACGCTGGTCGCCGGGCTGGTGTTCGGCGTGCTGCGGGCGGCGCTGGCGCTGATCGAGTCGCTGGCGCTGCGTTGGCCGATCAAGAAGATCGCCGCCATGGGCGGCATCGTCGCGGCGATCGGCTATCTGCTGGTGGTCGGGCCGCAGGTGCCGATGCTGCGCTCGGTGCTGATGACCGGCCTCGTTATGATCGCGATCCTCGTGGACCGCAACGCCTTGAGCATCCGCGTCATCGCGGTCACCGGGATGGGCGTGCTGCTGGTGATGCCCGAGGGAATGCTTGGCCCCAGTTTCCAGATGTCGTTTGGCGCGGTGTTGGCTCTGATCTCCGCCTATGAGGTGTTGGCTCCACGGTTCGCCGCCTGGAACGCCGAAGTGGGGTGGTTTGGAAGGGCGTTTTTGTATTTTTTCGGTCTCGTGCTGTCATCGGTTATCGCGACGCTGGCGACGATGCCGTTTTCCCTGTTTCATTTCCAGCAGGTGGCCCTGTATGGCGTTCTGTCCAATATGCTGGCGGTGCCCGTCACCTCGTTCTGGGTGATGCCCTGGGGGGTGATGGCCTATGCGCTGATGCCCATGGGCTGGGAGCAACCGGCGCTGATCGCCATGGGCTGGGGGGTCAGCGTGGTGATCTGGGTGGCGCATATCACGGCGGAACTGCCCGGCGCCTCGCTGCTGGCGCCGGCCATGCCCGTGTCCGGCCTGGTGGCGGTGGTGCTGGGTGGGCTGTGGCTGATGTTGTGGCGTGGGCGGTGGCGGTGCTGGGGGGTGGCGCCCGTGCTGGTCGGGCTTCTCTCTCCGGCGTGGTCGGCGTCGCCGGATGTGCTGGTCTCCAGCGATGGTAAGCTGCAGGCGGTGCGCGCCGCCGATGGGAGTTTAAGTCTGTCGAACATCACCACGGCGCGCTTCATCGCCACCTTGTGGTCGCGGCGGGATGGGATGAAGAGCGTTTCGGCGGCATGGCCGCAGGCCGGGCGTAGCGCCGACGGGCGGTTGGCCTGTGACGCTCTCGGCTGCCTCTACCGCAAGGATGAGCGGGTGGTGGCGCTGATCCATGACAGCATGGCGTTGGCGGAGGATTGCAGCGTGGCCGACGCCGTCATCAGCCTGGAGCCAGCGCCCCGGTGCCCGGCTCCTTTGGTGATCGACCGCTTGTCCTTGCGGCGCAACGGGGCGCACGCCCTGTATCTGAGCCCGGGCGGTGTGCGCGTTGAAAGCGTACGAGACCGCAGAGGGCAGCGGCCATGGACGGTCTATTGAAGGAATGGCCTTGCGGCCTGACCTCGTGTAGACAGGCTCTCGTGCTGGCTCTCGCACCCTTCCCAAACAACTTCCTTGCCGTCTATGCCTCCGCTTTCCCTCGACATCATTATTGTTAATTGGAACTCGGGCGCTCTTCTGCGCCAGTGCATCGACTCGCTTGGCTCGGCGCTGGACGGAAGCTTTGCGTTGGAGCGGGTGGTGGTGGTGGACAACGCCTCGCAAGACGGCTCCGCCAGCGCCCTCCCGGGGGAGGGATTGCCTCTGGTCGTGCTCAACAACATGGAAAACCGTGGATTCGCCGCCGCCTGCAACCAGGGCGCGGTGGGGTCTTCGGCTGATTGCCTGTTGTTTCTCAATCCCGACACCCGCTTGTCGCCACAGTCGCTGGCGCCGACGCTCGCTTTCCTTCGGGCTCCGGCCAACAGCGGGATTGGCGTCCTGGGCATTCGGCTAGTGGACGAGAGCGGGCAGGCCCAACGCTGCTGCGCGCGCGCCCCGACGCCCGGTCGGCTGGTGGCCCAAAGCCTGGGGCTCGACCGTGTCATGCCGCATCTCTTTCCGCCTCATTTCATGACGGAATGGAACCATGCCGACACGCGCGACGTGGATCAGGTGATGGGGGCTTTCCTGCTCATCCGGCGTCCTCTGTTCGATGCGGTGGGGGGGTTCGACGAACGTTTCTTTGTTTATTTCGACGATGTGGATTTGTGCCTTCAGGCCCGCCAAGCCGGCCAGCGGGTTGTCCATTTCGCCGGGGCGGCGGTCTATCACCGAGGCGGCGGCACCAGCGATCAAGTGCGCGCCGTGCGCCTGTTCTATGTGTTGCGCAGCCGGTTGCTGTTCGCCGGCAAGTATTTCAGGCCGGGATCGACGGCCATCGTGGCCGTGTTCACCATGGTGGTGGAACCAGCTGTGCGCTTGGGATACGCCATGCTCCGCCTCTCCCTTCGTGAAGCGGGAGAGGTGTTGAGCGGGGTTCGGATGCTGTGGGCCGATCGGCTCCGCCACCGGTTTCATTCATGGAGGAACCGGCGTGCCGTCCGTTCTGCTTCTTAACCGCTACGACCGGCTTGGGGCATCGAGCCGCCTGCGCTTCCTCGACTTTCTTCCCGCCCTCAGCAAGGCTGGGGTATCGGTAACCCCGGCGCCCTTGTTCGATGATGACTATCTGCGCACGCTCTATGCCGGCCGGCGCCAGAGCCCCGCGCTTCTCGCCGCATCTTACGCCCGTCGCCTCCGCCACCTTCTGACAAATGGCCACACCGATCTGGTGTGGCTGGAAAAGGAGGCGTTGCCTTGGCTGCCCTCGTGGATCGAGGGGCGATTGCTCAGCCGCGTTCCCTACGTCATGGATCTCGACGATGCTTGGTTCCACCGCTATGGGCTGCACCGCTCCGGCTTGGTGCGCAGCGTGCTGGGCGGTAAGCTGGCGGCGCTGGCGCGGGGCGCCCGGCTGGTCATCGTCGGCAATGACCATCTCGCCGATTGGGCGCGGGCGAGTGGGGCGCGTGACGTGTTGGTGCTGCCCACCGTCATCGATCTGGAGCGCTACCCCCCGCCAACGCCTTGCTCCCGGCTAACGCCCTGTGAAGACCGGCCTTTCACCATTGGATGGATGGGGTCACCCTCCTCGGCGCGCTATCTCGACCTTGTGGCCGGTGCGCTGGCCCGACTCAGCGGGCCGGTGCGCGTGCTGCTGGTGGGCGCGCACGGCGCGGAACCGCCAGGTCTTCCTCCCGGGCTTGCGGTGGAGCACGCGCCGTGGCGTGAAGACCAGGAAGTGGAGCTGCTCAGGCGCTTTGACGTTGGTGTCATGCCGCTGGAAGACAGCCCCTGGGCCCGAGGCAAATGTGGTTACAAACTGATCCAGTACATGGCTGTGGGCTGCCCGGTGGTGGCCTCGCCGGTTGGGGTGAACACCACGCTGGTGCGTGACGGCGAGAACGGCTTCCTGGCGCTGGACGAGGCGGGCTGGGGTGCGGCGCTGCAACGGCTTGCTGACGACAAGGCGTTGCGGATCCGGTTGGGAAAGGCTGGCCGCCAGCGTGTCGAGGAGCATTATTCTCTCCAGGCCGTCGCCCCACGGCTGGCCGATGCGTTGCGATGGGCGGCTTCTGGTCTTTCGTGAGCATGCGGGTTCTCGTCTGTTTACCGGGGGCTCCTCCTGTTTCGACGCCCTCTGTTTCGACGCCCTCTGTTTCGACAAGGTGACCGCAATGCGCCCTTGTCAGGTTGTGACACCTCCTTGACGTTGAGCACCTTCAGCTGCGTGGCAATTTTAGTTTTGGTGAGGGAGCAGGGATCGGGAGGCCGATAGGTTAGACTGGCCAACACGGGTCTTGCTTTCAGGCGCTCCTTGATGACTTCGTCGGGAGAGCGGCCCTCCAGGACCCGTTGGCTGCGGGCGTTGTAGGCAAGATTGGACCCCTGCAGCAGGCCTCCAACTCCTGGTGGGCGCCGACACACATCACCAACACCTCCCGGCCGATGCGTCCGTTGAAACGCTCGACCATGCCATTGGTCTTGGGGGTGTAGGGCTTGGTCTTGCGATGCTCGATGACGAGCGCGCGGCAGGCCTTCTTGAAGGCCTCGGCGGTGAATCAACTCCCGTTGTCGGTTAGGACATGCGTGATCGTGAAGGGAAAAGCGGCCACCGCTTCCTTGAGAAAGGCCGTGGCGCAGGCCTCGGTTTCCTCGTCTTTGACCGCCCGGTGGACCCGGCGCAAGGCGCGGTCGATGGTGACAGACAAAGAGCATTTGCGCGCGTGGCCGCCGCCGACCTGCAGCTTGGGCAAATGTTTGATGCCGATGTGCACAAAGCCGCGATCATAGTCTTTGAACGCTTTCACTTCGGTGGCGGGTTTGGTCGCGGGCGGCGGTGGTAAACGGCCCAGCCCTTCGGCCTTCAAAATGCGGTGAACGGCATCGCGGCTCAGATGCGGCAGGAAATGACGCAGCGTGAAGGTGAGGTCGTCCAAGGCAAAACCGGTCATCCGGCGCAGTTCGCAGACGATGACCCGTTCCTCCTGCGAAGCCCGCCAGCGCAGACGCTTGGGGCGAGCGCAATGGTCCTGACAATCGTCCACACCACGCTTGCGCCATTTGCCGATGGTCGATGGTCTCGCCGCTCACCCTATAGCGTTTGGCCAAAACGCCCGAGGGCTCCATAGAGGGTGATGGCGGCGCGCACCGCCGGCGTGGTGCGGGCGTTGGGATGGATCTGGTGCATGGCGGCGCTCCTGGATCGAGACCGAGAAACCCGCCGTCGCGGTCCAGAGCGGATCGCAATCCACTCTAACCTTTGGTGTTTGGGCCCCTGGTGTTTGCTGCTGACACAATCTGACAGCATGCCGGCCTACGGTCGGTGGCGTACTGATCACCACACGCCAAGGAAGACTTCATGCTCGACGTCACTTTTATCCTTCTCTACGTAGACGATCCCGTGGCCAGCGCCGCCTTTTACGCTGAACTTCTTGGACGGCCACCCATCGAATCATCGCCGACCTTCGCCATGTTCAGCATGACCTCAGGCGTTCGGCTTGGGCTGTGGTCGCGGCACACGGTGGAACCCGGCGCGACCAAGCCCGGCGGCAGCGAAGTCGCCTTCACGGTTGCTGATGCGGACACCGTCCACGCCATCCATGCCGACTGGAGCAAGCGCGGGCTGCGCATTGTCCAGGAGCCCACCATGATGGACTTTGGCCATACATTCGTCGCCCTTGATCGTGACGACCATCGTCTCCGCGTCTTTGCCCCAGCGGATTCCGGTTCAGTTTAAAACAGACCGCGGGCGGCCCTAAAGGTCGCCCGCGGTCTGTTCCAGCGGCGCCCTGAAGGGGGAATCGCGATCACACGGTCTTACAGCCATACTCCACGAAGGAATGGAGCAATCTGCATGTCTTCCATGATGATGTGATCGACCAGCCAGTCGGCGATGAAGACGTAAACACGCTTGGCATTGGCGCGGGTCGGCTCTTTAGCAAAAAATTTGGCCATATCGCTGATAGCCTTCACTGCCTCCACATGCTGCTTTTTATGGCTTTCTATCATTGTAAAGTGGACTTTTTCCATAATCCTCTCTTCACGCTGAAAATGCTGCCGTGTATATTCCAATAATTTTATTATAACCTTAGCGATGTGCGCGGGAACAAAATTTTCAGCGTTTAGCGCTATATCCAGTTCATTCAGATACTCGATCAGGTCCTTATGATCTTGATCAATGGTTGGATGACCAACAGCAAGTTGCTTCCGCCATTCTATCGCACTCATGACTTCCTCAGACCGCTGCTAAAGCACTAACCATAAATTAAGCACGAATTTGAACGCGCCGAAGAGAATATAAGCGCATACGTCAATTTGACGCACCAAAAACACACGCAAAAAAGGCGGAAGCCATACAGCTCCCGCCCTTTTCAATTATCGTCCTTACCGAGCAAGCGCTGTGGCTTGGTTAACCAAGGATGGAATAACCGCAATCCACATAGGTGGTGGCGCCCGTGATGCCCTTCGCCCCGTCGGTGGCGAGGAAGGCGGTTGTGTAGCCGACCTCCTCGATCGTGACCAGGCGATGCTCTGGCGTGCGCTCAGCGGCCTTGGTCAGCAGCTCATCGAAATGAGCGATGCCCGAGCCCGCACGAGTCTTGATGGGGCCCGGCGAGATCGCATGCACACGGATTTTCTTCGGGCCCAGCTCGGCCGCCAGATAGCGCACGACCGACTCAAGCGCGGCCTTCACCGGCCCCATGACGCCGTAATTCTCAATAACGCGCTGCGAGCCGAAGTAAGACATGGTGAACAGCGTGCCACCGTCCTTCATCAGCGGCTCAGCATAACGAGCCATGCGGATGAACGAGTGGCAAGAGACATCCATCGCCAGCGAGAAACCTTCGCGTGAGCAGTCGGTGACGCGGCCATGCAGATCCTCGCCCGGCGCAAACGCGATGGAGTGCAGCGCGAAATCAAGCTTGCCCCACTTCTGCTCGATTTTCTCGAACATGGCCTTGAGCTGGCCTTCGCCGGTCACGTCAACCGGCTCGAAGATTTCGGCGTCGATCTCTTTGGCGAGCGGTTCGACGAAACGCTTCGCCTTTTCGTTCAGATAGCTGATCGCCAGATCGGCGCCCAGTTCCTTGAACGCCTTGGCGCAACCCCAGGCGATCGATTGTTCGTTGGCGATACCAAGGATCAGGCCTTTTTTGCCGGCAAGACTGGTGGCTGTAGGAAAGGTCATCAGGGTTTTCCCCCTCAAGCGTGTAAGAATTGCGGTCAAGTCGCTGTTCGGTTGGATATAGTTTGTTGTTCGCACTATGTGTCATTGCATCAAAAGACGATTACGCAACGTCATGTACGAGAAACCATTCCTTCCTGGTCGCAGCACTTGAATTGTGCGATGCAGCATAATGCATGCGATGAGGTCGCGCAACTCACGAAAATTGCTGCAAAAGCGACAAAACGGCGCGGTTCCCAACCGCAGACTTTCCCTCAACACTCCGTGGCTGCGGAAAGTTCGCCACCCCGAACCGGCAAAAAACATCTCCCCCCGCCGTTATGTGGTGCCTGGGGAGAAAGAGGGCGGATCGCTCGCCGGGAAGGATTCCTTCGATGTCTCATCCACCGACTCATCGCAGTCGGAATAGATATCGCCGGGATGGCGGGCGAATTTGTTGCGGCCTTCCTCCACGTCCTGGGTGGGAATGGCGGCGTCAAGGCGCTCGTCGTCGGTCTCCAACAGAGTGTAGACGGGGCAATAGCCGCTCAGCCCGCGCACCACCAGGGCGCCGCCGGCCAACGCCATGGCCGTGCCCGCCATACCGGACCGGCGCATGCCGAGCACCGCCAGGACACCGCCGCCGACCAGCGACGCGAGCCGTTCGGTCTGGTTTACGTTGATCATGCGGCCAAGGCCATCCGAGGGATGCGTCATCGTCGCCTCCTGCTGTGCGAGGGTAACAAGCCCCATGAACAGCATGGCCAAGCCGAAGGTTCCCCCGTTAGAGGGGATCAGGGCGTCAGCGCGTCACCATCGTTGCTAAATTCTTGCGGATGCCGGCGTCGAGACGGGCGTTGATCTCCTCGGCCAGACTCCGGGAAAGCGCGCTGATCGTCGCCTCGCGGTCTTGCAGCGAGGCGTTCTCCGCCACGGTGCTGGAATGGGTCGCCGTCGCCTTGGTGGAGCCGCGGAAACTACCGCCATCAGCCGTCGGCGCCTCACCGCTCACCTCAACCTCCAGACGACCCTCATAGCGCAGCGCCTGATCATTGGTGAAATAGCCCCTGAGACCGCTGGTGGTCTTTTGCAAGGGCGTCTCGATGATGCTGGCGTCGCGCACCGTCACCCGGACCACGCCAGCGCGACCGACAGGTTGCAGGCGTTCGCTGGTCCAGCGCCGCATCGCCTCGACTGGCGGCGTCGCCGCGCGCTGCTCGGCATGCACCCCGCCACCGGCTGGCCGGGAAGCGTCGATGAAATCGATTTTGGCGGCGTTCACCACGATCGGCCCGAAGGAAGTGAAGCCAACGGGTGGCGGCGCAGGACGGATCGGCGCGTTCTGACAGGCGGAAAGCGCCACCATGGCGGCAAGCAGAAGGGTTCGACGGGACAGCATGATCTCTTCCACACAGGATCGGGAAACCAACCCTGTATACTGCGGATTCCAGCTCGGCCTGAACCGGAATCCGCAGTTATCTATCCCCCATACACCTTATCCAGATCGGCGTCGCTGAACCGATAGGCGGTTGAGCAAAACTGGCAGACGACCTCCACCTCATTCGTGCCTTCCACCTTCATCGAGGCGACCTCATCACGCGGCAGGTTGGAGAGCATGCCCACCACCCGCTCGCGCGAGCACCGGCAACCAAAACGCAGGCGCGAAGGCTGCCACACCCGCACGCCATCCTCGTGGAACAGGCGGAACAGCAAATCATTGGCGCGCGGCTCCGGCCCCAGCAATTCATCCGCCGTGACGCTGGTCATCAGCACCATGGCGCGACGCCAACCGTCTTCAGCGTCGCTGGACAGCGGCCCATCATCCGTCACGGGCTGTTGTTCGGGCAACTGCTGCACCATAATGCCGCCAGCCCGCCAACGCCCTTGCCCTGAGGAGTCGACCGAGCGGTCAACCTGGACGGTCAACCCGGTGTCGATCTGCTCGGATTGGCGGAAATAATGCTGCACGCAATCGGCCAGCGTCTTGCCGTACAGCGCAACAATGCCCTGGTAGCGCTCGGTGTGTTCGCCCTGATCAACCGTGAAGGCGATGTACCCTTTGCCCAACAGCGCCGGGGCCGGGGCGATGGCGATATCTTTTTCAGCCTTGCGCAGGGCCTCTTCATTGAACTGAGCGTAGGCCCGCACCTCCCCCGCCGAGGTGACATCAGCCACCATCAGGCTAATCGCTCCATCGCCCTTGGTTTGCAGGGTAAAAACGCCCTCGTACTTCAGCATGCTGGACAGCAGCACGGCAAGCGCCAGCATTTCGCCAAGAGCGCTGGCGACGGCCTCCGGGTAGGCGTGGCGCTGCATGATCTCGTCGAGCACCGGGCCCAGACGCACCATGCGGCCACGCAGATGCGACGCCTCGATCTGGAATGGCTGGATCAGATCGTCGATCACCGGATTCGTCTCGACCGGGACGGTGGGTGTTGTTCCAGTCATGCGCCCAGGCACCACGCCAGAATGGCCTTTTGGGCGTGCAGGCGGTTCTCCGCCTCGTCCCACACCGCCGACTGCCGACCATCGATGACGGCGTCCGTCACCTCATCGTTGCGGTGCGCCGGCAGGCAATGCAGGAAGATGGCGCTGGGTTTGGCCAGGCTCATCAAGCGCTCGTTCACCTGATACGGGCCGAGGACGCCGTAGCGGTGCTCTTTCTCCGCGGCGCTGTGGTTCATCGAGACCCAGGCGTCGGTGACCACGCAGTCAACGCCGCGCACGGCGTCCTCCGGCGTCTTGACCCGCACGACGGACCCCGCGCCCTCGTTCTTCGCCCATTCCAACAGGGCCGGCGGCAAGAAGAGGTCTTCCGGGCAGGCGATGCGCAGCTCGAAGCCAAAGCGCACGGCGGCGTGCACCCAACTCGCCGTCACATTGTTGGCGTCGCCACACCAGCTGACGACCCGACCGGCGATCGGCCCGCAATGCTCTTCAAAGGTCTGGATGTCAGCCATGATCTGGCAGGGATGCGATTCATTGGTAAGGCCGTTGATTACCGGAACAGTCGCGTGTTCGGCGAGTTCCAGCAGCCGCGCCTCCGCCCCGGTGCGCACCATGATGGCGTCGACATAGCGCGACAGCACGCGCGCGGTGTCGGCGATGGTCTCGCCCCGGCCAAGCTGCAATTCGTCGGGCTTCAACGCCACGGCGTCGCCGCCGAGTTGCCGCATGCCGACTTCGAATGACACCCGGGTGCGGGTCGAGGGTTTCTCGAAAATCATCGCCAGCGTGCGGTTGCGCAGCAGGCCGCGGTAAGCATCACGGTCGCGCTTCATCGCAGCGGCGCGGTCGAGGATGCCGCGCAACGTGGCGGCGTCGAAGTGATGGAGATCGAGAAAATGCTTAGGCTTGCTCTTCAACGGCGACGTCATGACGCCAACTCCTGGGCCAACTCCTGGGCGGTGCGGTCGAGAATGCCGAGGGCTTCCTCGACCTCGGCTTCACGGATGATGAGCGGCGGCAGCAAGCGAACCACGTTGTCGCCCGCAGCGACGCTCAGCAGGCCGTTGGCGCGCAGGCGGTCGATGACGCCGGTGTTGGCCGGCACGCATTTCAGACCCAGCAACAACCCCTTGCCCCGCACTTCGCTGAAGATTTGCGGGTGCTGGCGCACCAGCGCCTCCAACCGGTCGCGCAGCAGCGCGCCGATTTTCTGGACGTCTTCGATGAAGCCCGGCGCCAGCATGACATCGAGCACGGCGTTGCCGACCGCCATCGCCAGCGCGTTGCCGCCGTAGGTGCTGCCATGCGTCCCGCCGGTCATGCCGACGGCGGCCTTCGCCGTGGCGAGGCAGGCCCCTAGTGGAAAACCGCTGCCGATGCCCTTGGCGATCGCCATCACATCCGGCGTGACGCCTGCCCATTCATGCGCGAACAATTTGCCGGTGCGGCCCATGCCCGTCTGGATCTCATCGAGGATCAGCAGCAGGCCGCGCTCGTCGCAGAGCCGGCGCAGGCCGCGCAAGAAATCCTCGGAGGCGGCGCGCACCCCGCCTTCGCCCTGGATCGGCTCGACGCAGATGGCGGCTGTCTGCGGTGTGATGGCGGCGCGCACCGCGTCCAAATCGCCGAACTCCACCTGGTCATAGCCGTCGACCATCGGGCCAAAGCCCTTCACCATCTTCTCCTGCTTGGCGGCGGCGATGGCCGAGGTGCTGCGGCCGTGAAAGGCCTGCTGGAAGGTGATGATGCGCCAGCGCTCGGGATGGCCGGTCTCGTACTGGTATTTGCGGGCGACCTTAACCGCGCATTCCCACGCCTCGACGCCCGAGTTGGTGAAGAACAGGGTGTCCGCGAAGGTGGAATCCACCAGCCGCTTGGCCAGCCCATCCTGACCGGCGGCGCCCGCCGCCTTGAAAAGATTGGAGACATGCCACAGCTTTTGCGCCTGCCCGGTCAGCGCCGCGACCAGATGCGGGTGCGCGTGGCCCAACGCCACGACGGCCACGCCGGCGGAGAAATCCAGGAATCGTCGCCCGTTCGTATCGAAGAGATACGAACCTGCACCCCGCTCGAACGCGATGTCGGGCTTAGCGTATGTGGGCATGACGACGGGAATCACTGGATTTTCCCCCAAAAGGAAAGGGTCCGGCGGGCCCTCTGCCCGTCGGAAGGCGGCCACTATCCTGGGATCACGGTGTTCTGTCAACGAAAGGGCTCACGCTTTCAGCTTGTACCCGGTGCTCAACATCCGCCACGCCAGCCACCACAAGAAAGCGTTGGCGAGGGCCATCACCGTCAGCCCGAGCCCCAGCGTGCTGTCGGATCGATCGATGAAACCGTAGCGGAAGCCGTCGATCATATAAAAGAATGGATCGAAATGGGCGATCCACCAGAACGCCGCCGGCAGGGTCTCGACCGAATAAAAGGTGCCGGAAAGAAAGGCCAGCGGCGTCACCACGAAATTGGTCACGGCGGCGATGTGATCGAATTTCTCCGACCAGATGCCGCCCACCAGCCCCAGCAGGGACAAAAGCATCGACGCCATGACCGCGTGGTAAACGACGAACCCCCAATGCGCGACCGAGAAGGGGACGAACAGCCGGATGGTCACCGCCGTCACCAACCCGACCAGAAGCCCGCGCGTCACGCCGCCGCCGACGAAACCCAGCGCCAGTTCCAGGGGGGCCATCGGCGGCATCAGGATATCGACGATGTTCCCCTGCACCTTGGAAATCACGATCGAGGAGGAGGTGTTGGCGAAGGCGTTCTGCGTCATCGCCATCATGACCAGTCCGGGAACCAGGAATTCCATATAAGGGACCGTGCCGACCATGCGCACCGCGCCGCCCAGCGCCAGGGCGAACACCGCGTAGAACAGCAAAGTGGTGACCACGGGGGCCCAGATGGTTTGCTGGTGCACTTTGAGGTAGCGCCGCACTTCGCGAGCGAACAAGGTCCACAGCCCGATCCAGTTGACGGAACCGATGCTGCGCGGCATGGGAGGAAGTGGATGAGTCATGGGATCACACTACAGTGGATTTCAGTCCCGCCTGAACTGGAATCCACAGCCATCGCCACACGGAAAGGATCAGCCATGAAGGCGCAAGCACGGGAGAAGAAAAACGCACCCAAGCGCGTAACGCCGCAGTATCTGGAAAACGCGGCGCTGTATTACCTGGAACGCTTCGCCAGCTCCGCCGCGAATCTGCGCCGCGTTCTGCTGCGCAAGGTTGAGCTTTCGGCGCAGGCCCACGACACCAACCGTGAGGAGGGAGCCCGCTGGGTAGAGGCGTTGATCGAGCGCTATTGCTCCAGCGGCCTGCTGAATGACGCCGCCTACGCGCAGATGAAGGCGGGAAGCCTGCACCGCCGTGGAACCTCATCCCGCGCCATCCGCGAAAAGCTGTCCGCCAAGGGCCTCGCGCGCGACACGGTGGATAAGGCCCTGGAACAAGTCGAAGAGGATGCGGAAGGCGACATCGACCTCACCGCCGCCCTGGCGCTTGCCCGACGCCGGCGGCTTGGGGTCTACCGCCTGCCGGAGGCGCGGGCGGCGCACCGTGACAAGGATCTCGCGGCGCTGGGGCGAGCGGGTTTCGCCTACGACATCGCCCGACGGGTCGTGGACGCCGAGGACCCGGACCGCATAGAGGAAGAATAAAAAAAACCGGCGCTTCCCAAGGGAAACGCCGGCTTCCACCATTAAAACGGCTTAATAGCGGTAGTGGTCGGGCTTGTACGGGCCGTCAGCGCTGACGCTGATGTAGGAAGCCTGCTTGTCGGTCAGCCGGGTGAGCTTGACGCCGATCTTCTCAAGATGCAGACGGGCGACCTTCTCATCGAGTTGCTTCGGCAGCACATAGACCTTGCGCTCATAGGCCGAGGAATTGGTCCACAGCTCGATTTGCGCCAGCACCTGGTTGGTGAAGGAGGCGCTCATCACAAAGCTCGGGTGGCCGGTGGCGCAGCCCAGGTTCACCAGGCGGCCCTTGGCCAGCACGATCAGACGCTTGCCATCCGGGAAGACGACCTCATCCACCTGCGGCTTCACTTCTTCCCACGTCAGGTTCTTCAGCGAGTCGATCTGGATCTCGCTGTCGAAGTGGCCGATGTTGCAGACGATGGCGCGGTCTTTCATCGCACGCATGTGCTCAAGCGTGATGACGTCCACATTGCCGGTCGCGGTGACGAAGATGTCGCCCAGCGACGCCGCTTCGTCCATGGTGATGACCTGATAGCCTTCCATGGCGGCCTGGAGCGCGTTGATCGGGTCGATTTCGGTGACCATCACGCGCGCGCCCTGCGAGCGCAGCGAGGCGGCCGAGCCCTTGCCCACATCGCCATAGCCGCACACCACGGCGACCTTGCCGGCGACCATGACGTCGGTGGCGCGCTTGATGCCGTCCACCAGGCTCTCGCGGCAGCCGTACAGATTGTCGAACTTCGACTTGGTGACGCTGTCGTTGACGTTGATGGCCGGCACCAGCAGCTTTTCGGCCTTCATCATTTCATACAGGCGATGCACGCCGGTCGTCGTTTCCTCCGACAGGCCGCGCACGTCCTTCAGCATCGCCGGGTACTTGTCGTGCATGATCTGCGTGACGTCGCCGCCATCGTCCAGAATCATGTTCGGCGTCCAGCCGTCCGCGCTGCGCAGCGTCTGCTCGATGCACCACCAGAATTCTTCTTCCGTCTCGCCCTTCCAGGCGAAGACCGGAACGCCGGCGGCGGCGACGGCGGCGGCGGCGTGGTCCTGGGTCGAGAAAATGTTGCACGACGACCAGCGCACCGAGGCGCCCAACGCCACCAGCGTCTCGATCAGGACGGCGGTCTGGATGGTCATGTGCAGACAACCGACGATACGCGCGCCCTTCAACGGCTGGGATTTGCCGTACTCGCTGCGCAGCGCCATCAGACCGGGCATCTCGGTCTCGGCGATGGTGATTTCCTTGCGGCCCCATTCGGCCAGGCTGATGTCCTTGACCTTGTAATCCGTAAAGCTGGCAGCCATCGACGTCTCCTCGCGTATCGTCAAAAAAGGGAGCTGGGAGGCGCGGACACATGCCGGACAACCAGCCCATCATGACCGCCGATGTAGCAGCGGGGCAGCTAACATGCAAGCATAAAGATATCTTTATGCTTGCATGTTAGCCCCTATGCCGGCCCTATGGGCAATCGGGTGAAAGGGGTAATATTCCTTATTAGGAGTATCGTCATCCCCGCGGAAGCGGGGACCCAGGCTTTGCAGCACAGGAAATTCTTGAAAATACTGGGTCCCCGCTTCCGCGGGGATGACAGGTATATTAAAATACGAAAAGGTTTGGATCTTTTAATAGGAATACTCGCCTCCATCCGATTGCCTCTATGCCGGCCCCCTATGCTGATTGACTGGAGCCGATCTCCTGCGGCGTAGAACGCCGGACCAACGCGGCGGCGGCGATCAGACACACCGCCCCCAGCGCCACCGCGCCCGACGCGCCGATCAGCGCTGGCGCGAAGCTGCCGGTGTGTTCGACAGCGACGCCGGCGGGCAGCGGCCCGAGGATCTGCCCAAGCCCATAGACGGCGGTCAGCGCCCCCACCACCTTCGCCGAGGCGCCGCCGGACATCTGCCGGCCAAGCGTGAAGGCCAGCGTAACGATCCCCACGAAAGTACCGCCGAACAACGCCGCCGAGAGGAAGCCCCCGAGCACGCCCAGGCCCATCAACGGCAGCACGATGCCGACGGCCTGCACCAGATGGGCAAGGATCAGGCTGCGCCACACGCCAAACCGGCGACCGAGCGCCGCCCACAGCACCCCCGAAGGAATCGCCGCCAAACCGGCGACCATCCACGCAGCCTCGCCGATGGCCATGGTCTCCGGCATGCGCTTGAGCAGAGCGACCAGGAAGGTGCCGGTAATGATGTAGCCGCCCCCCTCGAGAAAATACGCAACGGTGAGCAGCAGCAACGGCGCCGATAAGCTCCTACCGGCTGTGCTGGTTGGGTGGAGAACCGGACGGGAGGCGCTGGTCCGAGGCGGGCTGTGGTCGCTTACCCAAAGCCAAATGGGAACCGACAACAGCACGCAAAGGGCCCCCAGCGCCAGCCAGTCACCGTCCCACCCCAACCGACCGCCAAACAGCATCACGAACAGGCCGGAGCCGGCGATCCCGCCGCCGATCCCCATGTACATCCAGCCCGCCCAGGCGTCCCGCCCGGCGCGCGCCAACGCATCCAGCACCATGGCGATACCCAGGATGAACAGCCCGGCGCTGGCTAGACCGGCAAGGAAACGCAACACCGACCACAGCAGGAAACTGGTGGTCAACCCCATGCCGATGGTTGTCCCCAGACTGAGGATCAAGGCCGCCCGAAAAATCCAGGTCCGCGCCGCGCCGCGCGGCGCCCAGCTGCCGGCAACCGCACCCAAAAAATAACCGAGGTAGTTCAGCGACGCCAAAAGCCCCGCTCCATCCCCCCCAAGCCCGGTCGCCGCCTGCATGGCTGGCAGGATCGGCGCGTAGGCGAAGCGCCCCACCCCCATGGCCACCGCCAGGGTCAACACACCACCAATCAATATTCGGATCATGCCGTTTCCTTCCAAGCGCGCTGGTGGTCATTATCCTGCAGCCTACGGATCTTCCGCCAAGGGAGCAATGCGAGAGGGAAAGGATCGTGCCGACACGGGGTTGCAGGTGTTGAATCGGCGTGCTAGGCAGAAAGTCGGATTGGCGCGCTGTTTTGCGACTCGGGGGCCTGCCGCGCGGACAGCGATCAAACAGGCGGGAATAGCGGAGAATAAACCATGCCCTACGTCGTCACCGAAGCCTGCATCAAATGCAAATATACGGACTGCGTCGAGGTCTGTCCCGTAGACTGCTTCTATGAAGGCGCGAATATGCTCGTCATCCACCCGGATGAGTGTATCGACTGCGGCGTCTGCGAGCCGGAATGCCCGGCGGAAGCGATCATTCCAGACACAGACAACAAGGCCGACCAGTGGATGGAGATGAATCGTAAATACGCGAGCGCATGGCCAAACCTTACGCGCAAAAAGGACGCTCCGCCCGACGCTGACGCCAATAAAGACGTAGGCGGCAAATTCAAGAAATTCTTCGACCCGAATCCCGGTTCCGGTAACTGATTTCTTTATGCCGACACTTTGTCCTTCGCTCAACCCAACCGGCGCGCCAGTGCGCCGGTTGGGTTGGGCGAAGCCGGGTCGAGCGCTGTTATAGTCTTGTGAGGAGGCCACCCCCTCCCCTCAAGATATAGTGAAAAAAAATCTGGACTATGGCGTGCGGGTAACCTTTGTAACTTACGCGCAATAGAGGTATACTCCTTGCTGGAAGCCGGCCCCTGCGCCATTGCCGGTGATCCGCTCGGACAAAAGGCTCATCGACCCCATCATCGTTGCGGGTGCACCATTTCCGTAACGGAATGGCGGACGCATGAGTTTTTTTTCATCCCGCTCCACCGGGATGGCAAAATGGCAAGGCCGCGAGAGTGAGAGCCAACCAAGATGACGAACAAGCTTGAGTTCGGAACCGGTGACTTCGTGGTTTACCCGGCCCATGGCGTCGGTCGCGTAGAGGGTATCGAAACCCACGTTATCGCGGGGCAGGAAATCCAGCTTTATGCGATTACCTTTGAAAAAGAGCGTATGACGCTTAAGGTCCCGGTCACCAAGGTCAAGAACTCGGGTCTGCGCCGGTTGTCAACCAAGGACCGGATCAAAGTTGCTCTTGAGACTCTACAGGGGCGTTCACGCATTCGCCGCACGATGTGGAGTCGGCGGGCGCAGGAATACGAAGCCAAGATCAATTCAGGCGACCCCGTATCGATCGCCGAAGTGGTGCGCGATCTGTACCGGGGAACGGACCAATCCGACCAATCCTATAGTGAACGCCAGATCTATCAGGCCGCGCTGGAGCGTCTGGCCCGCGAACTGGCCGCCGTCGAAAAGATCGACGAACTGAAAGCGACCGAACGTCTGGAACAGGCCCTGAAAAAGGCCGCCTGACCCCGTCGATACGATACAAGAGGGCGGCGTCCGCCGTCCCTCGGTGGGTCTTGGCCCAGACCCGCTGGCCATCAGCGCTGGCTTATGCCAGCGCGCGAGGTCCTCTTCTTTCGTTGTGACATAAGCCTTGCTTACACGCAGCGTCTGAGGGATTTACCCGAACCAAGCCGGAACTGTATCCAATCCCATGGCCGAAAGGCAAAAATTTGCTGCTCTCGGACAGCCGCATCGTGTTTGGGCGATCGCCTCGATACACGCTCAGCTTGTCCGTTTGCGTGCGATCCATGACGCTGTCGGCTCCCGCTTCAGACCGGGTGACCGGCTGGTTTATCTCGGCAATATGATTGGCGGGGAGCCCCAGGCGGTCGAGACGGTGGCCGAGACGGTGGATGAGATCCTCTCCTTCCGTCGGGCCTTGCTGTCGCTCCCCGGTATGTTTCCCAGCGACATCGTCTATCTGCGCGGCAGCCAGGAGGAGATGTGGCAGAAACTTCTCCAGCTGCAACTCGCCCCTAATCCAGGTGACGTGCTGAGCTGGATGGCGAAACAGGGGGCATCCTCAACCTTGGCGACCTACGGCGGCTCCCTGGAAGACGGCATGGCCGCCGCACGGGGGGGAGCCGTGGCGCTTGCCCGCTGGACCGCCGTGCTGCGAGCGAACATGCAGGCGAAGCCGGGCCACGCGACGCTCTACAACACGGTGCGCCGCGCCGCCTACACCAGCACGCCGGACGGACCGCTGCCCGGCGGCGTGCTGTTTGTCAACGCCGGGATCGATCCATCCCGCTCCCTTGATCACCAGGGCGACCGTTTCTGGTGGTTGGGGAACAGCTTCGCCAGCCTTACCCAGCCTTTCAGCGGCTTCCAGCGGGTGGTGCGCGGCTACGACCCGATGCGCCAGGGCGTGCAGGTCACCGACTTCACCACCACGCTTGACGCCGGTGGCGATCAAAACGGTGACGCCAGCGGCCCGCTGGTGTGCGGTGTGTTCTCACCCACCGGGGAAGTGCTGGAGATGTTCCAGATCTGAAGCTCCCTCCCGGCCCTGCTCCGCCCAGGGCAACCGGGTAAAGGGTAATGTTCCTTCATTAAGATAATTGTCATCCCCGCGGAAGCGGGGACCCAGGCTTTAAAGTGGGGAAAATACTTGGAAATACTGGGTACCCCCGTCCGCCGGGATGACGAATATTCTAAATCATAAAGGAATTAAGT